>NZ_CP135922.1:6000000-6600000 GCF_032399705.1 Paenibacillus sp. BIC5C1
CTGCTCGCTTTTATTCTCAGTCAATTCGTAAACATGCCAATTGTGGGACAATATATTGCTGACTTACTGGGATACATTGAAGATTACAAAAAATAAAAAGCACAGGGTGAGGTTTGCAAAGTCAGCGCCTTCGTTTGCCATTGTCACGCTTCTCTGTTTCTTTGGCCGACGGCTGAGAAGACTTCACTTTGAGCAGATCCCCTGTCCAACCTTTCATCATCATCCATACATACATGCCGATCATGCTAATGATTATGAGTGCAAGGACGAGTACAACACCCCATGTTTTGTTGATCCAAGGCAGATTTTCGAAGTTCATTCCCCAGATGGCTCCTGCAGCCGTTGCGGGTGTGAATACAGAGGTTACAAGGGTCAGCGTCTTCATAATCTCATTGCCCCGCACTCCTGAAATGGCATTATCAATGGAGATCAGTGTATCAATCTCTGTCTCATAATGTTTGAACAAACGCTCCATCCGTTCGATCCGGTGCTGAAGCTGCTGGAAAAAGCGATTCTCTTTCATTTCATCCAGATAGGCTTCCCTGGCGGCAGCCATCAACTCGGAATACGGAATGAACAGATTGCTCCAATACAACAGCTCAAATCTGGCCGCAAGTATCTGATCCATCAACGTGCGAGCATTGCGGGATTCCATCGTCCGCTCCAATTCCCTCAGATTCATCTCAAAATGATCCATACCTACATGGTAATAATGCAATATCGCACGAAAGAGCACAAACATGCCGTCCCTTGCTTCACTGCATTGTTGTAACATGGCTGCACGTTCGCCTGTATTCATAATACCTCTGGTATTGTCGTCTACATTCAGGGTAACCAGTCTTTCTTGATCTACATAGAAAAACATCTGATTATCTTTACGTTGATCGTTTCTTTCATTTTTGACCGCATATAATAATGACCCGAATATCACGGGCTCCGTTCCGTTTATGAAGCGGACGGACAGGTAGTTGGACTCTACCTCTGGTATTTTGTGAAGCCAGTACTGCATTTCCGGAAATGCGCTCGTTAGTTCCTCCAAGGCATCAGCCATACTCTCCTGATCAGGTGCCACCCAATCCCACCATTCCCAATGGTCCGAGTATGTAAGTTTTTCCCGACGCGCTTCCAGCTTGACTTTATCCACAATCACAAACATCCACTCCTGCATTCATACTGTTCATTATAAAATCATTGATCCAAAAAAGGACACGTATGCATTCCATTGGAATCACGTGTCCTTCTCTATGCCGTGCTCAATATCGTCACCGATCTACATCTCATAATAATGAGGCATTCGACATAATCTGTTTTAATTTCTCAGTGGCTCGCTTCTGGATACGGGATACACTCATTTGGGAGACTCCCAATTTTTGAGCAATTGCCCGTTGCGACTGACCATCCTGAAATGCCAAAATAAGCACTTTTTGTTCCTGTTCCTTCAATT
Organism: Paenibacillus sp. BIC5C1; assembly: GCF_032399705.1. Classification (NCBI taxonomy): domain Bacteria; kingdom Bacillati; phylum Bacillota; class Bacilli; order Caryophanales; family Paenibacillaceae; genus Paenibacillus; species Paenibacillus sp. BIC5C1. Next base: position 6,001,445 of record NZ_CP135922.1, read on the forward strand.
GTCCCAATGCCTGCTGCAAGTCCATCCGCTTCTCAACCGAATCGAAGTCATTCACATCAGAACTGATCAGTTCGCCTAAAGTGGCTGCACTCTCATCCTGTGATAGTGGAGAATCCAGTGACACATAGTGATAACATTCCCGACCAGCCAAGACTTCGATGGTTTCTTCAGGGGTTAAGTCCAGATATTCAGCAATCTCGTTCACACCTGGTGAACGCTCCAGCTTCACTGTTAATTCATCGATAGCATGCTGGACAAGTGCTCCCTTTTCCTTAATTCTACGGGGCACCTGAATGTACCAGGACTTGTCCCTTAAATAATTCTTCATATGACCGATCATGCTCTTCATGGCATAAGGTTCAAACGGAATACCCAGATTGATATCGTATTGCTTAAGCAAACGAATTAGGGCCATCTGCCCGGTCTGATACAAATCCTCATACAGATCGGGTCGATTCCGAGCAATTTTACCCGCTGCCATCTTCACCATCGGTTCATATTTGCGGATAAGAACTGTTGCAATTTCGTTATCCTGGGTTTGCTGGTATTCCCAGATCAAACCTATTGCTTCAGACATGGACTCTGGGGGAGTCACTTTTTCATTCATACTTTCTCCTCACTTCTTGCAAGACGTTTTACGAGTACTACTTTCGTACCTTTGCCCGTCTCACTTTCCACACTGACATCGTCCATCAGAGCTTGCATCAGGTAGAAACCAAGTCCACCGATTTGGGCATCTGTCAGCTCTTTGTCGTGAAGGCCTGCACGGGATACCGCGGGATTAATGTTCTCGAAGCTGGCTCCTTCATCTTTGACGGTAATAGCCAGCGTGTCATTATCCACTTCGAACACAACCTCGACCATGCCGCCTTCGTGTGAGTAAGCATACAGTACAGAGTTATTACAGGCTTCGGATACAGCAACCTTCATATCCTCAATGTCCTCATAAGAAAATCCCATTTTGGACGCAACACCATAAAGATTGAGTCTTACAATATCAACGTAATCAGCTGTCGCCGGTAAATTAAGGGTGACTCTTTGAACTTCTGCATTCATTCCTTTTTCGATCCTTTCCTATTGGGAATTCTTCTGTGAGACAAAGAATTTGGCAATACCCGTCATATCAAAAAGTTTCTGAATTTGCGCAGGAACTTCCTGTACTTCAAAGCGAGCTTCCATTCCATGCCGTGCTTTCAGAACAGATAACAGGATACCAATCCCTGTACTATCGATGTACTTCAAGTCTTGCATGTTAATGATCAAATCTTGTTCCTTGTTGTCCACAAGCGGCTCCATTACCAAACGGAATTCAGGAGCAACTGACAAATCCAGTTCGCCAGTCAGATACACCGTGCACACGCCGTCATGTGTTTCTGTTCTTGCATTGAATTTTTCATTCTTATTTGTATTCATTAGACATCTCTCTCCTGATCAATGGTTTCTTTACCTAATAACCCATCTACAGCACATATGAAACAGTAATCGAATTAGCAAATATTTCAATTGGCCTGATTTATGGCTGATGCGTTGGTTTTGAACCCTTGCCTTTCTTCCTGAAATCGGGACAACTTCTGTTTCACATTGCCCATTTTCACAGGTTTACTGATGTAATCGTCCATACCGACAGTGGAACATCGCTGCTGAATACCATCCATGACATTAGCGGTCATTGCTACAATAACCGGCTGCTGGTCTTGAGGAAGGCTCTCACGAATTCTGCGAGTACACTCCAATCCATCCATCACGGGCATTTGCAAATCCATAAATATATAATCATAGTTACGGTTCGCCAAAACCATCTCCAGCGCCGTCTTGCCATCTTCGGCGATATCTGCGACGAGTCCAAGCTTGCCCAGCATAATAGACATTAGTTTCTGATTAATAGGGTGATCATCAACGATTAATACGCTTGGATGCATTTCATAATTTTTTTTAATGTCCGTAAGCTGATCTTCCCCCATACCTGTCGTCAGCTCAGTCTCAACATACCGCTGCGCCTGAATGGTAAATACAAACGTAGCACCACGCATCTCCGACGTATCCAGATATATCTTTCCACCCATCATTTCAACGAGCGTTTTGCATATAGCAAGCCCCAGTCCGGTTCCACCATACTTACGCGTCATGGATGTATCCAGTTGGGAAAACGGCTGGAATAGACGATCTACTTTGTCTGGCGCTATACCTATTCCTGTATCTTTTACAGCAAACTCCAGCGTCATTCGTCCGTCTTTTTCCTCATTAACGGATACGATTAGATACACGCCACCGTGGTCCGTGAACTTGATGGCATTGGCAATCAGATTCAATAAAACCTGGCGCAGCCTTGCCATATCTCCATAGATCAGTTCGGGTACCGAATCTTCCAGGAAATATTCCAGCTCAATATTCTTTTTGCCAGCTTCAACCGCGAAGAGTCTCAGTACTTCACGAATGCAGGAAACAAGTTCGAACGGATGCTCTTCCAGCTCCATTTTGCCGGATTCCATCTTGGTGAAATCAAGGATATCGTTAATCACGGTAACGAGTGCATCGGCACTGCGACGTACAATGTCCGCGTATTCCTTCTGATCTTCTTTCAGATCCGTTTCCATCAACAGATCAACCATACCGATAACGCCATTCATCGGCGTACGAATCTCATGACTCATCATGGCAAGAAACTCGGTCTTCGCGTTTGCAGCAATTTCCGCTTCCTCTTTGGCCTGAACGAGCTGCTGGTTCATTTTCTCCAATTCCTGTGTCTTCTGATGCAGCAGCATCGTCTGTGTTTTCAAACGTTTATTCGTGATAAACATTTCTACAAAGCCCTCGATTTTGGATTTCAAAATCTGAGGGATAAACGGCTTGACCATATAATCAATGGCCCCTGCGGAATAACCTGCAAATAAGTGCTCTGCTTCTCTGCTATTTGCAGAGATGAAGATGATCGGCACGTCTTTGGACTTGTCACGCGCCTTGATTAGTTTTGCTGTCTCAATTCCGTCCATGCCAGGCATCTGCACATCCAGTACAATGACCGCAAATTCGTCTTTCAGCAAACAGCGAAGTGCCTCTTCCCCGGAGGTTGCCTTGACGAGCTTGTACTGTTCCGATTCCAGAACCGCTTCGAGAGCGAGCAGGTTCTCGGGGCGGTCATCTACCAATAATATGTGGATTGGTTCATTGAGCCCCATGACTAAGCCTAACCCCCTATTTAATCTTCCGGTATATTTTTTCCGTCCGGTCTAACGGCTCGTAGGCATCGCTGTATTCCGTAAAATGTATCGATTCTTTGGACCCCAGAACAAGGATGCCGAAGTGGCTCAAGCTTTCATGGAAAAGTCCATGTACATGGTTCCGCAGTTCATCATTGAAATAAATCATGACATTGCGGCAAAAGATTACATTAAACTCGTTAAATGACCGGTCTGTTGCCAAGTTATGTTCGGCAAAAATAATATTTTTCCGTAGATAAGGATGAAATATAACGGAATTATATTTCGCGGTGTAATATTCCGAAAATGCGCGGGTGCCCCCGGCTTCCAGATAATTAGTAGTATATAATTTCATTTTCTCAATGCCATATACGCCTTCCTTGGCCTGCTGCAATGAGCGATCATTCATATCTGTTGCATATATTCTTGCCTTGTCATAAAGTCCTTCCTCATGCAGCATGATCGCCATGGAATAGACTTCTTCTCCTGTAGAACAGCCAGCATGCCATATCCGGATATATGGATAAGTTCTCAGTACAGGTATAATCTGTTCCCGGAAGAACCGAAACAAGGTTGGATCACGAAACATTTCCGTTACAGGGATGGACAAATTCTGTACAAAACGATCAAATACAGAACGGTCATGAAGCACCTTCTCCTGTAAACCGGAAATGGTCTTTAGCCCCTCGGCATGTACATAATGCCAGATTCTGCGTCTTAAAGACGGTAACGCGTAGTTCCTGAAATCATATCCATATAAACGGTGCATACCTTCCAACAGCAATTCGATCTCGATCAGTTCACGCTCTTCATCTTGCGGCATGCGGATCGATTCTGCCTCCGCCTCGGTAGGTTCCCACGGTGTCATATATTCTCTCCACTTCTTCATTTGTTACTTGCATATAGATGTATTGTCTTTCATTACCCAAACTATCGGGTTACGAATACAGCCATACCCGCATTAAGGATAATAATTGATCCGTTTGGATCGGTTTTTTTACATAATCAGATGCTCCAGCCTCTATGCATTTGCCACGATCATCTTTCATTGCTTTTGCAGTCAAGGCGATAATTGGCAATTTCTCGAATTTCGGAATCTGTCTGATCCGTGTCATCGCCTCATAACCGTCCATTTCCGGCATCATCATGTCCATTAATACCAGATCGATTTCTGGGTTTTTATCCAATATCTCCAGAGCTTCACGGCCGTTCTCTGCAAAGGTGACATCCATGCGATAGCCTTCAAGTACACTTGAAAGGGCAAATACATTACGGATGTCGTCATCCACAAGCAGTATTTTCTTACCTTCAAACAAGGTTTCTTTATTATGCAGCTTCTGCAAAATTCGGCGCTTGTCTTCCGGCAGATTAGCTTCTACCCTATGCAAGAACAAGGTCGTCTCATCGAGCAGACGTTCAGGTGACTTCACGTCCTTGATTATAATCGACTCCGCGTATTTGCGAAGTTTCATCTCTTCTTTGCTGTCCAGCTCTTTACCTGTGTAAATAATGATCGGCAGATCATTGAGATACTGATCATCCCGAATCTGGTCAAGCAATTCAAATCCGGTCATATCTGTCAGCATCAAGTCCAGAACCATGCAGTCATAGCGTTGGCTGTGTAATTCATTCAAGGCCTCACTGCCAGTGGACACTGCTGTGATAGCGACATCATCATGGCCAATCAGTTCAATAATTGCTTTCCGCTGTATTTCATCATCTTCCACAATCAATAGACGTTTCAATTGATTTTCTGTATAGGATTCGATATGCGAGAAAGCTTTATCCAGCGAATCTTTACTGGAAGGTTTTTTCAGATATGCAATGGCTCCCATCATCAAACCTTGTTTCATATCATCAATTACCGAAATAACATGTACCGGGATATGACGTGTCGCCGAGCTGCTTTTCAGTTCACCCAGTATTGCCCAGCCATCCATGACAGGCAACTGAATATCGAGGATGATCGCATCCGGCAAATATTGACGGGCCATTTCGAGTCCTTTGTCTCCCTGAAGCGCCACAATAGCCTTAAATCCTCTGCCTCTCGCCATATCCATCAAAATGTGCGCAAAATTCACATCGTCCTCAATGATGAGGAGAATCTTGTCACCTTCCACTAGGTTCTCCTGATCATCCTCCAATTGTACAGGCACGGGTGAGTCGGATTGAGGCAGTTCCAAGAACGAACTGCTTTCCGGGTCAGGCGTAAGAACAGTCTGTCTGCCTGAACGCATCGTCCGTGAATCTCCTCCGGACTTTTCAACCTCAGAAGAAGCAGCGGCTTCTCTTGCCGCATCGTCCACCTGAACTTCCTCTTCGTGGTTATCCGGCAGGAACAAGGTGAAGCAACTGCCCACACCTTCGGAAGACTCCACCTGAATGGCACCGCCAAGCAGGCGGGCAAGTTCGCGGCTTATGGACAATCCCAAGCCCGTTCCGCCATATTTGCGGCTGGTTGTACCGTCCACCTGCTGGAATGCTTCAAAGATCAGATCCGTTTTGTCCGATGGAATTCCAATCCCGGTATCCTTAACGGTAAAGCCCACATATTCCTGGTTCGTATTCAGGTACCCAGGAAGCTCTTCTGTTTTCATTTTCCGTCCAATCAGACTTACAGATCCCCGGTTGGTAAACTTGAACGCGTTCGACAACAGATTTCGCAAAATCTGTTTGACGCGATGGCTGTCGGTGTATACCCATTCCGGCAAATTGCTGTCGAACTCAATGTTCAGGTTGAGTTCTTTTTTATTCGCCATTGGGCCAAAATTCTGTTGAACAAAGCTGGTCAGCTCTTCCATCCGCACCGTTTCATAATTGATATCCATTTTGCCCGCATCCACCTTGGACAGATCCAAAATTTCATCAATCATTTTCAGCAAATCCGCACCTGACATATAGATCGTCTGGGCATATTCCTGCTGTTTAACACTCAGGTTTCCATCCTTGTTCTCCGATAACAATTGGGACAGAATCAAAAGACTGTTAAGTGGTGTGCGCAATTCATGCGACATATTTGCCAAAAATTCCGACTTGTACTTGCTCGTCATCGACAATTGCATCGCTTGTTGTTCCAACTGTGTTTTGGTTTTCTCAATCTCGTCATTTTTCTCTTCCACTTCTCGCACCTGTTCTTCCAATGCACGAGTCTTCGCAATTAGCTCGGTATTGAAGTGCTCCAACTCTTCCTGTTGACGCTGCAACAGCTCTTCAGAACGTTTGAGGGCTCCCGTCTGTTCTTCCAAATTCTCATTGGAACGGCGTAACTCCTCTTGTTGCGTCTGAAGCTCTTCAGATTGCACCTGCAATTCCTCAGTAAGCGCCTGGGATTCACGAAGCAGTTCCTCCACTCGCAAACGACGACGAACGTTATTGAGAATAACGCCCAAATTCATAATCAGCTGCGAGAACAACTGTGTATGCAAATTGGTAAACCCTTCAAACGATGCCAGTTCGACAACGCCAATCAGTTCATCTTCAAATACGACAGGATAGATCATCACACCAGAAGCACGCGATGATCCGGTTGCTGAACCGATGTTCACATAATCTTCTGGGGTTTTTTCGAGAATAATAGGCGTCATATCCAATGCGGCTTGTCCGATTAATCCCTCGCCGATCCGGTATACCTCTTTGCCAACATCTTCATTCTCTTCAAACGCATAAGCACCATAACGTCTCAATTCATCCGGATGTTTCTCTTCATCGATCAGGTATACGACACCCAGTTGAGCTCCAAGTACAGGTGTGAATTCACTGATAAACATCTGCGAGATCTGACGAATCGACCCTATACCCCGCAACAACTCTGGAACTCTGGCAATGTTGGAACTCATCCAGTTCTGATCTTGCTGTGCTTGTAAATAAGCTTTCTCGACTTCCAGTTTCTCTTCCAAATCACTGGAGACATCCTTGAACACACTGGCAATCTGACCAATCTCATCGGTAGATTTCACCTGTATGCGGCGAATGGTTCGATAACGGCCTTTGCCAAAGCTGGTGATCATCATGGATACGGTATTCAACCCACGTGTAATACTTGGCAGTACCCACATAATGACACCCAACGCGAGTAGCAATCCGGCAATCATGATGGCTACTGTAATCTGTACCGCGCGCATATAGGCTGCGTTCGCATCTTTAATCTCGGTATCTATCTCCTGGTCCTGGTAACGGGATAGGGCATTCAGGCTGTCTACAGCTTCCTTCTGCACTGCTAAACCGGTTGAATTCCGGTAGTTATTGGCATCCTCTGCCCGATTCTGAGACATAAAACTGACCTGTTTTGCGGCATAATCATTGTAGGCTTCCCAAGCCGTATTCACTCGATCTACCAGTTGATGCTCTGGTGCGCTGTCCGCCCGATTTCGCACTTCTTCAAGGTAACGTTCGCCCTTTTCCTGCATTTCCTTCAGATCACCATCTGCGGCACTAATCGAATTATTGGGATTCAGCAACAAGTTAGCGAGCACTTTGGCTATATCATTGACCTCTCCACGTGCAGCAGAAGTATATCTGACTTTGAGGTATCTTTCCTGATACATCTGATCGATCTGTTGATTGCTGCTATTCAGCCGTTCGTAACTCACAAACGTAAGTACAATCATGATGGCCATCAGAGCGGTAAAGCCAATCAGCAGTTTATTTCTGATCTTCATTCAGCTTCGACCCCTTTATTTAAGGTAATCCACACCAAACATTTATCATCATCCCGCTCCTGTGGAATTTCATCATCAAAGAACAAAGCCTGCATGGCCGCTTCATCCCATTGGTGGGAACCCGCCAGTTTTTCCTTCAGAAACGCCTGCTGCGTTTCCTGATCGCCCTGAACGGCTTCTGTTAGCCCATCCGTATAAAGTGCAATGTGCCCATCGCCTTCGTAGTGAATGGTCTGTGGTTCAATATCCATCTTGTCGAACAAGCCTACAGGACAGCAGACGCTGTCAAACGTTGTCACACTTCCGTCGTGACGGAAAAAGAGTGCTGGCGGATGGCCTGCATTAACATAATCAATCCGCTTCATTCGTGTATCTACGACCAAATATATCGCTGTAAAATAGTACTGCACCAGCTGTTTCTCCAAATGCAACTGATTAAAGCGTCGATTCAGCTCCTGAATAACCTTCTCCGGGTCTACATACGTTGTAACCGTATCTTTCAATACGGAAGCAATGAACATGGTAAATAGGGATGAAGATATCCCATGCCCCATCATATCCAACAGCAGGACTCCATATCTGCCTTCACCAAGCGGGTACCATGAATACAAATCACCCGCAAGTTCAAACGAAGGTTTATATATGGCATTGACGTGAAACAACGGATCTTCAATAGCCGGACTTAACACAGCATTCTGTACCATCGCCGCAAGTTTCAGCTCATCCTGAATCCGCTGATCACGCTCTTTATGCCAGTCCTTCTCCTGCTTCAGACGAAGCGCAAGACGGATTCTAGCCATCAGTTCGACTTTGTTAATGGGTTTGGTCACATAATCGGATGCCCCTGCATCCAGCGCCTCGGCCAATTTCTTGGAATCTCCGATCGCGGTTACCATAATAATAGGTATATCCTTGAGATTTTCGAATTTTTGCACAATACTGCATGCTTCGATTCCATCCATCTCCGGCATCATCATATCTAGCAAAATCAGGTCAATATCCGACGGCTTGGGACGAAGTTCATTGTTTTCCTCACCAATCCCTAGGACTTCAAACATCTCCATAGCAGAACTTGCCGTTACAATGTCACGATAATTTTCTTTTTTCAGAATTTCTCGAATGATAATGACATTCGTCGGATTGTCGTCAACAATAAGTATTCTCATTTCTATCTCCTTATCTGTGGCGTCCGGGTTTGTCGATTCTTATCAGGTCAGATAACAACCTTAATTATACAAATTTCGCATACAACACAGCGGTAGACATAATAATTCCTAGTATAACTATAATCGTATTATCACAAAACTTCTATCAGTAAATGGCACCATCGCAGGAGAATTCCCCCGCTTTGTTACCCTGTTTTTGCTGCGTTCTGATCCCGCTTCCAAACTTGCAAAAACATAGATAAGGAATGGGGATATCCCCATTCCTTATCTATGTTTTTGGTTAAGCATTCTGCGTCATTACCTGAAAGCTCTTTGAATGATGCAAAATACTTAATTCTGAAGCTTGTCCATTCTCAGAAGGCTCCAGCTTACGTGTTTGTATCGGCTAAGCTATTCTTTCTTTTTGGCAATCACAAGTACTTTGCCTTTATCGAGTTCACTCTCGTAAAAATCTGCCTCAGCTTCGGTGAAGCCCATCGAAACAATTTTGGCCCGTAGTTCATCACCGCGGGAGCGGAACAGATTCGCCAAGGAATCAAATACGCCTTCTTCCTTGATGCCAATCTCTTTGGCATCTGCCGTATCGGCAATTCGATCTGTACGATCCTTTTCATGGGCTAGAACGAAGATATGATCAGCAAGGTACCCGGTAATCTGCAACTCTTTCACCGCTTCTACCGCTTGGACTCCGTTTTCTACCACTTTTGCATAAGCTTGCGCATTGGTTGAATTCATCGTTTCCACTCTCCTCTGATTGATCTTCTTTATCGAGCTACTTAGTATTTAACCATACGATATCGGGTTGAAACGTTTCTGGATTAACCAATCCTAGGAAACCGATTCATCAAAGAGGTCTATTCCTTCAATATGATTGGAGCCTGGCTTCATATATACCTTCAGCGCCTGACTTCCTCTAAGAAATACTTCTCCATCCTCTGCTACATAATACGGCTTGCCCAAAACATCTCGAATGGCCTCAATATTCATATCAATCCATTCCTGATTAAGCTTCAGACGTTTCTCGGAAGCATCAATATGCACATAATTGACCAATCCTGTATCTTCGCAGAACCCAACCGTTACATCTTTGAATTGGTACTCAGGGCAACCTAGATATGGATCATGTTCTTTATGAACCGGTTGGCCTTTATTGGCTAAAATATCATCGACGCTGTCATCCAGAGAAATGTCATTCAGAGTCCGAAATTGTTGGACAGGTCCGGATCGATCAGCAGCCAGAATGATCTCTGGTGTCTCCTCTTCCACTACCGTCCATTGCATATCATGAGCAGCGGGTACCGCTGCCGGTTGAACGGAAAAGGGAGAAATTACGCTAAACATAACAAGCAGTAGTTTCATCATGATTCTCACCCTTTCATTGGGTTCATCACCGCTCTGAAGACGTCTATTGATTACAAAACGGTCATGCTATTTCCGCATACGTTGCCATACATTAGCAGCTACATCTACATATTTCAGCCAGCTTTTTCCGTTCTTGGCATCATCATGATATGTAGCTTCATAGGATTGCAGTGTCCGATCTGTCGGTGTAGCAGGCGGTGTTTGTACTACATTCGCTACTTCTGAATGTTTGCTCTGTTCAGTGCTGCTGCGTTTCGTCTGGAACTTGGCCATCAGAGTGGATGACACCTGCTTGGCTGCTTCCGTCACTTCGTTCAGCACTTCTCCCAGGTTTTGTACAGATTCCATAACGGGATCAATTTGTTTCATTTTGTGCTGCACATCAACTGTAATATCATTGGCATGCCTTACCGTCTGTTTGACTTCATAACTAAGTTCATCAATGGTCTTCTGAACTTCCTGCAGTGTCTGTGACACATTGTCGAGTGAACCCTGAGCGGACTTCAAGGTACGAATTAAAAAGAATACAAGCACTGCAAATGCAATTGCAATTAAAGCCACACTAATTTGATAGATCATAAAAGAACCTCACTTTCCAGTATAAATCGGTTTTGTTATTGCTTAGTTACCCGACCCATTCGGAGGCGAAACAAATAGGATATGAACTGTAAAAACAACTCCTCCTGGTAAAATATCGCAATGTTTCAACCCGAAAGGCCTCGGTTAAAGAACAACTACACACGGCAGTGAGACGAACACTTCTCGCTACCAAAGTTCTATAAACGAAAGGATGATACCCATGTTGAAATGGTCGGTACTATTTCTAATTATTGCTCTTGTTGCAGGTATTTTTGGATTCTTCGGTATTGTTGAGGCAGCTGCTTCGATTGCCAAAGTACTCTTCTTCATCTTTGTTGTATTGTTCGTCATCTCCCTGATTACGGGACGCAGCCGAATGCGATGAATGGGGCTTCCCAATTATGAACAGCATTCGATACATACAAAAGCCTATCGCGCTTGCAAAAGCCGGTAGGCTTTTGTGCGTTCATTAATCTCTTTTTTGCAACAATTCTTCCCTCTGCACATTACGACTTATCTCTATTATGTATTACGCTCCCTTCTGGTCTATTCCATCGCTTCTCCCCGATTACATCATAAAAACAGGACCATTATGACATAGTCAACCCGGTTTTCTCCCACCGAAGTATGATATTTACAGGCTCTCCTTATACCCACATATGCTCCAGTTGACACTGGAGAATCCAAGAAAATATTGTTATAATTTGTGATTCATAAGTAAGCTTGCTTGGTTACTTTTAACACAGGACAACAAACTACATACCTAACCGAGGAGGAAGAACAAATGAAAAAAATCGTAAGTTTTGCTGCTGCTCTGACATTGATGGGTTCCATGGCCGCTGCCGCAGGTGCTGAGGAAGCGGTTACCGGAACGGTAGCTCCAGAAACGGGAACACAGGCAACCACAACAACGCCGGCTGTTGAAGTGAACAAACCTGCTGTAGACACTGTAGAAGGCACAGCTGAGACCGTAACTGGCACAACAGTAGACACAACGGGTACTGAAGGTACTTCAACGACTACTGAAACAACAACTTCAACAAAGGATGACAAAATCTTTGATGAGCCTGTTGTGAAAGCAGGAGATGAGGTTCTGGTCCCTACGATGCTGCTTAACCTGCTGGAGCGCACATGGTTCTATGATGCACCTAACGGCAAACCAATCGGTGCACTGGGTTCCCAAGTCATCGATACGACAGGTGAAGTTGTAGATGGATTCGATGGTGGTCAATGGGTACAAGTATATACGTGGAAAGGTAAAGCTTGGATCCACGTTGCTATTCAATAGTATCGTATAATCGTTCTAACGATAAGTAAAGAGGACAGCACGCAGGCAGCGGCTGTCCTCTTTTTCATTTCAAATGCGCTTATTTCCGGTTTGTCCCTCCCGATTTCAAGGGCTTCCCGTCGTGCCTTCTTCCATCTTCGGCTCCACATGCACATGTACATGCATAATATTATGTGAACGTTTCAAGCGCTCTTCAACCCGGTCACAGATCTGATGACCCTCGATCAGGCTCAGTCTTCCATCCACCTCAATAACCACGTCTACCAGTACATGACTGCCGTGCACACGTGCTTTCACGTCCTTGATCATTTCTACACCAGGAACTCGCGCCACAGATGATCTTAGGTCTGTGAGTTCTTTCTGATCAAATCCGTCTGTCAGACGATGTGTTGAATCACGGAAAATCTCCCAAGCTGTCTTACAAATCAACAGACCTACAGCAATTGCAGCTACTTTGTCCAACCAAGGAAGTCCAAATTGGGCACCAATGATTCCGACCGCAGCCCCTATGCTGACCCAAGCATCCGAACGATTATCTTTGGCCGCAGCCATCAGAGCCTGACTGTTAATTTGTTTGGCAAGACGATGGTTGTAACGATATACGCCCAGCATTACAAGCGCACAGACAACGGCAACTGCTGCTGACCAAAGGTTTGGTGCTACAAAGTTCCCTTCATACCAGGAACGAACCGCTTCAACCAATACCTGCAGGCCAACCATGGCCATAATAAATGAAGCAATTAGGGCTGCGACCGTTTCCGCTCTAAAGTGACCATATGCATGATCGGAATCAGGTGGCTTCTGGGATATGCGAAGTCCAATCAATACAGCAACAGACGCAACTATATCTGTAAGGTTATTAAAACCATCCGCCAGCAAAGCGCTGGAAGCAAACAAATATCCGCAGATCAATTTAAAAGCAGACAAGACCAGGTAGGCCACAATACTGACCCAAGCTCCGCGCTCTCCTTTGCGTATTTCTTCGTAGGCGTTCAAACCGGGCGACACTCCTTTAACGTTTCGTATTACGGTTGTTCCATGTTACCAAATGCGTACTGTGTGGGTCTACAGAAACAGTGTTGCTAAGCTGCATTGCTGTAGGGAAGCCGAAACAAAGTTGCCAGACCGCAGGGCTGTAGGTGAAGAGAAAAAATGTTGGCCCAGTCAAAAAAGTGAAGGTTTTCAGCATTTTATCAGGTTGCCCTTGTGGGGCTTTTGTAAAACGTATAAAATGAGTACATCCCGTCCAATTTGGACGGCTTACTGTAAGACCGGGAGGGAAATAACGATGAGCGATAATAACGAACCGAAAAAGATCAGTTTGCAGGATGCTATACGCCAGAAACTGGCTCAGAAGAAAGAACAGGCAAACACGGGTAACCAATCCAGTGCCTATTTTGAAGGCGGCCCTAAAGCAATGAAGAGCCAAAACAACAAAAAGCCTAACAATCAACGCCGCCGTACTGGCGGATCCTAGACCGCAAAAAGCTCTTGTATGAGCTGATTCTATGGCTACAGGATCGCCATGTATGACCAAAAAAAAAGAACCGCAACTCTCCAGAGGAGGCTTGTGGTTCTTTTTTATCTTTTATAGAAACGCATAGTTAACCAGGTTAACCATACTCAATGTAGACAGATGAGCTTATCTTAAGCTTCTACCGGATACATCTTGTTACGCAATTCTTTAATTTCGTCACTTTCCAGATACTCATCATAGCTCATTTGGCGATCAATAACGCCGTTTGGCGTAATTTCAATAATCCGGTTAGCGATAGTTTGAATGAACTGATGGTCATGGGATGTAAACAGCATAGTGCCGTCAAAATCAATCATACCATTGTTCAGTGCGGTAATGGACTCCAGATCCAAGTGGTTCGTTGGCTCATCCAAAATCAGGGCATTAGCGCCTGTTTGCATCATTTTCGCCAACATACAACGGACTTTCTCGCCCCCGGAGAGGACACTTGCTTTTTTCAGGGATTCCTCGCCTGAGAACAACATACGACCCAAGAATCCACGCAGGTACGTTTCATCCTGATCTTTGGAATATTGACGAAGCCAATCCACGAGACTCATATCTACTCCGTCAAAATATTTGGAGTTGTCTTTCGGGAAATAAGCCTGAGTTGTAGTAATACCCCAAGTGTATTCGCCACTATCCGCTTCGGTTTCACCCATAAGGATATCAAACAACAACGATTTGGCATTACCATTTGGGCCAACAAAGGCAATTTTATCTCCTTTATTCACCACAAAGCTGAGATCATTCAGCATGCTCACACCATCAATTGTTTTGTTGATACGGTCAACGGTCAACAATTGTTTGCCCGCTTCACGCTCAGGCTTGAAGTTGATGAACGGATATTTCCGGTTCGATGGACGAAGATCATCCAACGTGATTTTGTCGAGTTGTTTCTTACGCGAAGTCGCTTGCTTCGATTTGGAAGCATTCGCAGAGAAACGTTGAATAAAGGCTTGCAGCTCTTTAATCTTCTCTTCTTTTTTCTTGTTAGCATCACGTTGCAAAGCAAGTGCCAATTGGCTGGATTCATACCAGAAATCGTAGTTGCCTACGTACAGCTGGATTTTACCGAAATCGATATCTGCAATGTGTGTACATACTTTGTTCAGGAAGTGACGGTCATGGGATACTACAATAACGGTACCTTCATAGTCCATGAGGAAGTTTTCCAGCCATTGAATGGATTCGAGGTCCAAGTGGTTGGTAGGCTCATCGAGCAACAGGTTGTTTGGACGACCAAACAAGGCTTGTGCAAGCAGGACACGAACTTTTTCGTTACCGCTCAGATCAACCATTTTTTTCTCATGCATGTCACGTTCAATTCCGAGACCGATCAGGAGTGCCGCTGCATCCGGCTCAGCATCCCAACCGTTCAGTTCAGCAAACTCACCTTCAAGCTCACCTGCGCGCAAACCATCTTCTTCAGTAAAGTCCGCTTTGGCATACAATGCGTCCTTCTCCTTCATGATGGAATAAAGACGGCCGTGGCCCATAATTACAGTTTCGAGAACCGGATACTCATCATATTCAAAGTGGTTTTGCTTCAAAACGGCCATGCGTTCGCCCGGGGTGATGTGCACCTCTCCCGAGTTTGCTTCAATTTCACCGGACAAAATTTTCAAAAATGTTGATTTGCCGGCTCCGTTGGCGCCGATCAGACCGTAACAGTTGCCTGGCGTGAACTTGATATTCACATCTTCAAAAAGTGCACGTTTTCCGTAGCGGAGCGTGATGCCGCTTGTACTAATCATTAAGCATACCATCCTTTATTTAATATTCTGCATACTGCATGAATAGCAACTTGCATCAATCATGGATTCAATATCCCGAAGCCTATTCTGGCACCATATTATAACACAAAAAAGCGGCAAATTCGAAAATTGGCCGCTTTTTAATCGTTAAAGATTTGGTAAATGTACCGTTCATGCGGGTATACCCTTACATTAGCATATCTAGATCACTTTTGTTAGTCTTGTTTACTTTCTTCGTGCCGGATGCGGAGCGTCTCGCCATGTCCCAGCACCCGAATGCGTTCTGCATTGATTCCCAGTCGTTCTCGTTCCACTTCCATTCGATCAAGTGCTTCCTTGGGTGTGTCATCCGCCAGCTTAAATGTTCCATAATGCATGGGAACCATAAGCTGGGAACCCGTTTCCACAAATCCCTGTAACGCTTCTTCCGGCGTCACGTGCTGGGATGTCATGAACCATTCCGGGTCATACGCACCGATTGGCATCAGGGTAACTCCGATGTCAAAGCGTTCTCCGATCGTTTTGAATCCCTGAAAGTATCCTGTATCCCCTACAAAATAAATCACTGGCGGACCGCCAGGAGAATGATCAGCCGATGTTTCTATTGGATCATCCGTTCCTGCTGCTCGGGAATTTTTATAATCTCGGTCTTCACTCGTCGCGGCACTCTCCTCGGATGGAATGACTGCCGGGTGATTCTGTTCCAATACATAACCGCCCCAATGGGACGTATTGGTATCGAATAGGGTTCGGCGCGTCCAGTGCTGCGCAGGCACAAAGGTTATTTTGACACCGCCAAGCGTAATATGTTCCCACCATTTCATCTCATGACAACGATGGAACCCTTTGCGCACCATTTTGCGCTTGAGACCATCGGGAACGATGAGCAGTGTTTTGGCCGTGACCAACTTCCGCAGCGATGCGAGATGCAAATGATCATAGTGTGAATGCGAGATCAAAATGACATCCAGAGGCGGAATATCCTGAATCGGAATGCCAGGGGCACCGAGTCTGCGCTGAAATCCCATTTTTTCGGCCCAGACCGGGTCTGTCACGATGTTTAGTCCATGATATTGAATGAAAAACGTGGAATGACCAATCCAGGTAATCGTGGTTTCAGCCCGGTTGGCGTGCAGATAATCCAGCTCAGGTGGGTGCTTGGGCACGGTGTAGGAATAATCCTTAACTTTGCTGCGCCGTTGCTCCCTCCATTGCTTGAATTCCTTCAGCGTCTTGTCCGTACTTACATTATCAATGTTGTTATAACGGATTTTCGGCATGAAAGGGCCCTCCTCCCCTCCTCGTATCTTAACAAAAGATTACCCCGAATTGGAAAGTACGTACCAACGAATCAATCCTTTGGATTTTTACATTTCGCCAAGTAGACGAACAAAAACGCAATTGCAGCCACGATAATCAGTGGTGGGGCGTACATAATCGTAAAAGTCTCAAAAAAACTTAATCCCGTTATACCCGGAATACCCGTTACCCCCGCGTCAGAGCTGAGAAGCAACCGTGGAATCATGACGAACAGCATGTTGGGAAGCATGAACGGACTCATCCTTTCTTTTTGCCAGCATTACCTCGCACATAATTGGCATCAAACAGAAACAGCTTCATAATGAGCACGAGTGAAGGAATGAGCACCAGCAGTCCCAGGCTGAACGCCGTAATGAGCGCAATACCCATCGTCTTGTTCGTAAAGCTGTCGTAAATATTAATGTACGGATACAGAATGTATGGAAGATGTGAGCGCCCATAGCCGTACCAGGCAAAGGCAAACTGCAGCATGACGGCGATAAAACACCAGCCCAAATATTTACGTTTCCATACCAGCGAGACGGCGATCACAAAACAGATAAAAGATGCGATAAACATCCATGAGATATTTAACATCTGCTCAAAGTGTGCGGGATTCTGTTTATTAATTTGCAAAAATGCCAGAAAGCTGGCAAAGATCGTAGGCAGACTCCAAAGGAGTGCATACTCCCGCAGAACCTCAAACGCAGTCTCATCCTCTGCCCGCTTGGCATAGTAGGAAAGAAACATCGCGGAGATATAGAGCACACTTACCAGTGCAAGCAATACAACCGACCAGGTATACGGATTCGTCAAAAACTCACGCCAGCGAAAAAAAACCTGATCACCTACCTGATCAATAATTCCACCTTCGGATATCGCCAAAATGGTGGAAAACACTGCGGGAATCAGCAATCCCGTCGCTCCGTACAATGCCATGTAGATCCGGCTGTTGTTCCCATGGTTCCCATAGGTATTATAGGCGTAGTACACGCCCCGGATCGCAAGCAGCACAATCGCCAATGAACCCGGAACAAGCAACGCTGTCCCATAATAAAAAGCGCTATCCGGATAAAATCCGACCAGACCAACCACAAAAAAGATCAAAAACACATTCGTCACTTCCCACACGGGTGAGAGATAGCGCTGAATAATGTTATGAATTTTGTTCTCGTGTCCGGTTAATATGCTGTAAAAGCTGAAAAAACCGGCCCCAAAGTCAATTGAAGCCACAATCAGATATCCAAACAAAAACGTCCACAAGATCGCGATGCCTGCAATTTCAAAGCTCAATGCACGATCCCTCCTTCCAGACCGAGAGACTCCAGTTCCTTCTCTGCTTCCTTGTTACGGAAAAGCTTGCTGAGTACCCGAATAGCTGAGAAGCAAAGGATCAGGTACAGCAAAATAAACAGAACCAGCATCCAGCCTACGGAGGATGATGTTGTTGCTGCTTCCGACACCTTCATGTAGCCGCGCAATATCCATGGCTGTCTGCCGACCTCGGCGAACATCCAGCCCAGCTCAATGGCAATCATGGCCAGTGGCCCAAGCAGGACGATGCCGAGCAAGAGCCATTTGGGATAAGGCTTGCGCCCTGGCAGCCAGCGGCGGAACACATAAAGCACCGGGATCAGCAGAATGATCACGCCTGTCGTCACTTTCAGGTCAAACATATAGTGAATGGACAACGGTGGCCTCAGATCGGCCGGAAATTCTTCAAGCCCTTTCACTTCCGTATCCGGTCTGTTTCCCGCCAGTATGCTGAGTGCATAGGGAATCTCGATGGCATATTTCACTTCATTGTTCTCATCAAGAATCCCCCCATAGACCAGCGGCGCTTTCGTCATCGTTTTGAAATGCCACTCTGCAGCGGCCAGCTTCTCCGGCTGGTATTTCGCTAGAAATTTACCGGAAGAATCTCCGATCATGACGGTGCTGACCGCAAATACGAGCGCACATACCGTTGTAAGTTTAAGTGCCTTTTTGTAATACACATGATCCCGACCCCGAAGCAAGCTGAATGCGGCGATGCCTGCCAATATACCCGCACTCAATGTGTATGACGAGGCGAGCACGTGAGATACCTTGGTCGGGGTAGCTGGATTCAGCATCGCAGCAATCGGATGGATATCCTTCATGATGCCATTAATCAGGGTAAACCCCTGAGGTTGGTTCATAAAAGAATTCACTGTTGTAATGAATATCGCAGAAGCAGAGGATCCCAGTGCCACCGGAATCAACAGCAACATATGGGTATATTTCTTTTTGAAACGGTCCCATGTGTAAAGGTAGATTCCAAGAAAGATCGCCTCCACAAAAAAAGCGAACGTCTCCATAAACAGCGGCAAGGCAATGGCCTGCCCCGCTACCCGCATGAACATCGGCCACAAGAGGCTGAGCTGTAAACCGATTGAGGTGCCCGTAACCACACCAACGGCAACGGTAATGACGAAACCTCGCGCCCATCTGCGCGCCAGCAAGGTGTAATGGATATCATTGGTGCGCAGTCCGCGCCATTCAGCCAAGGCGATCATGAGCGGAACACCTACACCAATGGAGGCAAAAATGATGTGCACAAACAAGGTTAGACCGGTCAGCATCCGGCTGAGCAGAACAGGGTCCAGGGATGACATGGGGTTACACTCCTCTTTCACTTAATCGTTATGTACGACTTCATATCGCCTGTGTGACGGTATGGCTCAATAACTCATAATCCGGATAATACTTTTGACAACGGCATACAGCACAATCACGGCTGCCACCAGGCAGACGATAATAAGGGTTTTCTCTTGTTTACGGAACATAGACCTGCCGTCCTCCCTTTTGCATGGCATGCAAATTATGGCTCTATAGACAGTTTGCAAAAGAAGTTGTTTTTTTATCCGGAAAATTTTGAAAAACAAAAAAAGCCTTTATCTATTTCAGGATAAAAGCATCCTATTAGATAAAGGCTTCTCTTGCCTTACAAAAGTTCGTCTTGCTTAGGCAATCGAACCTTGAACGTGCTTCCTTTGTGAGGTGCGGATATAAAGGTAAGCGTTCCCTGGTGGTCCTCTACAATTTTGCGTGAAATGTAAAGTCCCAGTCCAGTCCCGCCAATCTGACGATGATCCGAATTGTCCACACGATAAAACTTCGTAAATAGCAGGTCCTGCACATTCTCTGGAATACCTATTCCATAATCACGTACATCGATGCATAACCATTCTTTTTCTTCCCACAGCGTAATATCAATTCGGTCTGCTCCAGGTGAGTACTTGACTGCATTACCAACCAAATTATGCAGCAGCTGAACCATCCGGTTCTGGTCCGCATAAGCAAAAAAGTCTCCATTAAACGCATGTACATAGATGCGCTGAATGGATTGCATATTCCATTGCTCAGCAACACCCTCAACCAACTCAAGCAAGGGTACATACGTCTTATGGTAGGTCATGCCTTCATTGTCCAGACGTTGAATATCAAGTACATCATCCAGCAGACTACTCAGCCGTGCACCTTCCGAAGAAATGGTTTCCATGAAGTCCTGACGCTGTGAAGCGGGAAGATCATACATCATCATTAGTTCCACATAGCCCATAATGGTCGCTACAGGGGTACGAAGCTCATGGGACACCACGCTGATCAGTTCGTTTTTCATCCGATTCAGGCGTTCTTCCTCCGTACGATCACGGAACACCAGAAGAAATCCATGGTTTTTACCGGGAACATCCATTTGCTTCATGTATAGGGAAAATACACTCTTTTCCACATCATTGAATATAAATTCTGCTTCCACAAAGGCCAGTTCTCCGTTCAGAAAAGCACGAGTCTGCTCCACCAAATTGAAATCAGCGGTTAACACAAGGGTATCAATGGCATTGGCTAAATCTACGATAGATCTGCCCGAAAAATCTCCGAGACCAAACATTTCTTCAATTCTTCTGTTAACTATCGTGATGGTGCCGGAACGATCAGACATGACCAGTCCTTCCCGAACCGATTCAATGAAATGCTCGCTGATATCCCGCTGTTCCTGAATGGCAACTTTTTCATGAAACAACTCCGCATTCAGCTTCTCCAGAGCCAGCGCATGACGTACACGGTCTTCTTCAGCTCTTGTCCGCTCGGTAATATCCTTGATAAATAAGTTATACAGCATTTCGTTATTGCCCAGCTGAATTTCTACTATTTTGTACTCAATCGGAAAAACGGAACCATCCCGGCGAATACCTGAAATCTCTTCGACGATGACATGCCGTTTCCCCCGGATATACTCACATTGGTTCAGCATTTCCTTGATTTCCATACAGCTCGCTCCCTGAAAAAGGGATGGGGCCTCTTTTTCTAATACAACCTCTTCCCGTTTCAATCCAAACATTCTTTCGGCTTCCGGATTAAACTCAATAATCAGTCCGTTTAAATCCACAGCAATAATGGCATCAATAGATGAATCTATGATTGCCCGTTTGATTTCTTCACTATTCTTCAGCTCTTTGGTTCGTTCTCTGACCCTATCTTCAAGCGTAAGCTTGTCCTGACGTATCTGCTCGAATTGTTCAAGGAGCACATCGGCCATTTTGCGCAAATTGCCAATTAGAATCTGCACTTCGGTAACGTGGCTGGTCGGCCAATCCATCTTACCATTACGAAATAATAGTCTGGGAAGGGAGCCTGTCATCCGTGTGAGGCGTTTCATTGGACTTACGACTTTCTTGCTAAGTGGAGCAGCCACAATCATGGATACCACGAAAATGATAAACAGAGATTGAAGCGTAGTCAGATAGATCGCCTCAATACGTTTGTAATAATTGGCTGAGTTGGTCTCAACAAAAACTCGATAAGGGGTACTCGTGGTCATATCTGCTTCATACATAAACGATGCCTGTTTCCAGTGAGTAAGCACATCACTATAATAAGCATCCCCAGAATGGAATAAGATACTGTTCTCCCCTGGCTTGAGAAAACGATATTTGTTGATATCCAGGTAACTTCCCTGCGGAAGCGTATCCAGTCCAGAAGCTACAACCTTATTATTTGGATCCAGAATGATGACATTTACATCGAGCAGATGATGATAACGTTCCATGCTCTGGTGCATGTTCTCTTCGGTTAGATATTGATCATTTAAATCCTTGATAACGGCATTCGCAGCGTGTTTTAGATTAGATACAATGGAGTTATTGATCTGACCTAACTGTCTTCGACTGTCGGCCGATAATAGAACAAGAGAGACAACGACTACAAAGGATACGACGTATTTAAATGCAATTCGTGTGAGCGGAATGGTTCCTGTTCGTTTCGACTTCAACTCGCCATTTGTAATCCAGAAATCTACCACAATACCTGCGATCAGCGCGTTAACCATACTGGTCACAGCGACATGCATGTAGGTATATTTTAATTCTTCAAGATTCATGCCCATAATGTATCCATAACAGGTCACTGGCAATAACATCGCGACCCAGAATGCAGCATTGGCCTTCATGACACTTCCATTCTTCCATCGGATCTGCCATCCCAGCATCCAGATTAATTCAATAGTATGAGCGCCAATCATAAAAAAACTATTTGGGACTAGACCCGCGAATAACACACCCAAGGTACAGATTGCTATCAAAGTAGTGAATCCGTATATGGCTCCATGTAAGCGCAAGGCAATAAAAGTTGCTGCTGTGCCGAACAACAGCTGTACCCCGTAAAAAAGAGTCAACGGAAAGATCGTTCCCAACGTACCCAGGATAATAAGTATAGCCGTACCCAACCACGGAATACGGAGTTTGATTACTATCCACTCCAACACCTTATTTACCCTTATGTAGTCCATAGGCAGCCGTCCTTATGATTAATTTCTACGTTTGCATTCAACAACAACGTTGGTACCTCCTATGGATTAAAGCTCGTAAGAGTTACTTTATTTCCCTCAAACCGTTCTGATACATTATACTGTAATTAATACTCAATGTAGCTTTGGGAAATTTTGAATGATCGGCAAATGCTCTTCATTCATGGTAAAATACTGAAGTTTGGCCTCAACTCTATAGAACTTTCTACATATGCATCCTATATTCTGGAATACAAACATTAAAATTTTTGCAGCATTTCCATACAAATTACGCCATTTTTTTAGAAGTTTCTTAACAAATTCATTTCATCAGGAGTGTGACCTCAATGTCTATCAAAGTTCTTCTTATAGAAGATGAGAAAAATCTGGCCGACATGATTGCTTTCTTTCTTGAGGAGGAGGGTTACATAACTGAACGGGTTCATCATGCACGCGAAGCACTTCAACTTTTTCCACGATTCCAGCCCGATATTGTAGTCACTGACTTGATGCTGCCTGAAACAGACGGTAATGATCTGGTTGATGCGTTTCGCCAGCACTCGACTGTACCCATATTGATGATCTCGGCCAGCACCATGCTGAATGATCGGCTCCGAGCATTACACAATGGTGCAGATGATTTTCTTTGTAAACCCTTTAGTCTGAAAGAGCTTGATGCACGTATTAAGGCATTACTGCGCAGATCGGCTATATCTTACCCGGACAAGCCAATAAAAGAGGATAAACCGGCTGAAGTTGTCGGACATGTCAGTGTGAATGAGTACAGAAGAACTCTGTTTGTAGATGGCATTGAAATCGAGGTCACTCATATTGAGTTTGAAATTATGAAGGAATTGTACCGAAATCCCGGCAAAGTGTTCACCCGCAATGAACTCATGGATCGAATTAAAGGCTCAGAACGAGCTTATCTGGACCGCACAATTGATGTACACATCTCCAGTCTTCGCAAAAAAATTGAACCCGACCCCAAAAATCCAAGGTATATTAAGACGGTTTGGGGAACGGGATATAAATACGTCATTTAATACACGCCGGAATGAAATAATGGCTCATGTCCTCTCTCTGTCATCGTCTCATCGACTGAGTTGAGGGCTGAGCTGTTTTTGTTTTGTATGCAAAAGAATGTAACCATTTTTGGATTTCCATGATCAGCCTATCTGGTTCTTTCTCGTGCCATAGGATCATCTTCATCAGACCTGTGCCCGTAACAAGCTGCGAATGACGCTTGCGAATAAGGCATTGAAAATCCGTAATCACCAGTAATGGAATCTGAGGCATAAATGCCCGAATGGCATTTGATGCTGAAACGGCTTGCCCGGCGTCCTGATAATCGACAATACAGCAGTGAGCTTTGCCCCATTCTCCCTCCCCCTTGCTATCCACTTTCTTTTCTTTGTTTACTGCGGACTCCCTCTGCTCGTCTATTATCCACTCATTCAACAATTCAATCATATTGTCATAATCAATACCACGACTTCCGTCCGAAAGTACGGTAATGGGTTCCATAGCAATAACCTCCAGTTCATTCTCTCTTCTTATTGTGCCAATCTTCATTTAAAAATGTTCATGAATGAACATAAAAGAAGTGTTAACTATCTTCGTACTTCTTCACAAACTGTGTAAGGTTCATTACCCATTTCGCAGTTTGCGGCAATTCATGTAAAATAGGGATATGCCCGTGTCCATTGCGGGAACTTTAAGAATGAATCCGGTACAGGAGGTTATGAACCGATGAATATTGTTTCCATTGAACCAACACCCAGTCCCAATACGATGATGCTGCATCTGGACGAACGTCTGGAGGACGGGATCCGCAGAACATATACACTGGATAACGAACGGTCTGCTCCGGCGTTTATTCGCCAGATGCTTCATATTCCCGGAGTAAAAAGTGTATTCCACACAACCGACTTCGTAGCGCTCGATCGCAAGGGAAATGCGGATTGGTCCGTCATTCTTGGCGAAGTTCAAAGCCGTCTTGGCCAGCAGGGTATTGATCTGGACTGGATTGAATCTGAAGATGCCTCTGGTGAACACTTCGGTGAAGCACAGGTATTCGTCCAATTCTTCAGAGGTGTGCCGATGCAAATTCGAGTCAAAGCCGGTGCCAAGGAAGAGCGGATTTCGCTCTCGGATCGGTTCGTCAAAGCCGTTACTGAAGTCGCCAGCGCTACGCTGATCAAGGAACGGAAACTGAGTGATTATGGCGTCCGCTACGGGGAATTGCCTGAAATCGCAAGAGAAGTTGAACAGGAGCTGGAAGCAGCATATCCGCCTGATCGTCTGGAACGCGTAATTCAACAAGCTATTGAGCACGGCACCAATTCTGAAGAGTTCGTGGAACGTCGCCGTCAGCTGGATGGTGCCGAGCTTGAAGAGGCTCTGCATAATGAGGACTGGAATGTTCGCTACGCTGCATTTGATGGTATGGAGCCTACAGCGGAACGACTGCCACTCGTTGCCCATGCACTTCATGATAATAAAATGCAGATTCGCAGGCTGGCTGTTGTATATCTAGGTGATATCCGCACACCGGAAGCGATGGAACTGCTGTACGAAGCTCTGCAGGATAGTTCACCCGCTGTACGTCGGACTGCCGGAGATACCCTCTCCGATATCGGGGATCCTGCAGCAACTGTAGCCATGACAGCTACGTTATCCGATAAAAGCAAGCTTGTACGCTGGCGTGCAGCCCGCTTCTTGTACGAAGTGGGAACCGAAGAAGCTGAGCAAGCTCTGCGGAAGGCAGCCGAAGATCCTGAGTTTGAAGTCAGCCTGCAAGCCAAAATGGCACTGGAACGGATTGAATCCGGGGAACAGGCAGCCGGAACCGTATGGCAGCAGATGGCTGGGCGTAACAAGACGTCGGAGTAGTCCTTTCGATTCATATCCAACAATTGTTATTGCACTGGAATACCATGGGGGTTATACTGATTGTCTGTTTACTCAACAGAACATTGAGTGTTACGTTCTGTGATTTATAATTTCATAGACAATAGATACACCTCATCCATGATGATGAGGTAGAGGTCGCGGGTGCGATCAGTACGCTGAAGGAGGCGCTAAGGAGCCGCTTATGAATTCAGCCGAAAGGTGCACCCGCCGAAGCCCGCAGGACGGTTCCTTACGTTGTCCAGCGCGGCTGGGGCTGTTGCCGAAAGGTGCAGAACTGTCACAGATGCATGATGTGCCTTCCTAGGAGGGTATGATTTCTTCTGTGTTGAGCTATCTTAAACATTTGGGACGAGGTGCGGACGATTGATAATAAAGACCGCAGGCTAATGCCTGCGGTCTTTTGTGTTTTTTTCCATTGTTCTGAACCCATTAGTACGCTGAAAGAAGGAGTGTTTCCATGCAAGACTGCAACAACCAAACTACAACAGGACCTACCCTGAAAAAAGGACTACGCGCACGGCATATGACCATGATTGCACTCGGTGGATCCATTGGTACTGGACTGTTCCTCGCAAGCGGAACCGCCATTTCCAATGCAGGCCCCGGCGGTGCACTGATTGCTTATGCTGCCGTCGGCATTATGGTCTTCTTTCTAATGACCAGTCTCGGGGAACTGGCTACCTTCATGCCCGACTCCGGTTCATTCAATACGTATGCGGCCCGCTTCGTCGATCCGGCCCTTGGGTTCGCGATGGGTTGGAACTTCTGGTACAACTGGGCCGTCACCATTGCGGCAGAACTCGCTGCCGCAACCGTACTCATCAAATACTGGTTCCCTGACAGTTCATCCATGTTGTGGAGTCTGTTGTTTCTCGTATTAATCTTTGCACTAAATGTGTTGTCCGTTAAAGGATATGGAGAGTCGGAATACTGGTTCGCCATTATCAAAGTCGCTACAGTAATCATCTTCCTTACCGTTGGTGTGCTCATGATCTTCGGCATTATCGGTGGAGAAGCGGTAGGATTCAGCAACTTTACTGTTGGAGACGCACCATTCCATGGCGGATTCTTTGCGGTTCTCGGTGTATTTATGGCTGCAGGGTTCTCTTTCCAAGGAACGGAGCTCATTGGTGTCGCAGCCGGTGAGAGCGAAAATCCGCGTGAAAATGTCCCTCGTGCTATCCGGCAAGTGTTCTGGCGTATTCTGATCTTCTACATTCTGGCGATTACAGTCATCAGTCTGATCATTCCATATACACATCCGAATCTGCTTAAAGGTGATCTGAATAACATCGGAGTTAGTCCGTTCACTCTTGTCTTTGAAAAAGCGGGTCTGGCTATTGCTGCTTCCGTCATGAATGCTGTTATTTTGACCTCTGTACTGTCTGCCGGAAATTCAGGCATGTATGCTTCAAGTCGTGTCCTGTATGCTCTTGCCCGGGATGGCAAAGCGCCTCGCTTCCTCGGTCGGCTGAACAAAAAAGGCATTCCAATGAATGCCCTTCTCTTGACCACAGCGGTGGGTATGCTTGCTTTTCTAGCCTCCCTTTTCGGTGATGGTATTGTGTACACCTGGCTTCTTAATGCATCTGGTATGTGTGGGTTTATCACCTGGCTCGGCATTGCCATCAGCCATTATCGCTTCCGCCGCGCGTATGTAGCCCAAGGTCGGGATTTAAACGATCTGCCCTACCGTGCACGCTGGTTCCCATTTGGGCCGATCTTTGCTTTTGTGTTATGTATCATCGTCATTATTGGACAGAACTATCAGGCGTTTACGGGGGATCAAATTGATTGGAGCGGAGCCCTCGTCGCCTATTTAAGCGTTCCGCTGTTCCTGATCTTATGGCTGGGTTATAAATTTATTAAGAAAACAAAAGTTGTACCATTACAGGAATGTGATTTTACAACATCACCAGATTAATTATGCCCAGATAATGATATCGATCAACATGGGGTTACTCCATGAAATCAAACAGGTAGCCTTCCTTCTTTCAACGAAAGAAAAGGCTGCCTGTTTGATTTGTCCAGGTTTTGTATATGTCCCTATGTTTACAATAGAACAGTTAATCTATTTTGGGACAAAAGGGGTACACGTATGATGAAATTCTTTTTTTCCATGCTTGTTGTTCTCGGGATCTTACTTCTTTTCTTGCCTCTTCTGCAAGAAAAGTATTTTGACTGGCAGCAAGCCAAAGTCATGGATGATCTGAAACAGCTACAACTCGACCTAACTAAAATCAATGATTCTTTTGAACAAGCAAGACTGGATCCCAACTCAATCGATGATGAGACCGAAGACAAAGAACAGGAAGGTTATCCCCATGCACTGGGGGTTATTACAATTGATGAGATTGATGTGCAACTGCCCATTCTGGAGGATGCAACCGAAAGCAATATGAAGGTTGCAGCAACGCATCTTGTGGAGACGGCCCGCATCGGAACTGAAGGAAATGCAGCGATAGCTGCCCATCGTGCTCACAAAAAAGGACGCCTGTTCAACCGAATGGGAGAATTGGAGATTGGTGATTGGATTAAAGTCACTCTGGCAGATCAGACCCATATCCAATATAAAGTGGATCAGATATCCGTTGTGGAGCCTACGGACTTGTCCGTACTTGAGGATCCACATCTGGGACAGGTGCTCACCTTGATTACCTGTGATCCATTAGTAAATCCAACGCATCGGCTGATTATAAGAGCCGTCCAAGTGACTTCAGAGGTTGCTCAGCGTGACCTGCCATAAACATGCTGTAGAAACCAAAAACACCCCTGGCATGCGCGCGGTGATTCTGAATCTCCGAAGCGCTTATGCTGGGGGTGTTTTAGTGTAGATGTAAAGTCATGTCCGAGGTTACATGTTCCCGTCTACGAATTCATCTGTTGTCTTCGACGAAGATACAAGTATCCCATACTACCGAGAATAATCATAAGAGTCCCTACAAGAGTGTGTCCCCATGTACTCTCTTCTCCTGTTTTAGGCAGCATGCCTAGGAAAGAACCATCTTTCCTTTCCTCCTCTGTTGCTGCGACATTCGTATCTGCAGGAGAGGATGTTTGATCCGCTCCTGGGCTAATAGCATCGCCAGCATTGGCAACATCTGAAGGCTCTTCTTCATCAACAGTCGACTCTCCTGGATTGGAAGGAGAGTCTCCAGCATCCGGCTCCGTTGGATTATCCGTCCCATCCTCTGGTTCTGAAGTTCCAGGCGTTACCACCGTGCCTGGAACCGTTGTGTCCGGTGTTGATGGTTCTGGTGTTGATGGATCTGGCACTGATGTTCCTGGATTCGGTGTTCCTGTACTTGGCGTTCCCGGATTATAAGGCTCACTTGGCCCGCCCGGTACGGGAATGGCGATATTCATCTTTTCCACCACTACGGTTTCCGTCTGTTTATCCGTAATCTCGAATTCAACCGGCGTTTGGTCCAGTCTATACCCTGTTGGTGCTTTTATTTCAACCAGCTGATACTTATTGGGCTTCAGGTCTTTCAGCACAATCTCACCATTTGAATTGGTAATCAGTTTGGCTTCATCAATGCCTGTAACCACTTTGAATTCCCAAACACCGTTGGCATCCATGAGAGCACTTTGAGCACGTAATTCAAAAACGGCGCCTTGCAGATGTTGCGATTTGCCTGAGTTATATTTAACCAACTTAACGGAACGGTCATTTTCTTTATTTTCAATCGTTAATAGAGTTTCTGGTTTGGTAATCGGTACATCCGTTTCAGGTTGTTCAATAACGAAACCTTCTGCCTTGGTCTCTACCAATGTATAAGGGCCATACGGCAAGCTGTCAAACTCAATCACTCCGTTTAGATCCGTCACTTTTTTGGCGATCACATCAGCGTTACTGTCACGCAGTTCAAATTCAATTCCGCTTAATACGGAATGATCCTTGGCATTCACTTTTGTAACAACCAGCTTGCCACCCGAGCCCTGCACATTCATATGAGAAAGAGAGAGTATCCGGGTTTGATTCGCTGCAATTGTAAACGGAACTGGTGTTGCATCCAATTGATAGTACGCAGGTGCTTCAGTTTCTATTAATTCATAGTCCCCTGGTTCGAGACTTCCTTTGGCGATCCTTCCATCATCACCTGTAGTTAACTCCGCAATTTTATCTCGGGACGGGCCATTCTTCAAATAGAGTTCAAATGTTGCTCCTTTCAACGTCTTCGATGAATCCACAGAATCCACTTTCGTTAATTCAAAGCCCTGTCGAATTTTTTCATTCATAATTTCAAAGGGTTGATCAGGGTCTTTGAAATCAATTGTTTTCCCTGTAGAAGCTCCATAATCCGGATCAATCAAATAGCCGTTCGGTGCAGAAACTTCCTTTAACTTGTATGGCAGACCATTGGTTTGATCGTTAAATCTGTATTTTCTGGAGGTCTCGACCTCTCCATTGACATCGGTTGGTTTCAACGTTTCCAGAAGCGTCGTTCCGGACGCGTTATAGATAGCAAATATGGCTCCCTCAAGAGGACGGCCTGTATCATCCACTTTATAAATCTTGATTTTGCCAACACCTGTAGAAGCTCCCCCGCCTGCTCCAGCCATGGAAACCTGAATACCTGTCTGGTGATCTGACCCCGTCACCGACGAAGACTGTCCTGCGAATTCAACTTTATTTCCTATTCTCTCCCCGCTATCGGCATTAATAAAGGATTGATACTCCAATATAAAAGCAGTCTTCATCTCATTCTTAAAGGTGAATGTAAATGTATTGCCTTCCACAATCAGTTCATACTCATCAGCATCAACCAAACGAGCCTTGGTGGACACATTCCCTGAGTTGTCCGCAGGCAGATCTGTCGCATATAGCTTTAACGTATCTGCAAGCAAAATCTGATTATCTGATAACGTATCTGTCAATACGGAACCTGCGGCTATATAAGATTGGCTTGGGTTGATATTTACAGTCCAAGAAGCTTTATCACTTGAACCTAGTTGCTGTCCTGTTTTGTGTACGTAGACGCCACCGTGTTCAGGTATGACCGACACTGACTTCTCAAAACGTACCGTTCCCCCCTCACCATCCGTCAAGATAGCATGATTGGAATACGTACCCTCTACTGCAAAATTCCCATCCAAACTGGTTTTATACACAACACGATAGGCCGACTTTCCAATGTTTCCGAGGTTTAATGCAAAACCCTTACCGTCCGAGTTCAATTGGAATTGCCCTGCTGTCAGTACAACTTCATCACCAATGTCAATGACATTATTCGCTCCCGCTAGTGTGAGCTTATTTACTTTCAAAGAGCCATCTACAAAAGATTGGTTACCCGTATACGCATCCTTGAGAATAGCGTTCTGGATATCATATAAATTATAATTCACATCAATCGTCCAGGTGATCGTTTTGTCCTTCGCGCTGTATTCTCCCTTCTTGTTGCCGTTCTGTATCGTATAATCTTGCGGTTTGACTACAGCCGATTTGGTAATCGAGGCTTGTGGTACATTTGACTCCTTCCAATTCAAAGTAGCCTGGTTACGATATTCATTGTTTGTTGGCATACCTGCCGTTGGATCAAAGCTGGTCTTATACGTAATCACATGCTCTTTATTGATTATACCGTCAGCCTTCAACTGAATAGAGAATCCTTTTTCAAAATGTATATCATCTGGATCAGCAACGGGCTCAAGTTCGAATTGATCTTTCTGATCGCCACTAATTTGTAGACTACCCGGAATGAGCTTCATATGTCTTCCTGCGTAATTGTCCGTAATGACGATGTCCGTCATCTCTTTCAAATCACGGTTTAGAACAATCTTCCACTCAATCTCCTTGGTATTAAAATTTTCACTTTGAACACTTTTCGCAAAAATGATTTCCTGAATGTCCCTTTTGCCTTCTTTTTCTGTACCGTCATACATATTGACCGTATTTGTTACCGTACCATCTTTATAGACGCGATCCATCGTTTTGGTTTGATATTCAATTTCATAAGCCTTGGTAATGTCATTTTTAAATTGTAATTTAAAGCCATCATCAAAGCCTGTACCCACTCCTGTGAGTGTGTATTCGTTGGAATCGACTAAAGCAGAACCCGCTGGCTTGCCATCAACGTCGATGTCGACTTGACGTACTTTTACCGAACCATCAATCAACTCATGTTTCGTTGTGTCAAAACGATCTTCAATCCATGCGTTCGCCTGCGTAATCTCTTGTTGATTGTAATTGTATTGCACTTTCCATGTGATCGTCTGGGTCACTGGATTGTAAGCACTCTCTTGACCGGATTTTTTCAAAGGCTCATTGAAACTCACCTTGACGCTACCGATATCAGTTTCATCATACTCGCTCTGATCACCTGTAAGAACCACCTTATTTTCATACAAAACGTTTGTAAAAGGTGCAGTTGTTGGTGCTTTGATACTCGTTGTATACTTCACGCGGTATGCCTTATCAATATTCCCCAAGGCAATTGGAAACTGAGTTTCTGTTCTAACTGTATTTCCTTCTTTGACAGATCCGTCTAATTGAATATCCAATTCGCGAATCTCAATATTCCCCTTAAGTGGACCTGCCGAGAGCGTATCATTCAGAACGGCATTGTTAATCCCCTTCTCTCCCTGGTTGAAATCGACAGTCCATTCAATCTCATCCGAGTTGAAATTATTCTTATTTGCGATACCCGATTTCGTGAGTTTATCTATGGCTGTATTCTGAAAATGCACATTAATGATGTCTTGTCCAACGGAACTAAAGTCTATTGGCTGCCTCAAGCCGCCATCCATCTTGCTCTCATCGAACTTGATCCAAACGTAGAAATTCCCCTCCAGCTTCTCACCTACGATACGGTCATTAAACGTAAACGTGATCTCTCCATCGGGATTGACGACATATTCCCCAACTCCACCATCCAAATCCCCTTTTAGTTGCGATCCAATTTTGAATTTGTCTGGTAAACGAAAAGTAAAAGTGGAACCATCACTATAAGTATGGGCATCGTTTGGAAGCCCCCATGTGAAGACCACAGCCACCTCATCCTTAACGCTAGGTCGTATATCTTCGATACGCTCCCCTTTTAAATTAATATTTCCATTCCCATCATACTCCGGTATCTGATTATACATTTGAACACTTGTAATTAAATTATCTTTTATGACTTCCGCAGCATTATTGGCCATTGCCAGAGTACCCGGATCAACTTTAGCTTCTGAATTGAGATCTGACTGTTCAGCAGATTCATCAGACTCGGGAGAATCCATTGACACTCCATTATCACCATTCCCCGTTACTGGGCCTTCTTCTGATGCTGTATCCATAGTTACAATTGCTGTCATATCATCCTGAGCATGCAGGGTTGGTGTAAACATCCATCCTTGCATCATTTGCGTGATCAGCAACAAAGCGATGATCACCATGCTCACTTTTTTCTTCATTTTTTGCAAATCCCCCTCTTGCGTAATGTTGGCATATACCAACAAAAAGAATAGCAAAGAGACATATACAAAAAATAGACAACGCTCTAATCGACGTTCTTCTAACACAAAAAGGAACGCTTCTCAACGAAGCGCCCCTGTCTTAAAACACGTTTAAATTCATCATTTCAGCTGTTGTCACATGGTCCAGGTAATCTTCACACGCAGATCGACGGTATCCTCCATGTTGGACACGTAATACGATATCGACTTCATGCCAAGCTGATACAAATCCTGCAAATCCTCTACTAGCCCTGTCTCAGTACCTTTGTATCTAAAAGTCAGTGAGGTTCCGCCATCCTTGAGCACACTCTGAACTTTTGTTTTTAGCGCGGAATGACCACTAACCGCATCATTTTCATCATATAGCGAATATTCCAGCGTATGATACAGCTTTTGATACGCGATTGCCTTGCTGCCTCCCGCCTTCACCAAAGTTTGCAAAGCTTCACGATAGGGGGCAGATGCAGCAGGATACTTGCCTTTAGCTGTCCAGACATGGTCACGTGCCATCTCATCATCACTGAGCAAATAATAATTGTGACTTACCTTGCCCTTACGGTCAGGAGTAGGATCGTCCCACGTTGTATCCATATGGTACCACTTACCATCCAGCTTGACGAGATTCCAGGCGTGTAATTGCTCTCCAGCCGTTCCTTCCACAATCCGGTTCTCTATACCCACCTGCTCCAGCATGCGATAAGCCAGCAATGAATATCCCTGGCATACAGTACTGCCGGTAACAAGTCCATCGTATGCAGTATATTTCTGCAAGGATGTATCGTAGGAAAGGTTAAGTACAATCCAGTCATGAATGACTTTAACTTTCTCATGATTTGTCATGCCAGGTAATATAATTTCTTTGAGCACGTTGGTCACCTTACGGTTCACATAATCGGTCTGTTCCTTCGTTTCGCGATATGCCAGCTTCACATGTACCTCTGCGGATACATTGGAGCCTTTATAATTAAATGCGTAACTTTTAACGGTATATTGAATATAAGGATCACTGGTCATTGCTTCATCAATAGAGCTCTGCAACTGTTTCTTGAGGCCTTTCACATTACCTTTGTATGTAAAAACAAGTTCCTCCGTACGCTGGGACATCGCATTAAGCAACGTCTCGCGCAGCTCCGTATTCGTGGATATGTCCGATGTTCCCGACGCCGCGTACAGCTGATCCAGATCGACTGCATGTGGCAGTGCCACAGCGACAAGACAACCAGCCAATAGCAGGGTTATCACTCGTTTTCCGTGCTTGCCCATGAAAGGATACCACCTCTCTTTGCAAAATTCTCATGCCTCATTGTATCACAAAAGGGATTGACGGCAGGCTTCTAGTTTTGTCGAAAAGCATCAAAAGAGACCCTCCGCAGAAGGTCCCCCTGTCTTCAGTAAAACAAACCTAACCTACCCGTTATCCTCATCATATGACTCTTCCGGGTATTTATGCAACAAACACAAATCAATATAAACGATTGCCGCTCATAAAGGTATCCGTTTTGCCCTGAAGCTTGGCCAGACGTTCCAATACCTGAGCTGCTTCGGCAACCGTCACTTTGCGTGCAGGCATGAAGCGTCCTTCGATCGACGGCAACAACCCCAGCTTGATGCTTAGGGACACAGCTCCCTTATTGTTGACTGCACTGGCATCTGCCAGATTGGGAAGATCCGATGGCAATGTGTAGAATCCGGCCAGTTTCTCATAGCGCAAAATGCGCACGAGCAGTACAGCCAGCTCTTCACGAGTCATCTCCTCTTCTGGATTTAGCTTCGTTTCAGAGTCGGCACCTGCTAACCAGCGCTGATCGATCAATGTCCGCACAGCTTGGTAATAAGGGCTCTCCGGGGTAATGTCAGCATATAGCTTCTCACTCCCGTTCCCACTGTAATACATATCCATATTCGGGTTAACTGCTCTTGCGAGATAGGTAAACCAATCACCCTTGGTGATAACCCGGTCTGGGAATACACGTCCCTGATCATCTGAAAGAATTACGGCATGTTGAGTCATATTCCGAAGTGCAGCCTCCGCCACATGACCCGAAATATCACTAGGTTGAACATTCGCAGCGGTATTTCCACTACCATATAAAAACTTCCATTCTCCTGTGTTAGCATCAAGTACTTCATAACTGGAGGAAATTGAATTTTCATTTCGTGTAGGCCGGTAAACCAGGTTTACACCCGAAGGAACGACCTGACCAGTACTCAAGGCATAACCACCGTAGCGGGAGTATGCCATTGTTAACTTGAATGCTTCCAGATAGGTCGCCTTTGCCTTTTCATAACTGATGGCTGGTTTGGTGTTTCCAGGCAACTGTTCAGGCGTTGCAGCAATCCTTGTATAGAATTCGTTGATGGCCCCATCCTTCAAGACTTGTACTTGTACTGTATCATCCATAACCGCAATTCCGTTCATGTAGCGCTGGAACATAAATGTACGTGCACCTTCAAATTCAAGCACGCTGGACAACCGGAATTGATCTGATGCACCTGGAACCAATGCAATCACCTTGTTGATTGCAAGCTTCTCGGCTTGTGTCCGGGTTACGGACTTAGTCTCATTCTGATCCGCCGGTTTCTCCTGCGCTGCGCCTGGTTCCACCCGTTGATACAAGCTGTAACTGTAAATCTGTCCAGTAAACGCATCTACCTGTGCCGAAATATCTCGCATGAACATGTAGGATACATTCGCATTTCGATTGCTCCAGCTCAGGCTCCAGACTTGATTGTTAGGACTCGCATACTCACCTTTGCTTAACTGACTATGCTCCAACTTGTAACCTTTCGGAATATCAAAGTTCTTTTTAATGATGTTCTCGGCCTGTTGTGCATTTAATTTCTGACCGTTCGCTGCGACAAAAGGAGCTTCACTTCCTTTTAAAGGTTTATTCTGCTGTAAAGAATCTTCAGCTCCAATAGCTTTTCCAGTCATTTCGTTAATCGGCTCCAGTGTATTTGCATCCAGCGGAACCATGCTTGAATTTTTCGGCATATAACCAAGATAATACTGTTGTCCTTTGAGCGAGGATAGACGATCAGTCGAGATATAGGCAAGCTGTACATCAAACTGCTCCTCAAATCGTTGACTGGCTTTCTCTTCCGATGCTGCAGGCTTCGATGAAGGATATTCAGCTCCCGTTGTACTTCTTGAATAGCCTGTCACCAGGCCACTTTCATCCACACTTATGTAGACCGTCTCTGCCTCAGACAGCAACCCTTCATGTTTGAGTTGGTAACCATATCGATATTCCGTTCTACCAAACAAAGATTGCTGTGCATTGGATTGGTACAGATCTCCAAGAGGAGCATACTCATTTTCTTTTAATCCGGGAATAGCTTTGAATAGTAATGCCTCTGCATGCTTCTCAGCCTCGTCTTTGGTCAATTTGACTTCAGAATCAGTAGACTGCTTATCCAGTAATTCAGAAGGCATATGTACGCTTAGCACTTCCCCCGTGCCCGCATGTACCGTTGCACCGAATCCCATCGTATGGTTTCCTTCAACAATTTGAAAGCCAATCTCCCACGCCTTGTAATCTGGTGGTGGAAAAGAATTCGGTGAATCAAATCGTGCGTATGAAATCGTCGCCTTTTTTAACAATGGAAATAATTTTAGTATATTCTCGCTGGCTTGCTTGGAGGAGATTTTGGCTCCTTCAGGCACCTCGTTGTCTGTTAATCCAAGTTGTTGTTCTGTTTCCCCCGCTGCGGATTCTGTTACCTGCTCCGCTGTCGCTGCCGACGCGCTGCCTGCAAACCCTGGTGTCTGTGATGCCAGAAGCAAAGTTGCCATGGCTGCTGTAGCCGCTTTGGCTGTAAACATTTTGAATCGTACATTAAATTTCCAATCAAAACTCAAATCTGGACCTCTCCCTTCAATTTCATACAAGGATGCATGCAAAATAACCTCGCATGAATATTGCCAGTCTATTCTATGATACCATAAGCTTCCTTTTTAATCGTCATTTTCCCAACAATTTTACAAATGTGAATTTCTGCATATTTTATAGAAACAGCAAAAAAACGCCAACCGGGTTGGCGTTTCGACGATCAGCCTGAGCATCAAGTGGGCCGAATTTTATCTTTATTGACGTTCGGTATAACTGGTTCATTGGACTGAGCCTGCACCTGTACATGAGTTTTCAAAAAAGGAATCACCGTATTCCAGAACGCAGGATCTTCTTCTGAACAGCTATGGCCTCCACTATTGACCCATAGATGCTCTACAGGCGGATCCGCTTTGGACATAAAATATTCAAGTTCGCTTGGTGGAATAAAGTTATCCCCTTTGGAATGTACCATAAGCATCGGCAGTTGCATTCCCTTGCGCCGTTCATTCAGCAGCATGACTGGATCACGCTGACGATACGTTTTCAAAGATTCTCCAAGCCGCCAGAACCAGATCCGCGGAATCAACTGGGCCAATGGAAACAGAGGCAGACGCCGCCGTCTCAGCTCCGAACTGACGATAACCTCGAATTGGGATGGCATGGAGTCCGTGATCACCGCTGATACAGGAATGCCCTCCGTTACAGCAAGGATCGTCCCGAGTCCGCCCAAGGAGTGCCCAAGCACACCAATTGCAGCAGGATCAATTTCTTGCCTTGACGACGTATATTGCAATGCTGACAACAGATCATCACGGAAAAGGTAGGCAGACGCCGCTTTAACCGGATCACTGGCTCCATGGCTTCGAACATCGTACATAAAGAGTGCGTAACCTGCTTCCCAAATGGGACGTGCATAACGGAGGACACATGATCGGTTGGAGCCCCATCCATGTGCAATAATAACCAACGGCCAAGGCTTCGGCATATGAGCTCCAGCCGGAATGAACCAGCCATGCACTCGCCCGCCTCCACTCTCGAAGGTTATATCCTCAAATGGCATGGGCGGTGTGAGCGTAATCGGAATCTTTTTGGGGGTCTGACTCTTCACCGCTGCCTTCCATAAACCACCTGCAGTTACTGCGGCAACAGCAATCATCCCGCCAATCATCGTTTTAGCTTTCACTGGTGTCACTCCTCTCCGTTTTCTGGTCTAACTCCATCATACGACAGCAAGGTTAACAGGACGTTAATCCACATCACTTCTTATATTATATAATGGTCCGAAAGCACTTCTTATATATACCCTGATATGTCTAATCCACTTCCGCTAGCTTCAATGTTCAACCCTCGATTTTCGCTATTTCCACAAATGCACGAGTGCAAGCAGCAATCTGCTCATCGTTCCCTGCTGCAAGTGCTTCTCGTGGCAAAAGTGCACTTCCAAGGCCCACTGCCGCCGCACCAGCAACATAATAATCTGCAATGTTATCCAGAGTGGCTCCGCCTGTTGCAAGCAGTGGAATATGATTCAATGGAGCCTTGATTTCACGTAAATACGGAATACCCAGACTCGCCATTGGAAACAGCTTTACCGCTTTTGCTCCTGCTTCATAGGCAGCCACAATCTCCGTTGGAGTCATCGCACCGGGCCAGATCTCCACTCCATGTTCTACAGCATATTCAATAACAGACAGATCGACATTAGGAGAAACGAGAAATTGAGCACCTGCTGCAACGGCTTCTTTAGCCATCTGCACATTCAGTACCGTGCCTGCCCCGATATAAGCCCTACCCTCATGCCGTTCGCGCCAGTCTGCAATAATATCATGTGCTCCAGGTGTGTTAAGTGTCACTTCCATCAAACGGATTCCACCATCAGTCATCCCTTGCCCTGCTGCCTGAGCAGATTCCCGGCTAATCCCACGCACAATAGCTACCAGTCTCGATTCCAATAATACTTCCGTCAGATTCATGCCAACTTCCCCTTGTTTCATAGATTCGGCAGCCGAAGACAAGTATTCGTTATCACCGCTTTTCCGTTAGTCACTATTGTAAAGCATATCCTCCCCTGGATGAAATCATTTGATCCAATTTCTTGTGAGAGAGTGTACATCAATGTCTCCGGTATAAAGTTAAGTGGAAACACAAAAACCTCTCCATGGAAAAAGGGATTATTCATCCTCTTTGCTCCATTAGAGAGGTTTGTTCTAAGCATTTTCCAGCACATTATCCTTCTTCTCCAGATCTTTAAAATACTTATCATTATACAACATGCTGGGATGTGTCGGATGGTACATCAAAGCAATGTCATTATGCTCTTTGGCTTTGGCCCGATTGCCCATCCTGTCATAACACACACACAATTGTAAATGCGGCATCCATGTCCATGCAGCTTCGTTCAATACTACCATTGGATCGGTCGGGCGTACGGCGCGAGTCGCCTGATCATACCAGTATAAGGCTTTGCGGTAATCGGTACGGTCGGCAAAATATCCACCCAATCGGCAGCAGATCTCTGCCCTCGGCAAATCAAAGGCAAAGGATCTCAGTAATGCCGAGACTTCCTTTTCCGAATGTTCAAGTGCTACCTCGCAATCAGCTATCTTCTGGCATGCTGCAATCTGATCCTCCACCCATCCCAGTCCGGTATCCAGAAATTTCCCATAGTACTGTACTGCATCTTCAAGGTGCCCGTGGTCTCTGAGTTCATTGCCAAAATAATATAAATCACGCGGAGAAAATTCCTCCCCTGCCTGTTCGCGTTTACGATAAATCTTTAGATTGCGATCTGTGTATTCCTTATCTTTCTTATGCGTGACTGCAACGTCACTATGCAGTAGATGACCTGCCACTTCAAGATATTCATGCACGGCACCAATCCAGCGATAATTCCGATCCCTGCGCACCAGCCGGTTCCGTCTCAGACTATATGCCACCTGGCCCTCCGCCGTAAAGGACAGATGATAATCCATCGTAACACTATCCACAGCAGGGTCCAGGGAACGCTTCAGTTCAATGAGCTTCACCCGGTCATCCGCTTCAAACACATCATCTGCATCCAACCATAATATATATTCACTTTTTGCTTGTTCAAAGGCAAAGTTCCGTGCTGCCGCAAAATCATCCACCCACTCAAAATCGATAATGCGTTCCGTATAACGAGCAGCAATCTGACGTGTCTGGTCCGTCGAACCCGTATCTACGATCACAATCTCGTCAGCAATCCCATTAACCGAATCCAGACATCTGGCAAGGGAAGCCTCTTCATTTTTCACAATCATACACAGCGAAATACTGATCGATTCCTCTCCTCGTATGGCTCTGCGATTAAAAGCAGCTACTCCCGGCAATTCAGATAGTCGGTAGATGTGATAAGCCGGAAAATGTGTATCCACATATAAACGAAACCCTAATGCCTGAGCACGGATACAAAAATGGCGATCTTCTCCCCAGAAAGATACGTTCGGAATCTGGTCATAGGAAACCCCGGACTCCAATACATTCCTGCGAATAAGGGTACATGCCCCAAGTCCCCCCACTTCATAACAACCCGGCGTACGTAATTGCCTCAGGAATGCATCCGTTTGTGTACCTTCGTCCTCTGCTTCCTCCTCTGGATTACGTTTGCCTCCCTTGCGAAACAGGGCATACTCATCCTGCAACCAGACTTGTGGCATTTCCCTTGTGCCCGGCTGCCATCGTGTCCAGAAGATATTGGAGATGATCTCCTTCCTATTCGATACGAGCTGTTCCAAACTACGTGGATGCAGAACAAGATCGGAATCAATCAGGAACACGGCATCGTACTCCCGGTCACGGGCATATGCCAAAATACGATTTTTCAGTCCGGCTACTCGCCAGATCTGTTCGTCGCGCCAATAATGCCCACCCTCATCCTTGTTGTATATTCCTTTTCCCTGATTGGCATCTGCTTCATCTACATTGGCATCCAAAAAGTTGCCTTCATGCCGAAGTGCAAACTCATGGAGCATATTAGATGCCGCTTCTTCTTCATTGTCATCCACAAACAGATAGTCTGTCATTACCGTCGTTCGCTCAAGCGATTCCAAGGACTGGAGAAATTCACGTAGTACCGGGGCCGTCTGCCGAACAGGACTTGCAATAAGAATCTTTTCCTTTGGCACTTCTTTTCCTTTTTCCTTTTCCTTCTTCAAATCCAATGTCCTCCTTCCCTTATTCCAACCATTGCAGGAGTCTTGGCTCTGCATCCAAAATGGATTCGTACTGTTCCTTCCAGCCATATCTCGCATCCGGGTCCAGTGTCTGATAGCGCTCGTATTTACGAATCCGATCCTCTGCACGCGCCCAACCATAATGCTTCACCCGAGGGGAATGACATCCATAGGCAAAATGCTGGATGGTTAGCGGAAAACGGCCGCAGTGCTGCGGCGTTTCCTTCCATTCATAACTCCATTCCGGTCGGTATCGGACCAGAAATGGCCGATAATACGCATGAGCCTGCCAGTATTGGTCTTCCCGGTAATGTGTATCGCTCCACATATCAAACAACCTGAAATAAATGGCGTCCTCCGTTCCACCCAACAGTTGATTCCGAACAATGCCAAAGTCCGTTGTCAGAATTTCATCCGCATCCAGGTTCAAGATCCATTCCGGTCCGGTAGCTACTGTTGTTTCCCACTGCTGTTTGCGTAAACTCACCTCATCTGCAAACAGGGAGGCTGGGTTCACAATCAACGTAAGCGGAATTCCCTCCAGCATTTCCTGGCATAAAGCGACGGTTTGGTCCGTACTTCCGTCGTCAATAATCACCGCACGATCAATCCATGGTCGGTGAGTCTCCAACGCCTGTCTGAGATACCTGTGCTCCTCATTGCGGACAATCATGGACAAGGTGACATGCGGCCTCGTGGTTGCTTCACGATCTTCCAACTCCCCACCTCCAGGCTGAGTCTGTCACGCGTAATAACTGATGTGCTATGGATGATTAAAATGGTAGAACCCCTGTTAACCTCAATATCTAATCTATGCGCGCCTGGAACAGGGTTATGTCTGGCGGGGAAACCTTTCATGACGTTTAGAAATCTTCAAAATACGATATGTCCTTCTTTTCGTGGACAATGACAAAAAGGCACCCGCTTTGGCAGGTGCCTCCTTAATGTAATATTTCATTGGCTTAATAGTTAATGGCCTATTGAGATCTTGATATAGAAAGAGGTCTTCGGACACTCAACGATATGCGGCCAGACGATCATTCAGGCTGCGTGTTTGCCCGTACACATCCTGATACAGCGCGAATAGTCCGTCATACACCTTAACCGTCTCCGGGTTAGGTGCATAGGATTTGGCAGGACGAATGAACGCTGCTGCACATTCTTGCAAAGACGGGAACCAGCCACAGCCATAAGCTGCCAGCATCGCCGCTCCCATTGCTGGGCCTTGCTCACTTTCCAATTTCACAATGGTAGCATTGAAGACATCGGCCTGCATTTGCAGCCAGGCTTCATTTTTGGCACCACCACCAATGGAGATGACTTCGTTTACCGTTTTGCCAGCGTTACGCAGAATATCGATGGACTCCCGCAGCGAGAACGTAATGCCCTCCATCACAGCACGTCCAAAATGCTCCAACTTATGACCGGCATCCATGCCAATAAAGCTGCCACGAATGTTCGCATCCGGGTGCGGTGTGCGCTCACCAACGATATAAGGCGTGAACAACAACCCGTTGCTTCCCGCTGGAATCGCATCAATGTCCTGCAAGAGCACATCAAATGATTTGTCAGCTGCAAAAGTATCCTTGAACCAGGACAGGCTGTATCCTGCCGCCAGCGTTACCCCCATAATATAGAAGGCATCTTTCTCGCCATGGTTAAAAAAGTGCACTTTGCCTTCAAAATCGAGATCCTTACGCTCTTCATAGGAAAGCACTACCCCGGACGTTCCGATACTGCACATCGTCTGTCCTTCACTCAGAATGCCTGCGCCAATGGCACCGCACGCATTGTCGGCACCACCTGCATAAACTTTCGTTGCCGCTGCAAGTCCGGTTTGATCGGCAATCTCAGGCAATAATGTGCCCACTTCTTCAAAAGACTCCACAAGACGTGGGCACAAGGATACTGGCAGTTCAAATGCTTCCGCAATTTCCTTGCTCCACTGCTTGCCTGCAACGTCCAGCAGCAAAGTGCCTGCTGCATCCGAATAATCCATAGCATAATCACCTGTCAGGCGATACCGTACATAGTCCTTCGGCAACAGGAACAAGGCCGCCTGTTGCAGCAATTCCGGTTCGTTCTCCTGTACCCACAGAATTTTGGGCAGTGTAAAACCTTCAAGTGCACGGTTGCGGGCAATGCTTAGCAATTTGCCATCCAGTACCTTCTCAATGCGGCGGCACTGAGCCGTTGTCCGTGTATCGTTCCACAGGATGGCATTGCGCAGAGGTTTACCTTCGGCATCCACCAGCACCAATCCATG
Organism: Paenibacillus sp. BIC5C1; assembly: GCF_032399705.1. NCBI lineage: Bacteria > Bacillati > Bacillota > Bacilli > Caryophanales > Paenibacillaceae > Paenibacillus > Paenibacillus sp. BIC5C1. Next base: position 6,044,721 of record NZ_CP135922.1, read on the forward strand.
CATCTGTCCGGAGAAGCTCAGCCCTTCGATTTCCGAAGGATGTACGCCGGACACCTCCAGCAATTTGCGCAGCGACACAATGGTCTGTTCTACCCAATCCTCCGGGTTCTGCTCACTGTATCCAGCTTTGGGCTGGTACAGCGGATAAGCCTCGGAAGCTTCAAACGCTACTTTCCCTTCACGGTTCACCAGCACCGTTTTAACTGCACTTGTTCCCAGATCGACACCAATTACGTAACTCATAGATATCCCTCGTTTCTTTCATGGTTGTATAAATGGAGTTCGATTGAGCATGAAGCCACTCCGTGATCAGAAAACCCTCGGATCGCCGTTACCCCCGGATTTCCTTTATCCCCTTTAGCAAGGGTGAAATCCGGGGATAAATGCGACCGCTTCGCTTCCTCGGGTCCTTTCTGCTCACTCCGTTCTGCATGCAAATTATTCATTTATATCAAAAATTTAAAAACCGCTTTTTTTGTTTAATCAAAAAACCGTCCCCGCCTTCCCAGGGGAAAGTCGGGAACGGTCCGAATGTCATGCTTGTTCAGGCGTTCCGTGGTACAAGCTTGTACAGGGCAGGCATGGTCGTCACATGCCATGCCTTGCACAGGTGAAACACAATATTAGTCAGCCAGGATGTATTGGTTGAGTTTTGCTCTCAGCAATTCCTGACGTCCGGATTGGTTTTTGCGTGGGCTTTCGTTGTTCAGCGCGTATTCTGCAAGGGAAGCCAGTGTTGCTTTACCTGCAACCACATCTGCACCGATACCTTCGCTGAAGCTGCTGTAACGTTTTTCGATGAAGTCATCGAATACACGATCTTCAATCAATTTCGCTGCTACTTTCAGACCTTTAGCATACGTATCCATACCTGCGATGTGTGCCAGGAACAGATCGTCTGCTTCGAAGGAACCACGACGTACTTTGGCGTCGAAGTTCACACCACCACGTCCGATACCGCCGTTTTTCAATACTTCGTACATCGTCAATGTAGCATCGTACATATCAACCGGGAACTCATCCGTATCCCAACCGATCAACATGTCGCCTTGGTTGGCATCGAGGGAACCAAGCATGCCGTTTGTACGAGCAACGCGGATTTCGTGATCAAATGTATGACCAGCCAGTGTAGCATGGTTTGCTTCCAGGTTGAGTTTGAAGTGTTTGTCCAAACCGTATTTTTGCAAGAAAGCAATGGAAGTTGCTGCATCATAATCATATTGGTGTTTCGTTGGCTCTTTTGGTTTAGGCTCGATCAGGAATTGTGCGTCAAAGCCAATTTCCTTCGCGTAGTCTACAGCCATATGGAACATGCGAGCAATGTTGTCTTGCTCCAGTTGCATGTCTGTGTTCAGCAATGTGTCGTAACCTTCACGACCACCCCAGAATACATAGTTTTCAGCGCCCAGACGTTTACCCACTTCCAGACCTTTCTTGATTTGTGCTGCAGCGTGAGCGTACACGTCTGCGTTACAAGTGGAAGCTGCACCAAACATGAAGCGTGGGTTCGAGAACATGTTCGCTGTGTTCCAGAGCAGTTTTTTGCCGCTGGATTTCATGTGGTCTTCAATCAAATCAACGATGGTATCGATGTTGCTGTAGAACTCACGCAGGCTGTTGCCTTCTGGTGCGATGTCCACATCGTGGAAACAGAAGAACGGGAGATTCATTTTTTCCAAAAATTCAAATGCTGCTTCCACGCGTACTTTCGCGAGGTCCAGACCGGAGTATTTATCCCAAGAACGAACAGCAGTCTCCGCACCAAACGGGTCACTACCGCCCGCTGTTAATGTATGCCAGTAAGCCATGCCGAAACGGAAGTGCTCTTCCATCGATTTGCCGGCTACAACTTCTTCCGGGTTATAATGTTTAAAAGCAAATGGATTCGTGGAATCTTTACCTTCGAACGAAATTTTATTAACGGATTCAAAATAGGCCATGTAAAATGCCTCCTCAATAGTTTTGAAAGTAATCGTTTACAACGTTATCCTAACACATCAGTTATACTTTGTCTATTGGTTAAACAAAGTAAAAATAAAATTTTTTTTGCACGTTTGTTTACGCTATAATAGTCGAATAGCTTGTTTACGGATTGCGGGTCTGAACCCTTTTATAGAAGAATAGGAGTGCCTTATCGATATGAAAATTACCGGAGACCAGATGCTGGTCAAAAAAATAAACAAGTCGATCGTACTGGATACGATTCGGCGTCATGCCCCCCTCTCCCGTGCGCGAGTATCCGAGATTACAGGGCTGAATAAAGCAACGGTATCCAATCTGGTTGCCGATCTGATCAATGATGAACTCCTGCAGGAAATTGGCCCTGGGGAGTCCAGCGGTGGACGTAAACCTCTGATGTTGCTATTTCGCGGTACATCGGGATATGCCGTAGGTTTGGAACTTAGCGTGACACACTTAAAGGGTGTGCTTACCGATCTGGAAGGTCATATCATCACAGAGTACGCCGTGAAGCTGGAACATCATGATGTACCCTCTGTATTTGAACAGTTGAAACTTGCGGCAGAACATCTGATTCAGGCAGCCCCTCCCTCCCCTCACGGGGTAATTGGTATTGGAATCGGGGTTCCGGGCATGGTAGACGAAGAAGGAACGGTGCTGTTTGCACCCAACCTGGGGTGGGAGAAGGTCCCGCTACGCGCCATGCTGGAGGAAGCTTTCGAGTTGCCTGTGACGATCGATAATGAAGCGAATGCAGGCGCTCACGGAGAGTTGAATTTTGGTGCGGGCATTGGAGTTCGTCATCTGATCTATATCAGTGCAGGCATCGGGATTGGTTCAGGCATTATGGTGGATGGCGAGCTGTATAAAGGAGCTTGGGGGTATGCCGGAGAAACAGGCCATATGTCCATTGAAGCAGAAGGCAGACCTTGTTCCTGTGGCAATCGTGGCTGCTGGGAGTTATATGCTTCGGAGAAAGCTTATGAGCACCCGGATCATCAGTTGCTTTTGCCAGCACATACGACACGGGAATTGATTGATTATGCACAACAAGGCCATGAAGATGTATTGAAGTTATACGAGGAAATCGGCCGTAAACTGGGGGTAGGCATCACTAATATCGTCAACAGTTTCAATCCTGAGCGCATCATTATTGGCGGCCCTCTTTCTGAAGCAGGACAATGGATTGAAACGGCGATGAAACAAGTGGTGGAGGAGCGAACGTTGCCCTATCACCGCCGAAGTTTGCAGATTGAATGGGCTGCTCTGGGCAGTCGTTCTACACGTGTTGGTGCCGCTTACTCAGCAATTTCCCAATTTCTAGGTAAAATAAGAGTGTCCGTCTAATAACGGATGAAAATTGACATCATTTCGCCCCATTTCCTCCCTTTTTGTTAAAGAAATCCAGAGGTATAATAGGGTTATGTGATTTTTGTCATGGCGGCATGAATGTCGCTGTGTTAATTCCGATGACGAAACGGAGTGAAAATTCGTGACCTACGTGGATACTTCAGATATCTCGGCGCAAATGTTTGTCACCGTACTCCTGTTCCTGATCGTGCTTGCGCCGCTGTTCAGCCTTGGCATACTTCGATTGTTTCAGAGCAAAAAGAAGGCTGGTTTCATGTACATGCTGTCAGGCGTACTGGTGTATGTAGTATTTCAGACCTTTATGAGTATCTTTTTTTAGATAAGATAAAATATGTTTGATTTTAAAGTCAAATCCCCTTTTACGTCCACAAAAGAGTTCATGAAACATGTGCTCTGTTGTAGCTGTGAAAGGGGATTTTTCATGTTGCAAATAAAAGAAGCCTCAGTCCTGATTCGGACTAAGGCTTCTCCAATATATATTCAAACGGCTCGCGCGAACCGGAATAGCTGCATGTGACTTGAACTTACCCTATATTGGGTAAATTAAGCGTCCAACACTTTGGCGAATTGAGTTTTGTTCATACCCAGAATACGGTGTTCTCCAATGACAGTCAGTGGTACGGCACGTACGCCCATATCCCATACTTGTTGTGCGAACTCGTCGCTTGTCTCGATATTGCGCTCTTCATAAGAGATGCCTTTGTCAGCCAGGAAGCTTTTTACCGATTTGCAGTTTGGGCAGTTGGTTGATGTGTATACAATTACGTTTTCCATGTTTATTCACCTCATATTGTTTTTTTATAGCTAATCTATTGGTCAAAGCAGTTCCCTTACAGGGCTACTGCGCTGTGCTCCAGGCTCTCAATATATTTCTCTGTATCCATCGCAGCCATACATCCACTACCTGCAGCTGTAATCGCTTGTTTGTAACGGGTATCCTGTACATCACCACATGCGAATACGCCTGGGATATTGGTTTCAGATGTGCCCGGTGTAGTCAAAATATAACCGTGTTCGTCGGTTGTGATCTGTCCACCCAGGAATCCAGTGTTTGGTGTGTGACCAATTGCAACGAATACACCGCTAGCAGGGATAATTTCTTCTTCACCTGTTTCGTTGTTCAGCACTTTCAATCCAGTTACGCCGTTGTCGCCTGCCAGCACTTCAAGAGGGGTACGGTTCAATGCCATTTCCACTTTCTCGTTGCTGCGTGCACGATCCTGCATGATTTTGGAACCACGCAGTTCTTCACGACGGTGTACCAGGGTCACTTTGGAACCGAAACGGGACAGGAAGCTCGCTTCCTCCAGTGCGGAGTCGCCACCACCAATAACGATGATCTCTTTATTACGGAAGAAGAATCCGTCACATGTCGCACAAGTGCTGACACCACGGCCAACATTCGTTTCTTCTCCAGGAATACCAAGGTATTTAGCAGATGCGCCAGTAGACAGGATTAAAGTTTCGGATACGAGTTCACCCATGCCTTCAACCTGAATTTTGAATGGACGCTCGCTCATATCGATGTTGTTTACCCAGCCTGTACGGAATTCTGCCCCAAAGCGTTCTGCTTGTTTGCGCATATTGTCCATCAGTTCAGGACCCATAATGCCGTCAGGGAAACCTGGGAAGTTCTCTACTTCTGTTGTTGTTGTCAGTTGACCACCAGGTTGCGGTCCTTCAATAACGAGTGGGTTCAAGTTGGCACGTGCCAGATAGATTGCTGCTGTCAGCCCTGCAGGGCCTGTTCCAATAATAATTGATTTATACATGTATAGTTCCTCCCCCGGGTTCTGCAAAAAGGTCAGGCTCTCCGGCATCAAAAGCAAAGGCTTTTGCATACACTAGAACGAAAGCCTACATCATGTCCACATGAACTGCCCGTTATGACAATTAACCTATGCAGAAACGGAATTCTAATTTATAATCATTCTAATCTGTTGTTCATTATGATCTCTTTTATGTACGGTGTCAATGCTCGGCAGCGATTATGAAGAAGTCTTCATCAGGAGGGAAAATGGAAGCATGAACGATGCACTCATTGGCAGCTTTATCTCAGCCATGTCTACCGGCCTAGGGGCCATACCTATTCTATTTATGCGCAAAGTAACCCACCGCCTGCGTGATATTTTGCTTGCCTACGCAGCAGGCATCATGACCTCTGCCTCGGTGTACAATCTCATACCGGAAGCACTCGGGCAATCCAATTTGTTTGTACTTGCCCTTGGTATCATGCTGGGCAGCATGGTTCTGCTTGTGCTGGAGATGAAGATTCCCCATGTGGATCTGGAAAATCCCGAGAAGATGCCTTTCAAAATTGAAGCCAAAGCCTTCATGATCATTGCAGCCATCACCATGCATAACCTGCCCGAAGGGCTATCGGTAGGTGTCAGCTACGCAAGCAGTGACGCAGGACTTGGCAATCTGATTGCCTTTTCCATTGGATTGCAGAATGCGCCGGAAGGATTCCTGGTCGCCCTCTTCCTCGTCAATCAGAACATCGGTCGCTTCAAAGCGCTCGGTATCGCCACGTTGACGGGTGCAGTTGAGATTGTTACAGCCATGATTGGTTACACACTCAGTAGCCTGGTGTCCGGCCTGGTTCCTTACGGTCTGGCCTTTGCAGCGGGTGCGATGATGTTCATCGTGTACAAGGAATTGATTCCCGAAAGCCACGGCGACGGCAATGCACGGGCGGCAACGGTTTCCTTTTTGCTTGGACTGATCACGATGATTGGTCTGACTGAACTCTTTTAATGGAAAGAACAAAGAACAGCCTTCATATGAACACATTAATGAACGGCAAAAAACCTGAAAGGACAGCAGCTCGCTGAACTTCCAGGTTCTTTTTTTGTTCACAAATGAAGATTGAATGAAATCGTTGGAACGATCTGTAAAGGTCGTATGACGATCACAATCCGGATTTGATAAAACGAATTAATTCGGCATTGAATTTTTCCAATTCATCATAGAAAGCCCCGTGACCGCTCTCTTCAAAAACAATCAATTGAGAACCGGCAATGCCTTTGTGCATCTCCTCGGCAAACTCAAATGGGCAAATCTCATCCTTCTTCCCGTGCAAAATGGCTGTAGGTACCTGAATCGAACTCAGGTCACCTCGCAAATCCTCATCCCGCAGGGCAATCGCACTGTTAATGGTACTGTAAGACGAAGCTTCCATACCGAGTGCATGGAACCAATCCATAAACGGCTGGCTGTGCTCCTTCGCGAAAAACATGCCGCCAAACGTCTCCAGCAGCTTCGGACGATCTGCGAAGATCGGCTCAATAATCTGCTCGGTGAGCTGTGCTGGAGTCAATCCATACGGATAACCCTCACGCTGCGTGAACACTGGTGCCGCGGCAGACAATAGCGCCAGCTTGGATACACCATGTCCCGCATGGCGGGCCATATAATGCACGGCAATCGCTCCACCCATGGAGAAGCCTGCCAGAACCACGTCGGTCAACTCCAGATCATCAATCACGGCACGAACATCGTCCGCCATCCGGTCGTAGTCATAGCCTGTGGACGGGGCATCCGACTTGCCATAACCTCTGAAATCTATTGCGATCGCACGAATGCCTTGATTCGGCAGTACATTTAATTGATATTCGAACATTTTATAATTGACAGGCCAGCCGTGCAAAAAGACAACCGGTGTTCCTTGACCAATATCTTCAACAAATACACTCACATTCGGTTCCACTTGTACGTAACGTCCCATATTTCACAGCTCCCTTTATTGTCATGTCGTTGCAGCGGCAAATTGCCGAACTGCATGGTAATGAATGTTTCAATAACAACGTTCCCTAAGTCAATTTCCGTGAGGAACGTTCCTCTGGAATTGTCTCTTCGTTTCATTACCCGCTGACCCAAGGTTCAAACGCCGTGTGATTTAACGGAATTAGAAGCGTTGTTCAACTTATACAATCCAACCTTGTTATCGCAGCAGTTTTAGTCCATTCAGAATTACCAGAATTGTGCTACCTTCATGGCCTACCACTCCCAAAGGTAATGCAACATCTTGAAGGAAGTTGCCTGCGATTAGAGCCAGAATTACCGTGATGGCAAAAAACATATTCTGCTTCACCGTCCGCTGGGCTCGGCGAGCCTGCCTGATCACCCAGGCAATCTCTTCAATATTGTCATTCATCAGTACAACGTCTGCTACTTCCAGTGCCGTGCCGCTGCCCGATACCCCCATACCCATGCCAACCGTTGCCGCTGCAAGTGCAGGCGCATCATTCACACCATCCCCAACCATCAGCACTTGCCCGTACTGTTCACGAAGCAGATGCACCTGCTTCACTTTATCTTCGGGTAGTAAACCTGCGTATACCAGACCCACACCTGTCTCACTTGCGATCACTGCTGCCGATTCGGGACGATCACCTGTCAGCATAGCCACTTTCACACCCATCGCTTCCAGCATTTTCACCGCTGCGGCCGCTTGTGGGCGCACAGTGTCCCTCATCGCGATCAGTCCGGCCATCTCCCCGTTCGCTGTTATGGCAGATACCGTTTTGCCTTCTCCCTCAAGTTGGGCACGTATGCCATGCCACATAGCAAAACCATTCATATCTGAAGCACCCAATCGCTTCTCTATATCATTTGCATTACTTACCTCACTGATATGATGCATATCCAATTCATCCGTTTTGCCAATTTTCCAGAGAACGCCGTCTACTTTCCCCTCAATCCCCCAGCCTGTCAGAGCCTGCACCTGTTCAGCAATCGGGAGGTTGATGTGCTCCTTGTTTGCCTGCTCCACAATAGCCCGAGCCAGTGGATGCATCGAAAGGTTCTCGATGGCGGCTACCGCGCCCAACAACTGTGTCCGGTCATATCCGTCAGCCGTTATAATATCGGTCACCTGTGGAGTACCCATCGTCAATGTTCCTGTTTTATCAAAAGCAACCACCCGGGTCTGGGCCATATTCTCCACATGAGCGCCACCTTTGAAAAGAATACCGCGACGTGCACTGCTGGACATCGCTGATAACATGACAGGCATAATGGAGGAAACCAGGGCACAAGGTGAAGCGACAACCAGAAAGACCATTGCTTTGTAAAACGCCTCATTCCATGTCCAACCAAGCAATAGCGGTGTTCCCGCAATAACCAGCACCGTTACGGCAACAACAATACGGGCATATATCCCCTCGAATCGCTCAATAAAGCGTTGGGAATCCGGCACTTCCGTCTGCGCCTCTTCCACCAACTTAATGATTTTGCCAAACAGGGATCCTTCAGCGGATTTGGTTACCTCCACATATAGAGCTCCTTCACCGTTCATGGTACCTGCATATACTTCGTCACCAGCTGCTTTGTCTACAGGTAAGGATTCGCCTGTAATCGAGGCCTGATTGATAAAGGAGCTACCACGGTACACGACACCATCCGCCGGAACCAGTTCGCCCGGCTTCACCAGCAACAGATCCCCCGGCTGCAAATCATCGATGGATACAAGATTCATTTTACCGTCCTCAATACGCAGCGCCGTTTCCGGTTTGAGCGCCAGCAATGATGAAATATCCTTATGACTACGCTCCGTTGCATAGCTTTCCAGTGCACCACTTAACGCAAAAATAAAGATCAGCATGGCCCCTTCATTCCAGTAGCCAATAGCTGCCGCTCCGAGTGATGCTGCAATCATGAGCAGATTCACATCTAGATCACGATCCTTGACCAGTGTCTCTATGCCTTCTTTGGCCTTGGTCCATCCACCTATGGCATAAGCAACAATATATAGCAGTACGGATAATGGGTTAGACCATGATGCCGTTGCCCAGGCGATAAGCATCAAAAGTCCACTGCCCAATGCAGCTTGCATTTCCTTATTGCGCAGCATGACCCGAAAGTCCGGTTTGCGCCCCCTGCCTGGGCCAGGTGTATTGGCTGAACGCTGTTCAGCTTTTGCTTTGGTTTGAATGGGTTGGTGTATCGCTTGCATATGAATCACAATCCTTTCTGAATGTCGGGTTGTGGATTACGCTTTGCTGCATCCATGTCCCCTGAATTAAAGTCGTATTGAGAATGAGAGCCATTGTTAATACCCTAAAAATGACACATGCTGCTGCGGGAATCCCGCAGCAGCATGGTTATTGAATGATTTTCAAATCATTTTGATTGAGAATGATAATCATTTTTGTACTTATGCAATTATTTTTACCCAATACAACTTTCGCTTCATTATATGCCTGTGCTTTGCATTTGTAAATGGGTTTTTCACCTTAGCCGATGTAAAATTAAAAAAAGCCACTCGTCCATAAGGACAAGCGGCTCGTGGTAATGAATTATTAACGTGATGAATTAAACACTAACGCTGGATTGCTGGCTAGCCTTAATGGCTTGCTCCAGATCGTAGAGGATATCCTGAATATTCTCTGTGCCCACAGATAGACGAATCAGCTCAGGATTAACGCCTGCTGCGGTCTGCTCATCTTCTGTCAGCTGTTGGTGCGTCGTACTTGCCGGGTGAATGATCAGTGACTTGGAGTCACCTACGTTGGCAAGGTGAGAGAACAGCTTCACATTTTCAATCAGTTTGCGTCCTGCATCCACGCCGCCTTTGATACCAAAGGTCAGAATGGCTCCCTGCCCTTTCGGCAAATACTTCTGTGCCAGTTCATAGGAAGGGTGACTCGGCAAACCTGCATAGCTTACCCATTCCACATCCTCATGTTTCTCGAGATATTGCGCCACAGCCAGTGCGTTGCTGCTATGACGTTCAACACGCAGATGCAGTGTCTCCAGTCCTTGAATGAGCAACCATGAATTGAAAGGTGAGATCGTTGCACCCAAGTCGCGCAGCAATTGTACACGAGCTTTGATAATATAAGCAATCGGTCCAACCGCTTCCGTATATACGACACCATGATAGCTGGAATCCGGTTCAGTCAGTCCCGGGAACTTGCCACTTGCTTTCCAATCGAATTTGCCACTGTCCACAATAACTCCACCGATGGAAGTACCGTGACCGCCAATAAATTTGGTAGCCGAGTGAACGACAATATCAGCTCCATGCTCGATTGGACGAAGCAGATATGGACTTGGGAATGTATTGTCTACAATCAAAGGAATGCCATGTTCATGGGCGATGACTGCCACAGCTTCAATATCCAGTACGTTGCCTTGCGGATTACCGATCGTTTCAGCGTACAATGCTTTTGTTTTGTCCGTAATCGCCGCCCGGAAATTTTCAGGATCACTGGAATCAACAAACTTTACATCCAGGCCAAGTTTCGGTAGTGTGGTTGAGAACAGATTGTACGTTCCTCCATACAGACTCGCTGCGGAAACAATCTCGTCTCCCGCACCTGCGATGTTTAAGAGAGAGAACGTAATCGCTGCCTGACCGGAAGCGGTAGCCAGTGCACCCGCGCCTCCCTCAAGTGCAGCAATACGTTGTTCGAACACATCCGTAGTCGGATTCATCAGACGTGTATAGATATTGCCAAACTCTTTCAATCCAAACAGATTGGCTGCATGCTCCGTATCACGGAATCCGTAGGATGTTGTTTGGTACAACGGTACTGCACGTGCATGGGTGGTCGGATCAATCTCCTGGCCGGCATGAATTGCCAATGTTTCAAATGAAAGCTCACGTTCGTTTGACATAAATCTGTTTCCTCCCTTAACTTATACGTTTGGCAAATCCCTAGTTGTCATGACATGGTGGCGTATGTTTTCCATATTCTCTCACAAGATGTCGCTTTTGAAAAGAAGTATTTCCGATTTTTCCGATGAGAAATATTAATTATGTATAATGAAGACTGCTACACCAAAAAAACCTTTGCTTCCGCAAAGGTTTTTCGGATATTTTTCAACCATCACCTGCTGAACTTCTGCGCGAATTTATACCGTTTATACCCGAACGCCACTCCATATCTCACGTAAATGCTTGGCCGCCGGGACAGCTTCTTCCGCCGTGACCCCTTCTAGTGAAATATCAATGTGTGGTTTATAAGTCTTCAATAGTTCAAAAAATAACGGATAATCCAGAATGCCCTCACCCGGCACCGGATTGAACTTCTCACCCTGCGCATTGAACGCCACATCTTTGGCATGAATGACAATGATACGCTGATATAGCGTTTCCATCACTTCACGCAGGAATGCAGACTGGTCAGCCACATGCGGCTGTTTGATCAGATTACAAGGATCGAACAGCATGCCCAGATTGGATGAAGGAATTTCTTCAAACAGGCGGATCATATGTTCACGTGTATGAAGCGTATGAGTAGATACAGGCTCAATCGCCGCATGAACGCCCCACTTTTCCGCCTCTTCCGCCAGTTCCTCTACCGTCTCTCGCAGCACCGTCCACGCCTTTTCTTCATATCCGTCCGGATGAGAGTCGCGATACGTATCCAAGCCACCGGTCTCCGTTGCCACCATGCTGCAACCAAAATCCCGGGCATAACGCAGATGCTCCTTGAATCGATCAATGTCTGCACGACGGGCCACAGGATCAGGATCAATCGGGTTGATGTAGCAGCCCAGTACCGCAATCTTGACTCCACGCTGTGCAAATTGATCTCCGATCTCGTTCGCCAGTCCAGGGCTCAGCTTGCCATTAGCCGAATCCACATCCGACAACGCCTTGGCTAATGCCAGCTGGACCGAATTAAATCCGTTATCCGCGATGCTCTGTGCAAGCTGTGCTGTAGGCTGTTTGCCAAACGTATGCGCAAGAATACCAAGTTTCATGTCACTGTCTCCTTTGCAATCTGATCGCTGACAGGGTTAACGAGCCATCCAGCCGCCATCCACATTCAGTACATGACCATTCAAATAATCCGAAGCCGCCGATGCCAGGAAAACAACCGGACCTTTCAGATCCTCAGGTGTTCCCCAGCGTCCAGCCGGAATCCGTGCTGTGATGTCACGATAACGATTTTCATCGGCGCGAATCTGGGTCGTATTGTCTGTTTCCATATAGCCTGGTGCAATCCCGTTGATTTGAACACCTTTGCCTGCCCATTCATTTGCGAGTGCTTTCGTTAAACCGGCTACCCCATGTTTACTGGCCGTATATCCTGGCACGTTAATTCCGCCCTGATAAGACAGCATGGAGGCAATATTAATGATCTTACCGCTTCCTCGCTCAATCATATGTCTGCCAGCCAACTGGCTCAGGAAAAATACCGTATTCAGGTTAAGCCCTATGACATCATGCCAGTCCTGCTGACCGTGATCGGCTGCAGGTGTACGACGAATAATTCCCGCATTATTGACCAGAATATCAATTCTCCCTTGAAAGGCTAATGCCTTTTCAAACACCCCGGTCAATTCGTCCTCACGGCTCAAATCAGCTTCAATCACATACGCTTTGTGTCCTAGAGCCTCAATGGCACGGGCTGTTTCCGATGGATTGGAGTAAGACACCAGCACAACATCCGCACCGGCTTCAGCAAGGCCAATCGCCATTCCTTGCCCCAGACCTCCTGATGTGCCAGTGACAAGTGCAACTTGTCCGCTTAAATCAAATGGGTTCATGAATGATTCCTCCGCATGGTTATTGGGTTGCAAACCGTTTTCTTCAGCCTCGGCAGTCACGTAACCACTGTGGAACTGAAGGTCAGCTCTGATAATCCACTTCGATGCCATTTTGCCTGTACAGGGCTGCTGTTTCCTCATCCAGCCGACTGTCGCTGATGATGCAGTCCAACTCCGAACAGTGCGCAAAAGTCCGAAGGGCAAATTGTCCAAATTTATAATGATCCACGACGCCATAGACCTGCTGAGAAGCTGAGATCATTGCTTTTTTTAGTGGCACCAGATCTCCTGTATATATGGAAAGTCCAAATTCCGGATGAAGTGCCGTCGTTGAGATAAACGCTTTGTGAATGTTGAGACCGGAAATGAAGGCCGCCGTATCGTCTCCTACCAGCATATTACGGACTCTTGCTCCGCCGGGGACAACCAGTCGCACCTGCTCCTTTTTGGTCAGCTCAGCAATAATGAACAGATCATTGGTGACCACGGTAATGGGTTGATTATCCATTCGCTTCGCCATCTCCAACGTGGTGCTTCCGCCGTCCAGCGCAACAATATCTCCTGGCCGGATATAAGCAAGAGCTCGCTCGGCAATCTCCGTCTTCTCCGAATGATGCTTTTCCGTAGCACCACGACTCGTGAGGATGCCATACTGGTCATTCTGAGCCAGCATCGCACCCCCGTGGACACGTACGAGCAATCCCATGCCTTCCAGCTTATCGAGATCCTCCCGAACGGTCTTGCCCGTCACCTGTAGCAGTTCACTCAGATCACTCACGGTGACTTCCTGCCGCTCCAGCAAAGCCTCCATAATTTTTTCATGTCTTTTCAATGGATTCATCACAGATCAACTTCCTGTTTCTTTGGAATTTACGCACCTATTTCAGGTCCTTCATCGCCACGCCGTCCATATCCTCGAACGTCTGGTTTTCACCAGCCATTGCCCAGCAGAACGTATAGCTGCTCGTACCGACACCACTGTGGATGGACCAGCTAGGAGAGATGATGGCCTGACGGTCACGTACAACCAGATGCCGTGTTTCGTTTGGCTCGCCCATCATATGGAATACGACACCATCTTCCGGCAGGTTGAAATATAAGTATACTTCGGAACGGCGGTTGTGGGTATGTGCAGGCATGGTATTCCACATGTTGCCCTTGTCGAGTTCCGTAATGCCCATCACCAGCTGACAGCTCTGGATTCCGCCTTCTCCCTGGTGGATATAACGGTAGATTGTCCGTTCGTTCGAGCTTTCGATACTACCGAGGTGGTTCGGCTGAGCTTGTTCTTGCGTTGCTTTTACTGTTGGATACGTGTGGTGAGCTGGTGTAGATACAAAATAAAACTGAGCCGGCTGATCGTTGCCGTTGCTCTTGAACACAACTTCTTTTACACCTCTGCCGATGTACAGGCATTCCTTCGCACCAATCTCGTAGCCTTGGCCGTCAGCTGTCACAGTTCCATGACCTCCAACATTAATGATACCGATTTCACGACGCTCCAGGAAAAAGTTCGTTCCGATATCCTTCAGATTCACTTCAAGTGCAATATCCTTGCTTTGAGGTACAGCCGTTCCTACAATATAACGATCCACATGAGAGTAAACGGTTACCAATTCATCTGTGGCAAACAATTGCTCCATCAGGAATTCCTCGCGCAGACGGGATGTATCATAGTTTTTCACTTCATTCGGGTGTGCAGCATAACGGTTTTGCATCATTAATCCATTCCTTTCGTTAGTCAGATAATGTTCATATAAGTTCATTTTAGTTCATTTTGTATCTTTTGTGTACCTTTTTTTGAAAATTAAAAAAGGTTAACCAATATTTATTGGCTAACCTCATAAAACGAAAAGCGTCCTATACTTCAATATTTTTATAATCTATTGCATTAACTTAATAGAAGAATCTTTCCCTCGATGCTCAATTCAGAGGCTGCAATGGCCTGTTTCACATTTTCCAATCCAAACGTCGCCCCAATGTTTGCCATCAGTAGTCGACCTTCTCGAACTAACTCAATTACTTCATTGAATACCTGTTCCCATCGTTCTTGCGAACATCGTTCTACCCAATGTTTCAGCCAAAAGAGTTTAACGTTGACTTGTGTTCCGCGGGTCATCTCATGCCATAACGGTGAGATACCTGAGAGCAGTCCGACGCTGATTACCGTGCCATGCGGCCTTAGAAAACTTACGAGCTTCTCTCCGTCTGCACCTCCGATGCAGTCGACGGCCGCAGTAGCGCCATGTCCCTCCGTTAACTCTGCAATTCTCTCCTGTAGCAACTCTTCCATCGTATTCAGGACCGAAAATGCGCCAAGTCGATATAAATCAGCCATATGGCGATCATTTCTTGTGAGCGCAATCATATGAAATCCCAGAATCTTCGATAATTGAGCGAAGATTCGCCCAATCGCGGAACCACCAGCATTGACAATCAAGGTATCGCCGTACGTAAGATGAAGTATATCCGTACAAATCAGCCAAGCTGTTATTAGGTTAATGTAGATCTGACTTGCCGATTGATCATTAATTTCATCAGGCACAATGATCGCATGTCGATCCAAAGTTTTCACCATCTCTTGCCATGTGTTCTCGCCTCTCAACGGTAAGACGCGTTGGCCTAACAGTTGATTGGATACTCCAGGTCCTACTGCCTCCACGATCCCCACTCCCTCGAACCCAGGTACAGCTGGCAATGCCGTTCGATGCGGATATGCGCCTCGAACGGGAATGACATCTGAAGGATTAATAGGCCGAGCGCGCATCCTGATCGCTAATTCACCGGGTCCAGGGGGCACTAACTCCTTCTCCTCTATGCACAGCACTTCGTTCGGCTCGCCGAAACGATAATAACGTATAACCTTAGTCTTCATTATTGCAACTCCTAAAATCATTTTTTTAGATAAAAATATAACACTAGTGTCCCCAATATTGGGATAAAAAAAGAACCCGACGGGAAAATCCCCGCCAGGCTCTGGTGATCTTGCTATATATTATAAGGAGTAAATGAGCGCCTCATAAGGACGCAACCGAAGGGTGCCTTCTCTAACCTCATCCGAGGTTGACCGATCCAGATTGCCAATAACGAAGCTTGCATTCGTGGCTCGATCAGCGAATGAAGCAGGCAGACGATAGGACTGCTCCCGGTCCGAGTGATTGAGAATGACAAGCCATGTCTCTCCATCCAGACTGCGGCTATAAGCATATACATGCTCTTCCCCTGACGATTGGTCACGATAATCTCCATAGACCATAACCGCGTGCGTTTTACGCAGGGCAATCAGCTGCTGATAATATGCAAATATGGAGTCCTGCGCGGCCAAATCCCGCTCCACATTAATCTCTCCATAGTTGGGATTCACCTGCATCCACGGCTGCCCTTCGGTAAACCCGGCATGCTTGCTGCCATCCCACTGCATGGGTGTGCGGGAATTATCCCGGCTCAGCGGCTGAAGACTGTGGAGCACTTCATCTGGCGCACGGCCCTTACCGATCTCTTCCTTATATTTGTTCTTCATTGCAATATCGTGATATTCATCAATGGTAGAGAACCGGACACCCGTCATGCCGATCTCCTCTCCCTGGAAAACATACGGGGTTCCCGGAAGGGTATGAATCATGGTCGCCAGTTGTTTGGCGGATTGCACACGGTATTGTCCATCATTGCCGTACCTCGAAACCTGTCGGGTGTGATCATGATTGTTCAGGAACTGGGAATTCCAACCTTCATGACGGAATGCTTCATACCAGCTCTCCTGAATTTCCTTATACCGTGCCAGATCCCATGTAGGCATATCATCCGCCACCTGGAAGTGGAATAACGTATGCAGCTCTTTCCGATTGTCACCCACATACAGAAGGCCATCCTCAGGTGTGACAAACGGAATTTCGCCTACAGTCATAATGTCATAATGCTGGAGAACTTCCCGGTTCATTTCTTGCAAATATTCATGAATACCCGGATTATTGCCCAAATAATCAATGTTCTCCGGGTGCTCCGCATCCGGGAAACCTTCCAGCTTGGCGAGCAGATTAATAACATCCATGCGGAAGCCATCAATGCCCTGATCCAGCCAGAAACGCATCATTCGATAAATCTCCTGACGCAGCTCAGGATTTTCCCAATTCAGATCAGGCTGCTCCTTGGCAAAGGAGTGGAAATAATACTCTCCCGTTCGCTCGTCATATGTCCAGGTCGACGGTTCAAAATAAGAGCGCCAGTTGTTCGGTGGACCATCCGGTTTCCCCGGCTTCCATATATACCAGTCACGTTTCGGATGATCGACAGATGAACGTGATTCTTCAAACCATGCATGCTGCTCTGATGTATGATTGACCACCAGATCCATAATGAGCTTCATGCCCAGTTCATGGACCTTGTCCAGCAATTGCTTGAACTGCTCCATCGTTCCTGCTTTCGCCATGATGCGGTAATAATCTGCTATGTCATACCCGTTGTCTTTGTCCGGCGATTCATAGATGGGATTAAGCCAGATGACATCTATACCCAGACTTTTAATATAGTCGAGCTTGAGCAGCAATCCTTCCAAATCCCCGATGCCGTCTCCATTTGCATCCAGGAAGCTCCGCCAGTAGACCTGATATACAACGGCTTCTTTCCACCATGCCCGGTTCATGCTGCATCTCCCCTTTTCTGCTTAATGGCTGTGCTCCTGCAACGTACGCTCCAGGAATGACAGCGTAAGCTGTTTAGTATCCTTCAGCACCACGTCCGCTCCGGAACCTTTAAGTACAGCTTCTTCACCAATACCCACGGCGATCATGCCTGCGGATTTGATGGCCTCGATACCCGCTTGCGCATCCTCGATGCCGATGCAGGCTTTAACGTCAGCACCCACTTCTTCCGCTCCGCGCAGGAACAGATCAGGTGCTGGCTTGCCGTGGGGTACGGAATCCGGATGTACCACAAAGCGGAACAGCGAGTCCAACTCCAGCGCCTTCAGAATTTGAGGGGCATTTTTGCTGGCCGAAGCAATTACCGCAGGAATGCCGGAGGCTTGCAGCTCAAGCAGCAATTCCCGAATTCCAGGGTAAGTGTGCTCCGGTGTCAGTGAGTCCAGCAACGAGACGTAATGTTCGTTTTTACGCCGTGCGAACTCTTCCTTTTCCTCAGCCGAAAATGTATCTCCCTTGCCACCCAGACGTAAAATGCGCGCCAGCGATTCTCCGCGGCTAATGCCCTTTAACTGCTCGTTGAACTCCCGATCAAACGGAATATCCAGCGATTCCCCCAGCTTCTTCCACGCTACATAATGGTACTCCGCTGTGTCAGTAATGACACCATCCAAATCAAAAATAACGGCTTGAAGTGCTCCGTTCCCTTTCATTACCCGTTCCTCCCCATGCCATTGCTCTAGTTGAGTTCAACTAAAAGATATTTACACTGGTCACTCCGATGACAGAACAACCTTCCGATCGCTGTTATCCCCAGATTTTTTTGATATCCTTTTCAGAAGGGAAAATCCGGGAATAAAGGCGAACACTGCGTTTCTTCAGGTTTTTTCTGCCCTCTCCGTTATCGTGTAAATGTTTAGTTGAACATTATAGTTGCCATTCAATTCGTTTCTCGTTGCTTTCCCGTCTTTCGCCCTTCCAGTCCAGAACGACCGTCCAGCCCGATGCGTTGGAAATGCTTGCATAACGTTTGCCCTCACGGGATTCAAAATGAATATCGAACTCCGCATCGCCTACCATCAGATGCTTCAGACTGCATGTTTTGTTTTCCCATGCTTGCGGCATATCAGGTGACAAGGTTATACGGCGATGCTGTGCTTCCGGTTGAACGCCGAAGAAATGCCGTACCACAGGGACAGCCAGTGCATAGATGGTCCACGCCTGCACTACACAGCCGTAGTCCGGGGACATCTCCGAGAATGAACCTGGCAGTACACGTGAGAAGCTTTTCCCCATTCGACGCAGTAAATCCAAGGCGTGATCCGGATACCCGTACGCCGCTTCGGCAACCGCATGGGCCCCGGTAGAGATTGTCATCGTGCCCTGTTTATACATGGCAGCAAGATACGTACCGTATTCACCGATGAAGTCGCGATTTCGCATCGCTTCCAGCGCACGCTGTGCTTTGTCCTGATCGGCAATTCCTGCTTCCATTGGCGTGACAATAACCCAGTTTTTGTTTAGCAGCCAACCGCGATCTTTCTGATTCTCACCTGCATCTGTCAGCAATCCCTCTACGTACTCCCGGTAGTCTGTGATCCCTTGCTTTTCAGCGAGAGAAACCATGTAATCCACCTTGGGCACAATATCGGAAATAGGTGCAACGGCATCCGCATAGAGGCTGTCTTTTTCAGACCAATACACATCATTCACTGCGCGTACCGCTTGTTCGGCCAATTTTTGATATGTCTGATGCCGCTTCGTTTCACCCAAATAGAGACTCATGTGCTCCAGCGCCTGAAGAGCCTTCGCTGTATATACGGCACTATCGATCAGTTCCATATTCAAGCCGGCAATCTCAATGATGCCGTAACCCGAAGGGAACAGGTCTCCATCCGGGTCCATCTCACCCAGCAGCCAGTCGATTCCCTGAACACAGTAGTCATAATGCTCACGCAGAAGTGCATCGTCTCCGGTCCACAGGAACATTTCCCATACAAAAGCAATATAGTGTGCCGTCTCCTGCGTGTTGCCGCGATTAGACACGGCTCCCATTGTGGTCACTTCATGCACAAAACGTCCATTGCCGTTTGCTTCCTTGGATTTCTCCAGCAACAAATTCAGCGTATCCCGTACCAGTTGATGGTCTCCCGTAGCAAGGACACCCTGAAGTGCATACGTACTGTCACAGCCGAACCACCACGGATACGTGGGTCCACCTGCCGTCAATCCGCGACCAATTCCATCTACTTGTTGCACCAGCCACTGATTATTGCGCTTCACCCAGGCAAATTGCTCGTTCAGCTCATTTTCGCCTTCAATGGTCAGCATTGCGCGCTGATCCAGCTTGTCGTAGAGCTGCAGCTTCTGCTCTTTCAAGCTTACGTAGTCACGTTCAATAACTCTATAGGTCTGCTCACAGGCTTCACGGGACGATTCCGAACCGGCAACAAATAACCGGAAGCGGAACACATTCTTCTCCTCCAGCGTGCATTCGGTTACAAAAGAGATGCCTGTGCCCTTGCCTGCCGTCAGTTCCGGTCCGTAAATTTCAGGACCAACGGTCATTTCCGTTCCAGGCAGGTCACTTCCAATCATGGCATACCAGTCTTGGGCATCATCTTTGACGATAACCTTGCGCGAAGAAATGGCTTCTGCCGTTTCACCCGCTCCTGGGATAATTCCAATCTCATCGGAATACCACACTGGACGGAGATCGGTACGTGACAGCAGCTCCAGCTTGAGCCGGGTTGTTCCTTTGCCGTATGCACTGATCTCATATTCTGCGACCATGCCTTTTTCATAATCGGGGGCAAACTGACTGCGTTCAATGGATACCGGAATGTGGCTTAATCCGTGATCATAATCGAACCGGCTTCCGCCCCAGGATTCGCTTGTGAATCCGTCTGCCCTTGCCCATACCGCAATGTTGCGATCCAGATCGGTTACCTTCAGCCAGAAGCCATCCAGCAGCTTGATCGGATGCAGCCATACACCGCCCATTTCGTTAGCCATATGATGCCCAAAGTCGGGAAAGTATCCGTCCTGGGTACCGCAAATCTTTACATATTCACCTGCGTTATAATACAAATTAAAAGGATGTCTGCTTGTTAATGTGGCCATGGTTGTCCTCCTCTGCGGTTTGGCTCACCGCGTATCTCTTCTATTAAATACGGACGATTAGCCCTTGATTGCAGAAGAGATAGAAATGCCTTCAATAAAGTATTTTTGTGCAACAAAGAACACAAGGAGTGGCGGAAGCATAATTAGCATCGTTGCAGCCATGAGCATGTTCCATTCCACGTTATAAAGCCCTTTAAACATCGACAAACCGAGTGCCAGCGTATACTTCTCACTGGAGTTCAGATAAATGAGCGGTCCCTGGAAGTCATTCCATACGCCCATAAAGGTAAAGATCGATACGGCAATCAGTGGCGGCATGGAAAGTGGCAGCATGATTTTAGTGAAAATCTGCATTTTATTGGCTCCGTCTACAAAAGCGGACTCATCGAGATCACGCGGAATACCGCGCATGAACTGGCGGATCAGGAAGATGTTAAACGCTCCGCCACCGAAGAATGCAGGGATAATGAGTGGTAAAAATGTATCAACCCAGCCGATTTCCTTGAACATGATGAACATCGGGATCATCGTTACCTGTGAAGGCAGCATCATCGTCGCCAATAGCACCAGGAACAGCGTGCGTTTGCCGCGGAAGTTAAACCGGGCGAAACCATACGCACATAGGGCAGACGAGAATACGGTACCGACTAATACCGGAATCAGAATAATCAGCGTATTTTTCAAAAATGTAAAAAACGGGATGGCCAGAACGGCATTTTTATAGTTAGACCACATCCATACAGCCGGGAAAAAATCATCTTTGAACACCTCCGCAGGTGTTTTAAGAGATGTTGCAAACGTCCATAACAGCGGGATCAGCACGACGGCCGCACCAGCAAGAAGCATGAGCATAGAGAATAGTTTCGAGTAGACCGGTTTCCGTGTCGTTGCTTGATTCATCATTTGTCCTCCTCTCAATCCTTTTCGTTATCGCCCTGGTAATAGACCCACATCGAAGAACTGCGGATAACCAGCAGCGTAAACGCCAGAATGATGATGAACAATACCCAGGACAATGCCGAAGCATAACCCATTTCAAAATCGGTAAAAGCTTTATTGTACAGATACAAGTTATAGAACAAGGTCGAGTTCAGCGGTCCCCCGTTGGTCATAACAAATGCTTGTGTGAAATACTGGAATCCACCTATAATCCCCATAATTACGTTGAAGAACACTGTTGGGGAAATCATGGGCAATGTGATGTTGAAAAACCGTTGAAACGGTCCCGCACCATCCAGATTGGCAGCTTCATACAGCTCTTCGGGAACTCCCTGCAAGCCAGACAAATAAATGATGATCGTGTTGCCGACGCCCCATAAACCCATGACAATCAGTGCGCCCAGCGCATAGCTCGGATCTTGAAGCCAAGCTGGCCCCTGTACGCCGAAAAAGGCAAGCGCCCGGTTCAGAATGCCGTATTCCGGATTGAAAATCATAATCCACATCATGGATGCCGCAACAGCTGGAATGACGGATGGCATGAAATAGATCAATCGGAAAAATTTCATCCCTCTGTTCCGCATATTCAGCAGCAAGGCGATCAACAGTGATGCCACTTGATACAGCGGTACGGATACCAGAGCGAAAATAAAGGTAACTTTCAACGATTGATAGAACAACTCATCATGAAACATCGTTTTGAAGTTATCCAGACCGACCCATTCAATCGATTGTACGCCGGTAATAATATCCCATTTGCTAAAAGCCAACAGCAGGGAAAACAACATTGGACCAATGGTGAAGAGTAACAAGCCTATAAGCCAGGGTAATATGAACCAATACCCGGCACGCTCGGATTTAGAATTACGCATAGCAGCCTCCTTGATGAAGAGGGTGAATCAGCATGGCAGCCGACTCACCCGCATGGTTTTTACTTGATTTTGCTGTCAACGTTCTTCGCAGCTTCATCCAGAGCGCCTTTGACATCCTGTTTGCCAAGCAGCACTTTTTCCAGCGCCTTGGTGAATTCTTCAACAAACACAGGTCCGTTTGTAGAACGCATGGTTACCGGTTTTTTCGCATAATCCATCATTTCGATGACCGGTTTGTCTGCTACTTCTTTGGCTTTGACTTCGTCCAGTTCTTTCACAGTCGCTGGCAGTACTTTACCGTTTGCAGAGCGAAGCTTCTGTGCATCTGTACCCGAGAGCCATTTCACCAGTTCGTAAGCCGCTTCTTTATTTTTACCGGCTGCGTTGATCGCCCAACCCGCACTTGCGATGATGCTTGAACGAGTACCGTCTGTATTTTGCGGAATAAGTGCAGAACCATATTGAACATCGGATTTGTCGAGATCACCTTTGATCCAACGACCTGTAATCATCATGGCAAGCTTGTCTGTCATGAACATCGATGAATCTCCGCCAAGCGTCTCGGAATCCAGTGGCGTCGGGGATACACGGCTATCTCCTTGAGACCAGGATACATATTGCTCCATTGCCGCTATCGTTTTTTCACTATTCATGTAGCCTTCTGCAGCTGTTCCATCCTCATTCGCGATGTCTGTACCGTAATCCCACAGGTACGTATAGATCGGATATTCCCATTTGCCTGCGTTGAATCCGAATTGAGTATATTTATTGCCATCTTTTTTAGTCAGTTTTTGTGCAGTTGCAATCATGTCATCCCACGTCCATTCATCTGTTGGATAAGGGATTCCCGCTTCGTCAAACATACGTTTGTTGTACCAGAGAGCAAGTGGGTTGAAATCTTTAGGCAAGTAGTATTGTTTGCCTTCGATTTTCATATTTTCAATGAGATCTTTTTGGAAAACATCCAGATTAAACGACGTGTCCTTGTTCAAATAATCGTCAAGCGGCTCAATTACGCCTTTATCAACGTATTTGTAGTAGTCACCTTCACCAACCAGGAATACGTCTGGTGCCTGACCTGCTGCCAGGGATGTAGTGAGTTTTGTTCCGTAACCTTCACTTGGAATAGGCTCAAACTTCACTTCGATATCCGGGTGTGCAGCATTGAACTCTTCCGCAAGCTTCACTTCATCCGCACCAGAGTTGACATCTCCCCATACGGAGAAGGTGAGTTTTACCTTTTCTCCTTTTCCGCCTTCCGCACTGTTGCTTCCACCTGAAGAACACGCGGATAACACTAATACCAAAATCAGCATCATGACCAAACTTGCGGACCCTTTTTTCATTTGAATGACCTCCCACATGGATTTATATTAAACCAAGGTTTGAAACCGTTTGCTGAAAGTAACTTGCTGACCGGACAGAAGGAGAGAAATTTCTTCCTCTGCATCACTCTCGATTAGAATACCCTCGGACGTGATTGTGATATGCAACAACTGGTTTTGCCAGTAGAGCGGGAATTTCAAACTGCTCCATGACTCAGGCAGCTTTGGATCGAGATGAAGCTGGCCATCCAACATGCGAACTCCGGCAAATCCCATCACCACACATTCCCATATTCCGCCCAGCGAAGCTGAATGGATGCCTGCATCCGAAGAGTGCATATGCGGCCCCAGATCAATCTCGGACGCCCGGCGGAAAAGATCATATGCGAGCGGACGATCACCGAAGTCACTGGCAAGAATACTGTGAGTCGACAGGGACAATGAGGAATCATGCAATGTTTTTTCCTCGTAATAGTCATAGTTCGCACGTTTGATAGCGGGTTCAAATTTATTCTCAAGCAGGAAGAACAGCATCATGATGTCAGCCTGCTTCGAAATTTGCATTTCACCAACCTGATCCAGGTTGTAGTCATTGAAGATGCTGGCAACTTTGGTCTGATTTTTATAAGGAGTAAGATCAATGACTTTCTTCTGCAAGTAAGTATCATCTTGCGGAATAAGTCCCTGTTCATTCGGCCCAGGCAGATACATTTGATCCAGCTTGTTCCACGCTTCCCGAGCAGATGTCAGGTTAAGCTTCGTAGACAATGCTTTGAGCAACTCAGGTTTCTCCTGCTGAAGCTGTTCATAATATTGAATAGCCAACTCCATATTGAAATGAGCCATGTGATTAGTAAATGCATTGTTGTCCACATGTTCCTTATACTCATCCGGTCCAACAACCTCATTGATGTGATAGCGTCCCTTGGACTCATCCCACTCCAGGCGGCTGGCCCAGAACGTTGCTGTATCAAAAATGATCTCGTAGCCATATTGATCCATGAACGCCTCATCGCCTGTAGACTGGACGTAATGCCAAACGGCATAAGCGATGTCAGAGGTAATATGCTGTTCAATGAAGCCGGACCAGATCTTCGTCTGTTCTCCGGTTACGATATCTACATCCCCCCATACCGGTGTAACTTCGCCATCTTCGATCCAGGCTGCTTCCCAAGGATACATAGCTCCTTCGAATCCGTTCTCCTTGGCTTTACTTCTAGCTCCATCCAACCCCTGATATCGATATTCCAGCAAGGATCTTGCGATCTTGGGATTGCTGTAGATGAAGAATGGAAGGATGAAGATTTCCGTATCCCAAAAGGAATGTCCCTTGTACCCTTCACCACTTAATCCTTTCGCCCCGATTCCCATGCGATTATCATGCGCAGGTGTCATAATGACGAGGTGATAGATGGCGAAACGGATGGCAAGCTGGTCATACCCACTTGTGCTATCCACTTCAATGTTGTACGTGGACCAGGTATCTGCCCAAGCGTTAGCGCTTTCACGAAATAGCTGATCATACCCTTTTTGCGACTCTTGCTTCAGTTCTGTCAGTGCAGATTCACGCATTTGATCCAGTGAATATCCACCGTTGCTGTACACCAGATCGCGGCTGGCATGCACATTCGAGATTTTTTCCAGTGTTACCGATTGTCCGGCTTCCACGGTTACTGTACCTTCGATGCCAACCTTGCGGCGTCCCATCGTTTGACGCAATTCCGGCTCAACCTTTTCACCATTCAGCTGCCAGTTATGCACCGTATTGGTTACAAAATCAACAGCGGATTGTGTCGTCGTTGACGTCATTTGAATATATGTCTTTTCAAATATCCGTTTTTCGCCTTCTGTGAAATGCTGCGCACCCGAGTTCGTCCATTGTCCATTAATACCGGATGCAATGTGAACACGCGCCTGACCATCCAGTGGCTTGATGCTTACAGATGAACCAACCAGATGACGGTTGCTCAAGGAAACAAAGCGACGAAATTGAAGTTCAAAACTTTCTCCTGTTGGGCTCTGCCATACCACGTTACGGGTCAGCTCACCGTTTTTGAGATTCAGTTGACGACTGTAGCTGATCGTTCTTCCTTTTTCCAAGCTGAAGTTTTCCCCATTCAGTGTGATAGATAGCTCCGTCACATCTGCTGCATTAGGGAGTTCTGTTACTTCATGCTCATCAAACTTATTGAATGTTCCAGCTACGAACCAGTTCCGCACCTGTCCAACATAATTCTCGTCCGTTGCGGAGCGAAGTCCCATGTAGCCGTTTCCAAGTGAGAGCACAGCTTCGCCTTTCCCTTGATGAGCCGGATCAAACCCGGTTTCAGTTACCAGCCAGTTACTCCATTCTCCTTGTCCTGCATCGTATTTCAGCAATTTGTATTCCCCCTATGTCTATCTTATGTTGTATCCGAAACGTTTTGGATTTGAGTAAAAATAATACCGAAACGTTTCGGATTTAATAAAACATTCCGGTGCTCTTTTCATCTGGTTCATTTTGCAATCCCTCGCGAACCGTATTCTCAGCTAAACTTAGCGACCTGGTATGGCTGTCGAGGATCTCAAAACCAATTCATTTTGCAAAATATTAAATTTGGGGCTGTCTTCCGATCTCAGCATGCCCATCAGCAGGTTTGCAGCTTCATGTCCCAACTGATACATGTTCTGGCCGATGGTGGTGAGTGGTGGTTGAAAATAAGCGGCTGTTGGAATGTCGTCAAATCCCACTACAGACAACTCATCCGGTATAGAGATGCCTATTTCATTGGCAGCCTTCATTACACCCAGAGCCATCATGTCGCTTGCGCAAAAGACTGCGGTAATTTCCGGATATGTCTTCAACAATCCAGAAGCTTGTTGCTGTGCTTCCTCTTCCGTGAAATTCCCGTTTACGATCCATTCAGGCTTCAAGCTCAACCCTGCATTTCGCATTGCATCGGAATATCCTTCATAGCGCTCCTTGGATACAAAAGCCTCGGGGTACCCGTTCACCATGGCAATCTGCCGATGACCCAAACCAATAAGGTGCTCTAAAGCAGTTTGTGCACTTTGTTTGTGATTCGTTGATACAAAACCAACATACTCACTGTGAATGGGTATATCAATCAATACACAAGGAATGTCACTATCCAATACTTCCTGCAAATACGGATCATCCGTCTTCACACCCTGAAGAATGACACCATCCACCTTTCGTTCCCTGCACAGCTGTGTGTACGTTTTCATCTTTTGCTTCGCTGTATTTGTGCTGAACAAAATCAGATCATAATCCGAATTGGCAGCGCTATCATTAATACCGCAAAGTACTTCGAAAACAAAGTTGTTATCGATGTTTTTGTACGTCATGCCTGATACGAGCAACCCCAGCGTTTTGGTTTCCTTCATGACCAGGCCTCTCGCTAGACCATTTGGACTATAGTTCAGGGTTTCGGCGGCTTCTTTAATCAGTTTGCGCGTACTATCGCTGACGTCCGAGTACCCATTCAGAGCTCTGGATACGGTCGTAATCGAAAATCCCGTCATTTGTGATATGTCTTTAATTGTAGCCAATTGCTTTCCTCCAAAACGTTTCGGATTACTTATATTTCTGAGTATACGGATTCAAGAAAAAAAATCAAGAACTTTTTTCGACATTATTTTTGCCTTTTTGTATCTCATGCGTCCTTTCCCTTATTCTACCCACATTCAGGATGGAAAAAGAATAAAAAAAAATCTCCCGACTTTTAAATCAAGTCGGGAGATCCCTTAACCTATTTCATAAACTTAATGTGCAACGGTATTGTTCAACATGATCCAGATGGAACCAATAACAATGGTCAACATGATCAACAGACCAAAGATCAAAGCCATTACATTCCAGCGTGGCTTCTCCGATTCACGGATATGCATGAAGAAGAAGAGTTGAACCACAAACTGAAGTCCTGCTGTTACCAGAACGACACTCAGCGTTGCTGTTCTGCCCATCATGTCATTCAGAACCACTACCAAAGGGATAATGGTCAGGACTACGGACAGAATGAAGCCGATGACATAGGACTTGAGTGAACCATGCTGTTCGTGGCCATGGGACTCATGTGAGTTATGCTCTGCCATCTACATCACCCCCATCAGATAGACGATCGACAGGAGGAAAATCCAGACGACGTCCAAGAAGTGCCAGTACAAGCTGATTACGTTGATTTTACCGCGTGTTACATCGGTAATTCCACGTTTTTTCAGTTGCAGCATCAATCCGATCATCCAGATCAGACCGAGCGATACGTGAAGTCCGTGAGTACCCACAAGGGTGAAGAATGCACCAGAAGCCGCACTCGTTGTATAACTGAACCCTTCGTGAATCAACTCAATAAACTCCGTTACTTCCAAGGCAATAAAGCTTGCACCCAGAACTGCTGTAACTGCCAGCCAGCTGATCAATTGCTTCACCTTGCCCTGATTCATGGCAAGAACCGCAAGTCCACTTGTGAATGAACTTGTAAGCAAGATAAATGTTTCGGCAATAACGCCAGGCATTTTGATCAATTCAGACAACACAGGTCCGCCCGCCGTATTGTCACGCAACACAATAAAGGTTGCGAACAATACGGAGAACAGGATAACGTCGGAAATCAGGAAGAACCAGAATCCGAGTATTTTCAATTCTTGCGGGTCATGGTGACCATGGTCATGATCATGTGCATGGTCATGACCGTGCTTCGCGGCTGCTTGAGCCATTTATACCGACCCCCTTAACGACGCTTCGGTACGCTTAATTTCGTCAACCGGAATATAATAATCCGTATCGTATGAGAATGAACGAGCGATCATGCAAATTCCTACGCCAGCGAGTCCAAGAATCGCCATCCACAGCCATCCGAATACAAAGCCGAAACCGGCGATGAACCAGAATATAGACATAATGAACGGAATCGCGGAATTCTTAGGCATATGAATCGGCTCAAGCGGCTGTTCAGGTGGATAAATTCCTTTTGCACGACGTTCTTTCTCTTCCCACCACTCATCAATATCATCTCCGCGCGGTGTAATGGCGAAGTTATATTCAGGAGCAGGTGAAGGAATCGACCACTCGAGCGTACGACCACCCCAAGGGTCGCCAGAAGCTTTGAGTGTTTTGTATTTCCGAATGCCGTCTGCGATTTGTGCAACCTGGAACAAGAATCCGACACCCATCAGGAATGCCCCGATTGTGGATACAAAGTTCAGTTCCCACCAGCCAGTATCCCAGCCATAGGTGCTCAGACGACGTGTCATACCCATCAAACCGACAGCGTACTGCGGCATGAAGCAGACATAGAAACCGATATTCCAAGTCCAGAAAGCCCATTTACCCAGTTTTTCAGGTAGTTGGAATCCAAACATTTTAGGCCACCAGTAGTACAGACCTGCGAAGTATCCGAATACTACACCACCAATCAATACTTGGTGGAAGTGGGCAATCAGGAAGTAACTGTTGTGGAACTGGAAGTCAGCAGGTGCAACGGACAACATAACCCCCGTCATCCCCCCGACGATAAAGCATGGTATAAATGCTATTGTCCATAGCATCGGGGTATCCATGCGTATCCTTCCCCGGAACATGGTAAACAGCCAGTTAAATATTTTAACCCCTGTTGGTATGGCAATCAACATCGTGGTAACGGCGAAGAATGCATTAACGTCTGCTCCCGAACCCATCGTGAAGAAGTGATGCGCCCATGTAAAGAAGGACAGGAAGCTAATGATCAGCATCGCAAATACCATTGATTTGTAACCAAACAATTTTTTCTTCGAGAATGTACTTACAATCTCGGAGAACACACCGAATGCCGGCAAGACAACGATATATACCTCAGGGTGACCCCACATCCAGATCAAGTTGATATACATCATCGGATTACCGCCCAGATCAAGTGTGAAGAAATGCGCCCCCGCAAACCTGTCGAGGAAGAGCAAAGCAAGTGTCACTGTCAAGATTGGGAATGCAAACAGAATGATAATACAAGTGGAGAATACCGACCATGTAAACATCGGCATTTTCATCCATTTCATGCCTGGCGCACGCATTTTAATGATGGTAACCAGGAAGTTGATACCGGTAGCCAGGGAACCGATACCCGAAATCTGAATACCCCATATATAGAAGTTTTGTCCCACCCCCGGGCTATGCGATAGCTCCGATAAAGGTGGATAACTGAGCCAGCCTGCGTCCGGTGAACCACCGATAACGAAGGACAGGTTGAACAGCATTGCTCCCAGGAAGAATAACCAGAAGCTCAGTGCATTCAGGAATGGGAACGCAACGTCCCTTGCCCCGATTTGAAGCGGTACAATAACATTAAATAAACCGAACATAAACGGCATCGCCATGAATAGGATCATGATCGTACCATGAGTCGTAAAGACCTGATTATAGTGCTCGGGATGTAAGAAATCCATGTTAGGCATAGCTAGCTGAAGACGCATCATCAGTGCATCCACACCACCACGGAAAAGCATGATAATGGAAGCAATAATATACATAATACCGATCTTTTTATGATCGACGGTAGTTAACCAGTTACGCCAGAGCCAGCCCCATTTTTTGAAATAAGTCAGCACCGCTACGATGGTAATCATCGTAATTCCGATCGCTACGTCCGCACCATAAATCAGCGGATCACCGGTAACGAAAAACTCCGATGCAAACTCCTTAAGTCTCTCTAACATTGGGGGCCTCCTTTCGAATCTTTAGTTAGCACTCTTGTCCACGTCTTGCGTAGTAATCTCTTTGGCACCAGAAGCTTCACCGTGTTTACTGTGAGCACTTTGACCATCAACAACATACTTGGTCACGATGTCCTGGAACAATCCTTCTGGGAAGGAAGAATAATAAGCTACATTGCTTGTTCCCGGTTCCGCCAGTGTTTTATACATTTCTTGCGTCAGCGGTTGGGATTGTAGTTTCACTTCATTCACCCATTTGTCGAAATCTTCATCTGATGTAGCATTGACATCAAAACGCATTTGGGCAAAATGTTCACCGGTAAAGTTGGCACCTGAACCCCAATATTGACCTTCATGATCAGCTTGCAAGTACAAGGTCATCGCCATACCCGACATTGTATAAATCTGTCCACCAAGCTGCGGAATCCAGAACGAGTTCATCGGTGAATCCGCGGTGAGCTCAAATTTTACGGGCCGGTCTGCCGGGATATTCAACGTGTTGACCGTTGCAATACCTTGCTCCGGATACATAAACAACCATTTCCAGTCCAGTGAAGATACTTGAATGGTCACCGGTGCTTTCTCGGAAGCCATTGGCTTCGAAGGTTCCAGATCATAGGTGTAGCGAATGGTTACAATCGCCAGCAAACCAATAATGATAATCGGAACGGTCCACCAGATAGCCTCCGCTTTAGTGCTATGAGACCAGTTAGGCTCATATGCAGATTTATTGTCCGGTTTGTCGCGGTAACGCCATACAATTACTGCAGACAAAATCAATACAGGCACAATAACGACTGCACACAGAATTGTCGAAATGACAATCAAATCTCTCTGCGAAGCGCCAATAGGCCCTTTCGGATCCAGAACAACGTACTGCCCGCCTGCCAGCATTGGCCAGACAATCAATGCAATTGTAACCAACGTCAGGACAACCGGAATGATTATCCGAATTAGCGACCTAGGTTTCTTGTTCATCTTGATCCCCTCTCCTTAAATTCGCTCATACTGAAAAAACAGTATACTACTCTCTTCCTTCTAAAGATATCAGAAATGAGCAACTTTTTTGTTCATGTTAACAAATTTGTCGATTTTGCACCTTAAATGTGTGAATTTTTTCTCACAAATCGCTTGCACACTTGATATTTCCTCATTGTAATCTTTACACTTCAAGTCACAAAATAAAACCCTTTGCAGTCCCGTTGAACAGTATCAACGAATCCGCAAAGGGCTTTATTGACTGGGATTCCGGGTGCTCATCCAGTCTTATTATGAACGAATTAACGCA
The DNA here is from genome assembly GCF_032399705.1 of Paenibacillus sp. BIC5C1. Classification (NCBI taxonomy): domain Bacteria; kingdom Bacillati; phylum Bacillota; class Bacilli; order Caryophanales; family Paenibacillaceae; genus Paenibacillus; species Paenibacillus sp. BIC5C1. The sequence continues at coordinate 6,076,423 of NZ_CP135922.1, forward strand.
AGATTATTTAATCGGCGCCTTCGTCTTCCCGGCGTGTATGAACTAGTCCAATCGATTTGGCAATTACATAAATAAATACACTACCCACCAAGAAACCGATACCCACCATTAATCCGAGGTTGCGATCATTAAAATCATTCAGGTTAATCAGGCACATGATTACTCCCGTAATGAGGGCAATCCAAGCCAGAACTGTCATCGTTAGCACTGCACGCCGCATATTTTTATCTTTGCGCTCCAATTGGCTTACCATTGCTGTCTTCGATGCCATAGTAAACACTTCCTTTTCCCTTTTTGTAAGTGCTTTCCTTATACCAATATACCACATCAGTATGATTTTTAGTCAACAAATGTTCAAATTTCTTTCGCAATTTGGACACTTTATTTGTATTTTAACTGTTGACAAGGACCAGATCACTTCTTCTTACTTCTTATAACCCAAAAACGCTCTTCTCATAACATGAAACAGCTCAAGCCTTATGAAACCTTCATGAACATGTGCACTCTTTGCTGAAAATAAATAACAAAAAAAGACGGTGCACCGGATTTCCGATGTACCGTCTTTTTTCTGATTAAACAGGTGTTACCCTGCATTTAACAATTGAACTAACATTATTACTTATTTTATATCAGGTTCAAACACTTCTTCCTCAACATTGAAGTTACAGCCTAAATTCGTGTTTCCAACCAATTATTTTTAATCACATTCTGATACCAGTAGAAGCTTTCTTTAGGTGTTCTGACTAACGAACGGTAATCCACATGCACAAGACCAAAACGCATACGGTACCCTTCCGCCCACTCAAAGTTATCCATCAAAGACCAAGCCATGTAGCCTTTCAGATTAATGCCGTCGTTGATAATCCGATGAATTTGGGCCAAATGCTGCTCATAGTATGCAATCCGGCGATCATCATTAATTTTGCCGTTTTCCAAATCATCGTTGATGCAAGCACCATTTTCCGTGATGTACACATCCACATTTCCGTATTTTTGCAAATAGTGCATAAATTCATATAGTCCGCGTGATTCCACAGGCCAGCCAATATCGGTCTTGGTCAGTCCCATATCGACCTCTTCGGATTGCAATGCACCCGCCTCAGGATTGAATCGATTAATGCCCATGGTGTAATAGTTGATGCCCAGCAAATCAATCGGTTGCGAGATGATCTCCATATCACCTTCCTGAATGGGCACTGTGGCCCCTGCCTTTTCAAACCAGTCGACCATAAATTGTGGATAAGCCCCTTTGTAGATCGGGTCTAGGAACCAATCCGTATTCAGAGCAATCGCCCGATCACAGGCGGCTTGATCTTCTGGAGATTTGCTGTAAGGCTCCGCCCAGCATACATTGGGTGCAATACCAATCTGTCCTGTTGTACCCAAACGACGGAAAGACTGAACAGCTTTACCGTGAGCAACGAGCAGTCCGTGAGCAACATTAATGGATGTTTGCAGATCCTTATTTCCTGGTGCATGAATACCAAGCAGGTTGGACAAAAATGCAATACACCATGGTTCATTGAAAGTCAGCCAGAAATTAATTTTTCCGGAAAACTCCTTGAAAATAACTTCAGCATATTTTACAAATGCATCCACCGTCCTGCGGTTGCCCCAACCCCCAATATCCTCCAACGTCTGAGGTAAGTCCCAATGATACAGCGTACAGAAAGGTTCGATTCCCGCTTCAAGCAGCTTATCCACGAATCGATGATAGAAGTCCAATCCTTCCCGATTGATCTCGCCATCTCCATCAGGAATAATACGCGGCCAGGCGATAGAGAAACGATAGGTATTGATCCCAAGCTTTTTCATCAGCTCGATGTCTTCCTCGTAACGGTGGTAGCTATCACAAGCCACATCACCATTGTCTCCGTTAAATACTTTGCCAGGCGTACGGGCAAACGTATCCCAGATGGATACCCCGCGTCCGCCTTCCTGCGCTGCACCTTCAATTTGATAGGAAGCTGTTGCTGTTCCCCAGCGGAAATCTTGTGGAAATTGAAAAATTGTCATCGTTTACTCCTCCGTCTCATGATGACACGCGGATCGTCTGTCCTGCGGTCATGGTTAAAATAACTACATAATCACCCTGAGGTGTAAGCTGCACCTTGGCCTGATCGTTTCCTTCCACACGCAGCGGGTGCGCACTCCGAATGGTTATCGAACCATCGTAATCAGCCTTGATTTCGGCGCTTGACAGTCTGCCGTCTGTCCACTCAATCGCCACCGTATATCCACCTCGTGCCCGAAGCCCCTTCACGCTACCACTGGCCCAGTCTTCAGGCAGGGCTGGCAGCAGATGTAATTCACCCAAATGACTTTGTAACAGCATCTCGGCAATACCGGCAGTACCACCAAAGTTGCCATCGATCTGGAAAGGCGGATGATCATCGAACAGATTAGGATGCGTGGATCGAGCCAGCAGCGTACGGACAAACTGATGTGCAAGCTTGCTATCCAGCAGCCTCGCATACAGATTGATCAACCAGGCACAGCTCCAACCTGTATGCCCGCCACCTTTTGAGATACGACGTTCTAGTGACACTCGCGCTGCTTCAACCAGTTCAGGCGTATCCAGTCGATTGATTTGCTCCCCCGGAAACAGACCATACAGATGGGAGACGTGACGATGACCCGGTTCGGATTCGGCAAAATCCTTAAACCATTCCTGCAGCTGCCCCTCGCTTCCGATCTTGAATGGATAGAGCTTGCTACGTGCCTCGCTCCACTCCTTCGCCAGTTGCTGATCCACATCCAGTTGTTTGGTTGCCTCAATGCATCGATCGAACAACTCACGAATCAATGTCATATCCATCGTCGAAGCCATGGAGATGCTGCGAGCCTCTCCATCCTCAGTAAGGAACTTGTTCTCAGGAGAGGTTGATGGAGCGGTAACCAGATATCCGTCTGGCCCCTCTACCAGCCAGTCCAGGCAGAAGAGTGCCGCTTCCTTCATGATTGGATACGCGCGTTCCGCGAGAAATTGCCGATCACGTGTAAACAGATAATGCTCCCATAAATGTGAAGTCAACCACACGCCGCCCATTGGCCAGAACGCCCAACTTGCGTCCCCGCCTGTAGGCGTGGATGTCCTCCAAATATCCACATTGTGATGGGCTGTCCAGCCGCGCGCTCCGTACAAAATGCGTGCCGTCCTTCTCCCGGTATCGCTTAGATCCTCCAACAAGCCAAACAGCGGCTCATGGCATTCACTCAGGTTGCATACTTCTGCCGGCCAGTAATTCATCTCGGTATTGATGTTAATCGTATAATCACTGTGCCAGGGCGGCTCCACCTGATGATTCCAGATTCCCTGCAGATTGGCAGGCTGGCTTCCTTTACGTGAACTACCCATCAATAGATATCTGCCATATTGAAAATAGAGAGCCTCCAAGCCATGATCCTTGGCTCCAGCCTGGTAAGCTTGCAGCCGTTCATCGGTAGGCAATGCTTCATTCGGTGATTCGCCTAGATCAATAGATACTCTTGAAAATAAAGCGACATGATCCAGCACATGTCGCTCCCGAAGTGCTTTCATTCCATGAGCGATTGCTTTATTGATTACCTCACTGCACTCCTGATCCAGAAGCACATCATCTTTAACAGGAGTCACATCATAGCCTTCAAAGGCGGTCGCCGCTGTCAGATAAAAAATAACCTGATCTGCTCCCTGAATATGAAGTCTCCCTTCCATAACCGATATTTCGGCATTCTTACCCGTCGCAGTTGCGGCCAATCGCACAGCATAAGCCGTTCCCCGATCTTCTTCGTAGATGACAGACTCCGGATGATCCCGGAAATAATTCGATTCAACGTGACTTGGACAGCGACTGAACAGTGTAAGTGCATCGCCCGAAGCCTGAACGTTATAAGGATGTGGACTGTCCAACGTAACGCTAACGTTTACAGATCCCTCACGATCAGCAGTGATGGTACAGACCATAAGATCATCAGGCGCACTGGCATATACTTCACGCATGTAACGAATGCCTTGATATGAATACTTCGTCGTTGTAATACCGGTGTGGAGATTAAGCTCCCGCTCAAATTCATCGTACGGGATCCCGTCCAGTTCAGTGTGCTGCAACTTAAAGTGACCCATCGGCTGATAAGCTTCCACATCACGTCCCAGCATTTCGCGATTCAGCAATTGTTCAGCCTCGCTATATTGCCCGGACATAATCAGTTCACGGGTCTGCTTCAGATAACGCTGACTACTGTACTGAATGGTGTCACGTGGAAATCCAGACCACAAAGTATCTTCATTTAGCTGGATTTGTTCATCAGCTGCTCCGCCATACACCATACCGCCAAGGCGACCATTGCCGATAGGCAAAGCCTCTTCCCAGCGAGTAGCGGGCTGACGATACCACAGACGATTTTCTTTTGTTCTCTCATTAATCGGGGACATAGATAACATAGATAACTCCTGTTCCTGTATCAGCTATTTTCAAATCTTTACTAAAACGTTTTCGAAAAAAACTAAATAAATGATATATTACTGATTTCATTAGGTCCAAAGCCTTTTAGATTCATAGCTTGATCTTCGTTTATCTGAAAGTGCTTACAGTAAGGAAATTATATTTGATTTCGAAAATTGCGTCAATGTTAAACATCACATGAACAGCAAAAAAGACCCTTGCTCAGGGCCTTTTTTTGTTTAACCGCCTATTAATTTAAACCTATGTTATTTTACGTCTTTACCTGTCCACAGGGAAACACGATCCTTAACCCAAACAGTGTACTGTTTCTCCATTTCGACTGCGCCAGCTTTATCCAACTCTGCGAGGAAATCATCGTACACTTTATCAAAGTTCGCAGTTGTTGTCAGAACAGCTTCAGGAATACGTTTGCGCACGATATCCTGAGTTTTCTGGAACGTTACGCTGTAATCTGTACCAGAAGGTACAGGCATGTTGTATGCTGCGCCCCAGTCTTTCAGTTGCAAATCATCCTCAGAAGGATAGAAATCTTTCCATGTTGTAATGCCATATGCTTTCAACGTTTCTTTCTCTGCCGCAGTATAACCAGCCTGGATCTGCTCAGGGAAGTTCGTTGTGTAATAGTTATCCGTGGAATCTTTCACGCCATCACCGTATCTCGCACTAAACACGCCATACATCCCGATTCCTGTTTCTTTGGTGAAGTTAGAGTTGTCATTGGTTTTACGATCCTGGATATCTTGAGGAATCACCCGTTGACCATCTTCTACATTGTAGTGTTCGCCTTCGATACCCCAGTTTCTCAGCACTTGTCCTTCGTCCGATGCGAGCCAGTCCATGAATTTGATAATGCGAACCGGATCTTTGGCAGAAGTTGTGATTCCGATACCATATCCGTCAAATCCGGTTGGCTGGAACGTATGGTCCACAATGTCCTTGTTCAAAGATACAGAGAAGTGAGCATATGTGCTGTCATCTTTGCCCGCTGATTTGAGGGCATTTTCAGCCTCTTGGTAGTTCCACTCTTGGTCAATCAAACCGAGTACACGGCCACTTGCAATTTTGGATTTATATTGGTCATCCTTTTGCACAAATGTATCTTTGTCCAGCAATCCTTCATTGTACATGTGATTCAACCAGCGGAAATATTCTTTTTCCTCTGGACGTTTGTAATGGAGCGTAGCTTCATAGGTCTCAGGATCGATGTAATATTCTCCATCATCCGGTGCTCCTGTTGCCTGGAATGCCGGGTTCGTTACCGTAATCATAATTTTCCAATCATCTGCATTCAGCGTCAATGGAATAGTCGGCTGTCCGTCAATCGTTGGGTGTTTTTTCACATATTCTTTCAATACATTCTCGTAATCCTCAAGTGTTTTCACTTCAGGGTATCCGAGCTCTTTCAGTACTTTTTGCTGAATTTCAAATCCACCTGTTGCATCAAACGCAACATTATCAACACCCATATTCGTTGGGATTGTATAAATGGCCTGATCCTCCGAACTGTATTTCAGCCGGTTCATCTGATCCCCATATATTTTTTTCAGGTTTGGAGCATGCTCCTCAATTAGATCCGTCAGGTCAAGCATTGCGCCTGCATCTACAAGTTTAGACAAGTTACCTTTTGGGAAAACGATATCAGGGTAATCACCACTGGCAGCCATAAGCGCAATTTTTTGATCGCCACCATTGTTCACATCGTATTCAGCCTCAATTGTAACGCCTGTTTGCTTGGTAATCTCTTTACCGACTGCATCCTGCATCTTGTTCCAGGTTGGACTGGCGTCCGCACCAAAGAATGTAATGGTAACCGGTTCGGTTCCACTGGACTCGGAGGTTTCTTTGCTTCCCGAATTTCCGCATCCAGCTGTAACCAGCATAGCACTTGCGAGCATCAACATTGCAAACGTCTTGGGTGTATTGCCTTTCATTTTGCCTCTCATTGTCTAATCCCCCTATTATTTATGAAGGTTTTATCTGTATAACAGGCTTAAAGCCTGAGGATACCGCTGTAAGACACATTTCTGTATGCGCTTACTAAAAAATTAAATTTGTAATCTTTTTCTCAAAACCAGCTCATATAAACTCTCTGACAAAATACATAAAACGTTTTCGTAAATTAATTTAAAACGCTTACTGAAAGTGCTTACATCAACGATTATATGCTATCCGCCCCCTTACGTCAACAACAAAAAAGGCCCCTTTCCAGGGACCTTTCTTGCAATGAAAATGTTCATATATTATGCCTTATTTTCATTATTATTTCACGTCTTTACCTGTCCACAGAGCTACACGTTCTTTGATCCAAACGGTGTATTGTTTCTCCATCTCTACTGCACCTGCTTTATCAAGCTCAGCGAGGAGATCATCATACACTTTGTCGAAGTTCTCAGGTTTGGCAAGGATCGCTTCAGGAATACGTTTGCGGACAATATCCTGTGTTTTCTGGAACGCTACGTTATAATCCGTATCCGAAGGTACTGGCATGTTATATGCTGCGCCCCAGTCTTTCAGCTTCAAGTCATCTTCAGAAGGATAGAAATCTTTCCACGTTGTAATGCCATAGGCTTTCAATGTTTCCTTCTCTGCGGCAGTATAACCTGCTTGAATCTGTTCAGGGAAGTTCGTTGTGTAATAGTTACCTGTGGAATCTTTGACACCATCTCCGTATCTAGCGCTGAAGATGTTGTACATTCCAATACCTGTTTCTTTGGTGAAAGCAGAGTTGTCATTGACTTTGCGATCCTGCACGTCAGCAGGGATGACACGGTTGCCGTTTTCAACATTATAGTGTTGGCCTTCAATACCCCAGTTTCTCAGCACCTGGCCTTCATCCGAGGCGAGCCAATCCATGAATTTGATAATACGTACAGGATCTTTCGCAGTTGTGGAAATACCGATGCCGTATCCATCGAATCCGGTTGGTTGGAATGTATGGTCCACAATATCCTTGTTAAGGGATACGGAGAAGTGAGCGTACGTATTCTCGCCATTGTTGACTGATTTCAATGCATTCTCAGCTTCGCCATAGTTCCATTCCTGGTCAATCAGCCCCAGTACCCGACCGCTTGCGATTTTGGATTTGTATTGGTCATCCTTCTGCACAAATGTATCTTTGTCCAGGATGCCTTCATTGTACATTTTGTTCAACCAGCGGAAGTATTCTTTCTCCTCTGGACGTTTGTAGTGCAGCACCGCTTCATACGTTTCAGGGTTAATGTAATATTCACCGTCATCCGGTCCACCGGTTGCCTGGAAGGCTGGATTCGTTACAGTGATCATAATTTTCCAGTCATCTGCATTCAGCGTCAGCGGAATGGTCGGCTGTCCGTCAATGGTTGGATGTTTAGCATAATATTCTTTCAGAACTTTCTCATAATCCTCAAGCGTTTTCACTTCTGGGTAGCCAAGTTCTTTCAATACCTTCTGCTGAATCTCAAATCCGCCTGTTGCGTCAAACGCAACATTATCTACACCCATGTTCGTTGGGATCGTGTAAATGGACTGGTCTTCCAAACTGTATTTCAGACGGTTCATCTGGTCCCCATAGATTTTCTTCAGGTTTGGTGCATATTGGTCAATCAGATCGGTCAGGTCAAGCATCGCGCCTGCATCCACAAGCTTAGACAAGTTACCTTTAGGATAGATAATATCAGGGTAATCACCGCTGGCAGCCATCAAAGGTATCTTCTGGTCGCCACCATTATTCACATCATACTCCGCTTCAATTGTAACACCTGTTTGTTTCGTAATTTCTTGGCCGACTGCGTCCTTCATATTGTTCCAGTTTGGACTTGCGTCAGCACCAAAGAACGTAAAGGTGATTGGACTGGTCGTATCCCCTGTGTCCGTTGGTGTCTCTGAAGCCGTAGTTCCTCCTCCGCTACCACTGCATCCTGCTGTAATGGCAAGAGCGCTGGCTAACAGAAGCATTGCGAATGTTTTTGGTGTTTTGCCCTTCATGTGTAATCCCCCTTATGGATAAAATGAAGCTATCTATTGTAGAACAGGCTGACCTGCACATACCGTAATCGGGTGATTCTGATTGTAAAACGTTTGATTTAATAACATAAAAAGCGTTTTCTATAAGAAGTGAAAAACACTCTCTCTTTCAAAGTAATTCGTGGACCAATTCATACCCAATTTGACTGAAGTGAATCGTGTACATGACTTGCTAAACCAACAATGAAAGTGCTTTCATAATTGAATAATAATCCCTCTAAAAGTCCTTGTCAATAGCGAATTCATAAAATTGAAAACGTTTTTCGGAAAACGTTTTAGGTATGAAAAAGAACCCAGTTTCCTGGGCCCTTTTTTTCGAAAAAGTATTCTGCTAAAACGTATTACTTGCTCTCTTCACCGCTCCACAATTGAACACGGCTTTGCACCAGCTCGGTGTATTGTTTTTCCATGTCCTCTGCTCCTGCCTTGTTAAGTTCAGCAATCATACCGTCATAGATGGCATCAAATTGCTCTGGTGAACTGAGGATTGCTTCTGGGATCCGTTTACGGATAATATCCTGTGTTTTTTGGAAAATAACGTTGTAATTCGAGTCTCCTGGAGTCGGCATATTGTACGCTGCTCCCCATGGTTTAACCGGGAACTCATCTTCACTTGGGAACAGATCTTTCCACGTTGTTGCGCCGTATGCTTTGAGTGTCTCTTTCTCTGCATCGGAATAGGCCGCTACAATCTGCTCAGGGAAATTCGTTGTGTAATAGTTATCGGTGGAATCTTTAACGCCATCTCCATAGTGACCAGACATATTGGTATAGAGGCCAATACCTGTTTCTTTCTGGAATACGGCAGCATTATTCGTTTTTTGGTCCTGAATATCCGCCGGAATCACACGTTTACCATCTTTCACTTCGTACTGCTTACCTTCAATACCCCAGTTCATCAGCACTTGGCCTTCCTCAGAAGCTAGGTAATCAAAGAATTTAATTGTACGAACCGGGTCCGGATTCGATGTTGTAATCCCTACACCCCATCCAGATACAAAACCAGGGTCCTGGAAGGAATGATCCTTGATATCTTTAGACAGAGTTACCGGGAAGTGTGAATAGGTCGCTTCATCTTTACCCGCTGCTTTCAATGCGTTCTCCGCATCGGAATAACCCCAATCCTGGTCAATGACACCCAGAACACGTCCACTTGCAATTTTGGATTTGTATTGATCCGTTTTCTGTACGAAGCTGTCCTGATCGAGCAGTCCTTCTGCGTACATATGGTTCAACCAACGGAAATACTCTTTCTCTTCCGGACGTTTGTAATGCAGACTTGCCTCATATGTCTCAGGATCAATATAGTACTCGCCGTCATCCGGAGCCCCTGTTGCCTGGAAGCCCGGATTCGTTACCGTAATCATGATTCTCCAGTCATCTGCGTCCAGGGTTAACGGAATCGTTGGTTGACCGTCAATCGTTGGATGTTTTTCTTTGTATGCTTTTAATACATTTTCATAATCCTGGAGTGTACGTACTTCAGGATATCCCAGCTCTTTCAATACACGCTGCTGAATCCCAAATCCGCCGCCTGCATCAAAATACTTCTGATCTACCGCATAATAGGTAGGTAGTACATAAATCCCTTGATCTTCGTTGCTATATTTCAGCCGGTCCATGTAATTACCATACAGCTTCTTCAGATTGGGAGCATATTGCTCGATCAGATCAGTCAGATCGACCATCGCCCCAGCATCCACGAGCTTGCTTAGCTCTCCTTTGGGTGACACGATATCCGGATAGTCTCCGCTTGCTGCCATTAAGGATACTTTATCCTGACCACCACTTACGGCAAATTCACCGTTAAGGGTTACTCCTGTTTTCTCTGTAAGGACCTTCCCCACTTCATCCTTCATTCCATTCCAGTTCGGACTGGGATCGACGCTAAAAAAGTCAAAAGTAATCGGAGACGTATCACCGCTTGTGTCCTTAAACGACGTTTCGCCGCTGTTTCCTCCACCGCAACCTGCGAGCAAAGACATCGCAAGCACTGGAGCCAGTGCAATCTTCATTTTGTTTCTTGCCATGATGGTAATCCTCCCGTTTCATATGTCTGTCTATCCGGAACTTTTTTGTCCCTGTCTATAGCTTCATGAATGCCACTCCGCAGCCCTATACGGTGAAGCGCAGGCGAAATGGCTGCGCTTCGGGCATTCTGATGCTTCTTTTATTATACAGCCGCTCTATCTATGTGGCGGCCTGTACAAACTTGCTTAAGCTTTTACTGCACCCAATGTCATACCACCTACAAAATACTTTTGCAGGAATGGATACACAATCAGGATTGGAACCGTAACAACGATCGTGATCGCCATCTTGATGGATTCCGGTGAAATCTGTGTCATCTGCTGAGCCATATCATTGGCATTCCGTCCGGCACCTGAGCCTTGCTGTGTACTTTGCAGTACTTTCATCAGCTCGTACTGGAGCGTGGTCAGATGCGCCTTCGAACCATTATACAGGTACGTATCGAACCAAGCATTCCACTGGCCTACAGCCAGGAACAACGCGATGGTTGCAAGAACCGGTTTACAGAGCGGCAAAATGATTTTGTAATAGATCTTAAAGTCATTCGCACCATCCAGTTTCGCAGATTCCTGCAAGGCATACGGCAAGCCGTCAATGAAGGAACGGATGATAAACACGTTAAACGCACTGATCATACCTGGTAATACGTATACCCAGAACGTACCGATCAGGTTCAGGTCACGCATCAGGATGTACACCGGGATCAGACCACCGGAGAAGTACATCGTGAGTGCAAGTGCAGTGGAAACAAACTTTCTCAACTTGAAGTCAGGACGACTCAGTGTAAATGCAATCATCGAGGAGCTGATCAAGCCGAGCAACGTACCAACAATTGTACGTAGAATGGATACCTGCAAACCTTGCAGCAATCCTTCATATTGGAAAATCGTTTTATAGTTTTGCAATGTGAATTCACGAGGCCACAAGTAAATCCCACCACGTACGGTATCTGTCGAGTTATTGAGCGAGATAGCCAGTACGTTCAGGAATGGATACAGTGTTACAATCAGCACCAGGGTCATTGCGAGGATGTTGAAAATATCGAACACTTTATCGCCCCGAGTAGCATTGAATGCTTTGTTCGCCATAATGTCGTCCCCTCCCTACATGATGCTTTCTTTGGTGAATTTTTTGAACAAGCCGTTCGCTGTAAACAGAAGGATGATACTGACAACGGAGTTGAATATGCCTATGGCCGTACCGTATGAGAATCGTCCCATATTCAAACCATAATTAAGCGCGTATAGATCAAGGACTTCCGAGTAATCGGTCACCAGACTGTTGCCAAGCAAGAACTGCTTCTCGAAACCGATACTGATCAGATGCCCGATTGACATGATGAAAAGTACGGAAATTGTGGTCCGTATGCCAGGCAGCGTAATGTGCCACATCTGTCTCCAGCGGTTCGCCCCGTCTACACGAGAAGCTTCATAAAGCTCCTGGTCAATACCCGTAATGGCTGCGAGATAGATAATAGCGTTCCAGCCCGTTTCTTTCCACATATCTGAAGCGGTTACAATGTACCAGAACAGGTTCCCCTTCGCCATGAACTGGATCGGCTGATCAATAATGTTTAGGTTAACCAAGATATCATTGATGATCCCTCCATCGGTGGAGAGCATCTTGGTAATAATCCCTGCCACAACAACCCAGGATACAAAGTGAGGCAGATATGATACCGTTTGCACGGCACGCTTGAAGAACATACCTCTCATCTCATTCAAGAGAATCGCAAAGAAAATCGGCACGATAAAACCGATAACCAGTCCCATCAAGCTCATCGCAAGCGTATTTCGAAGTACCAGATAGAAGCGATCATCACTGAACAGCTCTACAAAGTGTTTAAAACCAACCCACTCTTGATCACCGAACGATCTGGCCGGTTTATAATTTTGGAAAGCCATCGTCCATCCCCATAGTGGCAGATAGTTAAATACAAAAACCCAAACTACGAATGGCAATGACATAAGATAGAGATACTTTTGCTGTTTCATGCTGTCCCAAATTCTATTCCGCCGTTTTTGTGTTGACGGATTGGGGTCACTGCTTTTTTTCGCGGAAGCGGATTTTTCTGTTAGCGTTTCCATCTCCGTTCCCCCTCCTCTGATTTATAAAATAATCATACCTGATAGAGCGTTTTCAAAATACCAGCTGGATTTTAGAGAAAATCATATAAAAATTAGATATCCCCCTATAAAATCCGATATTATATCTATAAAATTAGTGATAATGACGCTGTCTATTATTTATTAATGAAATTAAAAGGGAATTCAATTTAAAAATGGGAATTATTGAAAACGTTTTATAGAAATCGTTTACTTTAATTCATACCAAAAAGAAAAAGGACCTCAGAGGGTCCTTTCAATAGACTATAAGTTCGAAAACGTTTTTCACCTAATCAGGAGAAATTCCAACGATAGAAGTACGCCCCTCTGAACATGGACTACTCTCGTTCCGGCTCTCCTGAAGAATCTTTGGGCTGTGATCTGGCAAGCTCTCTTGCATGTTTGTAAGCAGATGGTGACTCCCCTACATACTTCTTGAATTTGCCGTGGAAGTAATCCACGTTGGCATACCCCACCCTCGCTGCAACCTGATGCACCTTTAAGCCTTCATCGAGCAGTTCCTTTGCTTTCTCCATTCGAACCTTATCGAGAAATGCATTGAAATATTCCCCGGTATGATTTTTGAACAGTTTGCCCAGATAACTGCTATTGTAGTTAAATACCTCTGCGAGAACCTCAAGCTTGAGATTTTCGCCCGGATTACGACGGATAAATTCAATCATCTGTTTCAGTACCGTGTCTTTGCTCCCTCCACCCATGCGTTGAATAAGCCGATTGAGGTGTTCAGCAGCCATCACTTTTAGATCCAGCAACGTTAATTGATGGTAAACCTCCGTAATGAGAACGGAATGCTCCTGCATAAGGGATTGCATATGCTGATTGGTTGCTGCAAGTTTGTTAATCGCCAATGAGAACACTTGGGAGAACGCCGTTTTAATTGTCTGTTCTGTCTGGTGATGCGGAATCAGACGCTCCTCCATCTCGGTCAGCACACGCATTACGGACTCGCTGCTCCGAATATCGAGCGCATAATACAGCTTGTCCGCCAGCTCCGCTTCATCCAGTTCACCACTTTCTTCTTCATTGACAACAATTGACTCAGAAGAAATCTTGCTCTTTTCGTCTTCGTTCCATAACATAATTCGTTGTTCCACGAACAGGAAACGTCCGCCCAATACACCGTTGGCCTGATTATAGGAATGTGCGATGTCTGCGGTGGAGTTTACAGGTTGACCTGCAGCGGCATACATGTGAATATCCCATTCTTCCAGCAGCCCTTCCAACTCATCATATAAACGCTGGGCAGATTGTTCAGTTAAAACAGGCTCTTTGCATAACAGTCCCAGTCCAGAATGGAACGAAAACACGATACCCCGATCTTTCTGGTCAAAAACTTCCGCCAGTCTGCGTTTCACCACACTACCACGCTGTAAATCAGGTTCGGCATGCATCTCCAACAGCACGACCTGATACTGCGACCAATTCAATCCTAGAGCATTCGCTTCCATCGTTTCCGTACCTTCCAGGCTATCAAAAAGCAATGCTTCAATCTGGTGCTCCCGGTAGGCTGTATCCTCACCAGCATGGCGGGCCAGTGTCTCACGTTCCCGTGTCAGCATCACAGAGATCCGCTCCAGCTCACTGATAATCTCCTCTTCATCCACCGGCTTGAGCAGATACCCATCCACACCAAAACTAATGGCTTTCTTGGCATAATCAAAATCGGCGTATCCACTCAGGATTAGAAAGTGCGAACCCGGATGGTGCTGCCGCACTTCCTCAATGACATCCAGTCCGGTCATGCCGGGCATGCGTATATCAATGATCGTCAGGTCCGGTTCCAGCTCTTCGAAGCGGGTAATGGCCTCACGCCCGCTCGCAGCTGTAGCAATCACCTGAAAGCCGTATTTTTCCCAATCAATGATCGTTGTCAGTCCTTCACGTATGCTCGGTTCATCATCTACTAATAACACTTTATACATGCTGGTCTCCTCCTGCTGGCAAGGTGAAAGAAACCTCTGTTCCTTTCCCGTATACACTCTTAATCTGCAACCCGTATGGCTCACCATAGGTCAACGTTAAACGTTGATGTACGTTACGCATGCCAATCCGGCTCTTTTCCTGTTCTTCCGGTCCACAGATGAACTGCATCACTTCAGTCAGACGCTCCGGCGTAATGCCTGCTCCATCATCATCAACACATACCTGGACAACATCCTCCACCAAACGAATATTTATATTCACACGGACCGTACCCTCTTTATTTTCCAAACCATGCACAATCGCATTCTCAACCAGAGGCTGAATAATCAAAGGAGGAATGTATATCTTCTCCACCTCCGGATCGATATGGATCTGGAAAGCAAGACGGTCGCCGTAACGGAATTTCTGAATTTCCAGATAAGAACGTACCATCTCTAGTTCGGCTCTGAACGTCGTTTTGCCGCTTCCAATCTCAAGACTCTTGCGCATCAGTTTGCCTAGCAGCCTTACAATATTGGCAATCTCCGCCTCACCTTTGATATGGGCTTTCATTCGGATCGACTCCAGTGCATTAAACAAAAAATGAGGATTGATCTGGCTGGCCATCATTTTCAGTTTAATCTCTTTCTGCGCGATTTCCAATTGATTGTTCTGTTCCGTTGCCTCTACCACTTGAGTCATCAGTTCATTAATGCTCTTCACCATGTAATTGAACTGCCTGGACAGTTGCCCGATCTCATCATTTCCGTCAATTCGGGAAGTAACGTTAAGATCACCCAGTGCGAGCTTATTCAGGTGTTTGCTAAGGCGTAACAATCGGTTCGATGTGAGGAATGAAATGATATATACAAGCAACAGTGCAATGACCAGCACGAGCGTAATAAAGAGCATACCGATCATGCTAATGGTATTCGCATCTTTGACAATATTTTTGGTGGCAAAAACGGATATGATCTTCAGGCTATTCATGCTCGATCCAGGACTAATCTCATCAATGATAATGTTGGACGGCTCACCCTGAAAATCAGCTTCAATTGTACCTTTGGCCTGGTTTTGCAGATCTACACCAAAATCAAGCTCGTCCAACGTCTTGCCCACAAGCTCGGTATTTTTGGCAGCAACCACATAACCCTGTTCGTCCGTAATCAACGTCTCGAACGGTTCCTGACGTAACAATCCATTCAGCTCATCCTGATTGATTACAATCATGAGTACACCCTCGGTCCGATATTCGGCAAAAGGCACTTTGCGTACCAGACTAAGCTTGTGCACAGGATTATCTCCCTTGTCAGGAATGTAGAACCAACCGATGCTCGTCGTTTGCAGCGCTTTCTGGTACCAGTAGCTCTCCTCAGTCTGTTTATCTACCGGAATGAACTCCAGATTGTTGATCAGCGTCGGATTGGTCGAGTAAAACCGAATGCCTGCAACCTCACGGTACAGACGCTTGTATTCCTGAAAATCTTTGTATGCGAGGTACGCCGATGTCAGCTCCACAACGCTCTCGTAGCGTTTGTTCACAATTTCCTTTAATTCATTGTTGAACATCAGAATGTTGGAAATATCTGTGGGTACACGCAGTAGTGTGGCGGTCTGACTCTTGACCTTTTCCACGTTGTTGATCGTCTGTCCTATTGCATTGTCCAGCGCTTGCTTACGAAAGTATCCGGTTACAGCAAGTCCAATAATCAGTACCGGAATCATGACGACAAGTACATAGGATATGAGCAATTTATGCTTTAATTTAAGATTGTTGGATGTTCGAATGAGCCTTCTAAACATATCTGCACCTTCCGTCGCTTATAAGCGCTTACATATAAAGGTCAGTACATATTACGCCTGCCCTTCCAATTCATCATACCACATAACAGCAAAAGCCCTGCAAGAGGGCTTCAAAAAAAGGCTGTATGCTGAATGATAAAACAAATATGAAACTTGAATAGCTATTTCTAATATATAGGAAGGAAAACAGGTGGCTTAGCTGCTGCGTGCTGAGCGGAAACCATGTCCTTTGGCACGCAGTGCAACAATCAGAGCCACAAGTGATAGGAACAGGATGGCCCAAGTAAAGGACGAGGCTCCCCATTGATTCAAAAGCACACCTCCCGCCAATCCACCAATAGCAATAGCTAGATTCCACACAGTCGTATTAATCGGCATAACGATATCTACACCCTGCTCCCCGGCGGCTTGGGCAAGGGCGGTCTGCAACAGTGTAGCCGCACCGCCAAATGTCAGACCCCAGAGCGCAACTGAACCAAAAACAACGGCAGCGTGCTCACTCCAAAGCCCCAATACCAGAGAGATCAGGGCAAATCCCGCCAGACTGATGAGAACCAGCATACGCAACCAACGATCAATAAGAATACCTGTAACCCAGATGCCCACCAATGCCATCAGGCCAAACACAAGTAACATAAGTCCAACCTTTGATTCCAGACCGACATCGGCAAGGAAAGGAGCAATATAGGTGTACAAAATATTATGAGCCAGCATCCAGGCCAGAACAACAGCCAGAATGGGAATGACGCCAGGGGTCAGCAGCACCTTTATTGAAGAAATGCGTTGATCAGCAGACTGTCCTGGATAATCGGGTACTTTCCAGAGCACCCAGAAAATCAGTACAAACGCGAGCAGCGACATCAGCCAGAATACCGAGCGCCAGCCCATAAAGGAACCGAGCAGTGTACCAGCAGGAACACCGAACGATAACGCAATCGGTGTACCAATCATCGCAACAGCCATTCCCCTTCCCTTGAGATGATCAGGCACCATACGTAGTGCATAACTGCCAATCAGTCCCCAGGAGACACCGGCTGCAACACCGGCAAAAAAACGAGCGACAAGTGTCAATACATAGTTTGAAGAGAGGGCTGTAATGGTGTTGAAGATCAGAAAACCGATAATCGCTAGAAGTAAAAGCGGACGGCGTCGCCAGCCCCTTGTCAGGACGGCCACAGGTATAGCGGCAATCAGAGATCCTACTGCATAAAATGTGACGAGCTGCCCTGCACCTGCCTCAGAGACTTGAAGCCCTTCCTTGATTTGCGGCAGCAACCCCGCGGGAAGAGTTTCAGTCATAATAGCTATAAAACCAGCCATAGCCAAGGCCAGCAGCCCTAACCATGGGAAACGTTGAGAAGAATTATCGGACATCTGTGCAGCTCCTTCTTAGATAATATATGACGAACAATCGAATTATGGATCGATCATTCCTTATATTATCCACCCTCTCTCACCTTGTCAATGACTTTTGGATCGATTAGTATATAATTAAGAAAAACGAGGGGGAATCTCTTATGGCAAGAACCGGACGTCCGCGCATTTTTGATCGGGATGAAGCCTTGTTGCAGGCAATGATGCTCTTTTGGGAACAAGGATTCGAGGCCACCTCATTGCTTCAGCTTCGAGCTGTCATGGGGGATATTTCAGCAGCCAGCTTCTATGCAGCCTTTGAATCCAAAGAAGCTCTGTATAAAGAAGCGGTAGAACGATATATGGGTACGTTTGGACGGGTTACAGAAAGTTTCTCGGATGTCACGCTGTCTCCAAGAGAAGCGATCGAGACAACTTTAAGAAGTACCGCCAAAATGCAAACAGACAGCGCACATCCATCTGGTTGTTTAATCGTGCTGTCAGCCAGCACATGTTCTTCCAAAAACAATCATATCCGTGATATTACCGGCGATAAAAGAAAGCTGACTCGCAACCGCCTGCAGGAATGCATCCAACGTGCAGTGGAAATCGGCGAACTACCCGCCTCCACAAATGTCTCGATGCTGACCACCGTATTTGATACCTTTATGCAGGGGATTTCTACACAAGCCCGGGACGGCGTCCCTTATGCAACGCTTGATCAGGCTATCACGGAAATCATGGGCATCTGGGACCTTGCTCAACAACCAGCTTGACGTTGCTTCCTAAGGGTTTAAATAATAAAACAGCCAAAAAAGGCACTCCCTGATTGGAAGTGCCTCTTCAATATATCATTTACCCATATGCCGTTATGGACGTGGTGTGTCTACCCCATTCAATATCAGTTTGGGATGAATATCTGCGCTAAGCGAAGCGGAGACTGCACAATACTTCTCTTCAGCCATTTGGATGGCTTTCCAGATCCGGTAATCCGGGATATCACCGTCTACCTTGAAGATCAGGTCAATGGCAGTAAAACCTTTCGGCATACCTTCACTGCGTGTACCCTGTGCTTCAATCTCAATGCCTGTAATTTTGTCCAGGAAAGCGTCCAGAATCATCGTGATATCGATCCCCATACAACCTCCGAGACCTGCCAGTAACAATTCCATAGGTGTTGCACCCTTACTGTCACCACCATAGGCTGCCGTGGCATCCATGCCAACCGCGTAGCCAGAGGGGCCTTCGGAAGTAAACGCGCGTTTGCCTTTCCATACCGTTGTTACATTCATGATGTTTATCCTTCTTTCTTAGAATTCAGTAATTTGCTGCAAGAAACGACGTGTCCGCTCTTGAGTCGGGTGTTCAAAAAAAGCCTGTGGACTTGCTTCTTCCACAATCGATCCATCCGCCATAAAGACGATTTTGTTCGCCACATTCCGGGCAAACTTCAACTCATGTGTAACGACCAGCATCGTCATGCCTTCCTGTGCCAACTCCTTCATAACGGAGAGCACTTCTCCCACGAGTTCGGGATCAAGGGCTGAGGTAGGCTCATCAAACAGCATTACCTCAGGCTCCATGGCAAGTGCGCGGGCAATCGCTACGCGCTGCTGCTGTCCCCCAGACAAACGAGATGGATATGCATCCTGCTTGTCCGACAGGCCGACTCGATCCAGCAGAATCCGGCCGCGTTCGGCCGCTTCGTCCCGCTTGATTTTTTTCACAGTCACGAGCCCTTCCATCACATTGCCAAGCACTGTCTTGTGCGGATACAGATTGAACTGCTGGAATACCATGCCGGTCTGCCGACGAATTTCCAGTACCCGTGCCCGCTGGATTCGCTGCGAGTCGGCACTGTCTACCACAACGCCATTCACTTCAATCTTGCCGCCAGAGAGTTCCTCCAGGCCGTTGAGACAGCGCAGAAGCGTACTTTTGCCTGATCCACTGGGTCCCAGCAGAACAACAATATCTTTCGCATCGACATGCAGATCTATATTTGTGAGAACTTCATTTTTCCCAAAACGTTTGGTTAGTCCTGTTGTTGTAATCACCGGTTCTCCCTCCTATCAGTAAGCCCGGGCCAGCCGGCGCTCCACTTGTTCCAGAATGGCCGAGAATCCGATACTCATAATCCAGTAGATCACGCCAATCGCCAGATAAAACGGCATATTCACGTAATATTGCGCGACCAGTAGCTGTGCCGAGCGAAGCAACTCCGTAACCCCGAGGGCTGCCACAAGTGATGTTTCTTTCAGCATGCCGATAAACGTATTGCCCATTGGAGGGATCGCGATACGCACCGCTTGGGGGAATATAATCCTTCTCATCGTTTGAGCGGGTGTCATGCCTGTAGCATATGCGGCCTCCGTTTGCCCTTTTGGTACAGCTTGAATTGCTCCACGGAACGTTTCGGACAGAAATGCACCCGCATTAAGACTAAGCCCTAGACAAGCTGCCGTGAGGGAGCCTAAGGTTACGCCATAATCAACTAACCCAAAATAAATAACGAATAATTGCACCAGCAGCGGGGTTCCCCGCATGATGGATACATAAAACCTTGCGATCAACCTAAGCCACATCGGACCCTTCAGACGAGCGATAGCGACTAGCACTCCGATAATAAAGGCAAAAAACATGGAGATCACAGTTACATAAAGCGTATAGTAAGCCCCCTTCAGAAAGAAGGGGATATTCTCAAATACCAATTCCATAGATCAATCTTCCCTTCGCCTTGCAGGTTCATTATTGCGCAGGCTCTTCACCAAACCATTTTTTGAAGATGGTATTGTACGTACCATCATCTTTCATGCCTTTGAGAGCGTCATTCAGTGCCGCTACGAGTTCCGGATTGTCTTTGCGCACAGCAATACCTGCCTGATCACTCTTGATGGGTTCACCTACGGCTTTGATGTTGAAGCCGTTAGCATCTACAATCGGTTTCAGCGCGTACAGGTTGTTGATCGTTGCATCGATCCGTCCAGCGTCCAGATCTTTCAATGATGTGATAACATCATCATAGGTCTTGATAGTGAAATTGCCGACTTTAGGCAGCACTTCGTTACGCAGATACGTCTCATCATTGGTACCGAGGCCTACACCAATCGTTTTTCCTTTGAAATCTTCCAGCTTGGTAATGTCATTGTTATCACTTTTCACAATAATTTTGACTTGGTTCGTTATATACGGATCACTGAAATCCAGTACTTTCTTGCGATCATCGGTAATCGTCATCTGGCTGATGATGGCATCCAGCTTTTTGGCTTGCAGACTTGGTGTCAGGCCGGAGAACTCCTGGGATACAAATTCAATCTCAACCCCAAGACGCTTCGCAACCTCACGTGCGATATCTGCATCGTAGCCATCCATTTCTTTCTTATCGTTCAGGAAGTTGTATGGAGCGTACGTGCCCATCATGCCCACTTTGATGACGCCAGCAGACTTGATCTGCTCCAGTTCATTGTTCGCCTGTGCTCCATTGCCGCTTCCATTATCCGTGGTTTTATTGCCACAAGCGCTGAGTACCAGCACGGTCATTAGCAGCAGGGCTGTTAAAGTCCAGCCTTTGCGAAATTTCATTCCATATGTTTTATTCATGTCATTAACTTCCTCTCATCCATGTAGTCATGTCTTGTTGAAACTTATTTTTCCTGTGTTCCTAAACCGCAGTTGTACCCATTATTCCCTGCTGCTGGCTTAATCATGTGAATATTTAATCCAGTTATTGAAAAATAGAGCTTCGGGCCAGAACATCTTTATGTGCCGAGCAGTCCGTAAAACTCAAAGCTTGCCGCCTCCGCAGCGAGCGTCGTTGCTGACATTGATGAAAACTTGCTGTGAAGCTCCTCCGAGCCAAACAGCCAGCGCGTAATCATGCCTTCAATCATGCTAACCAGCAGCGCAGCACGGAGCGGTACATTCATGGAATCCGGCAGCATGCCCAACTCAATGGCCCGCTGCATGTTATGGCGAAACGCCTGTTCTACTGCACCGCGTGTCTCCTCGACCAGACGGCGTACCGAATCCTCCGACACGATGCCTTTAAGCAACAACTCCATAAAATAACGATTGTCCTCTGCAAAAGAGAATAAGTCGGTAAACAGTCGTTCCGAAGCTCTAACCATATCCTCAACCGATCCGGCATCCTTGCGGTAGCCTTGTCCAATCGCTTCAAGCAACTTCTCCCTGCCGGTTAACACAATCTCCGAGGCAATGGCTTCCTTACTTTTGAAGTGCCAGTAAAAAGTGCCTTGCGCGACGCCCGCTTCCCGGACGATATCGGAAATTTTCGTCTGATGGTAGCCCTGGGTCGCAAAACGTTCCATCGCTATGCGTATAATTTGGTCCCGGCGTTCTTCTCCGGGTTCCAAATGATTGTTTTTAGACATTTGCCTATCCTCCCGATTGATCAGTCAGTCAGTTAATGTATATCCTATTGGATAACTAGGTTTTTGTCAATATGGTTTTAAACAATTCATTGCGAGCATAAGTTGAAGTTGAGCGCATTTGTGATCATAATAGATGATAGCCTTGTTCTAATGAGCGGGCATTGTCACGCAGGACAGCCTATATGCTGTCATCTGCATTTCAAGGAGGAAGAGAATTGGACTTTATATCATCGATTATTATGGGCATCATCGAAGGTTTGACTGAGTTTTTGCCCGTGTCCTCGACCGGACACATGATTCTGACTGCCCACTTGCTGGGATTATCGGAGGACAACGAGTCAGTCAAAACGTTTGAGGTGGTTGTGCAACTCGGAGCTGTACTAGCTGTCGTTGTGCTGTACTGGAACAAATTCATTGATATGTTCCGCTTCACCGGAGGCAAAAGGAGCTACACCTCCCGCCTGAACCTCATACATATCTTTTTGGCGATGGTTCCAGCCGTGGTCATTGGACTTGTATTCCGGGATTGGATCAAGGCGCATCTGTTTGGAGCACAAACGGTGCTGTACAGTCTTGTTATTGGTGGTATTCTGATGATTGTCGCTGAACGTTGGAGCCACCGCAGCGAACGCATTACAACCCATGATGTAGACGATATTACGTATAAACAGGCATTTGTAGTGGGTCTTTTTCAGATTCTCGCATTATGGCCAGGCTTCTCCCGTTCCGGTTCGACGATCTCAGGCGGTCTGTTCGCAGGGGTAAGCCGAGTTGCAGCGGCGGAGTTTACATTCCTGGTATCTGTGCCGATCATGATTGGAGCCACAGGGTATGATCTATACAAAAGCATCGATCATCTGAATACCAGCGATTTTCCAATCTTCGCGATTGGATTCATTGCCGCATTTATCGTAGCCATGCTTGCCATTAAGACGTTCCTGTCCATTTTGAAAAAACTGAGCCTGACCGTCTTTGCCGTCTATCGCTTCGTGCTGGCAGCTGTATTCTTTATTATTTTAATGATGTAACCCTATCTTCAAGTCATGTAACAAAAAAGCCAATGGCGACCTGTTCCTTGGTATTATCCCCTTTAAGTAGACACTTAAAAAAACCTTCATGTTATCATGAGGGTTCAAGTGACACTTGGAGGGGATATTTTTATGGCCAAAAAAGGACAAACATTTCAGACGTATACCGAAGAGTTTAAATTGAATGCAGTTAGATCCTATGTCGAAGGTTCTTCAAGTTACAAAGTGGTCGCTGATCGCGAAGGAATTCGAAACTGTTCACAACTGAAGGTGTGGGTAAAAAAATGGAAAAACGGGGAAGTGTTTGATGAGCGAAAAAACAATGTTCCGAATCCAATGAAAGGACGTCCTCGTACTGCCTTTAGCAGTGTAGAAGAAGAACGGGATTACCTTCAAGCACAGGTGGATTATTTAAAAAAGCGGTATCCAAATCTAGTAAAGGAGAAGCGCTGAGCCAACGGGAGAACTACGATATCATAGACGAATTGCGCTGCTCGCATGGCATTACACGCCTATTATCGATTACAGGAATACCCCGTTCCAGTTACTACAAATGGCGAGCAACACAGCCGCAGCGAGACGCAAGACAAGACCGTGAGCGTGAGATCAAAGAACACATGATGGCTATTCATTTTGCAAACCGAGAGTTTGGTTATCCTCGCATGACAACGGCGTTGTGGGAGGCTGGTCTGAACGTTAATCACAAGAAAGTATGGCGAATCATGCGGGAACTATCGATCCAATCGGTAATTCGTAAGAAGCGGAAGAAGTCCAGCTATACGCCATCTGTGATTTATCCGAATCGCCTGAAGCGCCAGTTTCATGCGACAGCACCCCAGCAAAAAATGGTGACGGATATTACCTATATTCCGAATGGAAGTACATTTGTTTACCTGTCCGTGATTCAAGACCTGTTCAACAATGAGATTGTAGCTTGGCAGTTGTCTAAACGGAACGATGTTCAGCTCGTATTGGATACGGTGGAACAATGGACACAAAAAAGAGACGTTTCAGAAGCCGTGCTCCATTCGGATCAGGGCTTCCAATACACGTCTCAGGCGTACAACACACGATTAGAAGCATTCGGCGTGAAGGGCAGCCACTCTCGCAAAGCAACCTGCCTAGATAACGCATGCATCGAATCCTTCTTTTCGCATCTCAAGACAGAGAAGCTGTACCTTAACCAGTGTAATTCAGAAGTAGAGATTCGACAAGCCGTGGAAGATTATATGTACAATTACAACTACCGACGCTTTCAAGCCAAACTCAAACAGCGCGCACCGATTGAATATCGATGCGCACTGGCAGCATAGCTTTTTTTATCTGTCTACTTGACAGGGGTAAGACCACCTTTCGGAAACGGGTCGTCATTTTTAATTTGTGCAATTTCATCAACAAAAACACCCCCTATCAGGGATAGGAGGCGTTCCATATAACTACTGCGATCTAAACGAACTGATTATGGTTAGACCTTGGACTCCAAAGTCTGCAGGTACTCCGAGATTTGAGCAGGCGTTTTTGCCCATTTGCTGTGCAGATGTGCAATTTTCTTGCCGTTTTGGAATACGAGCAGGCTTGGAATGCCGCGTACACCGTTCTCTTCGGCAAACGGCAGGAACTCTTCTGCATCGAGAGCATAGAAGGTTTTATCGGCATGCTGGTCGATAACGTCCCCGATAAAGCGATCCAGGTTTTTGCAATCCGGACACCAGGTTGTATCAAATTTAATGACGGTCAGTCCGTCAGAATTGATTGTATCGCGATATTGTTGTTCACTTTGAATTCTTTCCATATGTCTTCTCTCCCTTATTTGATTCTTTATGGTTGAACTTCATTGTACCTCGTATAGTTACAATTGAAAATAGGCTACCCACGTTTAACGGTGCTGCTTGTAGAGATTGGCGGGACTGAGCTCCCGTATTTCGTTAATCTCCGCAGCCGTAAGTGGTGCAGATTCGGAAGCAGCAATATTATGCAACAACTGCTCTTTCGAACTGGCACCTGGCACGACAGCGGCAACAGCCGGATGCGCCAAAGCATAACGAATAGCCGTTTGAGCCATGCTGCGATTGTCTGTAACCAGACGGCTCAGGCCTTGGCGTATGATGTGCAACTCCTCAGGAGTATAATCCAAATAACCCTTATCTGCCTTGGCAGCACCAGAATCGGCGAGAACCCCACTTGCCACGGGTCCACGAGCGATAACGCTAATCCCCTTTTGCTCTAATAAAGGTAATACTTCCTCTTCGGCCCGGCGATCCGCAACGCTGTATTGGTTCATCACGCTGACAATGGAAGCTCTCTGCACATACTCACGAATCACGTTAGGCCGGATGGAGGATATTCCGTAATACCGGATAAGACCTTCCCTCTTCAGTTCCTCAAAGGCTTCAATTGTCTCTTCGATTGGATCATCCAGCGTGCCACCATGCAGCTGATACAGATCAATATAATCCGTCTGCAGACGCTTTAGGCTGTCTCGTACAGCTTGTTTGATATAGGTTTTGGACGGGTCCCATGACCAGCCTTCTTTTCCCGGTATGCGACGATTACCAACCTTGGTCGCCACAATGACCTGATCCCGGCGTCCCTGGATGGCTTGGCCCACGATTTCTTCGTTTAACCCTGCATCATACAGGTCAGCGGTATCCAGAAGATTAACGCCACGATCCAATGCTTCATGAATCAAAGCTACGGCCGGTTTTACTTCGGTTCCAAGTGACATACAGCCTAGCCCAATTTCACCAACCATGAGTTCGGATGAACCCAAACGATTTTTCTTCATATGTTGTACATCCCCTTCCATACGTTCTGCAAGTTTCCATTGTATCATTCTTGCTGGCAAAAATCGCATGTGACATATGAGCGCACACAAAAACCCGGGACCATACCAGCTCCGGGCTTTCACGCTAATTGACACCTATATTAAAATCTATTTTATATCACACGTGAACCTTTTTTGCTTCCATAAGACGGTTTTGAAGATGAATTTGAACTTTTCATCAGTCCAGACACCGTACTGAACAGCTTATCCCTTGCTTGTTTGTTCCTCATCAAGTAAGTCACGCCTGCTCCAATGGCTGTTACAATAATTCCACTTTTTTTAGACATATGTTGTTCCTCCTTCAGGATTAATGTACATCGTGTCTTGCTTGAGATTACCCTGTAGGAGAAAAACGAAACGTCAGATGCAATCGCTAAAATTAGAGAATAGCTATTAAAGCATAAAGAATGGCCCCTAAGAATTCAGGAGCCATTTTCTAACGTGATGTATAAGTCGAACTCATCTTTACTAATGTATAGCCTGCTGGTCATAACAATCGTCCGATTAATCGGACGGTGGTGCGACATGAGTCATTTCCTCATGTTTGTACGTCGAACCATCCGCAGTGAGGTAAAAATGTCCGATCGGATGCAGATCTTCATCCAGTTCATAGACCAGGGGAATACCTGTTGGGATATTAAGCGCCATTACGTCTGCTTCGGACATTTGGTCCAGATGCATAACGAGTGAACGGAGCGTATTGCCGTGCGCGGAGATGAGCACCCTTTTGCCCGCTGACACAACCGGTTTGATCTCTGCATTCCAATACTCCAGCACCCGCTTCGATGTATCCATCAAATTCTCGGTACGCGGGATGGTGCAGCCCAGCCTTTGATACTTGTCCTGATCCTGAACATAACGCTCATCTGTATCGTCTAGTGCTGGAGGAGATACGCTAATGGAGCGTCTCCACTCCTTCACCTGCTCCTCGCCGTACTTCAGCGCAGTCTGCTGTTTGTTCAGTCCTTGTAGTGCACCATAGTGACGTTCGTTCAGCTTCCACGTCTTCGTGATCGGAATCCACATCCGGTCCATCTCATCAAGTGCAATATCCAGTGTTCGAATGGAGCGTTTGAGTACCGAAGCATAAGCATAATCAAAATCAAAACCCTGTTCCTTCAGGATCTTTCCCGCTTTACGCGCTTCTCCGTATCCATCGGTCGTCAGATCCACATCCGTCCAACCGGTAAAACGGTTCTCCACGTTCCACATACTCTGTCCATGGCGAATCAATACGACTCTGTACATAAGCGTGAATCCTCCTTCCATGAAACCATTACCCGCAAGGCGAGCCGGATATGCCCATGATATGTGAAATTATTAATAGTACGGTGCCATCATCAGATATACAACTACACCCGTGGAACTCACGTAGAGCCAGATTGGCATCGTCCAGCGAGCAATTTTACGGTGTTTCTTCAATTGATTCGTCCAGCCCCATACCAGAGTGAACAGAGCAAGCGGCACAATAATCGCTGCCAGGATGCTGTGTGTGATCAGAATGAAGAAATAGATGGAACGAATGATGCCTTCTCCGCCGTATTTGGACGTTTCCGGAGACAGATAGTGAAACGACAAATAAGTAACGAGAAATAAAAGGGTTGTTGAAAATGCAGCAAGAATGAAACGTTTGTGCAATTTCACATTCCGCTTGATAATGGCAATCAAGGCCGCAAGCAAAAAGATGAAGGTGAAGCTGTTGAACACGGCGTTGAACCGTGGCAACACGGTAATATCAAAGGCTACATCGCCTTTGTATCCGATGGACGGAGCAAAGAACAACAATAAAATAATGACATTGGCGATAATGGAAATGGTAATAATAAGACCTGCAAAGTTTTTATTACTGGTCGGGGCAATCTGATTGGATTGAATGTTCGGGTCCCCTTTGTCCTGTTTGCCCAATGAAAAATCCTCCTCATATCCTAACTTCTATGTTCTATCTCATTATATCTTGCCATTTCTCGACTGTTAAGTGACAACACTCTGAACAAAAGGCTCGTCAGGTACCCTTAAAATGCCCACATAAGGCCATTTTCATTAAAAGCCCACCTTCACTGGTTTACCCCATCCTGTATTTGTGGTATAATTAATGCAATTAATCAAATACGCGTTGAACTGGAGGAGCCTGTCACCAAGGGCCCTCCTTGTCTTTTTTAAGGCATAAAGCGGCACTTTTACAAGCGCTGTTTTATGCCTTTTTCTGTTCCTGAGGCCTGGAATGATCCCCCCTTGGACTGGTAATCCTATAAACGCTACTGCTGGAGAGGAGTACACCTATGGAATTTATTTTGGTTCTTGCACTTATTTTGATTTTCACCAAGTTGGCTGGTGATTTGTCCGTAAGACTCGGTCAGCCGTCGGTTCTGGGCAAATTGATTGTTGGTGTTATTCTTGGTCCCGCTCTGCTCGGTTGGGTACAACAAAGTGATTTTGTCCATTACATGGCTGAAATCGGGGTTTTGCTGCTTATGTTCATTGCCGGACTTGAGACGGATTTGGAGCAGTTGAAGAAAAATTGGAAGGCAGCCTTTGCTGTTGCCGTGGGTGGTATCATTTTACCATTCATCGGAGGTTATGGAGCTGCCGCTGCTTTTGGCATGTCGCAGACACATGCTTTGTTTTTTGGACTATTGTTCTGTGCGACTTCGGTCAGCATCTCGGTTCAAACGTTAAAAGACATGAATCAACTAAGCTCTCGTGAGGGTACAACGATTCTTGGAGCGGCTGTCGTCGACGATGTACTCGTAGTGGTCATCCTCGCTGTCATGATGAGTTTGCTCGGAACAGGTGCATCCGATACTTCAATCTCGCTGCTTATTGGCAAGAAGCTTTTATTCTTTGTTGTTATTATCGCTGCCAGCTGGTTCCTTGTTCCACGTATTATGAAGTGGATGGCACCATTGAAGGTCACGGAGACCGTTATTACAGCCGGATTAATCATTTGTTTTGGCTTTTCGTACTTTGCAGAATGGATGGGTGTTGCAGGGATTATCGGGGCCTTTGCAGCAGGTATTGCCATCTCCCAGACGAACTTCAAACATGAGGTCGAAACCAAGCTTGAACCGATCGCATACGGAATCTTTGTCCCGGTATTCTTTGTAAGCATCGGTTTGAATGTGACTTTTGACGGCGTGGGTTCGCAAATCTGGTTCATTATCGTCATCAGTCTGATTGCCATTGTAACCAAGCTTCTGGGCGGCGGAGCAGGTGCGCGTCTGACCGGATTTGATCGCTCATCTTCTCTCGCCATCGGTGCAGGCATGATTTCCCGGGGTGAAGTTGCTCTTATTATCGCTTCAACCGGACTTGCTTCCGGCTTGCTCGATTCTGAATATTTCACCAGTGTAGTCATTATGGTTATCGTTACAACCCTGGTTACGCCACCTTTACTCAAAATCACCTTTGCACGCAAAAAAGGGGAAACTCGTGTTGAAAAAGGCATTGAGGAATCCCATCTAAGCGGGTAAATAAAATTATTATCAGCTCACCGTGATGTTGCGGTGGGCTTTTCATTTTTCAAGGGAGTTAAATAAACACAACAAAAAAGACCACTCCATTAACAAGAGGTCTTTATCCTCGCCTGTTCATAACAGGCTGTCCCATTTTAAGTTAACACACCTACGTAAAAACCGATCGATATAAACACAACACACCATATAAACGCGCCAATGCTGGAGACAAGAACGTATCGTCCTATAGACATGCGGCTGATCCCGGAGAAACAGCACATCAGATGACGAATGCCTGGAATGAAGTAGCCCAGTATGATGGACCAGTACCCGTATTTTAAAAACCAGGACTCCACCCTGCCCAGCCGTTTGGCGTTGACCCCGACCCATTTACCATACTTCTCAACCAGTGGCCGACCAGCCTTCTTGCCAATGGTGTAACTCAGAAGACCTCCAGTAAACGCTCCACCAAAACTGACAACGATGGACACCGAATAATTCAGCACCGAGATGGAGGCGAGATAACCGACAAAGGTCATCATCACCTCATCCGGAATAGGCATGCCAATCACGCCAAGAGCCAGTAGTCCATAAATTGCGAAATAACCATATTGACCAATAAATTCTCTTGCAAATTCCATACTGACTCGCTCCTTATTTCGGTTCCACAATATCCTTCTCATGGGGGGCTAGCACTTGTTTTAGAGACGGGAATCGGATTTGGCTAACCATTAGACCGGATAATACGATAATGACAAGATAGGCTACACCATGAGTAAAATAAGGACTCCAGAGCGCGAAAAAGGACATAAGACCGCCTGCAAACGTAATCGGCATGCCCACAAAACCATGGCTTGCTGTCTTCTGGCAATTGTAACGGGCGAGACGCAATGCACCACAAACCGGGAATAATGCTGTCAGCGCCATACCCAGTGCACTTACCTCATTCATGGAGTTCAAATATAGGATCAACACGGGTGCGGTTCCGAACGAAACAACATCAGCCAATGAATCCAGCGCTTTGCCGAATTCCCCCTCGCAATGCAGCTTGCGGGCTGCAAACCCGTCAAACAGATCAAAGAACATGGCTACCCAAATCATCGTCACGGCTAATGCAAACTCCCCATGAATTGCCATAATGACAGCCAGCATGCCTGAAGTTAAGTTGCCCAACGTTAGAATGGACGGTAAAGATTTCATAGACTTGACTCCCCTTCGTACTAAGCATTAGGAAAAATAATATAAAAACGGACTCCGTCCGGCGTGTTCTCCACGCCATAACTGCATCCATGCAAATCGAGAATCTGCTTCGCGATGGCCAGGCCAAGCCCGGTCCCCCCCATTTTGCGATTACGCGAGCGCTCCACACGGTAGAATCTTTCCCAGATGTACTGCCGCTCCGCTTCCGAAATCTGCTCACCCTGATTCTCAATGGAGATTCGAACCTGTCCTTCCGGCCTGCTGATCTCAATCATAATATCGGTCTTGGGGACAGCATGACGTATAGCATTCATCATCATATTGTAGATGACTTGCTCCAACTTGCTGCGGTCTCCCTCAATGGTCTGCTCGGTGGTGGAGACCAATACGACCTCCAGTTCCTTTTCCTTCAATTGTGGACCCAGACGTCCGGCAATATCTTCAATCATATCTCCAAGAGCCACTGCATCAGTATTTAGCTTAATCGCTTGGGATTCCAGCCGTACCAGATCCAGCATCTCTTCGACCATCGTTTCCATCTTGACCGCTTCATCGGCAATAATCTCGATGTAACGCTCACGTTTGCTCTCGCTGACCCCATCTTTCAACCCTTCGGAGTACCCTTTGATGATGCTGATTGGCGTTTTGAGCTCATGGGATGCATCGGCAAAAAACTCCCGTTGACGCTGTTCAATCCGCTGCTTCATCTCCATATCGGTGCGCATCTGACTATTCGCCTGTCTTAGTTCTTCCAAAGTCTGACCCAATGTCGTCGACAGCGCGTTGAGACTGTTGGACAGACTGCCAATCTCATCATTGCGGCGGATAGGCGATTTCACCGTGAAATCAAGGGTCGACATCTTTTTGGCAACATGGTTAAGGGCAAGCAATGGCTTGGTGACAATTCGGGACAGGAGCAGTGAAAGGAACACAATCAGCACAAATGCAGCAATTCCAAAATACGCATAAAATAGTTGTGTAGCTTCACTCGCCTCCCTCATCTCCTGCAGGGATGTCAGGGAAAAAATGAGCTGCTGCTGGGGTCCGGAGCTGTGCACCGGAGCAATGGTAAGCACATTTCGCACACCACTCCAGCTATCGGTCCATTCCTCATTAATCATTTTCCCGTTGGCGAGACTGAGCTGATCTTCCGTAGACAGCGGGAAGCGGCTATCCAGCGCCTGCACAAGCAGCCCCTGTCTCTGGCTCCATGTCCCCAGGTTGGGAAGAACAACTTCCTTCAATGTTCCTGACCATTCTTCTACCGGCTCCGTTAACTCCTGAAAATCTTCCGTTCCGCTGACCACAGAACTCTGATCCTTTATCTTCAGCGGATAAACCATAGGATCATTCATTCCACTTGCTGAGCCTGTAACGGTCAATTGCTGACCATACTTCAAGTGTGTAGCAAGCCATCCTGCGTTCTCACTGTTGATAAACAACGACAGAGATATATTCACCTGCTTGCCATCCTCTTGCAGAAGCACGATGTGGAATGGGTCATTGACCAGCTTACCTGTATTCGTCAGGATGACCAGATGCGACTGATTCTGCCGCATGAACTTTCCGGTTTCCTTGGCCAGCTGCACATCGTTCCAATGTCCCATGGAATATTGTTGTTCGAATTTTGTTAATTTTTTCTTAATGCTGCTGATCTTCTGATGTTGGTAAAAGTCCGGGAACCAGACCAGTTGGGCAATCACGGTTGTTCCATATAGAAGAAGCAGAAATCCAGCCATGACCAAAAACAGTTTCATCGTTACACCGTTACGTCTCATGCCTCGGCCTCGAATCGATAACCGGTACCGATAACCGTTCGGATACACTTCGCTTCATCCCCAAGTTTGCTGCGAAGCTTTTTGATATGGGTATCCACCACACGCGAATCGCCCTCAAAGTCATATCCCCATACCCGATTAAGTATGGCATCACGGGACAGTACAATTCCCTGATTGCGAGTTAAATACAGCAGAAGGTCATATTCTTTGGGAGCAAGCTCCACTTCGATTCCATCCTTCTCAAGCCGCCGTGCCCATGGATCGAGGGCTGCGCCTCCAAACCGGATCACAGTCTGCTCCTTGCTAACGGCGCCCTCTACCCGCTTCATTAATGTCTCTGCACGTGCCACCAGTACACGAGGACTGAATGGCTTCGTAACATAATCATCCACGCCGAGCTGGAAGCCATGAATCTTGTCATCATCTTCCGATCGGGCAGTCAACATTATAATAGGTACGGTCGACTGGGAACGAATATGCCCACAGAGGGTCCATCCATCCATTTCCGGCATCAGCACATCCAGGATGACCAGATCCACTTCATGCAGTGCCAGCAATTCCAGCGCCTCCACCCCATGTTCTGCTTCAATAACGTTCCATTGTTCTTTTATGAAATAATCGGCCACAATCTCACGAATGCGGCTTTCGTCTTCCACAAGAAGCACTGTTCTGACCATGACCGACTCTCCTTTTAGCATTCTCTTGTTAACATAACGATTCCGTGTGTCGTCCGTGTGTCCAGCCATGTTCTGGAATGAACTCCATCTTATATACGATTAATATATACCAAAAGTTACTAAATTCCATACGTTTTCGCACAAAAAAGAAGCCGTCAACGAGCAACCTTCTGCTCATTGACAGCTACTTCCGGCTGAGACCACGTTTTTCTCCGCGATTACACACTACACGTGCGCACCGCTCAGTTTTACTTCTCCAGTCGGTGTGCTACATGCAACGTTGGGCCAACAAAGCGGTTCAGCGGGAATCCACCAGCAATCGCTTTGGTCACGAAGGCTTTGCCTTCACGAACAGCCTCTTTCACAGTAAGACCGCGCGCCAAACCTGCGGTAATTGCCGCAGATGTGGTGCAGCCTGCACCATGTGTATATCCGGAGCCAACAACATCGGCTTCAAACCATTCGTAGTTCGTTCCGTCATAGAGAAGATCCATCGCTTTACCCGGGTTAATAACGCCTCTGTCCTTGATCAGGACATGTTTCGCCCCATGATCGTGAATGACAGCTGCTGCAGACTCCATCTGCTCCTTGGAGCGGATTAGCCCACTTTTCGCGAGCTGTGAAGCCTCAAACAGGTTCGGGGTAACCAGATCAGCACCCGGCAACAGGAATTCGATCATTGCTTCTGTATTCTCAGGTTGCAGCACTTCGTCCGTACCTTTGCAGACCATTACCGGATCGATAACGATCTGTGGCAGTCCGCTCCGGCGGATGTGCTTCGCAACCAATTCAATGATGTCTACAGAACCCAGCATACCCGTCTTCATTGCATCAAAACCGATGCCATC
The DNA here is from genome assembly GCF_032399705.1 of Paenibacillus sp. BIC5C1. Lineage (NCBI taxonomy): Bacteria > Bacillati > Bacillota > Bacilli > Caryophanales > Paenibacillaceae > Paenibacillus > Paenibacillus sp. BIC5C1. The sequence continues at coordinate 6,110,283 of NZ_CP135922.1, forward strand.
CAGAACGGTGCGCAGTTGAGCCTCGACTACATTTAATTCCACAGGAAAGACCTGGTGATCCCACGTATCAGGCTCCATAGCCACAACAGTAGTAAGCACAGTCATGCCATACACGCCAAGCTCCTGAAAAGTTTTCAAATCTGCTTGAATCCCGGCACCGCCGCTCGTATCCGAACCAGCGATTGTTAATGTTTTTGGAATCGTCATGGTAGTTGCATTCTCCTTCATCCTTCAGTTGACATTATCCTATCCCTTGTACGAGCGGATGTCAATGGCATGTGAAGCCATACGGAGTATGGTTTTCAGAGGAATCAGTTCACATCTTTTGTCTCCAGACGAATCATGGACAGTGAAGCAATCCACAGTCCAACCGCCCCCAGCGTCAGTGGGATCACAATAAGCGTGTTGATGGAGAACGTAGGCCCGTTGAATCCAGAACATACTACAAGAACAAGCAGAATGGATGATACCAGTGTAGTCGTGACCGAATGTTTGCGCATCCCGAAGAATAGAGGGATCAGAGCCATCCCCGCAGCGGACAAGGAACTAATGGTGTACTTCAGCAACAGTACCAGTGCATCACTTATCGTCAACGTATCGGGAATGAAGGAGTAGAATTGGTTTGTAATAACCAGCAAGGCTCCCATCAGCAGATCGGTAAACAAAATCATCACAAAGGTAAAAACAAAGATAATAATCAGCTTGGCAGCAATGATTTTCTGGCGCTTGATCGGATAGGTAAACATGACGTTCATCGTTTTATTTCGATACTCACTAATAATCAGTTTCGCGATCAGCGCACCGCCAAAGATGATGAATACAGCTCTAGCAAACGTATCTATTAACATGAAGGAGACGTGGTAATCGGCAAAAGCGTAATCTTCTGCCCCCTGATCGGTGAATCCAATCAAGATGAGAAACAGGATAAGGGCGAGATTGGCGATACCTACCGTTCTGAAATTTCGGGCAAACCGATGTTTGCGCAGTTCCAGCTGGATCAGTTTAAGCAACGTCCCCATCCCCCTTCATTAAGCTCATGAAGTGTTCTTCCAATGAATGTGCCCGTTTGAAAATGGATTCAATCTCAACGCCATGCCCGATCAGCTTGCCTGTCAATTCCGATGGAGCAATGCCCGGATCATAGATGCGTACGGTATGGTCATCGATCAATTTATAATTTTTCAACCCCAGCTGATGTTCCAGCACATAGGTTGCTTTACGCGGGTCCAACGTTTGCAGCTCAATGTATTCGCTGTGGCTCCCGCGAATGCTCTCCATCGATACTTCTTCAACCAGACGCCCATTTCGAATGACCCCAACGGTGTCTGCAACCTGTTCAATTTCCCCAAGGATATGGCTGGAGATCAGCAAAGTAATACGATATTGGGAACTGAGACGTTTGAACAAATCACGCATTTCCTTGATTCCTACGGGATCGAGGCCATTGATCGGTTCATCCAGAATGAGCAGTTCCGGTGTTGTGATTAGCGCACGAGCAATGCCAAGTCGCTGCTTCATCCCCAGAGAGAAGTCACGAACAGGCTTCTTGCCTGTATCCTTGAGACCTACATTTTCCATCATGTCGTTAATGACCTTTTTGTTATGAAACCCCATGTATTCACAATGAAGATCCAGATTTTCCTTAGCGGACAGATTATCGTAGAAAAAAGGATACTCAATGATGCTGCCCATTCGTTTCAGCAATTCATAAGAGGTAGGCGTGAGCTTTTCTCCAAACAATTCAATCTCGCCTACAGTCGGCTTCACCAGATTAGTGAGCATCTTCATCATCGTGGTTTTCCCCGCTCCATTCGGACCAAGAAACCCGTAGATCTCCCCTTGCCTGATACTCATATTGACGTTGGATACAACCTCCGCCCCTGCATACGTCTTGGTCACACCTATCGTCCGCGCAATATATGTCATGTTCTCATTCTCCTTTACGTTCGTCCCTGACGGGTTCTTATATCTGTATTGTAAAGAGAAAAGTCTTCTTTTTTATTAATCAAATCTTACAAAAACCTTAAGCTTATCGCGAAAGCTAAAAACTGCTTCTAACAAGGTTTTAATGAAACCAAAAATACAGTTCGTACAAAAGGTACGCTTTGCAACCCAATACTTCCGCCCATCCGCTCCACCAATCGCTTCGTAATGGTCAGTCCCAGACCACTTCCTTGATAGAGACGATTACGGGAATCCTCAAGCGTATACATACGTTCAAATACACGGCTGTGCTCCTGTTCAGGAATACCCTTGCCCCGATCCCAGATGCTAAGAGTCACTCGTTCACCTATTGAATAGTCGAGTGAAAGGCCGAGCACCTTGCCATCCGCTCCATATTTCATGGCATTCGTAATCAGATTATCCAGCACACGGTCCAGCGCTTCCTCATTACCTTTGACGAAGATATCGCTTTCCGGGATGGACAGCTCTACTCGAAGACCCAGATTCGTTAACATGTCATAAAAAGAAATCATCTTCAATCGACACAATTCGCTTACATTGACCCTGGACAGTACAAGCTCGTTATCCCCCGACTCCAGCTTCGCCAGGTCAAAAAAGGAATGAATCAGACGCAGCACTTCCTGCGCCTTATCCTGGATTTTGCTAGTCATGATCGCGCGTTCCTGATCCGTTAGGGAAGTGCTGTGCAGCAGCGTTTCGCAATAACCAAGCACAACCGTAAGCGGCGTCTTCAGATCATGAGAGATATTGGAGAGCATGTTGCGCATCTCCTTCTCCTGATTGGCATAGCCCGCCTCAGCCCGATGTGCATGATCCAGTAACTGATTCATGTCCTTAAGGAGCTGGCTGATTTGGGGGTCACTGTTGAAGACAAGCAGGCGTTCAAATGTGTTCTTATCTATAATAGTGGTCAATTTCTCATGTATGTAAGTTAGATGGGTACTACGTTTATGTAACCTTACGCTCAACAGAATGACGACAAAAGCCAAGATCCCGGTAGAAAAGGCAAAGATCAATGTCATGCCGGGTCCACCTCAAGCTTATAACCGATACCCCACAATGTTTTGATATACCGGGGGTTGGAGGGGTCAACTTCCAGCTTCTCGCGCAGACGACGCATATGAACATTAATGATATTTTCGTCGCCATAATAATGATCATTCCAGACAGAAGCGTAAATTTGAGCCTTGGTAAATACTTTGCCAGGGTGGGTGACAAACATTTTGAGAATGCCAAATTCCTTGGAAGTAAGTTTTACAGGTATGCCATCACGCTCAACTTCATACGTTTCCGTATCGACCACAAGTCCGCCAATGTGAATGCGCTGTGCCTTCGGAGTAGTTGCAGCTGCAGGTTGTGCGGTATAGTTGGCACGACGAATAGCCGCCTTGATCCGGGCGGTCAGCTCGATCAATGAGAATGGTTTGCTCAAGTAATCATCAGCGCCGAATCCCAGGCCAAGGGCTTTGTCCACCTCTCCGTCCTTCGCAGACAGGATGAGTACTGGCACCAGACTGGTGGCACGGATGCTCTGGAGCACTTCCATCCCATTTTTATGTGGCAGCATCAGATCGAGAATGACCAAGTCATAAACTGACGGTGATTGACTGAATTGACGTTCCGCCTCCAGTCCGTCATATGCATAAGAGACGTCATAGCCCTCTTTTTCCAAATAAGGACCGACCATTTCACTAATTGACCGATCATCTTCAACAAGCAGCAAGCGATAACTTGACACGATATTCCCTCCAACTTGATCGTTTTCCTTTATTACCTCACAGTTTGCATCAATTGGCAATGAAATACGAAAAACCCGGCAGGATCGCCACTTCATGTTTCAAAGTGAACCTCCTGCCGGGCCTCATTAACTACTTTATACCGTCTCGCTTCGTATCCAGCACAGTCCAATTGTTCCCGCACCTGCATGAATGCCTACCACAGGGATAAAAGGCATAATTTCCGTCTTCAAGCGGGGAAGCAGATCTGCAATCTGCTGTTTGATTGTAACGGCTTCTTCCTGATTGTTCGCATGCATGATGCATACATGCTTCACTTTCCCCATATCCACCTTGAGCACATCCAGCATGCGCTGTTTGGCCCGTTTGAACGTACGGATTTTCTCATTCACAACCACTTTGCCCTCTTCGAATCGAAGCAGCAGATGAATTTTCAACAATTGACTAAGAATAAGCTGGGTCCCGGACACACGCCCACTGCGGTGTAAATGCTGAAGACTGGCCGGAATGAGGTAAAAGGACATATTATCAATCATCTGTTCAATGTGAAGTTTGATTTCGGCAGCTGTCTGACCTTGCTTCTGCCATTCCAGTCCTTGCAATATCATCTCCCGCAGCGGATAAGCACCTGCTCTGGAATCAATGGCGGTAACCGTCACACCTGCAATTTCGGCAGCCTGCATCGATGTGTGCAGCGTTCCGCTTAGCGCAGTGGAGCAATGAATGGTAATAATCTCATCGTACTGGCCTTTCAACGACTCATACAGCTCAATAAATTCACCAATCGGCGGCTGTGAACTGCTTGCGCGTGAAGCCCCATCAAGTTTCTCATAGAACAATTCCGATGAGATGTCTTCTGTCTCCCGATAACATTCCTCTCCAAAAACGATGCGCAGAGGTACGATGTAAACATGATTCTGCTCAGCAAATAGCGGATCGAGTGTGCTCGTACTGTCGGTGACCCATGCAATTTTCCTCATTCCAACCTTCTCTCTTGCCGGATTGTTGAAGCTGTATCCTCAATCGTCAGGCACATGCCCGGCGGATTATTTAAAATTTGAATAGTTTATATTGTAAACGTTTGCGTTCTTGCTCCCCAATTATAAAGGAACGGACAAACCGCTGTCTTGTGGCGCATTAATGAACAGCCTCATTTCTTCCGGTATATGCCAAAAAAATGTCTTGCCTGTGAAGGAATTAATTGGTATGCTGTTGTCCTTCTCTCTTTTTCGCCTTGACTGAAGTGAACGGAACCGCCGTTCAACCAACTTATCGGAGGTGTCACATGCTTTATTTCACTCTGGCTTCCAAAGCCTACTCCCGGAACCTGCAATACCGCGGGGCCCACATGGTACATAACCTGGCAAGCGCCATGTTCGGTTACATGTATGCCTGTCTCTGGATCGGCATCGGGGCCGACCACTCTCTCGGAGAATACGGGACACAGGGGATGATCAGTTACATTGCGTTTACGCAATCCTCTCTCTGGATCTCGGGTTTTCTCACCAATGGACTTGGTATTCCACTCTCGGTCAGGACAGGGCAGATCGCACTTGATCTCATGAGGCCGGTTCATCTGTTCACCCACCTGATGGCACGTGAATGGGGACAGGTTGCCTACCAGTTCGTGTACAAAAGCATTCCGATTTACCTGCTCTTCTCCATCGTATTTTCTCTGCAATGGCCCTCAGAAGCTTCAACCCTGCTATTTGCCGCAATTGGTCTTGCCGGCGCATCCTATTTATCCATCTGTATGAATTACATTATTGGCGCCACCGCGATGTGGACGACGGAGTCCTCCTGGCTGCATTGGGGCAATCACGCCATGATGAATCTGCTTGCTGGTTTCTTCATCCCGCTGGAATGGCTGCCAGACTGGTTGGAACGAATTGCTTGGTTGTCTCCCTATCCTTTCCTTCTCTACGTCCCGACCCGAATCTATCTGGGTTATGAAAATGGCTCCTTGTTATGGGGAACCTTGATTTGGTGCGTCCTCATGACGTTCGTCTGTCTGGCGATCACCCAGGTACTACGCCGTAAAGTGGAGGTGCAGGGCGGATGAAAACAACTTCCTGGTTTACTTTATATAAAATGCTCATTCGAACAAGCATCCGCAGCCGGATGCAATACAAGTTCAATTTCATCATGGCCTCCGTTCTGGCCGCCTTGATTCAAATCTCCGAATTTCTGATGGTTGCTCTGGTGCTTCACAAATTCGGAGCCATTAAAGGCTGGTCCCTTCATGAAATCGGTTACCTTTTCGCGATCATGACCCTATCCAAGACGCTGTATCGAACGTTTGGCAACGAAGTGCATCATTTGGAAAAATATCTGGTCGGCGGCGAACTCGATCAACTGTTAACCCGTCCGATGCCCGTATTGCTGGCCTTACTGCCACAGAACTTCCGCATCATGGCTGGTGAAGTGTTACAAGGCGGGTTTATTCTCTGTTGGTCTCTGGCCGGCATGATGCATAGCGGACAGATCGGCTGGACTGTCATCCCCTTCTCCCTGCTCGTCATCCTGACCGGAGCCATTATTCTTTTTTCGATTGGGCTTGCCACGGCAACGCTTGGATTCTGGACCACACGTATTGAGGAGCTGCAAACCATCACTGAGGATGCGGCGCGTACGGCTGCCCAATATCCGCTGACGCTATATCCCAAATGGATGTCTGGCATTCTGCTGACCTTGATCCCGGTGGGTTTCGTGAACTATGTTCCGTCACTCTATCTGCTTCGCGGCGAACTAGGTGCGTGGGTTCTTGTTGCGATTGTCGTTGTAGCCATCCTGAGTCTGGCCGCAAGTCTGCGTTTCTGGAAATTCGGTATAACCAAATATCAAAGTACAGGTAGCTAAGGAGGAGAATATCGTCATGACTATGATTACAGCGCGGCATCTGCAAAAGGAGTTCAAAACCCCTGTGGTACGTGAGGGTCGGTTCTCCGGGCTACGCACCTTGTTTTCACGTGAGTATCTGTCCAAGGAAGCGGTTCGAGACATCAGCTTTGATATTGGCAAAGGAGAATTTGTTGGATATATCGGCCCCAATGGGGCTGGAAAATCCACCACGATCAAAATGCTGACGGGTATCCTTCATCCGACATCGGGTGAAGTATTGCTCGGTGGCATGAATCCACATCAGGAAAGACGCCGCACGGTTGGACGCCTCGGTGTCGTGTTCGGGCAGCGCAGCCAGCTCTGGTGGGATCTGCCCGTGAAGGATTCGTATGATATTTTGGCCGAAATGTACGGAGTCCGTGCAGATGACAAAAAGAAACGATTAGCCCAGTTCGCCGAGCTGCTGGATCTGGAATCGTTCTGGGCTACACCTGTCCGTAAGCTCTCGCTTGGACAGCGGATGCGTGCGGATCTGGCAGCTTCCATGCTGCATGATCCTGAACTGCTTTTTCTCGATGAACCGACGATTGGACTGGATGTAAACGCGAAGCGGAACATTCGTCAATTTCTTCGTACATTAAATGAGGAGTTTGGCAAAACGATTCTGCTGACCACCCATGACATGGACGACATTGAGCAGCTATGCAGTCGGGTGATGGTGATCAATCACGGTCAGCTTACGTATGACGGCTCGATCCCTTCTCTGCGCGACACCATCGGTCTTCCAACACTTATCCGAGTTACGTATCGAGGTTCGTTTCATATGCCAGAAGCGATATCATCCGCCATTCAGATCACAGGGACAGAGGGCCAAATCGTCACTGTCGAAGTAAATCGAAAAGAGTGGAGCACGATGGACATTCTGAAGCAGCTCGAACAATGGGGCGAGATTGAGGATGTCGAGATGAAAGAACCGGATTTCGAGGATATTATTCATCGAGTGTACTGACTTGCCTATTTTATCCGGAACTGGATGAGGGCATGTTCAAATGCCGTTACATGCGGGGAGGACATGGCGTACTGTAATAGCGGAGGTGAAGTGTCATGCTTGTAACCAAACACACCCTTGCTGCATCCAGTGCACACGCTACTCCCTATTATCTCGTTCGGGGCACGAAGCCCGGACCCGTCATCATGATTACATCGGGAGTTCACGGAAATGAAACCGCGAGCATGGCCGCTGCGCAGAAGCTGGCGAATGACTGCATGGCAGGGCGTCGACACGTGGTTCGTGGACTCCTTATTATTATTCCACGAGTGAATCAGAAGGCTTACCGAAACCATAACCGTGGAAAACCTGATTTAAATCGCACCTTCCCGCGGCATATTTCTGGCAAAGCCAAACATCCGCTTGCCTCCGCCGTCTTTCAGCTTGCCCGTCAATATGGACCTGACTGGTGGCTGGATCTGCATGAAGCCAATGGATTATCCCAACGCAGCTCCCGGGTACTCGGACAAACCTTGATTACCAATCCAGGCAGTAAGGCTGTTCCGGTATGCAAACGAATTATAGGGCGAATGAATCGGTCGATCCCCATTCGTGACAGGCACTTCAATCTGAAGAAGCATGAGTTGCCCGGTTCAGCACGAACAGCCGCAGCTCGCCTGCTTCAAGCCCGCTCGGTTACCGTGGAGACCTGCTGGAGTCTTAACCGATCAGACCGGATCAAGTATCAGACGGAAATTGTGCACCATTTCCTCCGCGAAGCAGGCCTGTTTTGAATTGTTCGAAACGTTATCCATAGCCGGAAACATAAAAGACACCTTCAAAGATATTTCTCACGCAAGATGCGTCAGAGATGATCTTCGAAGGTGTTTATTGGTTAAAGGATTATTTTATGATTTGCCCTCTTCCTTGTTGATTCGGAAAGATTCAATGTAATTGTGAATATCATGCTCTGGCGTCAGGAGTAACCCCGCAAGAAGTGTCTGCATCTGCTGCAGGTTATCGATATGCAACTGAATCTCTTCAATTCGGTCACGTACAAGTGTTTTTAGTGCATCACTCTCCATGTCCTCTTGACTGAGCAGCTGCAACGTATCCTGTATTTCCTTTAAGGAATAACCCAGTGATTGAGCATCCTTAATGAATTTGACTTTAACCAGATAATCCTCGGTATACACACGGTATCCGTTAGACGAACGACGGGGAGCAGGCAGAATTCCACTGTCCTCGTAATACCGGAGCGTTGCCATGCTCACACCCGTACGTTTGGCTAACTCTCCTCTTGTCATGGTTTTCATGATACTCCTCCATCCATCTCCGCGTTAATCCTCCTGATTGCTCCGCAGCTTGGTGTACTTGGCATCATAAGTGGCCTCGGGGAAACGTGCTGACGTCCCTTCCAACAAAGGCTGCTGCTCTTCTCCCTTCAAGTAACGGTCAAAGAAGGCCAACGTATATGATCTTGTGATGTCCACATTATGCTCTGGTGTTATGCCTTTGGCAAACATGATAGGTGAAATTAACGGAATATCCGTGAAACTCTGATGGAAGAAATGATCCACGGTCAAGTAATACGTGTCATTGAGACTGCTTGTCATCACCCGATCCAAATCCGTTTCAAACTCGGGATAAAACACTTTATCCTTGGCAGTGGTGTTCGGGTCCAAACTTTTGGCTGTTTCCCCTGACATAATATACATAAACGGCTGTTGCAAGGCTGTCGTGGATACGGTTCCCCAGAATCCACCTTCCAAACTGAGTCCTGCTTTGAAACGGCTATCCTGCGCCAGTGCTTCCGCTGTTGTCGCACCACCATAGGAGTGGCCAAAGATACCGATATGATCCAGATCAAGCTTGCCTTCGAGCAGTTGATTCGGATCATGTTTATTCCATTGGGTGAGCGTATCCAGTACAAAGCTTGCGTCGGCTGCACGAATACCAACACCTTCTATATTATGTTGATACACTTCCTCTGACGTTAGATCGTCAGGATCCGGTTCATAAGAAGCAACATGTCCATCCGGGAATGTCACTTGAGCAGAGGTATATGGATGATCAATTCCAACAACAATGTAGCCGTGGCTTACCAGCTCCTCAATCGCGGTCATACTTTGAAAGCGTGCAGAACGTATTCCAGGTGAAAACAGCAATACTGGATACTTGCTCTGTGCGGCAGACACCTCAGCGCCTTTAACCACATGCGTGGGAATCGTATCAAGATAACTGAACACCACCGGTGGAATTCCAAATACGAGACTGATCGCCTCTCCCAATTCGGCAGGATAATGCTCTAGCGGTAATCCTTTAGCTGTTTCCTGATCTACAGGATACCAGACATTAATCATAAGTTCTCGCTTATCACCCGCTTCAGCCGTCTTGGTCTCTTCCCGAGATTCATCCGTTAACTGCTGTGAAAAGGTGCCTATGGCGAATGAACCTGTCGGTTCGGGCATCGTGAATGCAGGAAAAAGCGACGTCAGCACAATTGAACCTGCACTGAGAGCCAGCACTAGAAAGGATGCCAAGATGGTTTTGAACCACGAACGACGTTTCGATTTTTGTGTGTTCTGCATACGGCGTCCCGACTTCCGTAGTTGAATCGCCAATACAATCAGTAAAACAAGGGCTACGATATAGGTGGGCAGCAGCTGCACACGAAAATGATCGACTACCCCATGCAATAGAATAACCAGTGCCAGTGCCGACAACGTACCCACTTTCACTGCCTGACGTTTGGGAGCCATCAGTATGACTACTGCGCTAATAACCGTCACCATGACCAAAATCCATTCCAAAATCCTCATCGATCTTACCTCCAACTTGTTGTAATACATCAAGGATAAACCTTGAAGTATACTTCAAGGTCAAGGTATAAAAATGAGAAATTTATAACTACGAATTACACATGCAAAAACCCGATAAACGACGCAGCCGGAAGTGGCTTGTACGTAAACATTATCGGGCTGTATTTATCGATTTATTCTTCTACAGTTACCTTCGTTCGGGGCATGGTGTGCATTGCACCAGCAGTGACATGGACCTGAACGATATAGACTCCGGATTGCTCAAACGCGTAGCTTGCTTCGTATAATCCTTCACCTGTTGATTTCGCGGTGATGGCTCCCTTGGCTTCAAGCTCTTCTGCACTCATCATGCCTTGTTCCAGAGATGGTGCCTCGGGTTCATCCTGTTCATTCCAGATCTGAAACTGCACATGGTCCGCATCATTCACAGGCTTCCCCCCTTGTGTTAGCTGGATTTGCAAGGAAACATTTTCCTTAATGGACACCTTGTCCGGTACCATGAGCTTCACCTTGATCATCTCCGGCATCACACCTGACTGGGACTGCTTCTGTTCCGAACAACCCACAGTCAGGAGGATCAGAATGATGAAGGGCATGAACCAACGGACTTGTCCGCTCATCAATCATCTGTCCTTTCTTATGAAGAAGATTTTGGTGTTTTTCCAATTCCCCACAGCATAACAATAATGATGATAAATGCGATCAGTGCAAGTAACGGAATTGTGATAAAACCAAACCAGTTCAAGTAATCGGTATAACACGGAATTTGGCCGCATGCCACTGAACTACCCGTAGCTGAGTAAATGCGCTGAATCGTTACATGGTATAACGAGATCCCGCCTCCAATGAAACTCAGCGGAAGAACATACTTGGTAATTCCCACGTCATCCTTGAAGTAGGCAATGCCCAGTAAAATCGTTAACGGATACATGAAGATCCGCTGGAACCAGCACAGATCACAGGGGATGTATCCCTTAATCTCACTGAAATAAAGGCTGCCACCAGTCGCAATGACTGATACGGCCCAGGCAATAAACAGACGGGTATCAATATGTTTTGCCCGTCGCTCTGGCTTTGAAGCTGTGTCCATCCGCTTGAACCCCCTCTTCTTGTTTGATCATACCGAATAATAATACAACATACATGACTCCAACGGGCTAGTGATTACGATTATGTACAGTCCGCCACCGTACCGTGATCAATAACACGTTGCGGCGAGGTTGCTGACTCCATTGATTATACCAAATATTTGAATATTTTGATGTGGCCTTTTTGCGTCCATGTGATACCAATTGGATGGCTGAGTCCCAAAATAAGATGTAGGTAAAAAACTGAAATGACAATAAAAAAAGCTGCCGTATGGGGCAGCTTTTTTTCGTTCTTCTTTTATAAATAGTAATTACATAGATTTAGTCAGTGTGATCGAGCCATCTTTTTGTGCCCATTTTACATCCCAGCCAAGAAGTTCAGCGATGAAACGCAGTGGCACTTGTGTACGTCCGTCTTTGTTAACAAAGACCGTTGCACCCACATTTTTCTTCATGCCGTTCACTTCCATAACGTTGTTGTTCACCCAGAATTTCAATGTATCATTACCAGCCATTACAGTTACTTGTTGTGCTTTTTTATCCCATTTCACGGTTGCACCAATCCCTTCGCTCAGGAAGCGCAGTGGAATGTAGCTTGTGTTTTTCCAGAGCATTGGCGTGGTGTCCATGTTGGTTGTTTTGTCATTGATTTTCAGCGTTTTGCTGTTCAGCTGCATCCATACAGTTGTTGTATCTGTTCCAGGCATTGTCGGTGTAGTGGGTTGCTCTTGAAATTTATCATTGAATTGCGTCACGATTGCATTACCAAGGGCTTGACCTACACCAAACATTACTTTGAAGCCTTCACGGTTGGTGGTGTACGAACCTTCGTAGTTAGCTGCAGCATATTGATCCAGCACTTGTTGTACTTGCTTCTCATGTGTAGTCAATGCTTGTTGTCCGGCAGCTTTTGGCAGGTTGCCTGCTGTTGCGGAATCCAGGAATGTCGCGAACTCCGTTGTGAATCCATCAATACGTTTCTCGACAGCTGCACGAGCCGTTGCATCATTGTTTTTAACGGCTGTTACATAGTCGCTTTGTGCATTCACGTGGTTGGTTACCCAAATTTTCTCGAACGCGTTGGCACCGTCATTACCGTAAATGGAAGCGATCGCTGCTTTGAAATCTGCTGTGTTTCCAGCTTCAGCCGTAACCAGTGCATTGGATGCTGCTGTGCGGCCATCATATTGCTCTTGCATTTGCAGAGCCGACAGAGCGAAGTGCTCGGAAGCCAAGTGGTTCAGTGCAGATCTCAGATCAGCAGCTGGTGTGTCCGCTTTGCTGTTCTCGAATTTCTCAGGCATTTGTGTTGTGATTGCAGTGGAAAGTGCTTTACTCACGTCGAACATTTCTTTGAAACCTTCACGGTAAGCTTTGTATGCATCTGTGTAGTCACCAGCGACATATTCATCAAATACTTTTTGCACGAGATCTTCATGTACTTTCAAAGCATTTTTGGCTGCTGCTTTTGGCAATTTGCCTTCCGTTGCTGTGCTCAAGAATGTAGAGAATTCTTCTACAAAACCGTTGATATTATTCTGTGCCTGTTTGATTCCAGCCTGGTTACCCATTTTAGTTGCTTTCACAAGATCATCTGTATATTTGTTATGAGCGCGGAAGATCCGTTCGAATTCTTTGGCTCCTGCATCACCGTAAAGGGAAGCGATTGCCGGCTGCATATCCAATGCATTTTGGTCGAGTGCTTTGTAAGCTGCGTCTGCATCTTTTGCTCCGTCATATGCCTTCGCCATTGCGGTTACTGCGAGTGCAAAGTGTTCGGATAACAGGTGATCCAGGCTCGCTCTCAGGTCCGCAGCAGGTGTATTGACACTTGCCTTCATTGTAGTCATCGGTGTCTGTGGTGCTGCAGCAGCCCCGGCAATTCCTGGCATCAATAACGTCAAGCTCAGCATGGGTGCGATAAATTTCTTCATTTTCATTACGTGTTCACTCCTCGGTTAGTTTTGTTTATCCTTTGTTTCCTCGTCGTCGTCTTCATAGGGTGTAACGCAGGGTTCTTCAATCTGGATCACCTCTCTGGGCAAAAAAAATTGCAGCCTCCGCTTAGGAAAGCCGCAAATGCGCGCCACAACAAGGTTTATCTCAAATTTAAAATTTCAAAATTATAGTGATCCACTCCATTCAGCACTGCATACATACTGTAAGTGAAGGACTTAATTTTCCTTTATTTATCATTAAAAACTTACATCCAAGGTAAACTTGAAGTACAATGAACAGAACGATTGATTTCAATGAAGGAGGTCATCGCATGACATTGCTGCCCTATATTTTAATTGTTGGTATTGCCCTATTCGGTGGAATTGCTACCATGATCATCGGGAATTCAAAAGCGAATCAGACCAGCAATCCCGAGTATGATCGCAGGACCAAGCAAAATCTGAGCAAACTTACTTATGTATACGTTGGTGCCATCGTTCTCGGCATAGGCGGTTTCGTCCTGTATTTAGTGAACTGAATGGCCCTTACTCTCAGTCAGCAAAGTACATGTCTGAACTTTTCGAGTAATTCAAGGTTTCGTTGTACATATGGGATGGTTCGGCGAACCATTCCCCTCTCTCTTATGATGGCCAAGCGTCCAGGAAACACCCATGTATGCATTAGTTCAGAAAGAACTTCCCTGTTAAAAGAATTACCTTCCTGCGTGTATCCCTGCTCAAAATCAGCTGCAATCTCTCCCACTTCTCTCTCCTTGCTTCTCCAATATCTATAATGTGAATGCTCTCCTCTGTGAATAACAACATCCAAATGCCAAGATCCTTACACATGTTTACAAGTTGGAGATAATTCAGAATTATTCTGGATATGTTCAGTGGGTAATATAAAGCCATAAGGACAGCAAGCCATTATAAATAACACAATTTAAAGGAGAGTTATACACATGAAGAAAAACTTGAAGAAATCTGCAGCAACGATGATGGTACTGGGCATGACTTTAACAGGAGCAACGGGCGTATTCGCAGGAACACAACTGGAGAAAATCTCGGCATACCTCAACCATGGAATCAGCTTCAATGTTGACGGTGCGGCGTACTCACCGACTGATGGAAACGGCAAGAAATTGGCTCCAATCACTTACAACAATTCAACTTATCTGCCTGTACGTGCCATTGCTGATGCGCTGCATGTACCTGTATCGTATGACGGTAAAAAAGGACAGGTGATCATCGGAGAAGCACCAAGCAATCCTTCCACATTGAGCAATGTAACCTATAGTGCAGCTCAAAAAGAAGCCATTCAAAAGGCGTTTGCACAGTTCGATGGCTTCGAGACAGCATACGCTCCTCAACAGATGGTTGCAGGTGATACTTTTAAAAGTGTAGGCGCTGGCGGCGATGGAGTAAGCTTTACTTTTAACCATATGAAAGTGGATGTGTCTCCAAGAGATTATTCAGACGGTTACAATGGCAAAGACGTAAAACTGTCCAATGGTGTCACAGCCAAGTGGTACACACCGGATCAAACGGGTATGCTCACGTTCAAACTGGATGATCGTTATGTCACAATAAGCTCACCTGACCATAAGCTGTCTCAGGCTCAGTTGCAGCAAGTGGCTGTATCTGTGCAAAAGGTTCAAGGCAATGATCAGGGTGTTACAGGCTTTGCTGATGTGAAATATACCCAAGAGCAGTCAGCTGCCATCCGCAAAGCCTTTGCCAAATTCCAAGGATTCGAGACTGCTTACGCACCACAACACATGATTGCTGGGGATTCATTCAAAAGTGTGGCTGCTGGCGGTGATGGTGTAAACTTTGTTTTCAATCACATGAATGTCAGTGTGTCACCTAAAGACTATTCCTTCAGCTATGATGGCAAAAATGTTAAACTGCCAAACGGCGTTACCGCCAAGTGGTACACACCGGATCAAACCGACATGCTAACATTCAAACTGGATGATCGCTATGTAACCCTTAGCTCGGCAAATAATGCCTTGACTCACACACAGCTGGAGCAAATGGCTGTATCTGTGCAAAAAGTGAAATAAAATAAAACGATATATAAAACACACATCATTCTGCTCTTCCTATGAAAGCAGATTTGATGTGTGTTTTGTCTTAATTTCACTAACGACTATAGGTATCCTCAGCTGATCGAGGATGGTTCGTTTAAAATTGCTGTTGCCACTTGTCTGCAATATGATCACACCGACAAACCCGCTAAACGAATCACTCTCCGATAGTTCATATAATCGATCATACCCTCCCATTCCAACTCCCCTGCATTACCGTCACGATAGTATACGGCCGCAGCGGGTAGGAAACCGACCAACGGACCCATGCCACCACAGATCATCGCGCCACCGTCGCCACCTTTGGGCATCATGTTCCCAGAAGCATCAAGCGTAAGCTCATAGTTATAGGGATCTCCAGCAAACTGGACACCAAAAAAGTTGGGCAGCTCTAAATCATACGGACGGTCATTCTCTAC
Organism: Paenibacillus sp. BIC5C1; assembly: GCF_032399705.1. Classification (NCBI taxonomy): domain Bacteria; kingdom Bacillati; phylum Bacillota; class Bacilli; order Caryophanales; family Paenibacillaceae; genus Paenibacillus; species Paenibacillus sp. BIC5C1. The sequence goes on from NZ_CP135922.1 coordinate 6,126,169, forward strand.
TAATAGGGAAGGGTTCTGCTCTATCGATTCGTCCACAATTCCCTCCACCTCTTCGAGGCTTCCAAAATGCTTCAATTTCATCGTGTAGTCGAAGCTGTCTCCCCATGGAAATAACGTACGGCTCCCCCCTCCGTACAGATACTCCCACTCCTCTTCAGTAAGCAAACCAAAACCCGCTTTTGCTTCTTCCTCGATTAAATATTCCAACGTCAAATCTTCATTGAACCAAAATATCTGTATTGCCTCACCTTGACGAACCAAACGAAACTCTTGATGCAGTTCATACTGATTCAGATCGGACAGCTTAAACTTCTCCAACTCTTCTGTAAAATAGGAACTCTCTTGCGCCATCGCTTCAGCTTCCGTCACTTCAAACCAACCAAGTGGATGGTTCCTGCACTCCACCAGCATGGGAGCAATGTGTACTTCCCTGACCGGAGACATCTGGCTACTCAAAAAAGAATCCACATCCTCCACGCCATACTCACTGACGGTCTCCAGCAAATCCGCGGAAGTCTCCTCGTTCATTCCAACCTGCCAGCGATCCCAGCCAAGTGTCACCCGATCACCAGGCACAAACACAAATGTCTGCTCCTCATACGAAAATACACCTGTCTCGATTCGCTGACCGAATCGTTCAAATGTCTCCAGCCCTTCATACTTCATACCTGTGGGAAAATATCTGAGCAAATCACGCAGCCGCTCCTCCTTTTTCTGAGCGGACAGTCCTTCCCATACACCCCGATTCAATGGCCCCATATCTCCCCCACCTTTACTTGTATCCTCATACATCACATCAGCCTTGAAAAGCCCCTCACGGGCATATCCTTACTTCCCTGCGGCCTTTAACAGCTCTAACAGTAACTCTTTCCGTTTACCATCAGCCTTGCGTGCCAGCGTTGCAAGTTTCTCTATCTTGCCCCAGATCGGATACAGCGCTCGCTCCACTTCATAGGTTTCCATTCCTTGCAGCGATTGGACCAGAAGTTCAAGCTTCTCCTCATCCTCCAGCTCTGGCTGGATCTTCAGCTTCAGGGAATCCGTAGAACAACGTAGGCAAGCAACTAAAGCAGGTACCGTGCTTTCCGTTACTCCATGTGTCTCAGCAAAGGCAACGGTGAATTTATCCTGTACCAACTGGTGCTCATCGTCCACTTCCCCCATGTAATATTCAACCAACGGGAAATACCGCTTATCTGCCAATCCCAGTCCGAATGTTGCATAACTGCCTGGCATACAGTTCTTTTCACCCTCTGTATCCGCATAAAATTCGAACTCTTCGATCGCTGCACGTGCATATTCTTCAAGCAGCGGACGCAGCTCTGGGTACTCCAGCGCGTTTGCGAAAAATCGATGGGTATCCGACTTCGCAAGCCCTTTAACAGGCAGATACTGCTTCAAGCTGGATTTGAGCTTGATCTTGTAACTTTTGGGGAAGCCCTGCTTCAGCAAACGGGTGATAAAAGCAATGGCCTGTTCGTAGGCAGCTGCTTCCTCCTTGCGAATGATGAGGGTAATGATCGAGAACACATCGTTCGCGGTGCATTCTACCTGCTCATTTTTCACATGAATATCTTCCTTGGCATAGGTTCCACTACCTTCCGTCATCATACGCGCTGCACGGTTACTGCCAAGCTGTTTCGCCAGCTCCAGGAAGGTAAGTCCTTTCGGTTTACTGTAACTAGGCTCATAACGAAGAATCATCACGGCTGCATACAACAGCAGATCAATAGGCTGTGCCACATGCTGCCCATGCTCACTCTGAGGCTGGTCTTCCTCCAAAGAGGCACCTGGCTTAAGTGAATATACATTGGCACTGTATGCAGAAGGCTGTACATCAAAGTACCGTGGCAAAAAATGATTCTCCGCCCAAGACGTTATCGCACGAATAATATCACCACGATGCTCCGCCAGAGCTTCCTGACGTCCTTTATTTAACTCCTGTATGCGATCATATTGCGATATAGTCCACGCTACATCCAGTTCAGGGAACAATTTTGGATCAAGCAGGTGACGCGTCAAAAAAAAGGATTCCAACGGCTTTGTTGGATATGAACCTTTCAGTAGCTTCTGGTCTACGTATGTATGAATGCGCTCAAGCAACTGCTGCCTTTTCCCTTCGTTGATATATTCGAGCATGGTCACTTGCAGCTTTCCTTCTGTCGTTGGGAATTTCCCGCGAAGGGTAAACCGATAGTCGATCAACGGTGTATCCGCCAGCTTGTCCAAGTTCTCTTGAACCACTTCTACAAGCTTGGGCTGGATCTCATTCCGCACCTGTTCCTCCGTAAAGGGACCAGGATTCTTCGATTTCAATCCCTCATCCAATCCAAGATCCACACTATCTACCGTGGTCCGTCCAGGTCTGTAATCCAGCAAAATATCATTAAAGATCCCCGTTTGTAGTGTTGTTCTCTTCACAGCCTTTTCAAGGTCATCCCGCTTCAACTGTTCACTAAACCATTCTTCAATGACCTCAATCATCTCTTCCATTGCCTGATCATAGAGTATACTCATGCTTCGACCGCCTTCCCATTTATCAGATCATTCCTCAAACCATCTATGCTAATATGCTAAAAATACGTATTGACGTTCGTATATTACCTATTATCTTACTCTCTCACGCATCTGTGAAACAATAAGTCTTACGCACGGTTGTATTCTAGAAAATTAATGGATAAACCCTTCCGCACGCGTCTATGCATCCCCACACACCAAACAAAAACACCGGATTTAGGCGATTTCACGCCCAAATCCGGTGTATTCACGAAAGAGTTCTTCTTTCTTTTATTACTTTAGTATGATTCATCTCGTGAATCATTCACGGTATTAATTAACTGTTTTGAACCATTCATTGACTTCCGTTGTGATTTGGTCGCCGCCCATGGATTTCCATTTTGTCACGAACGCGTCAAATTCATCGATGCCGACCTGACCGTAAATGATTTTGCTGAACGTATCTTTCTCCAGCTTGTCGAGCGCATCTTTCTTCATCTTCATCGTATCCGTCGGTGCACCCGTAAATTTGTTCTTGATTGCATCATCCTTATGAGCTACCACGACTTGTGCCGCAGCGAACACTTCAGGTTTGTTGGCAATTTTCGTATTTTTTTCAAATGGTGTTTCAGGCTCCTTGCCTGTAGCAAGTTCTGCCAACGTATCCATCATCAGGTTTGGAATCCGTGCACCGTCATACGTAATTGTGTACTTGAGGGGGGATACCCCATCTTTCACTTCAGCCTCACCAAGCACTTTGCCATCTACAATATCAAAGTCATATCCTTGGGCAAAGCCATGTTCAAACTCCCCGCCCACTTCTGGATTAGCGAAGTTATCGAACAAATAATTTTGATACGTGAAGAAAATTTCTGGGTTTACCATATCCTTATTGATCAACACAACCCCGTTACTTGCACCCGAACCGTGGTGATGGCTTTCGCCAGTTGGTCCAGTTGGCAGGGCGATTGCTTTGTAGGTAGCGCCGTCCACATTTTTCTTCACATCATCGATTGGCCAGTTCGGCATCCAGTGTGGTCCGACAATGATTCCCGCTTTGCCTGCTGTAAACAGTTCGGCAGCCTTGATCTCGTCATATACGCCAGCTTCCTTCGGCAGATAACCTTTGGACAACCATTCTTTCATCGTTGCAAGTCCTTCTTTTACACCTGGTTGAACCGAGCCGTATTCCAGTGTTCCTTCTGCATTCAGATTCCACTGTCCTGGCATCGTGTTATACATTCCGAAGATCCAGCCAGATTCAGTCATCCAGGTATTGAGGGCATTTTTCATGCCAACCGTCAGACCGTACGTATCTTTCTTACCGTTGCCATCCGGGTCCTGATTCGTAAAGGCATCCATCACCGTCACGAGCTCATCGATCGTTTTAGGTTCTTCCAGTCCCAGCTTCTTCAGCCAGTCTTCACGGATAAACATGACCGGGTCGCCATTGTAGGCATAGTCGAAGATCGGAATACCATAGCGTTTGCCTTCATACATGTACGGGTACCACTCTTCCGGTGCGGATTCAGCAGCCCCTTTCCATGTGTCGGATGCATACTTGTCGAACAATTCACCTGCATCGGCGAATTTACCCGATTCAATCAACTCACGCACCAGATTGTAGTCACCACGGATGGAGACGATATCCGGCAGCTCTTCGTTAGCCGACAGGGAGAGACGAAGCTTCGTGTAAAAAGCATCATTGGTCACGGACACAGCCCAAGGTGTAGTCAGGTCGATGCCCAGACGCTCTTTGGCCCATTTGGTATGCACGTTGTTCTGTGCAGTCTCTCCGTTCTTGAACTTTGTATCATCATTCCAGGCTCGCAAATAGCTCATCTGAACCGCAGGTTCATACTTGCCGTCTTGCAGCGCAAGTGGCGCAGCCGCTTCCTTGGATGGTTCTTCCTTTGCCCCCGAACTGCATGCCGTTACGGCAACCATCGTCAGTGCAAGCAATGCAGTCATCATTTTTCTATACATGAAACCCCTCCTCAATCACTTTGAATGCCCTTACATGAAAAGGATAGTGCAGCCGGGGAAGCAAACATATATCACAATTTCAATGTTCATATTGATTTGTTAACCGTTCCGAAAATCCTGCGGGGTCAGGCCATAATGTTTGCGGAATACTTGAATGAAATAAGGCGTATTGTTATATCCCACTTCCTGACCGACTTCATATATTTTCATAGCCGTGTGTTTCAGCAAGTGAACAGCACGTTCCATTCGGGAACGGATAATGTAGTCACTGATGCCTTCACCCGTCGATTGTTTATACATTTTGGACAAGTATACCGGGTGCAGATGCACCTCCCCGGCAATAACCTGCAAGGACAGATCTTCACCCAGATGGTGGTCAATCCATTGCTGGACCTGTCTGATCATGTTCGATCCACTTTCCTGGCCCGTATCGGTTGTGCTTTGAGCCCATTGTTCCATCACGCTCCGGGTCCATGCTTCCAGACTCCGAAGTGACACGCCGTAGCCGTCCTTCAGCAGTTGCTGATACTGCTCACCAAGGACATCGGACAACTGTCTGCCCTCCCGATGAGCCATGTAGGAGAACGCGGCTGCGAGATAGTGAAAAGCAACATAGACATGCTCCGGGAACACACTATCCGATAACTCGGCGAAAATTGAATCAATCTTGCGACTCGCGTCCTCCATCCGTCCTGCTTCCAGCAGTGCGGTCAGTCCGGGTGGCTCATACAGTGCTGAAAGTGATTTCAATGTTGCTCCATGGGAGCCGGCAGCCGCATTGAGGTGCAGGCCTTTGCCCGCTTCCGCCTGCTTGCGCAAGGCACTTACAGCCTGATGATACAATTGTGGAACCTGGTCTGGAAAACGGCCTATCCGGCTGACTGACAGTGAAATCGTCGCGTTTAAATACTGCTTCACACTGTGAAGCAGCCGTTCTCCAAGCCGCCCCATCAGCAGTTCAGGTTCAGACTGTGTCTGTTTTGGACTTGCCATGAAGACGAGATCATCATACGCATCGTCCGTATGGCAGAGATGATAGCTGCTGCCAAAGATCTCTTCCACCACGTTGGAGATGGCGTATTTCATCAGACGAAATGCCTTGTGCGTTGGCTGTGGGTCATCATAACGGATGAGCAGCAGCTGCATTTTATCCTGGGGACGGAAGCCAATCTCCAATTGCTCCAGTTTCTCTACAAGTTCGCTCTCTGCAAATTTATGTCCAAGCAGTACATCCTTCATTAATCCCGCCCGCTTCTCCGGTAAATGTTCCCTCACCGAATACATGGCGCGCTGGTGCATCAATTGTTTCTCTCCCTCCAGCCGAATCTGGACGGAAGCCTGCTGCACAGCTTCAATCAGCTCCTCATCCCGAACTGGCTTCAGCAGATAACTCACTGTTCCATGCCGGAGTGCCTGCTTCGCATAATCAAAGGATGCGTGTCCAGATAAAATGATACATTTGGTCCGTTCCCACTTTTGACGAATATGACTCACCAGATCCAGTCCGGACAAGCCAGGCATACGAATATCGGTGATGATAATATGGACCTGATGTGCCGTCATTTGCTGTAATGCCTCTTTCACCGAGTACGCCTTATATACGTGCCCAATCCCATGCTCTCTCCACGGTATGGAGGCTGCAATCGATTCCACCGCTGAATGTTCATCATCCACGACCATTAGATTCATCATTAGGATATTCCTCCTCAAACCATCGTATTTCCACACTGAGACCACCGTAAGGGATCGCTCCAAAATGAAGCCCTGAAGAATGACCATATCGTGTAACGAGCCGTTGGTGTACATTCCAGGTACCCGTGCCTATTTCTTCACCCATCGGTTCATTGATTTCTCGTTCAAGACCGGCAATCTCTTCCGGCGTCAAAGTAACACCGTCATTATCGACAAACAAACTATACCGTGTGTATTCCCTTCCATCAATTTGTTCTTGTGCTGCCATGCCTGTAACCACGATGTGACCGCTTCCCTCCATCGGTTCAATGCCGTGAATGACTGCATTCTCCACGATAGGCTGGATCAGCAGCCTCGGAATGTGCTGCTGCATCAGTTCTTGCGGTACGGCGATCTCATACGACAAACGGTTGGTGCGCATCTGTTGGATGGACAAATAATTGTCCAACAACCGGATTTCCTCCTCCACGGTGGTCATATCGTTCTCATCACGTGTGATGTAGCGATAGTAATCTCCCAGGCTGAGCGACATGGCAATAACCGCTTCACGGTTGCCGAGCTGCGTCATATTTTTAATATAAAACAGACAATTGTACAGGAAATGAGGATTGATCTGTGATTGCAGATGCTTCAGCGTCGCTTCTCGTGAACGGATGCGTTCCTCGTATACTTTTTCGATCAGCTCCTGAATTTGCTCGGCCATGTGATTGAAGCTCTGCGTCAGGTACGCGAATTCATCACGGGAGTGATCGACCGGAATTCGTGTGGACAGCTGTCCTTTGCGAATCTGTTGCAATCCTCTCATCAGACGTTGTATCGGTACCTGTACCTTTCGATATAACAACAGTGCAGCGCCAATACTGAGCACGAGCAGCAGCAAAATGGAAGTAATGAACATGTTCCGGCTCTTGTCCATCGGCGTGAGCAAATCATCCAGCACAACCGGGTTAACATAAATTCCGTTCAGCTGTTTGGAGAGCACATAACTAACCAAGTACTTCTTGCCCCCCACCTCAAGTTGATGGTTGCCTTCACTATCCAGTTCAGTTAGTGGCATGTCCCGCATCACGGCTTCCACGAGCTCGGGGTCTGCACTGCGATTTAATAGTGGCTCGTTGCCCGGGACCAGAAGAAAGGGATCTCCTCCCTGTGCCTCCTTAAAATCATCCAGCATGGCAACAATGTTCATCGGGTCAAAATTAATTTCCATCACGGTCCGTACATCCGTGGCCACAGGTTTTTCATTCCACTCGTAGTTATCCGTAAAGAAATAAGTGAAGCTGCCTTCATTCAACTGCCATCGGCCTGGCTGTGGAAATTTCAACATCTTCTCATTAAAGACCGTCCGGTTCGACATGGTGGACAATACCAGCTCTGCCTGAGGCAACACAATGGTAATATCATTCTTCCAGCGGCTGGTGGACTGGTACAGCGACAATTTGTCGAGAATATCGAGATAGATGCTGTTTTTCTCATACTGACTGGTCGATTCCGTCATGTAACGATAGTGCAAAATGCTTGGATCACGTAGTAAAGTCAGCCCGTAAAGGGAGAGCTGTTCAATATTTTTATCCACCTGAGAGCTAAAATAGTTGAATTGATTCAAACTTGAATTTTGCTTCTCCTCGACAACCATGTCCACATTCGCCTGATTCGCGTAGGTATAGAGCAGCAAGATTGGTACAAGCAAGCAGACAAGCAGCATAACTGTTTTTGAGAATACTGTAAATTTCATTGCTTCACCCTGTCCCGGATTAAAGTAAAGATACACATCGAAGTCCTATTTTATATTGAAACCCCTTACATATCTATACTGAATTTCAAATGAGTCACTATTCGGTATACGTTTTCAACAAGTTAATAAATCAACATCCGCCTTGAAATGTTGTTCTATAGCCCACCCGTTTCCATTGCTATAATTCAGTTGCTCCACTATTTGCAGAGGCTGACTGGCCTCATTATGCAGAGGCTGGACGATATAAAGGAGGGACCTGATGGCTATGGAACAACCACTAACGACCAATACGCCGGTGCGGCAGGCAACACACAATCCACGCAAACGTACCCGCTGGAATTTCAAACGCAATTGGCCGCTGCATCTGATGCTGCTGCCTTCGGTACTGCTCACATTGCTGTTCGCCTATGTGCCTATGGGCGGCATTATTATTGCGTTTCAGGATTTTAAACCATGGCTGGGATTCACCGGCTCCAAATGGGTCGGATGGGATAACTTCCGATTCATGTTCGAATATCCGGACAGTGTTCAGGTCATCTGGAACACAGTACTGATTGCCGCCATGAAGATTGTGGCCGGACTCGTGGCCCCTGTTGTATTTGCTATTTTGCTGAATGAAGTACGGAATTCCACTTTCAAACGGTTCTCACAAACGCTGGTATACCTGCCCCACTTCTTGTCTTGGGTTGTACTGGGCGGCATCCTGCTGGACATGCTTTCCCCCGAAGGCGGACTGATTAACCAGATTCTGGCGGCCGTTGGCATTGAACCGATCTTCTTTCTGGGAGATGGCGACTGGTTCCGTGTAACCGTGGTCATCAGTGATGTATGGAAGGAATTCGGATTTGGTACCATTGTCTTTCTTGCAGCCCTTGCGGGCATTAACCCTGCTCTGTACGAAGCTTCTGAAGTTGACGGGGCAACACGACTTAAGCAGACCCTACACATTACGCTGCCTGCACTCGTGCCGATGATTATTGTCGTGGGAACGCTGTCACTGGGGAATATTCTTAATGCTGGATTTGACCAGATTTTCAACCTGTACAATCCACTTGTATATGATAAAGGCGATATTATTGACACGTTTGTTTACCGGATGGGTATTTTGAATGGCAAAATGAGTTTTGCGACTGCGGTTGGTTTGTTTAAATCCTTTGTCGCCATGTTCCTCGTTATTACCGCCTACCGGATGGCTTACAAAATCGCCAATTACCGCATTTTCTAAGGAGGAATTAAGGTGTATCACAAAACGACCGGATACCGTATATTTAACGGCTTCAACCTGTTCTTCATCGCGGCCGTCTCGCTGCTGTGTGTGCTGCCGCTTATCCATATTCTGGCGGTTTCCTTCAGCGGTAAAGCGGCAGCTTCCGCCAATCTGGTAACGCTCTGGCCGATTGATTTTACAGTCGATGCCTATACCAAAACGTTTGGTAACAGTAACTTTCTCAGCGCGCTCTGGATCTCAGTGCAACGTACCGTGTTCGGTACGCTGCTTAGTATGGTGCTGGTCACCCTGACGGCATATCCTTTATCCAAGGAAAGTCTGAATTTCAAGGGACGTTCGCTGTACGCGTGGTTTTTCATCTTCACGATGCTGTTCAGCGGCGGACTGATCCCTTCCTATATCCTGATTCAAAAGCTGGGACTGATCAACACCATGTGGGCTCTGATTTTGCCGGGCGCTGTGGCGGTCTGGAACCTGATTCTCATGATGAACTTCTTCCGTAACGTACCGAAAGAGCTCGAAGAAGCGGCATTCATCGATGGTGCCAACCATATCACCACATTGTTCCGTATCTATCTGCCTGTGTCCATGCCGGCCATTGCTACGATTTCCCTATTTACGATGGTGGGGCAGTGGAATTCCTGGTTCGACGGTTTGATCTACATGAATGACGCAGCCAAATATCCGCTCGCTACATTGATGCAAACGATTATCGTGCAGCAGGATTTCTCCAATATGAATGTCGATGCGACACAGCTTCAGAACATGTCGCAGCGTACCGTTAACGCAGCCCAGATCTTTATTGGGGCACTGCCAATCCTGCTCGTGTATCCATTCTTGCAGCGTTTCTTTGTAAAAGGAATTGTGCTTGGGGCTGTAAAAGAATAGAGTTCGTATACTGAATGCATTCGCATCATTTCATCCCGAGGTTTGTAACACGCTGTTATTTACTTCGGGATGTCTTTCCGCGAATGGCATTGTTATATTGATTAATGAGTTCATCCAGAACCATCGATTGACGAATGACCTCCGGATGCCACAGTTCTTTATGAGAATTTGCAATCTGGTAGAGCCTCTGTCGTGCCTTTTCGATACATTCCTGAATGGTTTCCGGATTATGCACCATACTCCCGCCCCCTGTTGTCCTTCAATATGCTTCATCCAAAAAAGACCATCTATTATAATATTCGGAACATAGGGAGCTGCACATTACCCCAAAATCGAATTTATGGTTATTTTTTCTTGTACAGGTTGAAATAAGGATGAGCAATGGATTCGGATGTGGCAAAATACGAAAAAATACCGGATAGGCTTATCAGCCTTATCCGGTATTTGTTATACCTTAATTTATTGTGCGCAGAACGCTTCAAATCATTTTCTTATGAAATATGCTGATGTTGCGGCTAGTCCTCATAATCTGCAAAAAAAACATCATTTAATATGGTTTTTGCTTTCTTCAAATTACGGGAATCCAACTTGTTGAGCATAGACATGATTTCATCCATTTCCTCGGTCAATGACGTAGAGCTATTAGCCTTATAAGCTTTTGAATCCTTGTTTGTAGGCGCATCTCTTCGGGCGGATTCATAAGTCCCCTCCTCTGTCTCCGAATGAATCCATGATGTATGCAGCGTCTTTTGGAGGGTGTTTACGAGAAACTGTAACTCATCCTCGTTATACCGTTGCAAGAAATGATGAACCCCAAGATCAATCTGATGATGCAGGCCCTGATGCAAACGATAAATCTCTTTTCCGAGCGATGTGGTACGGAATAGAACTTCTTTTTTGTTATCCGGAAGTGACTCGGTTACGATGATTTTTTGAGACACGAGTCTTCTCGTAATCTTGGAGACAGTCCCTTTAGAGAAGCCGAATTGTTTTGAAATGGTTATGCCGTTTACTGGTTCAAGTGTACCGATTGCATCCAGCACATGCAGCATTGTCACCGTCATTTCTTGGATTAGCTCTTCAACAGCCGGATTAGGACTATTTTGGATCAGCCACTGTTTTTCTTCGTCTTCTTCTGTTTGGAATCTGATCTGTATATCTTTCACTGCTTCCAGTACTTCTTGAATTAAGTGATCTTTATTTTGATTATCCGATGGGTTGATCATTCAATTTTCCTCCAACGATGGTTAGCTTCTTACCAGTATATCAGGGTATGTCCTACAATTAAAGTTTCCTGGAAACAATATTGACAATAAAGAGAGATTAACTTATTATTGTTTCACGGGAAATTAAAAAAGTTTCAATAGAAACAATAAATAAAGCACGATATCTCATCCATTGCGATATGGGTGATCAGGAGGAGATTCAACTGACCCAACATTACGATATTGACGTACTCATCGCTGGAGCTGGACCGACTGGCTCCGCTCTTGCAGTCGACCTGCTTCGACGCGGCCTTCGTGTCCGACTCGTTGACAAAGCCCCTCACGCCTTTCAAGGTTCCCGTGCCAAGGGAATTCAACCAAGAACCCAAGAGATTTTGGAGGACTTCGGCGTGCTGGAAGAGGCTCAGTCAGAGGGAAGTTCTTACCCGCTTGCCGGTTTTCATATTGGACCGTTAACTTTGCCTTGGCGCATGCAGCAGCAAAATAAACCAACACCGAGCGATCCGTATCCAAACATTCTCCTGTTGGCGCAGCACCGAACGGATGCCATCTTACACCGCCTACTGAAACAACTCGGCTTAATCATTGAATTTAACAACGGGTTGGAGCAATTCGAACAGGATGCTGATGGAGTGACGGTGACTCTCTCTTCCGGAGAGAAGGTTCGCAGCAGATATCTCGTCGGAGCAGATGGAGGTTCGAGCATCGTTCGCAAAGGGGCAGATATCCGATTTATTGGAGAGACTACCGACTCTGACCGTACACTCATCATCGACGGCTCGATCGACAAACTGTCTCGCAATAGGTGGCATATGTGGCCACGTACACATGGCACGTTTGTCGGAGCCTGCCCTCTGCCACACTCCGACCAGTTCCAAGTTATGATCAGGCTGGCACCGGAAGAAAAGCCTAACCTAGACAAAGGCGCACTCGCCGCTCAATTCCACAAACTCACAGGTTTGCGTCTCTACGACATTACCTGGAGTTCGCTGTTTCGTCCCAACGTTCGACTGGCTGAGCACTATCGGTCGGGTCGCGTCTTCATTGCAGGCGATGCTGCACATGTGCACACCCCGGCCGGTGCACAAGGTCTCAACACGGGTATACAGGACGCCTATAACCTCGGTTGGAAAATAGGGCAGGTCATTGCTGGGGCACCCGAGAGGTTGCTTGACAGCTACGAGGCTGAGCGTCAACCGATTGCCGCTCGCGTCCTCAGCAAATCCAGCGAGCTATACGCCAAGCTAGACAAAAATCGCCTGGCTAGCCTCAAGCGTGGAGACGAGGAGCGACAGCTTAGACTTTCTTACCATGGTGGGCCGCTCGCGTCTAGCGAAGAAACGGCCACCAAAACACTTCATGTTGGTGACCGGGCGCCAGATGCTCCCTGCAATGGACCCGGTGGGGAACCACGTCTGTTCGACATCTATCAGGGGCCTCACTTCACTTTGCTTGCCTTTGGACCTAACGCTGCCAAGTTACTCCCTAAGTTAAACTGGCCAACCAGCGGTGCCGAATTACACTGCTACGTCGTTGGTACCACACACGAATCAGATCAGAAGATCCTCCATGACTCCAGCGGCAAGTTGACCCGTACCTACGGTATTACCAGCGAAACGCTGGTCTTGATTCGCCCAGATGGTTATATCGGGAGCATCATCACGGCCGATTGGCAGGAAAGCTTCAACAATATAGCCAGAATGTTGGCTCCGCCGCAATCCATCGGGCCCAACCCGAATTGAGGGTCAAGCGAGACTATGAATGCTAGTTCAGCTATTGTATGAGGACCGACATTACGACATAGATGTGGCTAAGATAAACGCAAATAAGACCGGGAACGACGGCCTTCAGGGTCATTTCCGGTTTTGTCTGTACTTTTTCTATTTTGAAGTAATTGCACTATTCCATTTATCTTAATCCAATATCCTCAAAACGATTGCCAATCGTCTCTGGGAATGCCTGCTTAATGGCATCGATGGCACGCTGTTCCGTTTCCCCTGCTTGCTCGATCAGACAGATCACCTTTTGCACATGCCCCGGTTCTTTCGCATCCCACGCTGTTGAATCCTTAACCTTCTCCATCATCTGAGCATATAGGTCTGCAAGTAACGCATACTCTTGTACCACTTGATTCATCTGATTGGACAAATGCTTAAGCTCTCCAACATAGGAGGCCATATCCTTTCTTGAATTAGCATAATAGCGCAGAACCATGGGCATCAGCAATGGCTGCATAAGCAGCGGGTCCACATGCGTAATCCTGAGGAGGCAGCATATAGTCATGGGTTTCCCATTTGTACACAGCCTGAATTAATGATTCTTTGCACACTTCCCATATGTCTACGGTTGTATGAGATTCAAGAACCTGATAGTACCAGTATGGTGTACTGTTTCGACCAAAAGAATCATAGGGCAGACGAATGACTTCATTTTCTTGACTCTCACAAATGAACAGCACCTGCTCCCCATCATCATATCCAGCACAAATAACAAACTGATCATGCCACAGAATAGCACCTACACCCCGGTCAATGGAAGCCTTGATATCCAGCAGGGCCTGCTTCTGATAGAGCGGAAAGGTTGGCACGAACGAAAATCCCCCTGACTGACTCGCTGTCACACCAATGAAATCAGCAGCTACAAAGTTCTCGGCCATCCAATTGTACGCCGAGATCGATTCTGTCGTTAGGCGCCGATCTACCACCAGACGAAACACATTTGCAGTCATGCCCGCAATCATGTGACGCGGTAAATTCGTCCACTGCTTGTGTATTAGAATACGATACATCGCATCGAGGTACGAGCCTGCGCCGCTCCAGTATAGTTGTTCATCCGCCAAATTCTGAGTCTGTGCAAAACGAATCAACTCCGGCAGCGTTTTACTCCCCATCACCTTATCCTCCCTCCCCTACCTTGCCGAATGTGCTCCCCAACGTGGCACAGTGGTACGTTTACGATCTGGATACTTTAGGGATATCAAACGAAAATAATCAACAGCCTGCTCTTCCAATGCTTTCGCTTCCAATAAAATCTGTGCCAGCTTCTCTATGGCGTCTGCCTGCATAATCCATCTGTTATGTTCCTGAATCATGCATCCCTTCATCTGAATAATCAGTGCTCCAAGCTGTTCATAACACGCATGGGCTTGGTCCAGTTCGGTCCATATCCCCCGCGCATCCTGCAAATACAACTGAATTTCAGTTCGGGACTGGCAATAGGATTGCAAAATATACACAGCACCCGATTCATCGTAATCTCCACTCCGAAGGGCCTCTACCCACACATCATACGCCATTCTGCCCGAAACGATATTCCGATCAGGCAGTAGACGATAAGGGATATCCCAATCCTCAATCGCCAATCTCAATGATTCCAACAGCATCTCTTGTTCAGGGATATGTACCTGATCACCAAAGACCTGACAGTACCAGAACCCGGTGAAGTTTAATCCGAAATTGTCATACAGCATAATCTGTGGTTCCTTGCTCCAGCCATCTTGCACATAAAAGATGCGATCACTGTCATCATACCCATGAATAACACCAAATTCCGGAATCCAGTAGATAACTCCTACGCCCCCATCCAGGCTGCGCTTCACCCAATTTACCGCATCCCTCTGGTAATACCCGAATGTGGGATGACGTGTCCGCCCCCCATCCCAGATCGTGAATATCCCCAAGTTATCGATCCCAGGGCGATGAGATTCTCCCCATTGACCATAGGCTGTAACCGACATGGGCAGCAGTCTGCGATGCACTGAAAGTTTGAATGCCATACCCGTATATCCGGCGAGCACATACTTGGAACCCTGAAACAGACCCGCATGGGTCAATACAGCGTGTAGGCTATCCACATACGATTTGGACTCCCGCTTCATGATCAGGTTGTCTAACGCAACTTCAGTCAAAAAAAAATCTCCTCTCTATGGTTGTTCCAATTCAGGTTTGCCTTGAGCTCATTGCAAGCCTGTCGATTATTCCTTCAGCACTTTGCTGGAGCTTTCGTCTAAGCCACGTTGGAGACAACAGTTCCTCCCACTCGGTAACGAACAAATGCTGTAAGAACGCCTCCGTATCATAAAATTCAATCCAGTGGACCTGATCTTGATTCTCCCGAATCCGATATCCTTGCCACAGCTCTGTTTGCTGCACTTCTCTCATTCTTATCTTAGCGACAAACGGTTTACGGACAGGCATCGACTCTTCCCATACCCCCAGCAAACCGTCTGTCTGACACTGAAACGTATCGTTCGTCATCTGCACATGAATCATGCCCTCCAGCCGGATGGCCGTTTGCTGTAAAGGGTCGAATTCATAGCCAACGACATAATCGGCGTTGAACTGGGACACCATCTTCAATGGGCACCAGGTAAATTGCCTTTCTCCGGCATGATCTCTGTAATGGATATGTACTTTGCGGGATTCGGCAATCGCATGGGACAAAATCTCAAAGGACTGAAGCTGTTGCGGATCTGCTTTAAACACAGGAAGCTGACTGCTCCCCGTCTGCTGTTCCTCAAGCGTAAAACGTTCCAGCAAATGCGCCACACGCTTCACCGCATCCGACTGATCATAATTGTAATGCCTGTAACGATGTGCCAGATACTTAAGCACCTGCTGTTCTTCTTCCGTCATATATAAATGGGGCAGCCGGTAGGTCTGATCCTCGTAACAATACCCCCGATATTTTGCTATATACACCAGGGGGGCACGTAGAGAAATCGCCATATATTCAATATCACGCTGGGCTTGGCGCCGGGATATTTCAAATTCACGTGCCAGCCAGCTGCTGTTCGGAAAACGTCCACTCCGAATCTGCTCGTCAAACCAGTGAATACGATGCATATTGCTCATTTCCCCGCCCCCTGGCTCGTTCCGTATTTAGTAATTGTATTATACCAAAAGACATGGCCCGTTCCGAAGAACAGGCCTGTTATGTTATACGGTTACTTTGTCCACTCTGGACTGCACGGCTTTGGAGCATTTCTTGCATACTTTCAGACTCGTACCATCTGTTTTCGTTTGCGAATACAACAATTTAATCCGGGTGCTGCTGCACACCGGGCATGTTCCTCTTCCTCGGGATGGTAGATTCCACAGGACGCGTCCTCTTTTTGTTTTTGCCAACGTTTGTGAACCTCTTTTCGATATGGTTTGTGTGTTCACCGTTATTATAGGGGGCATGGTACGACATAGAATGTCGCAGCAGTATGGAACAGGCCAAACATAAAAAAATGTCCCCTCTTCAACTTGAAGAAAGGACATTATTTAGGAATCATGTATTTCGGACTGAGCTGCCGCTTGTAACAAAGGCTGTAACAGACCAGGAAAACGCACTTCCAGATCCTCAGATCTTAGCGTCAGGAAATGCTGTGTACCTTGTACTCTCACCCGAATGACTCCGGCTTCCCGCAGGGTCCGAATATGGTGTGACATCGTGGATTTCACAACAGGTGCACGAAAATGACTGCATGGCTGCTCACCATTTCTGGCCGCTTCCGTTACAATCCCAAGACGGATGGGATCACTTAAAGCGTACAAAACGGAAGAAAGTTCAATATCCTCCACTTGGGGATGGTGTAAAATTTTCATCGTTGAAGTCTCCTTTTTTTCAGACTATCCATTGTATTTTAGCATAGTTCCATGATATATTTCTAATGTTCGATACCAATCGAACTTACAAACCTATTTCGTTTATGTATCCCCTGCTGTCAGGCATGGGATTCACTCTATACCACATTTTGCAAATGTTACACACCGTTTCTGAAATATTGCGAAATACACATCAATCTAGGAGGTTTTTTATGAACAACACCGCAACTGCATCATCTGGGGAACGGACAGCAGGAATACAGGAAGGGTTAATCGTAAGTCTGCTTGGTTTCACGGTTGTCCTTGTCGTTATGAATACGATGATGTTCAATCTGGCCCTGCCCAAAATTGCAGCTGAATTTATGCTCTCATCTGTCTCTTCTTCCTGGATTGTCACCGGCTATTCCATCGTTTTTGCTATTTCCTCGATCACGTTCTCACGTCTATCGGATTTTGTGCCGATTCGCACCCTGTTTACGACCGGTCTTACACTGCTTGGTGCAGCATCCGTTCTTGGTTTCTTCAGTAACCATTTTATCCTTCTGCTCATTGCACGTCTGATTCAGGCCGCGGGTGCAGCTTCTGTACCAGGGCTGGCTATCGTTCTTATTACTCGTTACATTCCAAGTGACCGCAGGGGTAAATCCATGGCTGTTGTCATGTCGGCCAGCTCACTGGGTCTTGGACTTGGACCTGTGATCGGCGGTAGTATTACACAGTTTCTCGGATGGCATGATCTGTTTATCGTTACCGGACTAACCTTGTTTCTGATCCCTGTATTTTTCAAACTGCTTCCAAGTGAGATGCCGCAAAAGGGTTCATTCGACTTGCTAGGCGCGCTGTTACTGGCGATCGGAACAACCGGCGTCCTACTATTCCTGACTTCACGTGAATGGGTAACCCTCGTTGTTGGTGCGGCTGCACTCGTCCTGTTCTGGTTACGAATTCGCCGTGCGGCTGATCCCTTTGTACAACCAGCTCTGTTCAAAAACAAAAAATATATGATGCTCAGCTCACTCGGGATTGTATCGTATATTAACAACTTCTCGACGCTGTTCCTGCTGCCGCAAATTCTGGCACATCTGTATGGCCTGACTCCGGCCCAGTCCGGGCTTGTCATCTTCCCGGGTGCAATTGTGTCCATGCTGTTATCCAATCGGATTGGTCGCATGATTGACCGGCACGGCAATACACAACTGCTCAAGTTCGCACCATGGTTGCTGCTCGCTGCGGCCGGATTGTTTGCTCTTTTTGCAGACGACAGCATCTATGCCATTATGGCCGTATACATTCTGCTTAGCGTAGGCTTCTCTGCACTAACAACGAGTGTATCCAATGAGTTGTCGGGCAATCTGACGATGGATCAGGTTGGTGCTGGCATGGGACTATTCCAGCTTAGCCAGTTCTTCAGCGGAGCATTTAGTGTTGCCGTAACTGGCGTCGCATTGACAGCCATGCAGCAATTGCCATTAGCCTCGGCGTACACTAATATTTTCTGGGGTATGACTGTGGTTGCTCTGGCATCCATAGTTTTTTCCCAGGTGTATCTGAGAATGCAGGCACGGAAGGAAACTGTCGCTTCACATTAAGCAGGTTATACAGGTTCTTACTTATAATAAATTCTATAAGAAAGCCAGGATTGGACCGATAGGGTCTGATCTCTGGCTTTTTTGTTTGTTATTAGACTATAAGATATCAATACGTATTACTTTATCTCTGTTATTCTTATATTATAAACAGATCGTATAGATTTTTTTGAAAATGATAAAATCAAGGGGATGTCTTTCGCACATGAAGCTTCAACAGTTTAATTCACTATTTCGTATCCCTACATACCGGCTGTTCCTCGTTTGTATGTTGTTGCAAGGTATGGCTATTTCAATCAGCGCGCCCTTTCTTGCGGTCTACTTTACAACCCGCCTCGAAGTATCCATTGCAACATTCGGATTATTCACTGCGGTAACACTTATGGCGGGTGTGCTGTTCAGTTCCTGGATCGCCAGACGATCGGATCAACCCGGGGCTCGCAAAAAAATTCTGGTGTCTGCCATGATTTGCAACGCTCTTGCTTTTGCAGGGTATCTGTGGATTCACGATTTCACTTTATTATTTATTTATATGACGATAATGACTGCACTCGGATCTCCCGCCATGCCACAATTGTTCGCAGCTGCAAGAGAAGCGGTTAATTCCGCAACAGATGTCGATCATGCTGTGGCCAATTCAACCCTGCGCTCCGCATTTTCATTGGGGTTTATTACGGGACCTTTAATCGGAACTTTACTGATTGCGTATATTGGGTACATCGGCATTTTCAGTTCAACGTGTTTTATTTTTCTGATCAATGCGGTATTATTTTTCTTTCTGTTAAAAAAAGCTCCCGAGCCTTCTTCCATTCGTGCATCCTCGGGTAGCATACACATGAAATTACATCAGGATGCAAGAATCTATATGCCTTTTCTCATTACCACACTTCTGTATATGGCACATTGGATGAATAACCTGAATGCTTCTCTGTTCATTATTCACCATCTGGGCGGGGGAACCCGGGAAGTTGGCTGGATCTCCAGTTTATGCGCGGGGCTTGAAATTCCGATTATGCTAGGTTTGGGTCTGCTCGCCTCAAAATACCCCAACCGCTCACTCATGTTATGGGGTTCCCTTATGGGTGCCGCTTATTATGTAATAGTTTTGTTCTCTACGGAACTGTGGCACTTGCTGGCCGGACAACTATTGCTCGCATTCTTTGTTGCCGTTATCTCTGCTATCGGAATCAGTTACATGCAGGATCTGCTTCCGTCCATGCCCGGCTATGCGTCAACTCTCTATTCCAATGCCTCCACGTTGGGAAGATTATTTGGTAGTCTGGTCGGGGGATGGACAGCCGGAGTGTGGGGGTATCGGAATTCCTATTGGGTATGTCTAATCCTTGTTCTGATTTCATTAGGTATGCTTGTTGTCACACAACAATTATCAAAAGAAAAACGTCAGACCCTTTCACTCTAAGCAAATCCGCATGCAAGACTGAGTGAACGTAAAAGCTTGAATAAAACAAACCCCCAAGAGGACGCAGCTATAGCGCTCTTGGGGGTTTGTTTATCATCGTTTCAATATTCTTTTATGTGAATACAAACACTATTCAAATAGATCCAGTCGAAGACGCTTCAGGCTAGTATGCTGGATGAGCCATTGACCATCGATTTTGACAAACGTTTCATGGTAATGTCCAAATCCATGAAACGATTTATTGTCATTGCCTTCAGGGAACGTCACCCAATCTTCCATTGGAGAGATGACTTTGGCTTCATTCTCGGATACAAATTCAACTTCGGCGCTATGTACATGATGCACAGTTACGGCAACATCCACCAAATCCCGGAATACTTGAACGATGGTGTCCCGACCTGTCAATACCGGGATTGGATTGCCTTCTGTACTGAAATCTGCTAAGGCATCCGGAGCGAACACGTCACCTAATGCATCCCACTGCTTCGTATCAATATAACGGCAATAGCGCGCTTTGGTGTTCCTAATGTTTTCCAGTGCAAGCAGTTGTTCTAGTTCTGTAATGGTTGATTGGCTCATGTTTTGTCCCTCCAGAAATCTAAGATGTGAGCAAATATGTATTAATAAAATTCTTCCTTATTGTACCATCCCCCTCATATTAGGTACAACGGCATATTATACGTTTTTATATTAACTATCTTCCCTATCGTTGAAGCACTCGGATGTCGAGGGTATACCTTGTATTGCTCTCTTCCAGAGTCCTTTGTAGACGTATAACTTCAACTTCAATCCTCATCCGAGTACAGCAAAAAAAAAACCTTCCATCCCCCTTAAGCGGGGAGGAAGGTTTTTAAATTCGCGCTTCAACAGGCGCAGTTATAGGATCAACTGGACCTCCGATTCAGGTTATACGGAATGTGCAGCTTTCATCTGGGCAGCCAGCTCAGACATTTTTTTATTGTGCAAATAACTCTCCATCTCTTCTTCCGCACGGACCATCACCTGCTGAATCAGGCAGCCTTCATTATGATCCTGCGAGCATTCGAACAAGGAAGCCTGCCCCTCAATGGCATGGATAATCTCCAAAAATGAAGGGTCCGGATTCTTCCGGCTAAGCCGATAACCACCATTGGCACCCGAAGTCGATTCGATCATGCCGGCTTTGACCAGCTTGGTCAATATTTTAGACAAATAGGTTGGAGATACTTTTTGCATCTCAGCTAATTGATGTACACTGACCAGTTGCTCCGGTTCGGTCGCAACCAGAAAAAGCATGGTGTGGAGGGCATAGTTTGTAGCTTTCGAATATTTCATGAGGGCACCTCATTATATACGGATTTAATTTATCTATAATAGACTTGATTGAACGCTCTGTCAAACGTCGAAGATTCCCGCAGAATCAAACAAACGGACATCATTACATTTAACTGTGGTAAAGCCCCCGATAATCCGTCGGAGTCATGCCTTCATGGGCTAAAAACTGGCGGTTAAAATAACTGGCATTGGGATACCCCGCCTCCTCTGCGATCTGTCCAATGTTGGCCGTCGGGCGTTCCAGAAGCCATTGCTTTGCCATCTGCAACCGTGAACGAGTTATAAA
This sequence comes from Paenibacillus sp. BIC5C1, assembly GCF_032399705.1. Taxonomy (NCBI): domain Bacteria; kingdom Bacillati; phylum Bacillota; class Bacilli; order Caryophanales; family Paenibacillaceae; genus Paenibacillus; species Paenibacillus sp. BIC5C1. The sequence continues at coordinate 6,147,617 of NZ_CP135922.1, forward strand.
TTCCATCGGGGTCATCTCCACAGCACTTTTAAACATTTTGCAAAAGTAATACGAACTTACACCCGCCATATCCGCCCAATCCTGCAACAAAAACGGTTGGCATGCCTCCTGCTGCATCTGTGGAAGCAGTCCAAGGATACGACTCTCAGCCTTGCTTGTGCGTGTGCTTTTCAATGGAACCGCATGCTGCACGAACTCAGCTAGCACAGCGTAAGTCAGGGTAGATAGTTGGGCAGGACGCAGCATCCGGTTCTGCTCGGCTTCATTTAGTAGGGCCATATGCGCTTCTTCCCATGGCGCCTGCTGGCGCAGCGTCCACAACAGATTGCGGTGCAACCCCCGCTCAATCATATAATCATGCAGGCGTTCACCGTAAAAATGAACCCATCGCACATCCCAGGGATCATCTTCACTGCTGTAGTAATGCTGCCGCTGCAGCGGGAAATACAGTACAGCCTGACCCGCACGTAGCTCATGCACTACTCCCTCCACTTCCACGTACCCCTTGCCCGCAGCAACGTAGTGAATATTGAAGTTGTTAAGTGCGCCAGCCTCACGTAATACGGTGTGCTCAGGATGGTCAACATATAGTCCAACAGATTCTGGATAACAAAAATACGGAATATCCTGTAGCGTCAACAATACAGTCTGTCTCATCATGGCCCATTCTCTTTTCTAAACAATATTGTGTTAACTCATTTCAATATATTATCATTTTAATTCATTCATCTATTACTTATAATCACAATATACATTCATTCATAGGAGGAAACAACAAATGAATTCAGATCGAAAACTGCGCTGGGGAATTCTTAGTAGCGCTAGCATTGCCGTAGGATCCGTTATTCCAGGTTTGCAGCAATCCGAGTTGAATGAAGTGACTGCCATTGCTAGTCGAGATGAAGAAAAAGCAAAACAAACTGCTGACAAACTCGGCATTGCTCAAGCTTATGGCAGCTATGAAGCTTTGCTTGCTGACGATTCCATTGATGCGGTCTACATTCCGCTTCCGAACCATCTGCACCGGGAGTGGACACTCCGCGCCGCAGAAGCTGGTAAACATATTTTGTGTGAGAAACCGTTGGCACTGACGGAGCAGGAAGCTCAGGAAATGGTGCAAGCCTGCGAAGACGCTGGTGTGCATCTCGCTGAAGCTCTCATGTACCGACACCATCCACGATATGATCAGATTAAGGATATTATCGCCAGCGGAGAAATTGGTGAGATCCGCGGCATTCATAGTACATTTTCGTTCAACAGTTCAGGCTCAACAGGTAATGTTCGCTTTCGGCGTGATTGGGGCGGTGGTGCGCTGTATGATATCGGCTGTTATTCCATCAGTGCTGCACGCTTGCTGCTTGGCCAAGAGCCTTCGGCGGCAACCGTCATTGGCATGTTCTCCCCTGAGCATGGTCATGTGGATATGATGGCTTCCGGCTTGCTTGAGTTCGACAATCATATTGGCGTCACCTTTGACAGCAGCATGTGGGCAGCCTTCCGCAACACACTGGAGGTACTTGGATCGGATGGCATCATTGAGGTTCCTTCTGCCTTTATCAGCAATCGGGATCGCAGCTCCAACTTCTTCGTAACTGTTGACGGTGAGCGTAAGGAGATTGAAGTCCCACAGGTGAATCACTACTCCCTCCAGGGCGACGATATGGCACGGGCTGTGCTTCAAGGTAAGGCTCTGCGTTTCGATCCATCCGATGCTATAGCCAATATGAAAGTACTCGAAGCTTGTCTTCGTTCAGCAGAAGAACGTACACGTATTACACTATAAGAAGAGAGGATGAACTGAATTATGGAATACATTGAAATTGCTGGTGCAGGAAAACCTATCTCCCGATTGATTAAAGGAACTGATTATTTTTACCATGATTCCTATGAGAAAGCAGCTACGAACATGGATGCATTCCTGGCGATTGGCGGTAATACCGTTGACTCCGCACATATTTATTGTGGCGGGCAGAGTGAAGAAGTGCTCGGACGTTATATGCAGGAACGTGGTAACCGTAACGAGATTGTTATTTTGACCAAGGGTGCGCATCATGACCAGAACGGCCCACGTGTTAATGCTAATGCTATCCGTAGTGACCTTCTTACCAGTCTGGAGCGGCTGCAAACGGAACATGTGGAGCTCTATGCTCTGCATCGGGATGATCCAAACATCCCTGTTGGCGCGATTCTCGAAGCGTTGAATGAACATATTGAATCCGGCAAAATCGGCGCGATCGGCGCCTCCAACTGGACTTGGCAGCGGCTAGAAGAAGCTAATGCATATGCAGCTGCCAATGGTCTGAAAGGTTTCACTTTCAGCAGTCCGAATCTCAGTCTTGCCAAAGCGAACGAACCGTTCTGGGCAGGCTGTGTATCGGCAGACGAAGAAACACTGGCATGGCATGAACGCACTAAGCTTCCATTGCTCTCCTGGTCATCCCAAGCCCGTGGATTCTTTACTGGACGTTTCACACCTGAAGTTCGGGACAATGAAGATCTGGTTCGTGTGTTTTACAGTGACGGCAACTGGGAACGGTTGCACCGTGCTGAACAGCTGGCCGAGTCGAAAAAGACTTCCCCCATCCAGATTGCTCTCGCTTATGTATTGAATCAGCCGTTTCCAACCTGTGCGTTGATAGGTGCCCAGAATCAGGCAGAATTGCTCTCCTGTGACGAAGGATCACGTATCACCCTATCTCCTGAAGAAGTCGCATGGCTGGATCTCGGCAGTGATGTGAAGCCTAGCATCTAATACGGACATATACGTTTTGAATCAAGCTTAAAGATTAAGGGACTGACTCTTCCGCGATGTAGCGGAGTGGTCAGTCCTTTTTGGAATGCCAGTTAACCGTTCAAACATAATAACATGCTGCAAAACAACAAATCGTCGCTCGTTGTGCCCCGCATATCGCCAAACACCGGGTTCCGCTGTCCTCTGTTACGTATAGCTGATTGTCATGAAAAAAGTAATAAAAAGAGACTACCCGCCAGAAATATTTATCTGGAGGTAAGCCCCTTTTTAATATGAGATAGTCACACTAATTAAATTAATGATAATGATATCGTTACGATTACAGCTTCACGATCTGACCCGTTTTCTCAGATTCGAACGCTGCCAGAATCACTTGCAGGGAACGCAGACCTTCTTCGCCGGAAATGCTTGGAGGTGTTTGCGTTACAATTGATTCTACAAAAGCATCAATAACGCCGCTTGGTACTTGTTTCTCGTTGGTAGCCATTGCGCCAACTTTGTATGTCTCAACCGTACCGTTAGTCAGCTCAACGATAACCTCGTCGCCTTCTACCGTTCCGATCTTCATCACACCGTTTTCACACCACAGAACCGTACTGTTATCGCCTGCTCTGTATTGTGTCCAGCTCGCTACCAGTGTACCAATTGCACCGCTCTTCATGCGAAGCAGGCAAGTTGCGTTATCGTCCACTTTGGTGTTTTCCTTGTGCAGTGTGCTGATGAAACCAGCCACTTCAGACACTTCATCATCCAGCAAATAACGGATAAAGTCCGACTTGTGCACACCAAGGTCACCCATGGCTCCCATAATTGCTTCTTCTTTGCGGAAGAACCAGCTTTCTGCACCGTCTACGCTCCAGCCTTCCGGACCCGGATGACCAAAGGAAGTACGGAAATTCAGGACTTTACCCAGTTTGCCGGAATCCAAAATTTCTTTGGCTTTCACGTGTGGAGGCATCAAGCGCTGGTTGTGTCCAACCATCAGATACACACCGTTTTTCTTGGCAGCTTCAATCATTTGCTCGCCTTCTTCGGTTGTAACCGCCATCGGTTTTTCCACTAGTACATGTTTGCCGGCATTCGCAGCAGCAATGGCCATCGATGCATGCAGGTAGTTCGGCGTACAAACGCTGACTGCATCCACTTCTTCGCTTGCAAGCAATTCTTCGTAGCTGGAGTAAGCTTTACCGCCGTAAGTTTCGGCCATCTTCTCCGCACGCTCCACGATCGGATCGGCAAAAGCGACAAGTTCTACGTTCTCATTGGCAGCGTATTCTGGAATATGTCTGCGCTCGGCAATGGCTCCACAGCCGAATACAGCAACTTTAATTTTACTCATGTACAAATGTCTCCTTTGACAAATAAATTAGAATTGGTTCAAGTAATTCTGCTTCAGCCAGTTATGGCTGTTGGCTACGCTTTCAAGCGGTGGATTCTGGCAAACGTCCTGTTCCACGATCAGCCATTCTACACCTGCACTTGTAGCCGCTTCAATAACAGCTGGCAGATCAACGGAACCTTGTCCCAGTTCCAGTGTCTTCATCTGGCCCTGTTCGTCTTTGCTGAAGTCTTTCAAATGAAGCAACGGCAGACGACCTGCGTATTTGTTGATGTACTCAATCGGATTTTGTCCGGCAAATTGTACCCAACATACGTCCATTTCCACTTGAACCGCTTCAGGCGTCGTTTGAACAAACATTGCATCAAAGGCATTTTCGTCGCCAACCTGACCGTGGAATTCGAAATCATGGTTATGATAACCGAAGATCAGACCCTGTTTAGTCGCTTCTGCACCATATTGTTGCAATTCGTTGAACAGTTTGGTCCAGCCTTCTGCATTCTCTGGACGATCTTCAGGCATCAGGTAAGGGCAGATCATATATTGAGCCCCAATAGTTTTGAGGTAGTCGATTTGTTGTTGCAGATTTTCACGCATAGCATGCAATGAAACGTGGCTGCTGAAACCTTTCAGTCCAAGCTCATCCAATAGCGCTTTCATTTCTTCGGCAGGAATGTCACCATATCCGGCGAATTCGACACCTTCATAACCAAGCTCTGCTACCTTGCGCAAAGTTCCACGGAAATCTGCTGCAGTTTCATCACGGAGTGTAAACAATTGCAAACCAATATTAAGTTTTTTCATAATAGATGCACCTCTGCTCTCAAATTTGCTTTCATTGCTCTATCTGGTATCATCCTAACGCAAAACAGGCTAGAATGAACATATACAATATCGTCAGAACATGAACTATCTGATCAAATTTTTAAATTTGGAGGATTACATCTTTTGGAAACCTCAGTACTGATCTGTGACTATTCCTATCACTATAAGGCGTTTAACCATAATATGAAGGGCGAATTGCAGACTTATCTGTTCCGTCTGCAAACCGAAGGCTCTTGCAAGGTATATGTGCAGGATGAAGAATTTAAGATGATTGGCGGCGATTTACTACTGCTTAAACCCGGAGACGACTATCACCTCGTGGTAGAAGAACCTCATAAGGAAGGCAGGTTATCCAGCGGAGACTATTATTTGTTCTGTGAAGGGGAATGGATTGATAGCTGGTGGAAGCGTCACCATCGATCTACTGTGAGCCACATTGGGCTGGATGATAAATTGGTCAGCCTCTGGCGCAATATGCTCCTGGAGAAACGCCGTGGTCCGCTGGAGGAAAATATAGAACTGAGTGATGCACTGCTGCGCGGTTTGTGTCTGTATATCGATCGAGCCATCAAGGAGAATATCCAGACGGATCGTTCCGTTTCCTCGACACTGAAGCTAAAACGATTCATTGAAGAGCATGCCACCGTCACATTCAAACTCGAAGAAGCCGCCCGCTACGCAGGACTAAGCCTGTCTCGTGCAGTGCGATTGTTCAAGGAGCACTATGGCCAAACGATGATCCAGTATGCGATTGAGATTCGGCTGAACGCTGCCTTGGAGCGTATGAAGTACAGTGATATGACCTTGGAGCATATTGCCGAAACATGCGGCTTTGCAAGCTATTCCTATTTTCACAGGGTGTTCCGATCCCATTTTGGAATGTCCCCGGCCGAATATCTCAAATCCCAGGCTCATCAATCCATCGATTTGGAGCATTTATAAATATAGTTGTGGCTCGATCCTCTTCTTTCTTCATGATGAGAGCAGCTGATTTTCAATCGGCTGCTTTCTTTCAAAAAAACCTCTTGTAGTTCCCATGACTTCACGAAAACAAACCTGTATAGTTAAAATATAGTATTCTTACAGATTCATACATAGGTTAGTCTTATACTCTACCACTCTACTATTTGGAGAGATTTCAATGGAAACCAAACGTAAAATCCTAATTATTGAAGACGAACATGATATTTCGCGCATTTTGCGAGATTATTTAACCAAAAATCAGTATGAAGCGGCAGTGGCCAGCAATGGACAAGACGGGTTGCAGATGATGGACATGTTGCAGCCGGATTATATTATTCTGGATATCATGCTTCCAGATATCGACGGGATCGATGTATGTCGGGAAATTCGGCGGAGAAACAACATTCCCATTCTCATATTGAGTGCACGAGGCAGCGATACAGACAAGGTTCTTGGCCTTGGGTTTGGGGCGGATGACTATATGACCAAACCCTTCTCCCTGAGTGAATTACTCGCACGAATTAATGCCCACTTTAGACGATATGACAGTTTAGCTTTAGCGAGCGAGCAGGACAGAACAGATCTGCTACGTCTGGCTAACCTGGAAATTGACAAGAAAGCCTATAAAGTTACCCTAGAAGGTAACGAGGTTTCTCTTTCCGCCAGGGAATTCGAGCTGCTGCACTATCTGGCGAGCAATAAAAACCAGGTCTTCTCCAAGTCTCAATTGCTGGATGCAATCTGGGGATATGCTGCATATGGGGATGAAAATACGGTTACCGTGTATATTCGCAGACTGAGAGAAAAAATTGAGGCGGACCCTTCCCATCCTGTTGTTCTGAAGACCGTCTGGGGCGTCGGATACAAATTCAATCATGAATAGGCAAAGTTTGGAGGAGGCCACATGTCACTGAACACATGGTCCGCACGATGGCTCAAAACAACATTCATCCTCCTGTTGATTCTGGTCGGAAGCAGTCTGGTTTTATTTCTTAATCTGCTAGAAAACCGAAATTCGACTGAGTCTACAGTGTCGATCCAGCAAGTTCGTCTCCGGGTTAACCCCATCCTGCTCAACTTGGAGCAGAACATTGATCTCCTGCAGGAAACAAGAGTACGAGAACATCTTCTTTCCATCGTCAAGGAAAATGGGGTTGAGCTTTCCTATGTTGGATTGGATGGGACTATATTGCTATCCTCTTCTCCCACCTCCGAAGGAAAACAAGCCAATCTGCGATCAGCCCTGCATTATGATCTGAATCATACCGTACAGGCCACGAATGGAAACGATTCGCTTAACATCGCTTTCCCTATTATGGCTGGTCCCGAAGGAAGCCAGATTGGCAATGCCCTCTTCACGATTCCTAAGGCAATAGTTATGGTGAATGAAACGGTGATATTCCCTTTCTTTATTTTGGGTACACTTTTGATTACTTCCCTGATTCTTGGCATTTATCTGGTGTTGATGAAGAGAAAATTTAAGACACATCTGCTCTCCCCCATTCATCAGTTGAAGCAACATGCCGAATCCATTCTCAAAGGGAAATATAGTGAACCGATACAGTATAACCGCATGGATGAGATGAACGAACTATACGCCATGTTTGATCTGATGCGTACAGAAATTATGCATTTAAGCGAACTTCGTATCCGGCAGGAAACTGCGCAAAAAGAACTCATTACAAATATTTCTCACGATATCAAAACACCGATTACAACAGTAAAAGCCTACATAGAAGCTATTCTGGAAGGAATATGCTCCGATAAAGAAACTCTGATGGAGTATATGAAAGTCATGCAGACCAATACGGACAAAACAGCCCGTCTTGTCGAGGATCTGCTTGTTCATGCATTGCAGGAGCTGGGGCAGATTTCTGTGGAGCCTTATGAAGTATATAGCAGCCCCGCCTTTGAGCGTATGTTACAACCGATTGGACATGTTGTTCTAACCAGTGGAATGATCTATGAAGCACCCAAAAACATTCCTAATGTATTAATCCAAATGGACACTGTTCGAATTGAACAAGTCATTTCCAATCTAGTCTCGAACGCTCTTAAACATACTTCTCCGGGAGACGCCATTCGTATAAATGTAGAGCTGGAAGCCGACCAACTCAACGTTACAATCGCTGATTCAGGTCAGGGAATACGTGCACAGGACATGCCTTTTGTTTTTGAACGTTATTTTAAAGGCCAGACTTCCTGGTCAAACCGAAACGCTCACGAAGGGACAGGCCTAGGTTTGTCTATCTGCAAAAGCATTATTGAGGCGCACGGAGGACATATCTCCTTTTCAAGCAAAGAAGGACAGGGTACAACCTTTCAGTTTAATCTCCCAATCTGCTAAGTGAATAAGAGACCCTGTCTGGTCATATGGTGCCTGTAATACTTTATTCATAATTTGATAAGGCTTCATCAATATCCCTCCTTTAGAATGAACCCTATATTACAATCGGGAGTGATCATACGTGGCGAAAAAAACCATCATTCGTGCACAGAATCTGTGCAAGACGTACAATACGGGCAGTGAACAATATCATGCCATTCGCAACGTCGATCTTGATATTTATGAAGGGGACTTCACAGTCATCATGGGTAATTCCGGTTCAGGCAAATCAACATTACTCTATCTGATGAGCGGGCTTGACCATGTGACCGCCGGCGAAGTCTATTTTCGGGATCAACGTATTGACGCCTACAGTGAACGGAAAATGTCCGACTTCCGTATCCGCAGGATCGGATATATCTATCAGAGCATCAATCTGGTCCCTGACCTTTCCATCAAAGAAAATATCGCATTGCCGGGGTATATTGCCGGAACTAAGAAAAACGAAGTACAAACAAGAACCTCTCAACTAATGAATGCCATGGATATTGACGGTCAGCGTAATCGACTTCCTTCTCAGACTTCGGGAGGTCAGCAGCAAAGGGCTGCCATTGCACGTGCTCTAATCAATTCTCCGGATATCCTCTTTGCCGATGAACCTACTGGAAGCTTGAATTATGAACATGGCAATGCCGTGTTGGATATCTTGACCGATATCAACCGAAAAGGACAATCTGTTGTCATGGTTACACATGATATCAAGGCAGCCTGTCGGGCAGATCGGCTTATTTTCATCCGGGATGGTAAGGTTGGCGGCATTATGGAGTTTGAGAAATATGATGAACATCAGATCCAGGATCGGGAATCGATGGTCTTTGCTTTTGTGTCGGGGAAGGAGTAATCTATGGCTGCCATGTTGAAACTGAGCCTCTCTTACCTGAGCAGAAGTAAAATCCAAAACCTATTTATCGCTCTGCTGATTCTGCTTTCTACACTCCTGGTATCTACGGCGGTCATCATCCTGACCAACACAGGTAATCAATTTAAGGAAATGCATGATCAAGCTAATGGATCTCATCAGATTCTGACGTTTGAGAAAGGGTTGAATGATCCCAACGATGTACATCAATGGTGGGCTGCTCAGGAAGGAATCGAAGTATCTCCATTACTGACCTATCGAACATTATCAGGCATCGCCCTTAAGGGTACGGATATTCCCAACGTTTATCTTTACATGCTTGACACCCCTCCACCCCCATGGGATGTGGATGAACTCATTTTTTCATATGGAACTTCAAGCGCTGTTCCTGAGCAAGGTACGGTCTGGATTCCGACTTCATTGGCCAATGCCTACAGTATCTCGGCAGGAGATACGATAGGCTTCAAGACAGGTTCCAGCACACTTGATCTGAAGGTATCCGGCATTGTGGTCGATGTGCCATATGGAGCCCCCTTCACCAACACAGCACGCGTGTGGATGAATCCCACAGATTATCAAACGGATTTCGATTCAATCGCGGGTAAAGACAATTATATGATGGGTATCCATTTCGACGATTACAGCACCAATCCAAGCTATTGGGAACGTTACGTGAACGAGAAGGGAACTCCTTTCCTGGAAACCAAGATGGAGTTCGAGAGCATCTCCTCTTTCTATCTGATCATCAACCAAATCATTGGATTCATCATGATATTCCTAGGTATTGTTATGCTTGTAATCGCCCTTATTACTATCGGATTCACGATTTCGGATGCTATTCTGGCCAACTATAAAACGATCGGCATTCTCAAGTCACTGGGCCTCACTTCAAACAGAACCATATGTACATATGTTATGCAGTACTCCTTACTATCCGTTGTTGCCATTCTCCCGGGCATCACACTGAGCGTAGTGGTATCGAAATTTATCATTAATATCTCCGTGTCTTCCCTTCAGGTAGGCAATCGTCATATTGAGATTAACGGCATTAGTGAAGCCATGTTAGTAGGTGTGTCCCTGTTTTCACTGGTAATATTATTTGTCATTCTGTATGCAAAAAAAACACGCAGCATCGAGCCTGTTCAAGCCATCCGCTATGGAATGTCAGAGACGGATCATGCTCGCATGACAAACCGGATAAATTCGCCATTAGGTAATTGGGTTGGTTTTGCCCGTTTGCCTGTAACCGTGGTCATCGGAATTCGCAATTTGATCAAGAACACCAAAAGTTCTGTTTTGATGCTGCTGCTGACCACAATGGCTTCCTCCGTACTGGTGCTGGGGTATGTTCTATTGACCAGCATTACTGGAATTTATCAGACTGCCGCTCAATGGGGTTATGACAACGCCCATATCGCAGCTGTCGTTGTTAACAAAAATACTTTTCCCCAGGCTGAGCTGAAGCAAGTGTTAGGAAAGGACTCGAGGATTAGAACTGTAGGGTGGCAAGGAAACATTACCGGAGTAGTTAGTCCAGAATCTACATCAGAAATGCAGGGCCAATCCACCAGCCTATATCTGAGTGTACTCGACGGAAGTTATCAGGAGCTTGGGTTTGAGACGCTAAAAGGAGATAATCCTCGTCAAGCGAATGAAGTTGCCATTGGTGTAAGTGTCGCTAAGACATTAAATAAAGAACTCGGTGACCTCATGGAACTTTACATTGAGGGAAAAAAACGCACTTTCATCATCACCGGGATCTATCAAGCGATCGCCAACATGTCCGTATCAGGTCGGATTACCATCGATGCCATGAGAACGGTGAACCCGTCTTACGGTGATTTCGATGCCATTTTCATCAATTTAATAGATCCAGCGCAAGCCGATGTGGTTGCAGGTGAATTAAATGAGCAATTCAAAGCTTCCGCTTCAGTCGTAACCCAAAAAACACTGCTCGATTCGGTCTATGCAGAAGCCGCTGACATCTTCGTCTATCCTATCAGCTTAATTGGGTTATTGTTTATCCTTGCTACATTCATTATTATTTTCAGTACCTGCCGGATCAGTATCCGCAAAGAAAGCAGAACGTACGGAATCTACAAATCCATCGGCATGACATCTCGTCGCATTCGATCGTCGGTTGCCATGGGAATTACGATTTTGTCCACCATTGGAGCGGTACTGGGTACCTTAGTAGGTGTGTATGTACTACCTATGCTACTTGAGACGGTCCTTTCTGGGTATGGCATCGTATATCTTCCACTTATTTTAAATTGGGGAGGCATTATTTTGTTCGCTTTTCTAAGCATTAGCGCAGCAGCTCTTGGCTCCTGGTTCTCATCAAGAGTTATTCGTGAAGCATCCCCTCGTATGTTGGTTATTGAATAAACGTAGGCAAAAGATTAACATTTCGTGAGGGGGAATTCGACTTCCCCCTCATTTTTTTAATCCGTCGATGAACCGGAATCTTTAATATTCAACTTCACATCATATGTCACGGGAATTTGACTAAACGTTTCATCCCAGTTTTTTTTGACCTTTGTCCATACTTTAGGATATTTGATCCTTAACTGCTCTCCAAATCCGGCTACTTCCACCCGATAGGTATTCTGCATTTTACCCATAACCTGATGTATTTGTTCTTTGACGGTATCCGCAAACTGTACCTCCAAACCCTGAATGTACTCATCTGTTGAAGGAATCTCTGGAGCACTCCAATCTTCCATCAGTTGGCCTTCTGATTCAATCTTTACATGAAAAGAAATGTTATCGCCTTGAACTTTTGGCGTAATTTTACTCTTGCTAGACTTGATTTCGTACGTTACCGTATGCCCCTTAGGCGGAGCGTACGATTTCACCGCTCCTTCTTGGGCCTCCCCAGTTATCCAGGACAATCCTTCAAGTTCAATCTGATTTAAGGATCCGATCCACTTTTTCGTTTTTCCTTTATAGATCTCTGCCCCTGAGAATTTATGCTCACCTTCAGCTGTAAGGACATTTTGCAGTAAAAAGCTTGCTCCTGACTGCATCTTCCCGTCAAGTTTCGCGAGAGATACTGGAGGGAGAATCTTGTTGGAGCGGTATGAGTTAGCCACCACCCCCTTCAAATAAAACGCTGGGATCTCACCCGGCTCCTTGGAGCTAAGAGCTTCCAAGGCTGTTCCATGACTTACCAGAACAAGGGAGCTAGGACGGATATCATTATCTCGCAAAATAAAATCAAGTAGCTGCTCCAGGCTATATTTCTTGGTCAATTCATGGGAAACAACAATGACCTTTAAATGATGACCAATAAGCGGACGGTCTCTTCTTAGAGCAAACTGACGAAAGATCTGAAACAGGGAATCTCCGGTTAACCTTTCATTCAAAAAAGACTGCCCCACGGAAGCACCGGCATTTTTTTGATTTTCCTGTTTGGGTCCAATTCGCGGAACGATCTGTACGGTAGCTGTAAAATTGTTATTCTTGGGATAATGACCCCCTTGTTGATTAATACTCTTTTCAAATTTTGATTCGTCAGCCACGTCAAGCCCTAAACCCACATAAACACTTAGATCTTCGATTTCTTTACTGCTCCAGCATCCAGACGTAAACAATAGCAGCAACAATGTTAACAAAATGGTGAACTGCCTTCTGAAGCTGCTCAATTGTACTTTCCTCCTTTTTTTCGGATCATACTCAACAACAGAAGCAAAAGTGGTACAACCCCAAACAAATATATGGATACATTCCCGACAGCATCGCCTAGTTTGAACGTGTCGTTCGCATTCTCTGGTAGCATAGCAATGATGTAAATGATGGGAAGCAAAATGATCATAAATGGTAGCAGTTTTTTCTTAAACAATTGTGAGCATCCGAGAGAAGCAGCATAATGGGTAATGGTAGAAGTAGAGAAAATCTGCATAATCCAGATAACCAGCAACAAGGATTCGAATCGCTCGAAGACCAAACCTTCGATTTCAAAGCTGCGCATCAAGTCAAGGGTTGGCCACGTTCTTGTTTTCATGCCTTCAATGGATAAGCTGCCAATGACCATAACCAAGGTGATCAAGTAGATGCCCATAGGAATAAGGATGCCCCAGACCATGGCCTTCTTTCCCTTTTCCGGATTTCTCATAAAAGCCATCACTACAAACATGATTTCATAACCTGTATACGCTAAAGTCGTAGGCTTAAGACCTTTAATAACAGGCATAATCCCCTCTCCCAACACAGGTCTCAAATTATTGATTTCAAACAGGTTACTGCTCAGAAAAATGGCCAGCACAAAAAGAATTAGCGTAATGGGCAAAATGATCTCATACAAGCGAGCCATCGAATTGACACCACCTGAGATCAGATAAAAACCGATCCACATAAACACCATGACAATGGCCCATACCGGGGTTCCCTCCAATAAATATAAACCGGTGACATCAGCCATCACCCTGATTTCAAAGGCAGAGATAGTAATGAAATATGCGATGATTATTACTCCCAAGATATAAGCAATCCACTTTCCCGTAATTTCCTCAGTGAATTGGAAAACCGTCTTCCCTGGAAATCGTCGGCACAGAGTCACCAGGATTATCCCCATCAACATAACGAACAGACCGGACAATATTATTGAAATCCATACGTCAGGCGTACCTGCAGCCGTCACCGTGGTTCGAGGAAGTGTGAGGATTCCTGCACCCAACATGTAGTTGATGATAAAGGCTGCGGCTTGAACTGTCGTCAGTTGGTCTTGTTTACGATTCATGGTTCACCTCCTGAATATCCGATATGCCTACTTTTTGCGATCAGGGTCTTTTGGATGCATCATACTTGGACGCTTCTTCATCATTCCTAAAGGTGCTCGGATAAAGAAATCTTTCCAATCCGATAAGCTGTAAGGTACAGCCGGAGTGACATAAGGTACTCCAAAGCTCTTTAACCGAACGAGATGACTGCAGAGCAACAAGAAAAACATGACTACCCCAAACAATCCATAGGTCGCCGCACTGAACATTCCTACAAAACGCAATATACGAAGTGTTATCCCGGCACTATATGTAGGGATGGAGAATGAAGAAATCGCAGTGACTGCCACAACAATAACCAGAAAGGGGCTGACAATTCCGGCCTGTACGGCGGCATCCCCAATAATTAGACCACCTACGATACCCATTGCTGGCCCAATTGGCTTGGGTAGACGTATGCCTGCTTCCCGCAAAATTTCAATCGAGGTTTCCATAATCAGCGCCTCAATAACAGACGGGAAAGGCACACCTTGTCTAGTTTGAATAATGGTTAAAGCGAGCTTGGTCGGAATAAGACCCGGATGGAATGAAATAAAGGAGATATACAAAGCAGGTGCTAGCAGTGCAATCGTAGCAGCCAAGAAACGAAGCATACGCAGAAACGTCCCCGGAATCCAGCGCTCGTAATAATCTTCGGGAGATTGAAGCAGCATGCTAAAGGTCGATGGTACTATTAATGCAAATGGTGTCCCATCCAGTAAAATAGCTACACGCCCCTCTAACAACCCACTGACTACACGGTCGGGCCTCTCTGTATTCTGAATCTGTTGAAAAGGACTCAGTTCATCATCTTCAATCAATTGTTCCACATACCCGGATTCAAGCATGATATCCATGTCCAGGTTCTGGATTCGTTTTTCCACCTCGGTGACCAGCTTGGCATTGGCAATATCTGCGATATACGCAATAACCAGATCCCTCTTAACCCTGGCTCCCACCTGATGTTTGCTCATAAACAACTCATTATTGCCTCCGAATTGCCGCAATATTCCGGTATTATCACTTAACCGCTCCGTAAAACCGATTCTTGGCCCACGAAGCAGTGCCTCAGATACCGGCTCTTCAAGGCTACGACTTTTCCCTTTGGCTGAGCCAACAAGAAGAGCACTGGCCACTCCTTCAATAAATAGAGCATTTTTGCCGTTAAGAACCGCTTGCGCCGCTTGTTGCAGCGTCTCCGCTTCCTGAAGTTCACCAACAGGCAAAAGACTACTTTTTACGTAAGCTTTGACCTCATTTTCATCTCTTGGTACTTCAAATATATTCCGCTCTGAATCGGGAACCCCCTTAATCATAAGGGGCGTGAAGATGTGAGTATCTAACCGATCATGATCAACTAACCCTTCCACGAAAATGACAGCTGCGGGTGTATTCGTTCCTCTTATCATAAACTCTCGTATACATACGTCTGAATTTTGCCCAAACGTTGTTTTTACACTTATCAGATCTTTAGCATAATCCCCGGTCAGCCGTATATTTGCGTAATTTCCAGTCTCTTCGTCCGAAGAAGAAATGATTGATGCATTCTGATTTTGTTGATCTTTATTGGTAAAGGTTCCTTTCTTTAAGGATGATCGCAACCACTGATACCCCTTCATGTACAATATCGGTATCAAAAATAATAAAAAGGCCTGTCCCCAAATTGGCCACTCCGGCAAATAAGCAAGTATTTTCGACCACATCCGGCTCACCCCATTATCTAGACTTTCTTGGTAACTTTGAGTATTGTTTCCCCGATTGCTCACAATAATTCCCGTTTTTTTGAACGACAAAAAAGCAGATGCCTCTATTGGCACCCGCTTCCCTACAGGGTTATGGAGTTTTCCTTGTCTATACGATTTTGGTTACGTGCTGTGCCTTCTCATCCAGTAGATGTGCAGACGCCGCAATGGTTGTAAAATCATTCAGTGCGACCTCGATCTGCTGCTGGCTTCGCTCCACATATCCTTCTACCTTCTGTGTTCCCCCAGAAATGTTCGTAATCTCTTTCGTTATCCCATTCACACTATCCCGAATCTCATTAATGGAATTTTCGACCATGGCCGATAGTTTGCGTACTTCCTTGGCTACTACATCGAACCCGCGCCCATATTCGCCCGCATGCGCCGCTTCAATCGCAGCGTTCAGAGCCAGCAGCTGAGTCTGCGACGCAATTTCGCGGATCGTTTTAACAACTCCCTGGATAGAACGAGCCTGTTCTTGCAAATGACTCAGTGTCGCTCGGTTGTGGGCAGAAACTTCAGATATATACGTGATACTGGACATCAGCTCACGGCTTCGCTCAATACCGATATCAGCATGTTCATTCAAATCATGTGACATCGTCTTCAGTTCGTTAACTACAGCTGTAATATTATTTTGACGGCTTGTGATATTGGTAGCTATTTTGGACACACCCAAAATATTCTGATTCAACTCATCATAGACAGGCATATATGTCGCCTCAAGCCATACGGGATTTCCCTTTGCATCCTTGCGTTCAACCTTGTCCTGGAAGCTAGTACCGTTAAAAATACTGCTCCAAAATGCGTTATAGTCAGGGCTTTTCGCGAACTCGTCGAAACAAAATTGCTCATGCTGCATACCGTACATCTCCGCTACGGTATAGCCCATCGTCTGGGCAAAGACTTCATTTACATAAGTAACCTGACGATCCATATCGAATCGAATGATAGCCAGGCTTTTCTCCATCGCCTTAATGACCAACGCATCGGTAACAACATCTTTTTTTTCCACATCTACTATAGGCAAAGCAATCCCCACTCCCTGACTCTTCCCATGATTAAACCGTTCTCATTCTGGCAGTTCCTGCTGTAGTGCAATTATGTACTCAACTGAATAGAGACGACTCTATTATTGTATACTCCAATTGCAGTCAATTGGATCACTCCCAAATCAATTAACAAAAATACATTGCGGTTTGACTTTTTATACCCAATAAACTAACTGTCTAAACATTATATTTCATGAGCAAATTCTAACACAAAAAGAGGCGGATTAACCGCCCCTAATTATGGTATAACCTTCCATACTTCTGATGTTATCTGTAGTCGTCTCTGTGTATTAAGCTGCCCTATTCATCTATCAGCCTCGCGGCAATTTGTCAGCATACCGAATCCGCAGATCAGCGAGTAACTCCAGCTTGGACAACGCCTGCTCCTTCTGCCTCAATCCCACCGCCAGCACCAACTGCTCCATTAAGAGGAGCGGAGTAACCATGGAATGAAATTCACCAAGCTCCCCTCTGCTGACATAAAAAGATAACTCCGTCGCCAAGCCATATAAGAGGTCTTCCCGATCTGTTACAAGTACGGCTTTGCTGCCCGTATCTCTGGCATAATCCAGAATGACTTCTGCTTCAGGCAAGAGTCTTGTAAAGCACATCAGCAGCACAACATCCTCCCGCTGCATGTGCATCAGTGTTTCCAATATTTCATGACCACCTCCGGCTAGATTGATGACCGTCAATCCGAATCGGGATAGCCGAAAGGACAATAATTCTGCCAATCCTGCGGAGGGCCCTGGAGCATATACATATACTCTTCGTGCTTCTGCAAGGATGGCTGCTGCGTGCTCCAGATCCCCCTGCTTCATATGGGACAACGTCTCCTGCAAGTGGCTAACAGAGGCCTCTAGTAACTGAACAGGAAGGCTGTCCGTATCCATGCGGGATATGGTTTTATTTAATTTGAGGGCAGGTGTAGTGTCTTCGGATGTACGAAGCCGGATTTTAAACGCTTTGGCATTATCATATCCAACCGCCCGCCAGAAGCGGGATACGGTTGCAATACTGACTCCCAGCCTGTCGGCAATCTCCTGTTCCGTCATGAACAGAATATCTTCCGGATTCCGCTCAACAAAATCAGCAATTTTCAGATGGCCTGGCGACAGCTGTTCTTTATGAGTAAACAAATTCATTCCGTATGCACTCCTTTTCTCGCTCTGCACTCAGTATATCAGTTGAGAGAACAAGGAGTGGGTTATGTATGTAATATTTTTTTCATTAATTTTAGATTATGTAATAAAAATTACATTTGATTTACAAATGTCTTCTTTCCCGTTAATACTCTGCCCCTAGACTGTGGCTATGATGATCACCAACTTTCAGGGAGGTATGTATCGATGAAGAAGATGACTGAGCGTTATACGCTGACGTCTTCACAGAAAATGATGGTGTTTGTGCTTTCCATGTCACTGTACGGCTTGTCCAACATGTTCACAGAGCTTATTCCCAAGCTCCAGCTTGGACCGATTGAATTATCTGTTGAGTACTTTGCCTTCATTCCGCTGACACTTTGCATTTTGTTCCACCCCATGATTGTTGCCCTTGGCGCGGCTCTTGGCGAAGTGATCTTCGGAGAGCTGATGCTGGGGCAATTCGGCGGACTGGGCGAGCTGGAGAAATTCATTACCTTTTCCTTCGCCATGTATGTCGCAGGACGTATGGTCAGTGATCCACGCAATCGCAGACAGGTCGGAATCGCAGCCATGACAGGAGTCATCATTCATCAGTTCCTCAGTTCACTGGTGGATATCGGTAAAGTGTGGATTGGTGTAGAGCAGTTGGAAGCCGTGCCTGGTCTTGCGGAAAGTGTTGTTCTGATTGAAGGGGTTGGCTTTTTAAATGACGTGTTGTTCTCAGGCATCCTATTCGCTCTGTTGCCTACGCTGTATCTCGTACCCCTGCTCTATGGCAAAATTGAACCACTCCTCGGCATTAAACCTCGTAATCCAGGGATGAAATATGAAGGCATCGGCTTTTTTCGTCCGAAACTGATCCTGATTGGTGTGCTGCTGCTTGCGCTCGCCTTTGGTGCGGAATCCCTATCCGAAATGGATATCAACTTCGCGGTTTGGGAGACGGACTATGCAGATCAATATGGTTCGGCTTCTATATGGATTAGTATCGGGGCTGCTGCATTGGTTGCCGTGGTAACATTAATGATCATGCGCGCTAAACGAAGCAAAAATAAAACGGTACCCGGTACGGAGAACCGCCCTTATGCATAATGAAATGTCCACATCAGCTCCTGTTTCCGCATCTGATTCCGCCATTTCCATTCAAAATGTCATCTTTACGTATCCTGGCTCGAAAGAACCTGTCCTGATCGGAGCTTCGCTTGAACTCCCAAGAGGCAGTTTCACAGCCATTATCGGGGGCAACGGTTGCGGCAAATCCACTCTGTGCAAGTTGTTTAATGGCCTTATTCCCCAATTCTACACAGGAGACTTCTCCGGTGAAGTCCATGTTCTTGGCATGTCAGCCGAAGGCCGGAGTGTTGCAGACCTGTCCAGAAAGATCGGTTACGTCTATCAGGATTTCGACAACCAGCTCGTGCGGCCCACCGTTTTGGACGAGGCTTGCTTTGCACCACTCAATTACGGCCTGCCCAACTATCGGGAGCTCGGTGAACGCGCACTCGCCATGTGTGGCCTGGATGCCATTCATAACCGATACATCTGGGAATTGAGCGGTGGGCAGAAACATCTGCTCGCCCTGGCCGGAGCTCTGTCGCTCGACCCCGATATCCTGATCGTGGATGAACCTGTCTCACAGCTTGACCCGCAGCATGCAAGACTTATCTATGAGTGCCTTTCCAGATTGAATACGGAATATGGCAAGACGATTATCGTCATCGAACACCATACTGAATTTATCGCCAACTTCTGCGCAAATGTGGTATTGATGGACAAGGGCCGGGTCTTGTGGAACCTCCCTGTTAGGGAAGGTTTGAATCGCATTAGCGATCTGGAGCGACTTGGCATTCAGCCTCCTGAGGTGACACGGGCAGCTGTTCAGGCTGCGGAAATATCTCAGGGCCAAAAAACAAATGCGAACCCCTCAGATCCAGGACATCGCTTCCCAATTACTGTGGAAGAAGCAAACGTTTATTTTGCCGAACATTACCCGTATATGCCATCCGATTCTTTACAAAATGAACCTTCATCCTATTTGGATTTGGTACCCGACGTTCCCAATCAGATGATGCACTCCGAGGGCCTAACGATTGCTTCCGCTGCTGAACCATTGATTCCTATCGTTCAGTTTCATCAAACTCGGCTACGTTACAGAGGACTGGGCAAAAAAGAACATGAAGTCATTCGTGGTGTTAATATTTCACTCCATGAAGGAGAACGGATTGCCTTGATTGGCAATAATGGTGCCGGCAAATCCTCCTTATTGAAGATGATGGCTGGCATTAGCCTGCCACAGGAAGGCAGTGTCAGTGTTCTGGGTGAAGTTACGCACCGTTCCTCTTTGGAGCAGCTGGCGGGTAAGGTCGCCTATATTTTTCAGAACTCTTCCGAGATGTTTATCGAAGACAGTGTCCGCAAAGAAGTCGCGTATTTCCTGAAGAACCGTCGTATTCCGGAAGCTGACCTGCAAATTGCACATGTACTGGAGCGTTTCCGGCTTACTCCGCTGCAAGAGCGGGATGCCCGGCTTCTCAGTGGTGGACAACAGCGACGTGTCACACTTGCCATCGGTGCAGCCATGAAGCCTTCACTTATGCTGCTGGATGAGCCTACCGCCAATCTGGACCTCGCCACTCGCGAGGAACTGATAGGTGTGCTGGATGAGCTGGATCAGCATGTGCGAACAACCATCATTGCCACGCATGATATGCAGCTGGTTACCCAGTGGGCCAGTCGTGTTATTGTGCTTCACAATGGCCAGGTGGAAGCAGATGGCACACCTGCCGACGTGTTTGCAGATGAATCCCTTCTGCGCCGCTCCGGGCTTGCACTTACCCAGATCATGGAGCTCTCCCATCGGATGGGACTGCCTACACTTTCACCGACAACCGAGGCCTTTGTTGATAGCCTGTTGAATCAATCAATCACCAAGGAGGATATGCATCATGCAGCTCGTCCGCAACTGGTTTGACAAAATATCCATTGAACGCATTCAGCTTGAGCTGATGAATACGGTATATGGCAGCGGGCATGCCAGCCTGTCGCGGATTGATCCCCGTGTCATGCTGTTCTGGTATCTCTTTTTCGCCATCGTCCCCTGGTTTGTTCATAACGGAACTGTGCTGCTCGGCATGTTTCTATTGATGGTGACGACCACCATACTGTCCAGAGCCGCTCCTTTTATCATTATCATTCTCTGCCTGGGGTTAATCGGTCAGGTCGGGTGGATGTTTATCATCTCACTGTTCTTTGGTGGCAATCTGGAATCTGCATTCCCTTTGCTGCTGCTCACCCTGAAGCTGTCGATCGTCTCACTCGCAAGTATCACCGTCTTTTCCGGCATGGACCCGGAACGGATCGGTGATGGGTTGCTTGCGCTAGGCATGCCTGCTACGTTCTCTTTCAGCCTCTCTTACGCTTACCGCA
This sequence comes from Paenibacillus sp. BIC5C1, assembly GCF_032399705.1. Taxonomy (NCBI): domain Bacteria; kingdom Bacillati; phylum Bacillota; class Bacilli; order Caryophanales; family Paenibacillaceae; genus Paenibacillus; species Paenibacillus sp. BIC5C1. The sequence continues at coordinate 6,168,866 of NZ_CP135922.1, forward strand.
TATTGCCTGTGCTGTTCGGAGAATTTCGCAACATCATGCTGTCCTACAGACTACGGGGTCAGGTTCCCTCCCGGCACGGATGGCTCTACTGGCGACTCGTTGTCTACTATATGAAGCTGTTCATTGTGTCTTTCTTCCCGCTAATGCTGGCTACCGCCAAACGTTCCCGCACAACGGTGGAAGCACTGGAGACACGCGGTTTTTCGTACGGCATGAAGCATCCCGAATCCAAACGCCTGAAACTGGCTCATCTGAAAATCACCTCACGAGACCTCGGATTTCTCGCCGGTTCGGCAATCTATGTTGCACTGCTGTTCTGGCTCGGCGGGTATTACGAGATTCTGTAATTCAAAATAAAATGCTGTAACTATTCATACCATTAACCATTCATGGAATAAAGGAGTGTCTTCTATGCGCATTGATCTTCATACACACGGCAAATTATCCAAAAACTCTGATTTCTCGATTGATTACTTCACCGAAATGGTCAACGAAGCCAAGGCCAGCGGGATCGAAGCCCTCGCACTCACTGAACATTTTAACACCCGTAACTTCTACGAGGTCTATGAGACGCTGGATCGTCTCTATCCATACAACGGCGAGTACTACGATGCAGATGGAGTGCGCATTTTTCCCGGCATGGAAGTGGATATTCAGGAGACAGGACATATTTTGCTGGTGGGTCAAAAAGAACATATCCTTGCCGTCCGCAGCGGACTGGAACCATACACAGCCAAAGGTTCATTCATTCCTTTTGCAGAACTACTGGATATGGCCGAAGCCTGGCCTTTGCTCAAAATTGGCGCACACCCTTTCCGCGAGTCCACCCCGCTGTATCAGCTGGACCGTGATTTGTTGGGACGTTTGGACGCTTTTGATCTGAACGCCAAAGATATGTACCAATACGGCATCGAGACGTGTCGCGGACAGGTTGAACCATTCGCCCAGTCCCTCGGTAAACCCATCACAGCCGGAAGTGATACCCACCAGTGCCTGCAATACGGCAGTGTCTTCAATGTACTGGATCGTCCATGCGCATCGGTTGCCGAGCTCAAAGAGCAGATTCTCGCTGGTACGTACAGCATCGAAATATCCAACGATCTTCCTCTCCGCGTCAAAGCCTCCGTTATGCTGAAGAAAGTGATGAAACGTCTTGCCAAGTTGGACGGTACCCGTTTGCAGAAAGTTTAGAGAGTAGAAAACCACAACTTCCAAATAATTCAAAATGAGCCCAAAGGATATTTATCCTTTAGGCTCATGACGGATTCATTTTCACTTCATTAAAAATCATGCACCGTCACACAGAGCTGAATCACGATTCCGAACGGATCACGGACAATTCCATACCCCGGACTAAACTCGTTTTGTTTATAAGGCACCAGCACCTTAACCTCATCATGTTGTACCAGCGAATTATATAGCTCTGTCATCGTACTTTTATCTTTCGATTGAATGCATAATGACGTGCTGTTTCCCAGCTGCCACGGTCGACCCGTATCCATTTCTTCCTCAGCAATCATCAATTTGTTTACCCCGATCTGGAGTACCGAATGTGTAATATATTCATCCTGCCCTTCAGGATACTCAAACCCTGGATTCATTTCCTTCATCTCTTTGTAATTTTTCTTGAATAATACGTCAGCCCCCAGGTACTTCTCATAAAAAGCAATGGCTGCCGAAGCGTCTCCATTCATCGACAGAAACGGGATTACTTCAAAATTCATCTGTATTGCCTCCTTCGTTTGATTGGATTACACTGTTTATTATAACGAATAAAGGTGCCAATCCATGGCACCATTGAGAGGTCTTTTATGAAAAAATCAGAACGCATGAACCAGATGCTGCGCTTTATCAATCAAAAACAACACTTCACCCTGCAAGATCTCATGCAGGAGTTCCAGATATCCAAGAGAACCGCATTACGAGACATCGCGTCATTAGAAGAAATCGGTGCACCCATTTATACCGAATATGGACGTTATGGGGGATATCGTTTGCTTCAGCAGATGCAGCTGCCTCCCATTTCATTTAATACGAGCGAGCTTCATGCCCTCTACTTTGCCATGCAGGCCTTGCGCAGCTTTACCAACCTGCCCTTTCAGGTCTCTTTTCGTTCCATTCACGAGAAGTTTCTAAGTGCCCTATCCGAAAACCAGAGACAGGCTATCGAACAAATCCAGCATCGGGTCTCTTTCAGACACACCGAGCAAATCCGGGATAGTGAGCATTTGGAGTTTCTATTAATGGCCGCTGCTGCGAATATAGTGATACAGATTACGTATCAACATATTCGCAGCAGTAGTAGTACCCCAGATAACAGCTCAAATCCCGACAAACCCCAGCCCAGCATACGCACCATTCAGCCAATCGCCCTCTATGCCATGAAAGGCTACTGGTATTGCCAGGCGTATGATCTCGATAAACAGGCGTACCGTGTATTCCGTTGTGACCGAATCACCTCATCCGAGGCGACAGATATCGAACCTATACCACGTATTAATGAACTCAATCTACAGGATGCCCACTCGTTATGGAAACCATCAGAGAACGCTATCCCATTTAAATGTCTGATCAATGAAGCCGGGGTTGAGCTATTCCAGCAAGAACAGTTTCCATCCATGCGGACCATTAACGAATCTGGAGCTGATACTGGACAAACTGGATACGCCTATTTAGTCGGGGCGTATGAAGCCCATGAGCTTGAGTTCATCATTCGTTATCTTGCAAGCTTCGGCAAGTCCATTAAGATCTTGGAGCCAGATCACTTAAAAGAATCCTTACGACAGCACTATCTGGATTTGCTTGACCATGTATAACTACCGCCACCAACTAACCATTTGCAATGTGTGCCCGCAACAGGAACCAGCATGAAGATGATACCTCCAGAGACCTCATCGTACATCAATATTGATCTTTTATCGTCAAAGTCTGGACTCTGATTTATCATGAACCGCTGGAGAGCTTTTTTTATTGCCTATCACCACCTGAACCATGATTTGCAGCACGATGATTATAGCCAGACCATAGAATGCTTGAACAAAGCTGTCCGTAGTATCATGGAGCCAACCGATCGCCAGTGGACCGAGGGCGCCCAGAATGTAACCGCCCGATTGAGTCATGGCTGACCAGGCGCTGGCTTCCTGAGCGTTATTTGTCTCATCAATGGGCAGCATCAGAGCAATCGGAAACAGTCCCCCGGCCCCAATGCCGAGTGGTATCGCAGCCATCCAAGGACTAACGGACAGGTTCAGCATTAGGACACCTATCAACTCCATTAACGCACATCCAACAAGCCAGAATACACGTCTTTGGTAACGGTGAACAAGCATTGGAATGAATAACGTAGACGGCAATGAAATCAACGTAAATAACGTTTGGATGCTGCCGGCAGTCTCTTTTGTGTATCCCTGACTCTGGATCGCAGGCGCAAGCCATGCAGTCAATGAATAGAAAATCGCTGCCATCAGTCCGAAGAATAATGTCAGCAGCCACGCTCGTATATTTTTCACTGGAAGAGCTTCTACGTTCACAGTAGAAATCTGCCCCGATTGTCGATCTTTTCGTGCTACCAAGGCTAATCTCATCCAGATCGGTAAAGCAATTGCTGCAAGTAATGCCCATACCGATAGTGAACCCTTCCACGACCCTCCCAGGATATTTTGAAGGGGAACCGATAGCCCAACACTAAAGCTGGCCCCCACGACCATTGCTGTAGAGTAAAGCCCCACCATGGCAGCAACTCGCGTTGGGAAGTACTGCTTGATAAAGCTGGACAACAATGGACCAGCCAGTGCAATCCCTACACCGGATAGAAATGAAGTAAACATCATCAGTGGCGTTGCACCCACAAACAACCGCAATGCCGTACCTATTCCAATGAGGATTAAAGCCAAAACGATTGCGCCCTCATTCCCCCATCTCCTGCTCAGCTTTACGGAAAATGGAGCGAATATACCCATACATAATACGGGAAGCGTAGTTAACAGACTTGCGGTAATTCCGCTAATACCCAGATCACTTTGTATGGTACTCATTAGTGGAGAAATGGATGTAATGGGTGGTCGCAAATTCAATGAAGCCAGAATAAGCGCCAGGACGATATAAAACAGTTTCACTATGGATCACCTCATGTATTGTTATATAGTTGCATTCACTATTGATCCAGGCTATAGATCTTTTGTGGTGCAAGATCTAGTATAGAAGTATTATAATGATTGAACAATACAATAGTTTCTATTAAAATGATTATAAAAACCAATGATTAGAGGAGATACATATGGAAATCCGTCAAATGGAGAACTTTATCGTCGTTTGCGAGGAACTCCATTTCACACGTGCAGCAGATAAAATCGGCATTTCTCAACCTACCTTGAGTCAACAGATTCGAGCGTTGGAGGATGAGTTAGGCGTTCCCTTATTCGACCGGGTGGGTAAAAAAATTGTGATGACCCAGGCGGGGACACTGTTCCTGGAGCATTGTGTACAAATGGTTCGCCATCTACAGAATACCCAGGATGCATTAGCTGAATTCCGCAATGATCAGCGAGGCAAGCTGGTGATTGGTGTCCTACCCTCCGATTTGGACTACCGTCTTACACCATTGCTAGTTCATTTTCATGCCGATTTTCCCAAGGTGAAATTAAAGGTTGTTTCTTCGATTTATGTATTGAATCAAGTGTTGGATAACGAAGTCGACATCGGCATCGAGCTTACTTCGATTTCTGATGACCGTCTTGTCCGCATTCCTTTGTGCAGCGAAGAATACGTACTCGTCGTTTCGGAGAACCACGCTTGGGCTGAACGAAATGAGATTGAAATCAGGGAACTACGCGATATTCAGACCGTAATGTTCCCGGAAGGGTTCACAGGCAGAGAACTGGTTGATGGCTATTGTCGCAAATATGGCTTTACCTTGAATACGATCATGGAGACAAGTTCGGCAACCTCCATTATTAGTCTGGTCAAAGCTAACGTTGGCGGAACAGTGCTGCCCTATCCACTGATCAAGGCAATGAATGAACCAACACTACGCATCATCCGAATCACGGACGATGCCCCTTACCGTCACTTTGAGATCATTCATCGGTCCGACCGTTACCTGACCCAATCTGCCAAGGCATTTATCGAGAAAACCATTGATTATTTTAATCAAGGATAAGTTCAGAGGGAGAGTGACTTGAATGCAAATAAAAGAGGTTAACTTGTTCACACATCAAATGGAGGCCATGAAGCAGTTTTACGGTACGTTATTGGAGTTGGAGCTACTGGAGGAGAGCACATCGTCCATATCGCTTCGCACAGGAAATTCGGTCCTTTCATTTCTGCAAGCTCCTGGTCAGGAAAAGCCCTTCTATCATGTCGCATTTACGATTCCGACAAACCAACTCGCTGAAGCCAAGAAGTGGGTTCAAGATCGAAACATCTCTTTGCTTTCTAAAGATGATAAAGATGATTTCTATTTCCCCTACTGGGATGCGACTGCTTTCTATTTCTATGACCCGAGTGGTAATTTGATGGAGTTCATCGCTCACCATTCATTGGATAATGCAGTCCAAGAAACCTTTGATTCCAGGAAGCTGCTATGCATTAGCGAGATCGGCCTGCCTGTCGATGATGTACCCAATACGATAAACAAAATGAATGGACAGTATCACCTTGAACCCTTTGCCGGAGACGGAAAACAATTTGCCCCCATCGGTGACGCGGAAGGCATGTTTATTGTAATTGACAAAGAGATGCCCTGGTTCCCAGACGGACGCAAACCCGGGGTATTTGCCACTGAGGTAAAAGTTGAAACTGGGCAAACTGGGAGCATTTCATTGCAGAACGGTTTGTACTCTATTGATTCCAATTAAATCAGAGAGTCCTGTATTGTTATTCTCCCTTTACTCCCTATATTCAACAAAAGTTTTGCTTTCTTATCACAGAGGACAATGCCTTTATATTAGTTGGTCTGGACACAGATAATTTGATTTTATTGCATAGCAAAAAGGGTCCTAATGACTATTAATCATCAGGACCCTTTTTTAAATATTATGATTTAACATCGTTGTTGAGATTAAGGATAAATCCCTTACTCTACCGTTACGCTTTTCGCCAGGTTACGTGGTTTATCCACATCGTGACCCAGTGCCAGGGAAGCGTAGTATGCCAGCAATTGCAATGCTACAACGGACAGAGCCGGGCTAAGCAGTGGCAACGTCTTAGGAATTGCAAACGCTTGGTCAACGGATTTCAGCAATGGTGCTACGTGCTCTTCGTACGTAATTGCCAGTACGTCTGCGCCACGTGCTTTCACTTCTTTGATGTTGCTCACAGTTTTCTCCAGAACGTTCTCCTGCGTTGCCAAAGCAATGACAGGGATACCGTCCTCGATCAATGCGAGCGTACCATGTTTCAACTCACCCGCAGCATATGCTTCGGAGTGGATATAAGAGATCTCTTTCAGTTTCAACGAACCTTCTTGTGCTACTGCATAATCCAGACCGCGGCCGATGAAGAAGAGATGTTCATGTTTGGAAATTTGCTCTGCATATCCTTTAATGGCTTCCGCTTGCTCCAGCATGGATTCCACTTGCTCAGGCAATGCTTGCATTGCTGCGAGCGTGTGAGCAATCTCTTCTGCTGTTTGTGTGCCACGAACTTGTGCAAGGTACAGACCCAGCAGGTTGAACGCAATCAATTGCGAAGTGTACGCTTTAGTGGAAGCTACAGCAATTTCAGGTCCTGCCAGTGTTGCAATCACATCATCAGCATCACGTGCAATAGAGCTGCCTACAACGTTAGTGATAGCGAGTACATGTGCACCATTCGACTGTGCTTCGCGCAGTGCAGCAAGTGTATCAGCCGTTTCACCAGATTGGCTCACCACGATCACAAGTGTATCTTTGCTTACGATCGGGGAACGATAGCGGTATTCGGAAGCAACATCTGTTTCTACCGGAATACGTACCAGTTGCTCGATTACAGTACGTCCAACCAGACCTGCATGGTACGCTGTACCACAAGCGATGATTTGAACGTTACGGATATTTTTGATTTGTTCTTCAGTCATTTTCAACTCAGGAAGTTGAACCTTTTTGCTTTCATTATCGATGCGACCCAGCATTGTATCACGATATGCTTTTGGTTGCTCATGAATTTCTTTCAGCATGAAGTGCTCGAATCCGCCTTTTTCTGCGGTTACAGCATCCCAATCGACACGAATCATTTCCCGAGAAATAAAGTTACCTTCAATCGTCATCAATTCGACAGCATCATGTGTCAATACAGCCATTTCACCATCATTCAGAATGTACACGTTACGTGTATGTTCCAGAATTGCCGGGATGTCGGAACCAATGAAGTTCTCGCCTTCACCAATACCAATAATCAATGGGCTTGCTTGACGCACAGCTACGAGTTTCTCAGGCTCATGCTCTGTCAATACACCCAGTGCGAATGCGCCACGCAACAACGTGATCACTTTTTGCACCGTTTTAACGATATCACCATTGTATTCACGTGCGATCAGGTGAGAAATAACCTCAGTATCTGTCTCGGAAGTGAACGTGTGACCTTGAGCCATCAATTCGTCCTTCAGATCCAGGTAGTTCTCAATAATACCGTTATGCACAACAGAGAACTTCTGGCTTCCATCCGTGTGTGGATGAGAGTTCTCATCCGATGGTTTACCATGAGTAGCCCAACGTGTGTGTCCGATTCCGGCATTACCTACCAGTGGTGCACCATCCAGCTTAGCTTCAAGGTTCGCAAGACGACCAAGAGCTTTCGTGATTTGCAGACCTTCTGGTGTAAATACCGCGATACCTGCAGAATCATAACCACGATACTCGAGTTTCTTCAATCCTTCGACCAATACCGATTGAGTGTTCTTATTACCAATATATCCAACAATACCGCACATAGTTTATTTCCTCCGATTGTATATGAATACTGTGTCACGAAGAGAAACAGGCTGGCACGGCATATCGAAAAAATGAAAATGATTGCCTAACGTATCATGAAAACTTTCAATTATTCAATTATCAATGATCAGAGCAGCCTCTTGCCGCTCCGCAGTCATAAGCTGTTATTAGATGCAATCATGAATGTACATCATTTTCCCGTCCGCGCACTGTTCACGCTCTTCGCGCACATTCATTTGAATTTTAGTTGAATCTTGCACCTACCGGCGCGTTGTGTGGACAGTCACCCATCCATTTTCCGCAATCCGGTTCACGGCTCTGGTGCATCACCGGGAGGTCCCCGCCGAACAATCCGAACACCTCCACCTCGTCAGCTTGATTGCCGTCGATCTTGCTCAGTAGCATCTTCATTATTTCAAGATTCATACCGATCAAAATCCTTCCCGCGCAACTTCAAGCTCTGGCGCTTGTGTAACTAGTACCTTACGATCCTCACTTTCTGTGTCTGAATGACGACTCCACTCATTATATGCACGTCAGGTTCATTTTGCAATGGAGCAAAGTACCTGTGACAATTTCGGCATATTTACCCACAATCCCGACCGGATAAACAGACCCATGGTCTCACTAGGCCGGGACGTAGGAATATGGGTTTGTATGGCATAAACCCTGTTAGATTAAACCTTATGAGACAGTGATTCCCTTGAAACAACCGTGTTTGGAAGGCCTATAGATCAGGTCCTATACCAGTTCTTTTTGCACAACATCTGCAATTTGAGATACGAATTGTTCAAGTTCATCCTTATCTGGTCCTTCCGCCATAACGCGGATCAGGGATTCGGTTCCGGACGCACGAACAAGTACACGTCCATTATCGCCCAGATGCTGCTCCACTGTAGCAATAGCTTGCTCAATCGCAGAATTGCCCTCGTATTTGCTCTTATCTTCAACACGCACGTTCACCAATACTTGTGGGTACTGGGTCATCAGCGCCTTAAGTTCACTCAGTTTTTTACCGGAAGCCTTCATCGTGTCCACAAGCTGAATCGCTGTCAGCATGCCGTCGCCTGTTGTGTTGTAATCCAGGAAAATAACATGACCGGATTGCTCTCCACCCAGGTTATAACCCCCACGGCGCATTTCTTCCATGACATAGCGGTCACCCACAGCAGTCTTTGCTGTTTTCAGTGCCAGTTTCTCCGTTGCTTTGTAGAATCCGATGTTACTCATTACGGTAGATACCACGGTACTGTCTTTCAGCTTGCCTGCACGATTCATCGCATCACCACAGATGCACAGAATGAAGTCACCATCAACCTCAGCTCCTGTCTCATCAATAGCAATTAGACGATCCGCATCCCCGTCAAAAGCAAGGCCCAGATCCGCATTATGTTTCAGCACCTCTTGTTTCAAATGCTCCGGATGAGTTGATCCACATTGCTCATTGATATTCAGGCCGTTAGGCTCAGCGCCAATGGCAATGACTTCTGCACCAAGTTCTCTGAACAATTTGGGTGCCAGCTCATAAGCTGCTCCGTTAGCACAGTCCAAAACAATTTTGAGTCCTGAGAACGATTCGTTTACCGTTGTTTTCAGGTAGTCCAAATAGCGATAACGGGATTCTTCATCCACAGTAACGGTCCCCAAACCACCACCTACAGGACGCGGCAATTGATCCGTTTCTGCATCCATCAGTTCTTCGATCCGGTTCTCCGTCTCATCGGACAGCTTGAAGCCATCTCCCCCGAAAAATTTAATTCCATTATCCTCAACTGGATTGTGGGAAGCCGAGATCATTACCCCTGCATCGGCTTTCAGCAGACGAGCAATATACGCCACTCCAGGAGTGGATACAACACCCAGACGAATTACATCGGCGCCAATGGACAGCAAACCTGCAACCAGTGCGGATTCCAGCATAAGTCCCGAGATTCGGGTATCCATACCGATAACCACTTTTGGTCTTTCCACACCACCTGCGAGCACATAACCACCACAACGTCCGATGCTGTAAGCCAGCTCCGCCGTTAACTCTTTATTGGCAACACCTCTTACGCCATCTGTACCAAAATATTTCCCCATGATCTAACTCCTTCTATTCGCATCATATAAGAGCATAAACGTTATTTTTAAAATTCTGATCTGAACATTTTCTTTTACGGATTGGAGCCACTATTACTGCTACCGCTGTTATTGGAGTTACCTCGACTGGTATTCCCCTGCTGGCTCTGCTCCTGATTGTCCGTATTCGATTCTGTTTCTTCTTCTCCAGGAGCAGTTTCGGTATCTCCATTCTCGACTTCGGCTGGTGAAGGGTCAGGCCCCAGCGTTCCTTCATCATTCGGATCCTCGCCTGGAGCAACCGTCGTATCATCAGCCTTTTCGCTAATTTTGACGGTAGCGCTAAGATCAACTGATGATTCATCCAGTTTGGCAAAACGAGGCAGGTCAGCCTCAAGCTTTATTTCATGCGTACCTACTGCAAGTCCAGCAAGATCCGCAGTCAGCTTGATATCATCGCTACTTAGACCTTCAAGCATCGTTGAAGAACCCCTAAGCGTAATATTCAAGCCACCACTTTTGGGAGTAACCAGTGTCCCTTCCAGCCCGTTCCCCGCGTCAGTAAGCGTAATGGGTACGTTCGGAAATACTTTGGTCGTCTCCTGAAGCTCATCGTAAGGCGATACCGTCACCTTAAGCTGAATCGAACTAGGCTCGATTTTCTCAAAACCGGGAGGCGGCGTCAAGTCCACGTTAACTGTCGACGTTCCTGCCTCATTGAACTGTGTAAGATCAAGGGTTACTTGGTCGTAGGACTGTATACCCGCAAGCGCATCTTCTGTTCCGTAAACCGAGACTTCTTTCACGCTTGGCTCAACCGTGGAGAGCACCATTCCCTCTGGCAGCTGTCCCGAATATTTGATTCTTAAGGGCACAGTTGTATAGGGCTGACTGACTGGAATACGAACTTCAACGGTTTCTGGAGTAACAATCGCATTTTCAATGACCTTACCTTCCGCATCATATGCCTGAAGCTTCACTTTTTTCTGCGTTACGTCATCCTTCGCATCCTTCACGCTCACACTGCCCTGAACCTTCTCTACGGCGTCAAGTTGCCCTTCCGGCAGAGTTACCTTAACTGGACCTGAAGGTTCAACAACGGGCGTTCCAGCGTTATATCCGGTTGATGGTTCTCCTTCGGGTACAATATTCACATTGAAGGATTTTGTGCCCAATTTCTCCACGTTGACCGTAACCATGGAAGGCTCCATGCTGACTACCTCAACCCCAGAAGGCAGATCGGGTACTAGCGGTAACGTATTGGACCCATCTTTCACCTGACTAAGATCCACTAGCACCTTATAATCATCATTCGTAAAAATCGAAGTTAACATCGAACGCTGCCCTTTAATCTCCAGACGTACCTCATCCGTACTTAATGAAGTAAGTACATAGGAGTTACTGTCGAGTCCATAAGGCTGAACAGGCACAGTACGCTCCACAACTTTATTAGTTGTCCCTGTCGTAATCGTTGGCGTAGTTGGTACTTCATCCAGATGTATCATGAACCAGAGCAACAAACTCACCGCCAAAGCGAGAATCTTGGCAAAATTGTTGTTATTGAACCATTTATCCATTTTTACGTCCCCCCTTCCGTTTCCAGAAGGTAGTCCAACCATTCTTTTTAGTTAGATTGGATGTTGGACGCAGTTCTTCGTACAGTTTGGCAATCAACGATTCTTCCTTAATATCACGAACAACCTGTCCATTCATCGCAAGCGACACTTGTCCCGTCTCCTCCGAAACAACCAAACAGATCGCATCTGCAACCTCGGTAATCCCAATTGCTGCACGGTGACGCGTTCCTAGCTCTTTGCTAATAAACGGATTCTCGGACAAAGGCAAATAACAGGCTGCCGCCGAAATCTGTTTGCCCTGTATAATGACGGCTCCATCATGGAGCGGTGTATTCGGAATAAAAATGTTAATCATCAGCTCTGAGCTGACCAGAGATTGCATCTGAATGCCGGACTCCGTGTAATCGTTCAGACCTGTTTCTCGTTCAAATACAACCAGTGCACCAATTTTACGTCGTGACAAATAATTTACGGACTTAATAATCTCACCAATTAAAACCGTTAATTCTTCATCACTTGCTGCTGCCGAGCGTCCAAACAGTTTACCTCTACCCAATTGCTCCAGACCACGGCGCAGTTCCGGTTGGAAGATAATAAAGACCGCAACGACACCAAACGTAAACATCTGGTTCATCAGCCATTTGAGCGTATAAAGGTTTAGCCACGTACTTAGTGCCCAGATCACTACAAGGAACAGAATGCCTTTAAGCAGCTGAACTGCACGGGTACCCCGCACAAGCAAAATCAATTTGTACATAATATAGGTAACGATCAATATATCGATAACGTCCTTAATGGACTCTTTCCACGTTAAGTCAGCAAAATAGTTCATAAGCCAGCCCCCGCTATCCCCATTGATGAGTAAACCCTGCTCTCATATTAACCCATTAGGATTTAATTAATCCTTTATCGCATTTGCATAATCCATTCAGACTCACTCACAGGTACAAAAGTTGGCCAGAAACGAGCACTCTGATCTAACCAGCGACGAATAGAATTATTTCGATCTATATTTTGCTGATTGAAAGACGCTCTTTGGATTTATGCAAAAAGCTTATCTATATGTAGTAGTATGTTCTCTTTAGTATCTAGGTTATAACGTTAACGTTCATGTTGCAAGTTACGGGAGTCACAAACTGCGCATAAACAACACAAATCCCATAAATTACAAATTATCAGATAAAAAAAGAGTACCCCAGCAATCTGGAGGTACCCTGCTTGGTATATACCATTGAAGAAATTACCCTGTTTTAGCGATAAGCCACTTCATTTACCATATTGGTTATTTTGTACCAGAACCAGTCCAGCGCCTGATCAATACTTTTCACCTGACCGGAAATATGTGCCGTTGAAGCCTGATACAACTGTCCGTCGATGACCGTTAGATTGCCATTTACATCACCGTATACCTGAGCAGTTCCATTCTCTATCGTAAGATCGCCAGCAATGGACTTGCCCTCCGGAACAATAACCGTGTTTCCTTCAATCACGATCTGGTCCAGATTATTTCCCTTAACGACCATTTCGTTATTCTGATTCCAGAAATTCCAGGCGCTAAAGAGCATCACGACCAAAAAGAAGGCTGCCGCCGTCAGCGCGGGATGTCCTTTGACCCATTTGAGCCATACTTGCTGTCTCTTGGGCTGGGGCAGAGCATTCATAATTCGATTGGTCAGCTCATCCGAGGCAGACGGTGAATAGTGTTTCATGGCAAAGAGTAGCATTTCCGTCTGTTCCAACTCTTTAAAGCGCATGCGACAATCCGGACAGGTCACAAGGTGACTTTTCAGTTCAACCTTCTGGGCCGGGGACAACGACTCATCCAAACATTCATGCATTAAAGAGACGGCCGAGTTGCAATCCATATGAGAGCCAATCCTTTCTTAGATCACTTAGTCCTTGCATTGCCAAAAAGCACGCATAAGACTTGCATACATTACATACGCATCCGTTTCGGATATGTTTCAAATAATTTCGCCCAAAATACAGACGTTTTACATTTACAACTTATACTCCAGTTTTTTACGCAAAAAATCACGCCCCCGATGAACACGAGTCTTAATCGTTGTTACGGGCATACCTGTCACATCACTGATTTCCTGTAGCGACAAGTCCTGTAAATATCTCAAAACCATGACTGATTTATACTTGGCCGGCAAACTGTCAATCGCTTCACGGATTAGTGTCTGTGTTTCAGACAAAAGTGCTTCACTCTCTGGTGTACGATCATCACTTGGAAGCATCGCATAACCGTCAGATCCTTCCTGATCATTCAGTTCGGCATCCAGTGAGTAAGATGGTTTCTTCCGCCGTAAGCGGTCAATACACAGATTAGTTGCAATCCGATAAATCCAGGTTGAGAACTTCTGGTTCGGATCATACTTCTCCATATTGCGAAACACACGTAAAAACGTCTCCTGTACAACGTCTTCGGCTTCATGACGATTGTTCAGCATCCGGTATGCCAGATGAAACAGCTTGTCCTTGTATAATTCAACGATTTCTGCAAAGGCTCGCTGGTCACCCTTCAGTACCAGCTTAACAAGCCTGTTCTCCAAATTGTCCACCCTTATTCCCCCAGACATGCTGATGGGTCTTCCGCCTTCTGATACCCGTCCACACTTGTAATTCACCAATCAAATCGTAAATCAACTTTGGTCAAAAATCAAGACTGTGCCGGAAAATATCCGCCAAAAACAGTAAAAACGGGAACTCCCGAAGGAGTCCCGTTTCATCTCTCACTCGAGCTGAGGAAAGAATTAAGCTTTTACTATCTATATGGCTGGAAAATTCACTTCATATATTGTTAAGCAGGTTAATGATCAGCCCGTATTCCGAAGTCCTGCAGCAATGCCGTTAATCGTAAGCAGCACTTCACGCAGCAACTCTGTGTCATCCTCGCCACGCTCACGCATATCTCTGAGCTCACTCAGAAGTTGGACCTGCATGTAGGACAAAGGATCGACATACGGATTACGAAGTCGGATCGACTCTTGAATCACCGGTACATCATCCAGAATTTCAGCTTCTCCGGTAATTTTCAGAATCAGCTCTTTGGTAAGTTTGAATTCAGATTCAATCTGACCATAGATGCGATCACGTGCTTCCTCATTGGAAGTCATGGCCGAGTATTCCTTCGCAATAACCAGGTCTGCTTTGGCAATAGCCATCTGCACCGTATCAATTAGTGTACGGAAGAATGGGAAGTTTTCATACATTTCTTTCAGGACAACCAGATTTTCTTCTTTATCCTGATAGTAACTTTGCAGTCCCGTTCCTGCCGCATACCATGCGGGAAGCAAATAACGACTTTGAGTCCAGGCAAATACCCAAGGGATCGCTCTCAGGTCCTCGAACTTGTCGCTGTTTTTCCGTTTGGATGGACGTGAACCAATATTCAGTTCCCCAACCTCAGGCAGCGGTGTCGATTCCTTGAAGAAAGTAAAGAAGTCTGGATCACGGAAAATGAGATCTTGGTATTTCGTCAGGGATACTTCAGAAATATCTTTGATGATGCTATCCCAATGACGCTCTGATGCCGATTCTTGCGGCTCCAAACCGTTTAGTGCAGCTGTAATCAAAGCCGATGTAGCCTGCTCAAGACTGCGGTATGCAATTCCCTGAAGGGAGTAGCGGGAAGAGATAACCTCACCCTGCTCTGTAATCTTGATACCCCCACCAATCGTGTGTGGTGGTTGAGCAAGAATACTGCGGTTGAGAGGCATGCCTCCACGTCCAAGCGCTCCACCTCTACCATGGAAGAACTTCAGTTTAACGCCGTGTTTATTACCAACAGCAGTGATAGCATTCATCGCCACTCGCAGCTCCCAGTTGGCTGTAACAACCCCGCCATCCTTGTTGCTGTCCGAGTATCCCAACATGATTTCATGCAGTTCATTCCGCCCACTCACACTTGCGCGATATACCGGAAGGTTGAACAGCTTCTCCATAATTTCCGAAGCGGCATGAAGATCATCAATGGTTTCAAACAATGGAACCGCTTGAAGCGTAGATACCACTTCACCGTTATGTTCTTTGCGGAACAAACCTACTTCTTTGGCAAATACCATAACCTCAAGCAGATCACTTGCTCCTTGGGTCATACTAATCAGGTAGCTTGTGATACAACCGGCCCCAAACTCGCTCTGAGCACGTTTGATCGTACGGAATACATCCAGAGTCTCTTTGGTCCCCTCTGTGTATTGGTGATAAGGGGAAGTCAGCGGACGAGGATCATCCAGCAAACGAGCCAGCAAATCGATTTTGCCATCTTCAGTCAAACGAGCATAGTCTTCTACGATGTTCATCTTGGCCAAAATCTCTGACATTGCATTTTCATGCTCTTTGCTGTGCTGACGCACATCCAAAGCAGCTGTATGGAATCCGAACAGCTCCACTTGACGAATCATTTTGCGAATGGTCGTATCTGCTACATAGTCTGCAAAGTGATGACGCAGGCTGCGATCGATAATCATCAGATCATCCATCAGTCCTTGAGCGCTGTCATAGCGGTCAGGCTGTCCTACTTTGTTCTCATCCAGGACATTGTTCAGCTTGGCAATCATATATGCCAATTTAATGCGATATGGCTCTTTTTCATTTCGCCACATATCCACTTTTTTCAACGTTACACAACTACGGTCTTGCTCAATCGACTGCACCAGCTCATCCGATACGTGGATGATGTTCGTGCTGAAGCTGAGATGTCCCATAAGTTCAATCATAATCCGTTGATACTCACGTAAAGCGAGCTTACGCTGCATCAATAGTGTCTGCCATGTTACATCTGAAGTTACCGAAGGATTTCCATCCCGGTCTCCACCGATCCAGGAACCGAACCGCAAATACGTCGGCACATGCCAGTCATGGTCAGGATAAAATTTATTCAGGCAGCGTTCAAGCTCCTGGTATACATCCGGAAGTACATGGAACAACGTTTCATGAAAGTAATACATACCGTTCCGTACTTCATCAAGCACAGTCGGTTTACGGTCACGAAGCTCATCAGTCTGCCATAGTGTAATGACTTCGTTCAGCAGCTTCTCCCGCAACTGTTCACGTTCACGCAACGTCAGCGTAGGATTATCAAGTGACATGACATCTTCAGATATCCGCTTGTGGATGTCCAGTATAACCCGACGCATAGCTTCGGTTGGATGAGCTGTCATCACCAATTCCAGCGATAACTCGTCTAGAATATCCTCTACTTCCGTGTGTGACAGTCCGCGTTCCTTCAGATCTTGTACTGCTTTTTCAATCGACCCTGGCTGCACAGCGTCCCCTGCAGAACGTTCATAATCCCGTTTACGCCGGATCCGATGGTTTTGTTCAGCAATGTTAACTAATTGAAAATAAATCGCAAAAGCTCGAATCACCTGATGGCGATTTTCCGAGTCTAATTCCTGGATCATCGTTTTGAACTCTGCATAAAGTTCTGGCAAGAACTCTGCACGCAACGATTTGCTCGTTTCCCGAATCTTCTCAACGATATCTAGAAGCTCCGTGCCTCCTTGATGGACAAGAACTTCTCCGAGTATATTGCCCAGGAACCGCACGTCTCGCCGAAGCAGGTTGTTGGATTGGCTTTTGCTGGCGGTTACCATAGTTTCAGTCATGCTTATCCTCCCATCTGATCGTTCCATTCGTACACGTAAATTTGACACCTTCATAACATCATACAATAAATTGGTACGAAAATCTTTATTTTTCTACTAGTAAAAATGGGGATTTACCCTGATTTACAGCATAAAAACACGCTTTATTATTCATTTTCTTGTTCTGCTTCGATTAATGGTCAAATGCTGTCGCATGATACCTTTTTCACGTACTTTTCATTACCCGAATAACTCATATCTATTCTATATTATTCATAAATATACAGTTGGACTGGGAATGTTTGCTGCACCTGAATGATTTCGTATCTGCAAGAATTTCCATTATTACAAACCAGACGAAACATAAAGAAACATGACCGGCAAAGCAAGCTTTTGTATACTTTATCACAGTGACGCAATAAATTAAAGAGTGTATTTATAATTTTTTGATTCTTTTAGCAGAATTTAATGAGGGGTTCGAGGTATTCTTTCACTTATCAAACGAATACAGAGGAGATAGGATTATAATGAGATGTTGTTTCTATATATAAAAGAAAAGTCCCTGTATATACAGAGACTTTTCAATGAATCATAAAGCGGGTGATGGGAATCGAACCCACGCTATTAGCTTGGAAGGCTAAAGTTCTACCATTGAACTACACCCGCAAATAAAAATCGGGATGACACGATTTGAACATGCGACCCCCTGGTCCCAAACCAGGTGCTCTACCAAGCTGAGCTACATCCCGATACTTATGAAAATAATGGCGCGCCCTGAGAGATTCGAACTCCCGGCCTTTTGATTCGTAGTCAAACGCTCTATCCAGCTGAGCTAAGGGCGCAAAATATTGGAGCGGAAGACGGGAATCGAACCCGCGACCCTCGCCTTGGCAAGGCGATGCTCTACCGCTGAGCCACTTCCGCATATAAAGGATGCGCGTGGAGGGACTTGAACCCCCACGTCAAAGACGCTAGATCCTAAGTCTAGTGCGTCTGCCAATTCCGCCACACGCGCATATGATGGTGAGTCATGAAGGGCTCGAACCTTCGACACCCTGATTAAAAGTCAGGTGCTCTACCAACTGAGCTAATGACTCAAACTAAAAACTAAAATGGCTGGGGATATAGGATTTGAACCTATGCATGACGGAGTCAAAGTCCGTTGCCTTACCGCTTGGCTAATCCCCATTAAGTTAAGTGGTGGAGGCTGAGGGGATCGAACCCCCGACCCTCTGCTTGTAAGGCAGATGCTCTCCCAGCTGAGCTAAGCCTCCATCCTATGACCCGTAGGGGATACTCTCACTTCGTTCGAGACTGCGAAGCCATTGCTAACGAAGTTTATCCTCCGACGAACCTTCGGGATTCTCATCCCTTTTTTAAGCTAATAAATATAGCTATGACCCGTAGGGGATTCGAACCCCTGTTACCTCCGTGAAAGGGAGGTGTCTTAACCCCTTGACCAACGGGCCCCATTTCCAAAGCTCTCAACCGGGATCGAACCGGTGACCTCATCCTTACCATGGATGCACTCTACCTACTGAGCTATGAGAGCAAATGGCTCCCCGAACAGGGCTCGAACCTGTGACAACTCGATTAACAGTCGAGTGCTCTACCAACTGAGCTATCAGGGAATAATATGCATTTGCAGTGCAAATGCAATTCATCATACAACGTTAACATGCAGAGCCTGTTTTCTATGTAGGATGAAAGAGTTCGCTTGGCGGCGTCCTACTCTCCCAGGACCCTGCGGTCCAAGTACCATCGGCGCTAGAGGGCTTAACGGTCGTGTTCGGGATGGGTACGTGTGGAACCCCTCCGCCATCGCCACCAAACGCGATTTGTCGAAGCATAGCTTCTTGAAATCATTGTGGAACTGAAAATCATACACACATTCTGTGATGTACCGATTTTCATTTCAGAGTTTATTCTCTGAAAACTAGATCCGAAACGAATTTGCGATTCATAACCTGCATATTTGGATAAGCCCTCGACCGATTAGTACTGGTCAGCTCCATGCATTGCTGCACTTCCACCCCCAGCCTATCTACCTCGTCGTCTTCAAGGGGTCTTACATACTGGGAAATCTCATCTTGAGGGGGGCTTCACGCTTAGATGCTTTCAGCGCTTATCCCTTCCGTACATAGCTACCCAGCGGTGCTCCTGGCGGAACAACTGGTACACCAGCGGTACGTCCATCCCGGTCCTCTCGTACTAAGGACAGCTCCTCTCAAATTTCCTACGCCCACGACAGATAGGGACCGAACTGTCTCACGACGTTCTGAACCCAGCTCGCGTACCGCTTTAATGGGCGAACAGCCCAACCCTTGGGACCTACTTCAGCCCCAGGATGCGATGAGCCGACATCGAGGTGCCAAACCTCCCCGTCGATGTGGACTCTTGGGGGAGATAAGCCTGTTATCCCCAGGGTAGCTTTTATCCGTTGAGCGATGGCCCTTCCATGCGGTACCACCGGATCACTAAGCCCGACTTTCGTCCCTGCTCGACTTGTAGGTCTCGCAGTCAAGCTCCCTTATGCCTTTGCACTCTTCGAATGATTTCCAACCATTCTGAGGGAACCTTTGGGCGCCTCCGTTACTCTTTAGGAGGCGACCGCCCCAGTCAAACTGCCCACCTGACACTGTCCCCGCACCGGATTACGGTACCAGGTTAGAACCTAGATACGATCAGGGTGGTATCCCAACGGTGCCTCCACAGAAGCTTGCGCTCCTGCTTCAAAGGCTCCCACCTATCCTGTACAGATCGTACCCAAATTCAATATCAAGCTGCAGTAAAGCTCCATGGGGTCTTTCCGTCTTGTCGCGGGTAACCTGCATCTTCACAGGTATTAAAATTTCACCGGATCTCTCGTTGAGACAGCGCCCAAGTCGTTACGCCATTCGTGCGGGTCAGAATTTACCTGACAAGGAATTTCGCTACCTTAGGACCGTTATAGTTACGGCCGCCGTTTACTGGGGCTTCGGTTCACAGCTTCGGATTGCTCCTAACCGCTCCCCTTAACCTTCCAGCACCGGGCAGGCGTCAGCCCGTATACTTCGCCTTACGGCTTCGCACAGACCTGTGTTTTTGCTAAACAGTCGCTTGGGCCTTTTCACTGCGGCCCCCTCGTGCTATTCACACTACCGGGGCACCCCTTCTCCCGAAGTTACGGGGTCATTTTGCCGAGTTCCTTAACGAGAGTTCTTCCGCGCGCCTTAGAATTCTCTTCTCGCCTACCTGTGTCGGTTTGCGGTACGGGCACCATCACCTGGCTAGAGGCTTTTCTTGGCAGTGTGAGATCATGACCTTCGCTACTATAATTTTCGCTCCCCATTACAGCCCAGCCTTACGATGTGCGGATTTGCCTACACATCAGCCTCACTGCTTAGACGGACATCCATCAGTCCGCGTCACTACCCTGCTGCGTCCCCCCATTGCTCATAACGGCTTACGGTGGTACAGGAATTTCGACCTGTTGTCCTTCGACTACGCCTTTCGGCCTCGCCTTAGGTCCCGACTTACCCTGAGCGGACGAGCCTTCCTCAGGAACCCTTAGGCTTTCGGCGGATCAGATTCTCACTGATCTTTTCGTTACTCATACCGGCATTCTCACTTGTATAATGTCCAGCGCTCCTTACGGTACACCTTCAACCCTTATACAACGCTCCCCTACCCCTGATGCAAAGCATCAAGCCATAGCTTCGGTGGTGTGTTTAGCCCCGTTACATTTTCGGCGCAGAGTCACTCGACCAGTGAGCTATTACGCACTCTTTCAATGGTGGCTGCTTCTAAGCCAACATCCTGGTTGTCTGTGCAACTCCACATCCTTTCCCACTTAACACACACTTGGGGACCTTAGCTGATGGTCTGGGCTGTTTCCCTTTTGACAATGGATCTTAGCACTCACTGTCTGACTCCCGGAAGTAAGTCTATGGCATTCGGAGTTTGACTGAGCTTGGTAACCCTTGCGGGCCCCGCACCCAATCAGTGCTCTACCTCCACGACTCTGTTTTCCGAGGCTAGCCCTAAAGCTATTTCGGGGAGAACCAGCTATCTCCGAGTTCGATTGGAATTTCTCCGCTACCCCCACCTCATCCCCGCACTTTTCAACGTGCGTGGGTTCGGGCCTCCAGTGCGTGTTACCGCACCTTCACCCTGGACAGGGGTAGATCACCCGGTTTCGGGTCTACGTCCACGTACTATGTCGCCCTATTCAGACTCGCTTTCGCTGCGGCTCCGGCTCTTCACCTTAACCTTGCACGGGAACGTAACTCGCCGGTTCATTCTACAAAAGGCACGCCATCACCCCTAAAACGGGCTCTGACTTTTTGTAAGCACACGGTTTCAGGTTCTATTTCACTCCCCTTCCGGGGTGCTTTTCACCTTTCCCTCACGGTACTGCTTCACTATCGGTCGCTAGGAAGTATTTAGCCTTGGCAGATGGTCCTGCCGGATTCATACGGGGTTTCACGTGCCCCGCACTACTCGGGATACATCTCGGAGAGAACAGACTTTCAACTACAGGGCTTTTACCTTCTTTGGCGGGCCTTTCCAGACCTCTTCGTTTAACCGGTTCCTTTGTAACTCCATGTGAGATGTCCCACAACCCCAAAGAGCAAGCTCTCTGGTTTGGGCTTCTCCGCGTTCGCTCGCCGCTACTGACGGAATCACTATTGTTTTCTCTTCCTCAGGGTACTTAGATGTTTCAGTTCCCCTGGTATGCCTCTACACAACCTATGTATTCAGTTATGAGTAACTGGAAATTACCCCAGCTGGGTTTCCCCATTCGGACACCCCCGGATCAAAGCTTGCTTACAGCTCCCCGAGGCAGTTTCGTTGTTCGCCACGTCCTTCATCGGCTCCTAGCGCCTAGGCATCCTCCGTGTGCTCTTAGTAGCTTAACCATAATTGCTCCGGTTTCGACTGCTCGCTTCCCTTGTTTTGCTTACGCAAAGCCAAAAGTCGCTCCCATTCGAACCCATCGCAATGCAGTTTTCACTATTTATTGAAACTTGTTTAACACAAGTTCAGCTTAAAAAGGAATGTTCTAAATCGCAAAATTTCGTTTCGATATCTAGTTTTCAAAGAACAAGCTTGTAAAATCTTGTTGGTGGAGCCAAGCGGGATCGAACCGCTGACCTCCTGCTTGCAAGGCAGGCGCTCTCCCAGCTGAGCTATGGCCCCATATTAGATTTTAAGGTATACATGGTGGGCCCTGGTGGACTCGAACCACCGGCCTCACCCTTATCAGAGGTGCGCTCTAACCAACTGAGCTAAGGGCCCACATTATATATCATATTGAAACCCGTAATGGGTTTACGCTTGGCGGCGTTCTACTCTCCCAGGACCCTGCGGTCCAAGTACCATCGACGCTGAAGGGCTTAACGGTCGTGTTCGGGATGGGAACGTGTGGAACCCCTTCGCTATCGCCACCAAACGTTTGAGAGTTTGAGCTCTCAAAACTGAGCAACGAGTGAGTAACTAGCCGACCTGACTAGATTTTGTATTTGAATGTTTCCGTTACAGGAAACGATTCTCCATAGAAAGGAGGTGATCCAGCCGCACCTTCCGATACGGCTACCTTGTTACGACTTCACCCCAATCATCTATCCCACCTTCGGCGGCTGGCTCCTTGCGGTTACCCCACCGACTTCGGGTGTTATAAACTCTCGTGGTGTGACGGGCGGTGTGTACAAGACCCGGGAACGTATTCACCGCGGCATGCTGATCCGCGATTACTAGCAATTCCGACTTCATGCAGGCGAGTTGCAGCCTGCAATCCGAACTGAGACCGGCTTTTTAGGATTCGTTCCACCTCGCGGCTTCACAGCCCGTTGTACCGGCCATTGTAGTACGTGTGTAGCCCAGGTCATAAGGGGCATGATGATTTGACGTCATCCCCACCTTCCTCCGGTTTGTCACCGGCAGTCACCTTAGAGTGCCCACCCGAAGTGCTGGCAACTAAGATCAAGGGTTGCGCTCGTTGCGGGACTTAACCCAACATCTCACGACACGAGCTGACGACAACCATGCACCACCTGTCTCCTCTGTCCCGAAGGAAAGGTACATCTCTGTACCGGTCAGAGGGATGTCAAGACCTGGTAAGGTTCTTCGCGTTGCTTCGAATTAAACCACATACTCCACTGCTTGTGCGGGTCCCCGTCAATTCCTTTGAGTTTCAGTCTTGCGACCGTACTCCCCAGGCGGAGTGCTTAATGTGTTAACTTCGGCACCAAGGGTATCGAAACCCCTAACACCTAGCACTCATCGTTTACGGCGTGGACTACCAGGGTATCTAATCCTGTTTGCTCCCCACGCTTTCGCGCCTCAGCGTCAGTTACAGCCCAGAGAGTCGCCTTCGCCACTGGTGTTCCTCCACATATCTACGCATTTCACCGCTACACGTGGAATTCCACTCTCCTCTTCTGCACTCAAGTCACCCAGTTTCCAGTGCGATCCGGGGTTGAGCCCCGGGATTAAACACCAGACTTAAATGACCGCCTGCGCGCGCTTTACGCCCAATAATTCCGGACAACGCTTGCCCCCTACGTATTACCGCGGCTGCTGGCACGTAGTTAGCCGGGGCTTTCTTCTCAGGTACCGTCACCTTGAGAGCAGTTACTCTCCCAAGCGTTCTTCCCTGGCAACAGAGCTTTACGATCCGAAAACCTTCATCACTCACGCGGCATTGCTCCGTCAGGCTTTCGCCCATTGCGGAAGATTCCCTACTGCTGCCTCCCGTAGGAGTCTGGGCCGTGTCTCAGTCCCAGTGTGGCCGATCACCCTCTCAGGTCGGCTACGCATCGTCGCCTTGGTGAGCCGTTACCCCACCAACTAGCTAATGCGCCGCAGGCCCATCCCCAAGTGACAGATTGCTCCGTCTTTCCAGTTCTCTTCAGGAGAAGAAAACAACTATTCGGTATTAGCTACCGTTTCCGGTAGTTGTCCCAAGCTTGAGGGCAGGTTGCCTACGTGTTACTCACCCGTCCGCCGCTAACCATCAGAGAAGCAAGCTTCTCTTCAAGTCCGCTCGACTTGCATGTATTAGGCATGCCGCCAGCGTTCGTCCTGAGCCAGGATCAAACTCTCCAATAAAGTATTGAAAAGAGCGATAAGCTCATTTTGAAACTGACGAGATTAAAAATCTCATTTATTTTGCTTCCAAATCATACAGCCCGAAGGCTTGTACCGATTTCTCAGCGTCGATCTTGCAAGCAAGATCGTTACTCACTCGTTGTTCAGTTTTCAAAGATCAAACATTCAATTTGTTTCGTTTTTCCTCGTCACCGTATTTTCAGCGGCGACTTTTATAATATATCATGTTTAAGTTTCCTTTGCAAGCACTTTTTTTCGATTTATTTTCAATCGCTTTGTTTTAGCGCTTGTTTCGGTTAACTTTTCCTTAAAAAAGGAACGAAAATTAATTTATCATATTGAACAAAAAAGGTCAACCCTTTTTCGACAAATTGTTTCATATCTTTTTAAAAGCGCCCATTCTACCTATTACTAATTCATGGTGTCAGAGGTACAGCGCTGGCTTTACGGGCCGCACCTCTGTTATATGGTGAACTTAAGCATCCCACTGAGCACATCATTATGGCTTGGATTTTTTCAATTTGCCGCCTCTAGCATATTTGGATAGCTCTTTGGGTGGCGCAAAGCGTGCATACATACGGAACACAGTCTTGTAGCGACTAGCTATGGCGTATTTAATTTCTTGATCAAGACGGTTGTCACTTAAGTCGAACAACATTTCATCGAGCTCTTTGCGCAGTACATAATCCAATTCCTTGCATTCCTTCTCGTTAAACAGCATACCCAGCATTAGAGTTCTCCTTTTTCTGCATATGGATAATGGCGTGTCCCAGTGTATGTCATATTCGAGCCCCTTTAATTCAGGCTATATATCGGACAGCGCCGGTTTAGTAGCAAACCTAGGATCATCTTTGTTTCTCCTTTTGTGGTTGCTACTGAAACCCGTTTTATTGTTATGGTCAACTTTCTGAAAATTTATGAATGTCATCCCATACAAATTTATCCTCGCACCAAGCTGTAGGTAAGTGTACTTTCGATAATCGCTGCAACAAAAAGCAAAATAACAATCCAGAAGGATGCAGTTACCGTTGTGCGCATAAACGCATTCCATTGGCTGCCAATCGTATTTCGTTCCCCCCTGCCAAATTGACCAAGACTTTTGAGAACCAATCCACCAAATCTTAGACCAAATGCGCATGCGATAATAATTACCGGAATTTCAATAATGCCATGTGGAAGAAGTCCTTTCACAACAATATCAAAGAAGCTGGCCCCATAGTTCATTGTGGTGTGTACCAGAAAACCGATAACCATACCATTGATCAACAGGAAAACGACAGGCAGAATGCCAAAGAAGATACCAGCATAGATCACGAGTACACTTTTGATGGCATTATTGAAAAAGATAAAGAGGAAGAAGTTCCATTGCACATTGTCCCCCTGCTCCAGCCGCTCACTAACCTCCCTTAGTCCCCCGATTTGATTCAACAATATATCCTCAAGTGTTCCTGTACTCACCCATCCCGTGCCTATTCCAACAACAAACAATACGATCGACCATATTAATGCACCACGAATGGAACCTAAAGCTCTAAGAAATGTACTGAATTTTAACATTATTTCCTCCTGTGAAACCAAGATGTTGGACAAACAAACGTCTGATACGAATAACTGCGAGGTACGAGCATACATTGGAGAGTAAACAAGCATTTCTTATGGGAGAGGGGCGCTTATTGAAATGAACTCGTTCTATGTATTTAGCGGCAAAAAGATCAAACGTTTCCTGATTGTGCTGGTTGCTGCCGTCTTTGCTATCGGGATTATTTATCTGGAGAGCGGCAATATTTCTGTATTCTCGGAGGATGCACCATCCGCCGTATACAGCGTTCCAACCGAGAAGAAGGTTATTGCACTCACTTTTGACATTAGCTGGGGAGATAAAAGGACAGAGCCTATTCTGAAGGTCCTCCAAGATAATAAAGTACAGAAGGCAACGTTCTTCTTGTCCTCCCCCTGGAGTAAGACACACCCCGAGATTGTAACAGCCATCAAAGACGCAGGATACGAAATCGGCAGTCATGGTCACAAGCA
Organism: Paenibacillus sp. BIC5C1; assembly: GCF_032399705.1. NCBI lineage: Bacteria > Bacillati > Bacillota > Bacilli > Caryophanales > Paenibacillaceae > Paenibacillus > Paenibacillus sp. BIC5C1. The sequence continues at coordinate 6,195,128 of NZ_CP135922.1, forward strand.
TGATAATTACAGCAGTCTGACTGAAGAGGAAATCCGTAAGGAAATTTCGACTGCTCATAGCATTTTAACCGATTTAACAGGAAAAGAACCGAAATTGCTACGCCTGCCTAATGGCGACTTTGACAAACGTGTTCTCCAAGTTGCCAACAGTTTGAATTATCAAGTAGTCCAATGGGACACCGATTCGCAGGATTGGAAGAACCCTGGTGTACAGACCATTGTTGATCGTGTAGTTAGTAAAGCGCATCCGGGTGACATCGTGCTGCTGCACGCCAGTGATTCCTCAAAACAAACGCATGAAGCATTACCCGTCATAATCGACAAGTTAAAAAATCAAGGATATGAGTTCGTGACGGTCTCAGAACTGCTTAACCATTCAAGTGTCAAAGGTACGGAAGTTCGCGATCAAGCCAGTGCACAGTAAACGTTAATTAAAACAGTATTGCTAGTGCAAACTGTATACTCGCCTTCCGAACCATCCCCCTGTCCTGTAAAAGGCGCTGAAGCACCATAAATGAAAAGAGCTAACCAGGTTAGCTCTTTTTAGCGTTTTTTAAATAATCTCTACGCATGACTTTCTTGTATCTCGGTCTTTCCACTCACCCGCTGCTCTACGGACCCATCTACCAGCCTGTGCAATATCAACATTTGGTATGCATTACAGATTAACAGTGGAACCACAATAAAGATGGTAGCCGCATTTACATCAATTCGTAAGACACCGATCGTTTCCACTACGGTAACAGCCACCATGAAAAAGAGTGTAGGTACCAACGCCGAAATATGTGTCTGTTTCACCTTTACGTAAGCGGTAACAATACCAGCTGCCAAAATAATGACTCCAAGCACAATATCGGATAGCCGTTCTCGTTCCCCACCAATAAACAAACGTAAAAACATGACATCAAGCAATGCCAACACGGTTAGAACAATCTGTACAATTTGCCAACTGCGTTTCGAAAACACACCTTTGCCCATATAGTTCAATATCAAGTATGCGAAAAAACCCATTTGCGAATACACGCTAATCATAATACCTGAACCAAACAAGATCAGGAGATAAAATAAAAAATCGGTCATTCCATTCGTTTTTTCTCCATTAACCAACATCATAATTAGACCCGTCATTAATGATCCCGCAGCCCCAATAAGCAAAGCTGACCAAAATAGGAAAAACCATTTACGTAAATTCAAATGTTTTCCACCCCCGAGAGTTTATTTTACCAACCTTCACAGCAAAAAACCATCATCATTCAACATATTTAGCGGTTTCCCATCACATACTACATCCAGTATCTAATCAAGGAGGGGTTGTGCACATGAAACGGCCTTTGTGGCAGTTATGCTGTGTCGTACTTGGACTATCCGTCATGCTCGCCGGCTGTGGCTCAGATCAGAATTATTCGCCTCCTCAGGGCGGTTATAAAGAGATGAAAACGATGGTCGTGGATATTCTCAAAAGTGACGAAGGCAAAAAGGCGGTCGAGGAAGCTCTCACCGGACAAAGTTCTTCTGGTGGTGGCGAAGGCGGCGCTTCTGGCCAAAGCGGAGCTTCTGGCGGTGGATCTGGGACAGTGGGTATGAAAATGTTAATGCCTATGCAATCTTCAGAACAAATACGTATAGCCGTAAAAGATACCATCACAGCTCCTGAATACCAGAAGGAATTCGAGAAAATTATGACGGATCCACAATTTGCAGGTGAATTCGCCAAAGTAATTAACTCTCAAAGCAAGCAGCTGCATATGCAGCTAATCAAAGATCCAACGTATCAAAAATCCATTGGAGATGTCATGAAATCTCCTGAAGTATCCAAGATGTTCATGGATATGACCAAGACACCAGAGTATCGTAAACAAACGATGACCGTTATGCAGGAAGTCATGCAAAATCCTTTATTCCGGATGGAAGTACTGACTTTGCTTAAGAAGGTAGTCCAGGATGAGTTGCAACCCAAAACTGAACAAGGCGGCAAACAGGACGGCCAAAGCAAGGATAGTGGAGATGGCGGAAGTGGTGACGGTAGTAGTGATGGTAACAGTAGTGGCGACGGAAGTAATGGAGGATCATAAGTCGCTATACTTTAAAGTTAAAAAGTTATCACATGTTGAAAAAAAGCCCGCATCCATTGATGTGGGCTTTTTATATATTTTACATCCTTAGAATATTTAAAACTTGGCATCAACAGACTGGGCAACCTCGTCATAGATCGCACCGATGCTTGAATCTGCTTTGTACACGGATGGGGAAAAATCCGGCTCCGAAATATGATTATCCGGCGCTCCCAGTGGAATCTGCGCAAGCAGTTCTGTATGAAGACTCTCGGCAAGAGTACCCCCACCGCCTCGGCCAAATACATAATCTTTCTCTCCGCATTTGCTGCATTCATAATAAGCCATATTCTCTACGACACCAAGCAGCTCATGTTCCGTCTGAATGGCCATGGCACCTGCACGTGCAGCTACAAAAGCAGCGGTTGCATGCGGTGTTGTCACGATGATTTCTTTGCTGTGAGGCAGCATCTGATGCACGTCTAGTGCGACGTCCCCCGTACCCGGAGGCAAATCAAGCAGCATATAATCCAACTCTCCCCAGTTTACATCGGTAAAGAATTGACGCAACATCCGCCCCAACATAGGTCCACGCCAGATCACCGGGTTATTCTCTCGAATAAAGAATCCCATCGACATCACTTTTACGCCAAAACGCTCAACGGGTTGAATAACCCCGTCTTCAACGACTGGGTATTCCTCAATGCCCATCATATCAGGTACACTGAAGCCGTATATATCTGCATCAATCAAGCCAACCTTCTTGCCTTGACGTGCCAGAGCCGCTGCCAAATTAACGGTTACCGTCGATTTGCCGACGCCGCCTTTACCACTAGCAACAGCAATAAAACGTACGCCAGATTCAGGACTTAACAACTCATGTCCGTCCAGCCCTGCTGCATGGCCTTTGACAAGCACTTCGTCCTGGTCTTCCTCATGATCCGCTTGTCCTATGTTGAGGCTCTCACGCTCATGTTCTGACGCTGCACGCAGTCGAATATGTACATCATTCACTCCGTGTTGGGACAACAGGTTGCGCGCGGCATCGCTTAGAGCAGTTGTATCCTCTGTGCGGTTCTCCAGCGTCACCATAGTAAGAGCAACATGATTTTCTTTAATCATGACATCACGGACCCACTGCAGTTCAGTCAAACTTAAGCCCAATTGCGGTTCCTGCAATGGCTGCAATAGTTCAAGTATCTGTTCTTTTGATAACATCAGACAGCACCTCAGCTTTATCTATTGGCATGTAATTAGGTATGCTGATCCAATTATATCATTACATTTCTCATTGTGACTAACTTTTAGGACGTTCTCCTGAAGAATAACGGAGAATCCCGTTATAGATGGATGCAGCCACTTTGCGCTGATAGGTCTCATCAGCAAGCAGACGCGCTTCTTCCGGGTGAGAAAGGAAACCGACCTCTACTAGTGCCGAGGGAATTTTTAACGCCTGGAGCAAATAAACGGTATTTACCGTTTTCGCAATTCGATCTGTATTTTCCAAATTACGAATCATCTCTTGCTGAAGCAGATTGGCCAACCCTTCATTATCAGGATGATTAGGTGTATAAAAAACTTGAGCACCACTCCAGCGGTTCGAAGGAACACTGTTCATATGAATGCTGATAAAGAGATCTGCCTGCTTATCTTCGATTCTTCTTACTCTTTGTTTCAGGTCTTCCGTTTTGCGTTTGGAGTAACCCTTGGTGTCTGTAGCAGCCAGATCGGTGTCTATTTCTCGCGTCATCACAACCAAGGCCCCTGCTTGCTGCAGATAATCTCGTACATACAGCGCAATGGATAAATTAATATCTTTCTCGATGACTCCCTGCTTACTCACCGCTCCCCCATCGGGCCCACCATGTCCTGCATCAATGGCTATGACTTTTCCCGCTAATGGCAGCCCCCAGTAACCTGACATTTTGGTAGAAGGCAACTCATACGTCACGACTGCCACAAACATCGTAAGCAAACAGAGGCTTAACATGACCCTCTTCATGGTTCGTAACCTAATCCAGATCACAAAGTGCTTCCCCATATTTTTACGCATAAAAAAAACCACCTCGTCCCTATAAATGACTCTAATCATCTATATGGGACAAGATGGACAAATATACCGTCAGGAGCGGACTTGCTCTGCCATTCCTTCAATCAGCACCTCAGCAACCTCAGGGCGCGTAAATTCAGGTGGAGGGCATTGGCCATCTCTTAGCAAGCCACGTACTTTGGTGCCAGACAAAGCCATATGGTGTTCTTTATCATGCGGGCAGGTTTTGCTTGATGCCATGTTGCCACATTTGGTGCAGAAAAAACTATGTTCAAAGAACAATGGCGTGATACCGAGTTCTTCCGGTGAGAAGTTAGTAAATATCTCCTGCGCTTCATACGTTCCGTAGTAGTCACCCACACCTGCATGGTCACGGCCTACAATAAAGTGGGTACAACCATAATTTTTACGTACCATCGCGTGGAAAATGGCCTCTCTTGGACCAGCATACCTCATAGCCGCCGGGAATACGCCGAGGAACGCACGATCAGCCGGATAATAGTTCTCGAGCAAAACCAGATAACTCTTCATTCGTACATCAGCAGGCACGTCATCAGACTTCGTTTCACCTACAAGCGGATTTAAGAATAGTGCGTCCACAATCTCCATTGCACTCTTCTGAATGTACTCATGGGCACGATGGACCGGGTTACGCGTCTGGAAACCAACAACGGTCTTCCAGCCCTTCTCCTCGAAGGTTTTCCGTGTCTCAGCAGGGTCATAATAGAACTGTTCGAACTTGGCCGGTTTGGGGCGGTTAAGCACTTGAATTGGACCTCCTACATATGTTGCAGGTCGTTCCAGCAGTTTCTTCACACCCGGGTGTTCTGGATCATCCGTTTTGAAGACACGACGTGCTTCTTCACCCTGATCTACTTTGTATATGCTCTTCACTTCCAGCAATCCATAGGTTATTCCATCATCATCGCCAATAAGTGCAACAGTCTCACCGATCTGGAGTGATGCAGCCTGATGCTCATCTACAGCCAGGGTAATTGGTATGCTCCAGACTGTTCCGTCTGCAAGACGCATGCGAGATATAACTGAAAGATAGTCTTCTTCATTCATAAAACCTTGAAGCGGTGAAAATGCACCTACACCAATGAGATCCAAATCCGAAATTGTCCAGCTGTTAATACGTAAAGAGGAAAGTTTCTCACTCTCTCGTAATAATTGTTCCCGTTCCTCTCCTTGTACGACACGCTGAATCAGCGCACCTCCATGAGGCAGAATCGAAGTCATCTTGTCAGCTCCCTGTTTCACCATTTTTTATAACATCAAGAATGAATTCAGTGCATTATAAAATCCTTAACTTACTCTGACACAATTATTTATGAAGACCACATTCCGTTTTTTCATTTCCAGACCAGCGTCCCGCACGTGGATCTTCTCCTGCCATAACTTGACGTGTGCAATACTCACAACCGATACTCGGGTAATTCTGATCATGCAGCGGGTTATATACGACATTATTGGCACGAATATACTCCCATACATCCTCTGAAGTCCAGTGGGCGATCGGATTGAACTTCATAAGACCAAACTTGGCATCATACTCAACCTTCTTGGAATTTGCACGTGTCGGCGCCTGATCTCTCCGAATACCGGTTATCCATGCATCATACTGGGATAAAATACGTGTCAACGGCTCAACCTTCCGAATATTACAACAAGCATTAGGATCCGATTTCCACAATTCATCTCCATGTTGAGCTGCCTGCTCTTCAGGAGTAATTTTCGGTGATACACGTACAAAATCAAGATTGTATTTCTCCTTCATTTTGTCACGAGTTTCGTATGTTTCCTTAAAATGAAAATCGGTATCCAGATAAAATATATCCGTAGATGGGCTGATCTTCTGAAGCATATCTACAAGTACAACATCCTCTGCACCGAAACTGCATGCAAAAGTGATATTTGGGAACGTCTCAATAGCGTAACGAATAATATCCTCTGGACTTGCGTTCTCCAACTCTTCAGCTTTCGTCCGTGCAAGTTCTTCTTTCTCCAACAAGTTCATGTCTGCATTTCCCCCATTCTGCATTTCAACAATTACTAAAGCCGACTAATCTAATATGAATTATGTATAGTATAAATCTTTCATGGGGGATGTCAATGCCTGCCATATGGTAAAATACATCAGTTTCAGCCCGTATTTTTGCTGTACATTCTCGAAATAATTTGGTGTTCATTATTCAATTAATTGATTTGTGGATAAAATCATCCACGTGTAGCAACATCAATTTTCACCTTATCCTTATCTACTCATCATTGAAATCCTTTGTCACTACTGGGTTTATGATACACATTTAATAAAACGAAGTATAGAATTGCTCTATAGATTCAAACGGATATAGAAGAACAAGAAGGATTTAATAAGGAGATAAATGCGGGAATCCTTTTCTTCAATAGTAAGGGACCTTTATCAAAACCATAAGAAAAACTGATGACATTGAGGATGAAAAATGAATGATTCCAACCATCATAAAGTTCTATTCTACAAATTTGATTAGTGGTTATGTGAGGGTTGCATTTACTGGAGTATTTGCTGAGGGAGAAATTTTAACCGAAACAGAGGAACTAGAAGAAACTGAAGCTACTTTGGTGCATCTTTCTGAAGTAAAGAGCATTTAATATATCTAATGGACTGTAGAATACAAAAAAGCCTTTGACCGAGGCCAAAGGCTTGTAATGCATATTAACGTTTGGAGAACTGAGGTGCGCGACGTGCGGCTTTGAGACCGTATTTTTTACGCTCTTTCATCCGTGGGTCACGAGTCAGGAATCCTGCTTTTTTCAGGGAAGCACGGTATTCCGGATCTGCTTTCAACAGAGCGCGGGAGATACCATGACGGATCGCGCCGGCTTGACCGGAGATTCCGCCACCATGAGCGATAACAAGAACATCATAGTTGCTGAGTGTTTCTGTCAGGTTCAGTGGTTGTTTTACGATCAGTTTGAGTGTTTCCAAACCGAAGTATTCATTAATATCACGTTTATTGATGACAATGCGTCCTTCACCCGGTACAAGGCGAACACGAGCTACCGAATGTTTACGACGACCTGTCCCATAGTATTGTACTTGTGCCATGAAACTGTCCTCCTTTTAATTAACCGCGAAGTTCATAAACTTCTGGTTTTTGTGCTGCATGTGGATGCTCAGTGCCTCTGTACGCTTTAAGTCTCAACTTCATTTTCTCGCCCATGCGAGTTTTAGGAAGCATACCGCGAACAGCCAATTCCAACATACGTTCCGGTTTGTTTTTAACCATCTCTTCAGCAGTAGTTACTTTCAAACCACCTGGGTGCATCGAGTGACGGTAGTATTTTTTACCTTGCATTTTTTTACCAGTCAATACAATTTTCTCTGCATTGATGATAACAACGAAATCGCCAGTGTCCACATGTGGAGTGAATTGTGGCTTATGTTTGCCGCGGATCAAAGCAGCTGCTTCGCTCGCCAAACGTCCGAGCGTTTTGCCTTCGGCATCAATGATGTGCCATTGGCGCTCAACTTCGTTAGGCTTCGCCATGTACGTGGTACGCATGAAAAGTTCCTCCTTAAAATGTTCAACATCATTATATTCATTTATCTTCGTTCATTAAGTGATAACTTTAGGTGTTGATGGATAGTTCTTTCGTTGTGACCCTCTTAATTGGGGCTGTGGGAAAGCCATTAAGAAAACACAACTTTTATATTACATGATAGGAGCTTAAATCGCAAGTGTTAATTAAGCATTTCACTTCGCAAATTTAATCTTTTTTGTATTCAAGGTCCCAGAGCATTAAACCGCAGCTAACCGCAGTAGGTCCTGCAGAAGAACGATTACAAGCGGCAATCATATTCGGTACGTCAGAGGCTTTCCGTTTGCCCTCTCCGACCTCCAGCAGTGTACCAACAATAATACGAACCATATGCTGCAAAAAGCCGTTGCCACTCACATAGATGTGAATGACACCCTGATCGCGCGGATGGTCCCTACACATTGAACGGTCCACTTCTATCCATGCTTCGTATACCGAACGTACATGATTTTCTTTCTGAGACTTGCGTGAAGCAAAGGAGGTGAAATCATACGTACCAATAAAATGACGCAACCCCTCCTGCATTGCCGCAATGTCCAGCTTGGCATGATGATGATACTGCAGCCTCCGGTTAAATACATCCGGGAATTGATTCGCATTGACGGTATACCGATACGTTTTTTTTTTCGCAGCATAGCGAGAATGAAAATCATTTGGTACTTCAACCGCATCAATAACGATAATATCGGATGGTAATCTGGAGTTGAGCGCCATACACCAACGTTCAATCGGGATCTGGGATTCCGTAGGGAAATTGAAGATTTGTCTGCGTGCGTGAACGCCTGCATCCGTTCTGCCTGAACCCGTAATTTTAACCTTCTCACCAGTTAAAGCACGAATAGCATCTTCAATATGATCCTGAATGGTATTCCCTCCCGGCTGAACCTGAAAGCCGTAATAGGCAGTGCCATCATAAGTTAACGTCATACACAAGTTGCGCATCAATACCACACCTTTGTTCCATACTATACATGTGCCTATCCCGAACAGCAAAAGAAGCCCCTTTCGGAGCTTCTATTACAGCACGAAATCCGAAATGAAGAGAAAAAAAGGGTTAAACCAGAATCAACGATTCTGTCCCCTTTCCTCATCTCATCTGTTCTACGCGCGGTCAACCAGTTCCAAGTAAACCATAGGCGCAGCGTCACCACGACGAGGTCCCAGTTTCAGAATACGAGTGTATCCACCTGGACGCTCAGCGTAACGACCGGACAATTCGCTAAACAGTTTTTGGATTGCATCTTGCTCACCATCGATTGTTTCGCGGCGAACATAAGCTGCCACTTGGCGACGGGCATGAAGATCTCCCTTTTTCGCTTTAGTGATCAGTTTTTCAGCAATAGAGCGAACCTCTTTTGCTTTCGCTTCAGTTGTCTGAATGCGTTCGTATAAGAACAGGTCGGTTACCAGGTCACGGAACAAAGCTTTACGTGCGCTGGAATTACGGCCCAACTTTTGGTATGCCATTGTTTTCCCTCCTTCACTTCAAGCACTCGGCTGTCTATTCTTCTGTACGGAGTCCCAAACCAAGTTCCTCAAGCTTCTCTTGAACTTCTTCCAAAGACTTGCGTCCGAGGTTACGGACTTTCATCATGTCTTCTTCTGTTTTCGTAGTCAGCTCTTGTACGGTATTAATACCAGCACGTTTGAGGCAGTTATAGGAACGAACAGAGAGATCCAGCTCTTCGATCGTCATTTCGAGTACTTTTTCTTTTTTGTCTTCTTCTTTTTCGACCATAATCTCTGCATCTTTCGCTTCGTCTGTAAGACCCACGAAGAGCATCAGATGCTCGGTCAAAATTTTAGCGCCAAGGCTTACAGCCTCTTCAGGACGAATACTTCCATCAGTCCAAACTTCCAACGTGAGCTTGTCATAGTTGGTTACTTGGCCGACACGCGTATTTTCCACAGCGTAGTTAACGCGGCTGATCGGGGTGAAGATGGAATCGACTGGGATGACGCCGATCGGCTGGTCATCGCGTTTATTCCGATCTGCCTGGACGTAGCCGCGACCGCGATTGGCAAAAATACGCATGTGAAGTCTCGAACCTGGTCCGAGCGTAGCAATGTGCAAATCCGGGTTAAGGATTTCCACATCGGAGTCAGCACGGATATCTCCAGCCGTAATTGCTCCTTCGCCTTCAGCATCAATCTCGAGCACTTTCTCCTCATCAGAATGAATTTTAAGCGACAAAGCTTTCAGGTTAAGAATGATCTCCGTAACATCTTCCATTACGCCAGGAACTGTAGCAAATTCATGCAGAACGCCATCGATTTGAACCGAAGACACTGCCGCACCCGGCAGTGACGAGAGCAAGATTCGGCGAAGCGAGTTTCCAAGCGTCGTACCGTATCCGCGCTCAAGCGGTTCTACTACGAATTTCCCATAGGTGCCATCATCGTTGACGTCTACCGTCTCAATTTTCGGCTTTTCGATTTCAATCACTGCAATACCCCTCCTTCAAAACGTCGGTCCTCTATGAAACATTTACCTTCTCTTGCGAAAACATGTAGTAGTATGCCTAAACAACCATTATTAGCAGATTGTGCCGGAAATATACCACACGCAGGGGCAAATCTCATTAGACACGACGACGTTTTGGAGGACGGCATCCGTTATGCGGGACTGGAGTTACGTCTTTGATCAGGTTAACTTCAAGACCTGCAGCTTGCAAAGAGCGGATCGCTGCTTCACGGCCTGCGCCTGGTCCTTTAACCATAACCTCAACGGCTTTCATCCCATGTTCCATTGCAGCTTTGGCAGCAGTCTCAGCAGCCATTTGTGCAGCAAACGGAGTCGATTTACGGGAACCTCTGAATCCGAGGCCGCCGGAGCTTGCCCACGAAATTGCATTTCCGTGAGGGTCCGTAATGGTAACGATAGTGTTATTGAACGTGGAGCGGATATGTGCCACGCCAGATTCAATATTTTTACGGTCACGACGTTTAGTACGTACGACTTTTTTCGGTTTAGCCATTTTCTCTTATCCCCCCTTATTATTTCTTCTTGTTCGCTACAGTACGACGAGGACCTTTACGAGTACGAGCATTCGTTTTCGTACGTTGTCCACGAACAGGCAGACCACGACGATGACGAACTCCACGGTAACAACCGATCTCCGTCAAACGCTTAATATTCAAAGAGATTTCACGACGCAGGTCACCTTCTACTTTGACCTCTTTGTCGATACTTTCACGCAATTTGCTGACTTCATCTTCCGTCAAATCACGAACACGAGTGTCCGGATTGATGCCTGTTGTGCTCAGAATTTTCTGGGAAGTCGTTTTACCGATTCCGAAAATATAAGTCAAGGCGATCTCAACGCGCTTATCACGTGGCAAATCCACACCAGCTATACGTGCCATTTTACGCTACACCCCCTTCTTTAACCTTGTTTTTGTTTGTGTTTCGGATTTTCACAGATAACCATAACATTCCCTTTGCGGCGAATGACTTTGCATTTTTCGCAAATCGGCTTGACCGAAGGTCTTACCTTCATGTGAATTACCTCCTCAAAGTTTTGCTTAGCAAAACTCTCTTCGTAAGCATTGACCTTGTTCTACTATTGTAAAACCGGCTTCGAAGCTTTCGCAAGTTTTGCCGGGCAAAACCCGCTTCATAAGCTTCACAGTTCATTGCAACTGTCTACTACTATTTACGGTAAGTTATACGACCTTTTGTCAAATCATAAGGCGATAACTGAACAACCACTTTGTCTCCAGTCAGAATACGGATAAAGTGCATCCGCAACTTGCCGGAAACGTGAGCGAGAATTTGATGACCGTTCTCAAGCTCAACCTTGAACGTTGCATTCGGTAGCGGTTCGAGAACCGTACCTTCCACTTCAATGACATCTTCCTTGGCCATTAGTCAGTCTCCTTTCTCTTCAGCTTGAATGTTGGTGGATTCCAGAAACGAATGAACCGCATAGCGGAGCTTTCCGTTTGTCACCCGACCACTCTCGTTTAAACTGTTTACGACCTCGCTGCTAATCATCGGCTGGAGTTCAAGATGAAGAATATTCTTCTTCTTGGGTTGATCAAACTTACGTTTGTCTCCATCCGCAATATATACGAACCTGCTGTCCGCTATAGCAACAATTACTGCGGCTTGGTCCGCATTGCGGCCTTTACGGATCTTCACAAGTTGACCGAGCTGCGGATTAGACTGATTGTTCATGCCTTATCACCTACGCATTCAGTTTTGTGAAAATTTCCATGCCTTCTGGTGTAACTGCTACGGTGTGTTCAAAGTGGGCGCATAACGATCCATCAACAGTGACGACAGTCCAGTTATCTTCCAACGTTTTCACATACCGTCTGCCTGCGTTAACCATCGGCTCTATGGCCAGCACCATGCCCGCTTTAAGCCGTGGTCCCCGATCAGGAAGACCATAGTTCGGAATCTGTGGTTCTTCGTGCAGATCCGCTCCTATGCCGTGACCGACATATTCACGTACTACCGAGAACCCTTCATCTTCAATATATTTCTGAATCGCATGAGATATTGTAAACAAGCGAACGTCCGGTTTAACCAGCGCCAGACCTGCGTATAACGAAGCCTCGGTAACGTCCAGAAGACGACGGGCTTCTTCGGAAATACGGCCGACTGGATAAGTCCAGGCGGAATCTCCGTGATAACCCTGGTACTGCGCGCCAATGTCAAACGTAACGATATCGCCCTCGTTCAACTTTCGTTTGCCGGGAAATCCATGCACCAACTCTTCATTCACTGAAGCGCACACACTGGCAGGGAAACCGTTATAACCTTTGAAAGACGGCACAGCTCCTTGACTGCGGATGTATTGATCGGCCATATGGTCAAGTTCTCCAGTCGTAATACCGGGAGCGATATGCTCTGCCAAGAGACGATGCGTTTCCGCAACAATTCTCCCCGCTTCCCTCATCAAGCCCAGTTCCGTTTCGGACTTACCAATGATCATTCAATTAACCTCGCAGCAGGGACACGATTTCATGAGAAACTTGATCGATATCCTGCTCTCCGTCCATTTGACGAAGAAGGCCTTTGTTCTCATAAAATGTGAGGAGTGGTGCTGTTTTGTTGATATATTCGTCGAGACGTGTGCCTACGCTCTCTTCATTATCATCAGAGCGCTGGTACAAGTCACCGCCGCATTTATCACAAATACCTTCCTGCTTAGGCGGATTGAACACGACATGATAGGTGGCGCCACAGTTCTTACAAATGCGACGACCCGTTAAACGGGCGAGCAATTTGTTGCGGTCCACTTTCAGGTTGATTACATGGTCGAGACCTGAGTTCAGTCGATCCAGAATACCATCGAGCGCTTCTGCTTGAGACAGGGTTCTTGGAAAACCATCCAAGAGGAATCCTTCTCTGCAATCAGGCTGCTGCAAACGTTCTTCAACGATGCCGATCGTTACATCATCTGGTACGAGCAATCCTTGATCCATATATTCCTTGGCTTTCAGGCCAATGGGAGTTCCCTGTTTGATCGCGAGACGAAATGCATCGCCTGTTGAAATGTGGGGAATACCGAACTCTTTCACAATGACGTCTGCTTGCGTTCCTTTTCCTGCCCCCGGAGGGCCCATGAATAGGATGTTCACGTTATGTCACTCCCTCCAAGACTACCCTACATCAACAAACAGCACAATAGGTGCCGGCAAGTAAATCTTAACTTGACCGGTACCTATTGCCTATTTATTGATAAAACCTTTGTAGTGGCGTTTGATCAATTGGCTTTCGATTTGCTTCATCGTATCCAGCGCAACACCGATAACGATAAGGAGAGATGTTCCTCCAATTTGCGCAGATTGAGGCAAACCAGAAAGTGCCCCCAAGATTACAGGCAGAACGGAAATTACTGCCAAGAAGATGGCACCTGCCGTTGTCAAACGAGTCATGACACGGGTCAGATATTTCTCGGTTGCTTTACCCGGACGAATGCCTGGGATGTAACCGCCGTTCTTTTTCATGTTGTCAGCCATCTGCTGTGGATTCATCTGTACAAAAGTATAGAAGAATGTAAATCCGAAAATCATCACTACATACAGTAACATACCCAAAGGTTTATGTGTAGTGAGATTGGCTCCGATCCACTGTGCCCATGCACGATCAGCCCAGAAGTTTGCGATGATTGATGGGAACATCAACAGAGATGAAGCAAAGATGACAGGGATAACACCTGCTGCATTAATTTTCAGCGGGATATGTGTGTTCTGTCCACCGTACATTTTGTTACCTACGACGCGTTTAGCGTACTGTACAGGAATTTTCCGAATCGCCTGCTGGATGTAAATGACACCTATGATAATCAGCACAATAACAATTGCAACGATTACCCCTTTAAGAATGTTCATGAACAATTGGTCAGCTTGGATGAAGTCGGATTCGATCGTTTGTTTGATAATGTTAGGCACCGTTGATAGGATACCCGCAAAGATCAAAATCGAAATCCCGTTTCCTATGCCCTTCTCGGTGATCTGCTCACCAAGCCACATTAGGAATGAAGTACCGGCCGTAAGTACAATCGCGATCAAGATATAATCTGCAAATGTTGCATTAGGCACCATTTCTGTATTGTACAAGCGGTTGAATCCGATCGACGTACCAAACGCTTGAATCAATGCCAGACCTACCGTTAAATAACGGGTCAGTTGTGCAGATTTCTTCTTACCTTGTTCACCCTGCTTTGCCCACTCCGCTAATTTAGGAATAACGTCCATGGAAAGCAGCTGCACTATGATAGACGCAGTGATGTAAGGCACGATCCCGAGCGCAAATATCGAGAACTGGAAGAGCGCTCCACCCGAGAACGTATTGAGAAGTCCAAAAACTTCTTTACCCGCAGAATTTGTCGCTTCGAACACATCTTTGTTAACTCCCGGTACGGGAACAAAGGAGCCGATGCGGTAAATGATCAGTACAAAAAGGGTAAATAATACCCTTTTGCGCAGATCTTCAACCCGCCAGATATTCTTTAGGGTCTTGAACATTAAATCACCTCAGTTGTACCGCCGGCAGCTTCAATTTTCTCAATAGCAGATTGAGAAAACTTGTTAGCTTTAACAGTCAGCTTCACAGTGACATCACCGTTACCCAGGATTTTGATTCCGGATTTAGCGTTTTTAACTACGCCGTTCGTCATCAAGAATTCTGGAGTTACTTCAGTACCCGCAGCAAAACTGTTCAGGTCTTCAGTATTCACAACTGCATATTCTTTGCGAGTTGGGTTTACAAAACCACGTTTTGGCAAGCGACGATACAATGGATTTTGTCCACCTTCGAAGCCTGGACGTACTCCACCGCCAGAACGAGCGTTTTGTCCTTTGTGACCGCGACCTGATGTTTTACCTGTACCACTACTTGGACCGCGACCAAGACGTTTACGTTCTTTGCGGGATCCAGGAGATGGTGAAAGCTCATGTAACTTCATCGTTCGTTGCACCTCCTTAAAGATTTGTGGGATTAACCCGTTTTTAAGCTTCTACTTCTTTAACAGCAACCAAGTGGCTTACTTTGTTAATCATACCACGGATGGCAGGATTATCGTTTTGTACCACTTTGCTATTGATTTTGCGCAAACCCAATGTTTTCACAGTTGTTCTTTGCGTCTCCGGACGTCCGATCAAGCTGCGGACGAGGGTAATTTCTAATTTAGCCATGAGAATTCCCTCCTTAACCCAGAAGCTCTTCGACGGATTTTCCGCGCAGTTTAGCCACGTCTTCAGCACGCTTCAAACGGGACAAACCTTCCAAAGTCGCATTGACCATGTTCATGGAATTCGAAGAACCCAGAGATTTTGTCAAAATGTCACCTACACCAGCAAGTTCGAGAACCGCACGTACAGGACCACCAGCGATAACACCAGTACCTTCAGATGCTGGTTTCAACAGCACGCGTCCTGCGCCGAACTTACCTGTTACCAAGTGAGGAATCGATGTTCCTACGAGTGGAACGTGTACAAGGTTTTTCTTAGCGTCTTCAATACCTTTGCGAATTGCATCAGGTACTTCGCCCGCTTTACCGATACCAGCTCCAACCCAGCCGTTGCCGTCGCCGACTACAACCAGTGCGCTAAAGCTGAAACGGCGTCCGCCTTTTACTACTTTAGCTACGCGATTAATATTTACAACTCTTTCAGTCAGTTCCAAAGTATTCGGATCTACACGCAAGTCGTTAACCTCCTTTTGAAAAATATCTTAAAACTCAAGTCCTGCTTCACGAGCCGCTTCAGCCAATGCTGCGATACGACCATGGTACAGATAACCGCTACGGTCAAATACGATGTTGGAAACACCTTTGTCTTTAGCACGTTTAGCAACGAGTTCGCCAACTTTACGAGCGGATTCAACAGATGCACCATTTTTGATGTCAGTGCTCAATTCTTTGTCTACGGTAGACGCGGAAGCGATTGTTACACCAGCAACATCATCGATGATTTGAGCATACATATGTTTACCAGAACGGAATACGTTCAAACGAGGACGTGTTGCCGTTCCTTGGATTTTCTTACGAACACGCAGGTGTCTTTTCAGACGTGCCTTGTTTTTATCTGTTTTCGTAATCATCTCAGGGATTCACTCCTTTCAGGTTACCTCGCTGGCTTCAAACCGGAAGCCACGGGGTATATTAGAAACACAAGAAGCAAGCAAGCCGAAAACCGCGCAAAGGCGGTAAGAAAAATCTTATTTCTTCTTACCGGCTTTACCTTCCTTACGGATGATACGCTCGCCTTCATATTTAATACCTTTACCTTTGTACGGCTCAGGTTCACGAACGGAACGGATTTTAGCAGCGTAAGCACCTACACGCTCTTTATCGATTCCGCGAACGATGATTTTCGTATTCGAAGGAACTTCGAATTCGATTCCCGCTTCCGGTGTAATTTCAACCGGGTGAGAGTAGCCAACGTTCAGAACGATTTTATCTCCGGATTTGCTTGCACGATATCCGACCCCAACCAGCTCCAGAGATTTTGCGAATCCTTCAGTAACACCACTCACCATGTTGTTTACAACGCTACGCGTTGTGCCGTGCAAAGAACGGTGAGTTTTGTTATCGGAAGGACGCACAACTGTAATTTCGTTGTTTTCAACTGTTACCTTCATATCTTTATGAAGTTCACGAGTCAAAGATCCTTTTGGTCCTTTTACCGTAATAACGGTGTTGTCCAGTGTGATGTCCACACCACTTGGTACTGTAATTGGTTTGCGACCAATACGAGACATATGTTGCACCTCCTATCTTGTGACGTTATATTACCAAACGTAGCAGACGACTTCTCCGCCGGATTTTGATTGACGAGCTTCTTTGTCCGTCATGATACCTTTGGATGTCGAGATAATAGCGATACCCAGACCACCAAGTACACGAGGTACTTCGTTGCTTTTCGTGTAAACACGAAGACCAGGTTTACTGATTCTTTTCAGACCAGTAATAACACGCTCGTTATTTTGACCGTATTTCAGGAAAACACGGATAATCCCTTGTTTGTTATCATCGATAACTTCAGCGTCACGGATAAAACCTTCACGCTTCAAGATGTCGGCGATTTGTTTTTTCATTGTCGAAGCAGGCATTTCTACCGTTTCGTGACGAACTGTGTTCGCGTTACGAATACGAGTAAGCATATCTGCAATTGGATCAGACATAGTCATTGTGAGTTAACCTCCTTCCCGTTCAGGACTTTTTACCAGCTTGCTTTTTTCACGCCAGGGATCTGGCCTTTATAAGCTAATTCACGGAAGCAAATTCTGCAAATTTTGAACTTCTGCAGTACCGAATGTGGACGTCCGCAACGCTCACAGCGTGTATAAGCACGTACTTTAAACTTTGGTGTACGTTGTTGTTTAACTTTCATCGAAGTTTTTGCCACTTAGCCTGACACCTCCTAAATAATTTCGGAGAAAAGGGAGTCTTTCCAGACACCCGGAAACGTTATAGCAACATTATTTTACGAAAGGCATTCCGAGTTGCGTGAGCAATTCACGGGATTCTTCGTCTGTTTTCGCCGTTGTTACGATGACAATATCCATACCGCGGACTTTGTCTACTTTATCATACTCGATCTCTGGGAAGATCAATTGTTCTTTCAGACCCAGTGTGTAGTTACCACGTCCGTCGAAAGCTTTGCTCGATACACCGCGGAAGTCGCGGACACGAGGAAGCGTAACGTTGAACAGTTTATCGAGGAAGAAGTACATACGCTCGCCGCGCAATGTAACTTTAACACCGATAGGCATGTTCTCACGCAGTTTGAAACCTGCGATAGATTTTTTAGCACGAGTGATTACAGGTTTTTGACCTGCGATCAGTTGCAAATCGTTTACTGCGGAATCCAACACTTTGGAGTTTTGAACTGCGTCGCCCACACCCATGTTGATAACGATTTTCTCGATTTTCGGCACTTGCATTACCGTTGTATAATTAAACTTCTGCATCAAAGCAGGAGCAATTTCGTTCAGGTAACGTTCTTTCATTCTTGCTGCCATGAATCATAGACCTCCTTTCTCATTCGGTTCAATTAGTCGATAATTTCTCCGGAACGTTTTGCAACGCGCACTTTCTTTCCGTTGTCCAACACTTTGTAACCTACACGGGTTACTTTTCCGCTCTTCGGATCGATGTGCATTACGTTGGAAACGTGAATCGGAGCTTCCTTCTCGATAATGCCGCCTTGCGGATTTTGCTGGTTAGGCTTCTGGTGTTTTTTAATCATGTTAACACCTTCCACAAGGACGCGGTTCTCACGAGGATAAGCAGCGATGACACGGCCTTTTTTACCTTTGTCTTTACCGCTGATCACCATAACTGTATCTTCTTTTTTTACATGAAGTTTATTGTTATGGGATTCCAGAACTTTTTTCACTCTTGGCATTTCGTACACCTCCTGTTTCTAACATCACGAGATTAAGCTTTAGATAACTTCTGGGGCCAAGGAAACGATTTTCATGAAGTCTTTCTCGCGGAGTTCACGAGCAACAGGTCCGAAAATACGTGTTCCACGTGGGCTTCTGTCGTCTTTTACAACAACCGCTGCATTTTCATCAAAACCGATGTAGGAACCGTCTTTACGACGTACAGAACGTTTAGTACGAACGACAACCGCTCTAACTACATCACCTTTTTTGACAACGCCGCCTGGTGTTGCTTGTTTTACCGAACAAACGATCAGATCACCGATTTGAGCTGTACGACGTCCCGTACCGCCGAGTACGCGGATACACATCAGTTCCTTCGCACCGGAGTTGTCGGCCACAGTCAAACGTGTAAATGGTTGAATCATTTAGTATTCCTCCTTTCAGCTATGCTGCTGATGCATTAGATGATAATCGCTTTTTCTACGACTTCAGTAAGTCTCCAGCGTTTATCTTTCGAAAGCGGACGAGTCTCCATGATTTTCACCGTGTCACCGATTTTCGCAGTGTTTTCTTCGTCATGCGCTTTGAATTTTTTAGTAACCTTGATACGTTTATGGTACAAGTCGTGTTTTTTGTAAGTTTCTACAGCAACAACGATCGTTTTATCCATTTTATCACTGACTACTTTACCTGTTTGCACTTTACGTGCGTTACGTTCTTCGCTCATTGTTGGCCTCCTTCCTGATTACGGACGGATTAGACATCCGATCCCTAATTAACCGATTCCCAATTCTCTTTCACGGATAATGGTTTTAGCACGAGCTATTTCTTTCCGCACATCACGGATTCGAGTCGGGTTATCCAGCTGACCGGTAGCGAGTTGAAAGCGGAGGTTAAAGAGTTCTTCTTTAAATCCGGCAATCTTTTGCTCGATTTCAGCAGAGGTTAGGTTGCGAAATTCACTAGCTTTCATTTGCTTCACCACCCAATTCTTCACGTTTCACAAACTTCGTTTTGATTGGCAGTTTGTGAGCGGCAAGACGCATTGCTTCGCGTGCAATATCCTCCGGTACACCAGCAAGTTCAAACATGATCTTACCTGGTTTCACAACTGCAACCCATTTTTCTACGTTACCTTTACCGCTACCCATCCGAACCTCGAGAGGCTTTTGAGTGATTGGTTTGTCTGGGAAGATCTTGATCCAAACTTTACCACCACGTTTGATGTAACGAGTCATCGCAATACGAGCCGCTTCGATTTGACGGTTCGTAATCCAAGCCGGTTCCGTAGCTTGCAGACCGTATTCGCCAAAGTTCAGCGTAGTTCCGCCTTTAGCTTGGCCCTTCATATGTCCACGTTGTTGCTTACGGTGTTTTACACGTTTTGGTACCAACATGATTAGTTGCCTCCTTCCTTAGCAGCTTGTTTCTTAGCCGTAGGAAGAACCTCTCCACGATAGATCCATACTTTTACGCCGATACGGCCGTAAGTTGTATGAGCCTCTGCTGTACCGTAGTCGATGTCGGCACGAAGCGTGTGCAGTGGAACAGTTCCTTCGCTGTAGCCTTCCGAACGAGCAATCTCAGCACCGCCAAGACGTCCGCCCACTTGAGTTTTAATACCTTTTGCACCAGAGCGCATAGTTCTTTGAATAGCTTGTTTCAGAGCACGACGGAAAGAAACGCGACGTTCCAATTGTTGTGCAATGCTTTCAGCTACCAGGATTGCGTCCAGGTCTTGGTTCTTAATTTCAGAGATGTTGATGTGTACTTTTTTACCGCCTGCGATTTTCGTAATTTGATTACGCAGATTTTCAACTTCAGATCCACCCTTACCGATAACCATACCTGGTTTCGCAGTGTGAATCGTTACGTTTACGCGGTTAGCCGCTCTCTCGATTTCAACACGAGACATAGCGGAGTCTTTCAATTTATTTTTCAGGAATTCACGAATTTTCACGTCTTCCATCAAAAGATCGCCGAAGTCTTTACCTGCATACCACTTAGATTCCCAGTCACGGATAATTCCGACACGGAGTCCGACTGGATTTACCTTTTGGCCCACACATTTCCCCTCCTTCTACTTTTCAGATACCACCAAAGTGATGTGGCTAGTACGTTTGTTAATACGACTTGCACGTCCCATTGCACGAGGGCGGAAACGTTTCATTGTCGGTCCTTGGTTCACGTAAGCTTGCGAAATGACCAAGTTATTAACATCCAAAGAATAGTTATGTTCCGCATTTGCAATCGCGGAGTTAAGCAACTTCTCAACAATCGGAGAAGCGGATTTCGGAGTGTGACGGAGAATGGCAACCGCCTCACCAACTTGCTTGCCGCGAATCAAGTCAACAACGAGTTGAACTTTACGAGGGGCAATCCGGATAAACTTAGCATGTGCTTTTGCTTCCATTGTGTAACCTCCTCTCAAACATTAAAGATGTTCATTTATCTTCTTGTTTTCTTATCATCATCAGTATGGCCTTTGTACGTACGGGTTGGAGCGAACTCACCCAATTTGTGTCCGACCATGTCCTCAGTTACGTATACTGGTACGTGTTTACGACCGTCATATACGCCAAATGTGTGTCCGATGAATTGCGGGAAAATTGTAGAACGACGGGACCAGGTTTTAATAACAAGCTTTTTACCGGATGCTTCCATCTCTTCTACCTTTTTCAGCATGTAGCCATCAATGAATGGCCCTTTTTTCAAACTGCGACCCATGTGGAGATCCTCCCTTCAAACGTAGCTATTATGCATCCGCAGATGCCTCACGAAGTTATGCACAGTGTGTATTACTTCGTGCGGCGGCGAATGATGTATTTATCAGAAGCTTTATTTTTCTTACGCGTTTTGTAACCAAGAGTAGGTTTACCCCATGGTGACATTGGCGATTTACGTCCGATTGGAGCACGACCTTCACCACCACCGTGTGGGTGATCGTTAGGGTTCATTACTACACCACGAACTTCAGGACGTTGTCCCAACCAACGGCTACGACCGGCTTTACCGATTTTGATGAGCTCGTGGTCTTGGTTACCAACAGATCCGATTGTTGCGCGGCAAACTTTCAGAATACGACGAACTTCTCCGGAAGAGAGACGAACAGATACGTATTTTTCTTCTTTACCAAGCAATTGAGCTTCTGTACCAGCAGCACGAACCAATTGTCCGCCTTTACCTGGTTTCAACTCGATGTTGTGGATAACGGTACCTACTGGAATGTTTTCAAGTGGCAGTGCGTTACCGATTTTGATGTCTGCGTCAGGACCGGAGAATACTTGATCGCCAACTTTCAGACCTTTAGGAGCGATGATGTAACGTTTCTCACCATCAGCGTAGTGAATCAAAGCAATGTTGGATGTACGGTTCGGGTCATACTCAATCGTAGCAACGCGGCCCGGTATTCCATCTTTAGTACGTTTGAAGTCAATGATACGGTATTTACGTTTGTGTCCACCACCGTGGTGACGAACTGTAATTTTACCTTGGTTGTTGCGGCCTGCTTGTTTGCTCAACGGGGCCAACAACGATTTCTCCGGCTTATCTGTGGTGATTTCCTCAAATGTAGAAACGGACATGTTCCGTCTTGCCGGGGAAGTTGGTTTATACTTTTTGATTGGCACTAGGTTTCCCTCCTTACTTCAAAAATTTCAATTATACAGTTTCAAAGAACTCAAGCGTTTTGCTGTCTTGTGTCAGCGTTACAAACGCTTTTTTCCATTCGCTTGTATATCCGGAATAACGTCCGTACCGTTTAGGCTTAGCTGGAACACGCAGAGTGTTCACGTTTTTCACTTTTACGTTGAAAATAGCTTCTACGGCCTTTTTGATCTCGGTTTTGTTTGCACGGATATCGACTTCAAATACATATTTCAAGTCATTCATCATGTCAGCAGTACGTTCCGTAATAATCGGACGTTTTACAATATCACGAGGATCCTTCATTACGCGAGCACCTCCTCTACCTTCTGAACTGCTTCTTTCGTAATGATCAGTTTGTCGTGCGAAAGCACGTCAAGAACATTAATGCCGTCAGCAGCTACGAATTTCACGCCAGGAATATTCCGTGCGGAAAGAGCCACATTATCATCATAGCTAGGAGCTACGATCAAAGCTTTGCGTCCAACTTTCAAGTTGTTCAAGATGGCTGCAAATTCTTTTGTTTTAGGCGTGCTCAGCGTGAGAGCATCCAGAACGATAATGTCATTGTCGATCACTTTGGATGAAAGAGCTGATTTGATCGCCAAACGGCGAACTTTCTTAGGCAGTTTGTACGCATAGCTCCGTGGTGTCGGACCAAATACGATACCGCCGCCTTTCCATTGTGGAGAACGAATCGAACCTTGACGAGCGCGACCTGTACCTTTTTGTTTCCAAGGTTTGCGTCCACCGCCACGTACTTCAGAACGTCCTTTTACTTTGTGGGTACCTTGACGAAGGGAAGCGCGTTGCATAAGAACTGCATCGTACAGAACGTGTTGGTTCGGCTCAATCCCGAAAACGGCATCGTTCAATTCAACTTCGCCTACTTGGCTACCATCTACATTGTAAACTGATACTTTTGGCATTTTGTGTTCCTCCTTTCTTCAGTGGTTATTTTTTCACCGTTTCTTTAACTTTAATGAGACTGTTTTTCGGTCCAGGAATGGAACCTTTCACGAGCAACACGTTACGTTCAGCGTCTACTTTAACTACTTCAAGACGTTGGATTGTAACAGTATCATGTCCCATGTGTCCTGGCAGGCGTTTGCCTTTAGGAACGCGGTTAGCTTGGATCGAACCCATTGAACCAGGGCCACGGTGGTAACGTGAACCGTGTGACATAGGTCCAGTGCTTTGTCCCCAACGTTTGATAACGCCGGCAAAACCTTTACCTTTAGAAACACCCGTTACGTCAACGAATTCGCCTTCAGCGAAAATGTCAGCTTTCAGTTCTTGGCCAACTTCATATTCTGCGATGTTGATACCGCGAACTTCACGAACGTAGCGCTTAGGGGCAGTGTTCGCTTTTTTAGCGTGACCTGCTTCTGGCTTGTTAGCATTTTTCTCTTTCTTATCGGAATAACCGATTTGAATTGCTTCGTAGCCATCATTCTCAATATCTTTCTTTTGCAAAACAACACAAGGGCCTGCTTCGATAACCGTTACTGGTACAACGTTACCCTCAGGTGTAAATACTTGAGTCATTCCGAGTTTTTTTCCTAAGATTGCTTTCATGTTGACACCTCTTTTCCTTTATACATGGTCTTTGTTGTAGCTTGTATTACAATTTAATTTCGATATCTACACCGGACGGCAGATCCAAGCGCATCAAGGCATCCACAGTTTGTGGAGTCGGGTTAACGATGTCGATCAAACGCTTATGTGTGCGTTGTTCGAATTGTTCCCGAGAATCCTTGTACTTGTGCACCGCACGAAGAATAGTAATGATTTGTTTTTCAGTAGGAAGCGGAATCGGACCGGATACACCTGCACCCGAACGTTTTGCTGTTTCAACAATTTTCTCCGCGGATTGATCAAGAATTCTGTGGTCGTAAGCTTTCAAACGAATACGAATTTTTTGCTTTGCC
The DNA here is from genome assembly GCF_032399705.1 of Paenibacillus sp. BIC5C1. Taxonomy (NCBI): domain Bacteria; kingdom Bacillati; phylum Bacillota; class Bacilli; order Caryophanales; family Paenibacillaceae; genus Paenibacillus; species Paenibacillus sp. BIC5C1. The sequence goes on from NZ_CP135922.1 coordinate 6,219,239, forward strand.
ATTTTAGTCCCTCCTTCTATCGCCCAATTTTTTATCGGACATACTCCGTGAAAATTTTCTAGCCACTGCCCCATGGCAAAGGGGCCGGGTGTGCCAGTAACCTCTCACATCATCGCAACGTCACAGAACAACATTCATTATTATATAGAAAAGATGGGCATATTGCAAGCATATTTAAGAAAAACATTTAAACTAATCTTTTCTTATGAAATGACTTCGTTTAGTGCAGTGTTTATCTCCAATATCCAGGCTGCCTTACCAATCCTTCTACATTCGTAAATGATGTTCATTTCGTATGACGCAGGTTCCGAAACTATTACATAATAAAAGAGTTCTTTATCCGATGTCGGATAAAGAACTCTTCCGAAGCTTCGTTACAGCACAATGTTACTCGTTCCAGTACACTGTTGCATATGCTTACTCAGCGATAAGCTGAATTATTTTTGGATAGTTGCTACGGAACCTGCACCTACTGTACGGCCACCTTCACGAATGGAGAACTTAGTTCCTTCTTCAATCGCGATTGGGGAGATCAGTTGAACAGTAACCGTGATGTTGTCACCAGGCATTACCATTTCAGTACCTTCTGGCAAGTTGATGATACCAGTTACGTCAGTTGTACGGAAGTAGAACTGTGGACGGTATCCAGTGAAGAAAGGCTTATGACGGCCACCCTCTTCTTTAGTCAAAACGTAGATTTGTGCAGAGAATTCTGTGTGTGGCTTAACAGAACCCGGTTTTGCCAAAACTTGTCCACGCTCGATTTGAGTACGGTCAACACCACGCAGCAATGCGCCGATGTTGTCACCCGCTTGAGCGGAATCCAGCAATTTACGGAACATTTCAACGCCCGTAACTACGGATTTTTTAGTTTCTTCAGTGATACCAACGATTTCGATCTCTTCGCCGACTTTAACAGTACCACGCTCTACACGACCTGTAGCAACAGTACCACGACCAGTGATGGAGAATACGTCCTCGACAGGCATCAAGAAAGGTTTGTCAGTTTGACGCTCAGGCAGTGGGATGTAAGTATCGATTTCTTTGAACATCTCAACGATTTTTTGAGCCCACTCACCATCAGGGTTTTGCAGAGCTTCACGAGCGGATCCACGAGTGATTGGAGTATCATCACCTGGGAACTCATATTCGTTAAGAAGGTCGCGAACTTCCATCTCAACCAATTCCAACAACTCTTCGTCTTCAACCATGTCACATTTGTTCAAGAATACAACAATGTAAGGTACGCCTACTTGACGGGAGAGCAAGATGTGCTCACGAGTTTGTGGCATTGGGCCGTCAGCTGCGGATACTACCAAGATAGCTCCGTCCATTTGTGCCGCGCCAGTGATCATGTTTTTAACATAGTCGGCGTGACCTGGGCAGTCTACGTGAGCGTAGTGACGAGTGTCAGTTTCGTACTCAACGTGAGCTGTGGAGATTGTGATACCGCGCTCGCGCTCTTCTGGAGCTTTGTCGATTTGGTCGAATGCTACAGCAGCACCACCGTAAGTTTTGGACAATACAGTTGTGATTGCAGCAGTCAGAGTTGTTTTACCATGGTCGACGTGACCGATAGTACCAATGTTAACGTGGGGTTTATTACGTTCGTATTTAGCCTTTGCCATTTGAACGTGGCCTCCTTAAAATTATAATTTTATGTTTTCACTAAATGAAGTGCAAAGAATTCATGACTCTTATGCACTTTCATTCAATGAGAGAAAACTACTCGGTTCCTTTTGTTTTGGCAACAATCTCTTCAGCGATGCTCTTAGGAACTTCTTCATAGTGAGAAAGCTCCATGGAGAATACGCCGCGTCCTTGAGTACCGGAACGAAGAGTTGTAGAGTATCCGAACATTTCAGACAAAGGTACTTTAGCACGGATGATTTGGGCTCCACTACGGGAATCCATACCTTCGATGCGGCCACGACGGGAGTTAAGCATACCCATAACGTCACCCATGTACTCTTCTGGAACGGTTACTTCTACTTTCATGATTGGCTCAAGCAGAACTGGACTACATTTGTCTTTCGCAGCTTTCAGCGCCATTGATCCGGCAATTTTAAATGCCATCTCGTTGGAATCGACATCATGGTAAGATCCGTCTACGATTGTAGCCTTAACGTCAACAAGCGGGAAGCCTGCAATAACGCCGTTTTTCATTTGCTCTTCGATACCTGCAAGAGCTGGTTGAATGTATTCTCTTGGTACGGAACCACCGACAACCTTACTTTCGAACTGGCTGCCTGTACCCGGCTCGAGAGGTTCGAACTCAACCCATACGTGACCGTATTGACCACGACCACCGGATTGACGAACGAATTTACCTTCAACGCGCGCTGGTGCACGGAATGTTTCACGGTAAGCTACTTGTGGTTTACCCACAGTAGTTTCAACCTTGAACTCACGACGCATACGGTCAATGATGATATCAAGGTGAAGCTCACCCATACCTGCCAAGATTGTTTGGCCTGTTTCTTCGTCAGTATGAGCACGAAGAGTAGGATCCTCTTCAGTCAACTTACCGAGAGCAACACCCATTTTATCTTGGTCAGCTTTGGTTTTAGGTTCAACGGCGATTTCGATAACCGGATCAGGGAAGTTCATTGACTCCAGGATAACCGGATTTTTCTCATCACACAGTGTATCACCTGTACCAGTATCTTTCAAACCTACGGCAGCTGCAATGTCACCGGAGTAAACTTCAGTGATCTCTTGACGGCTGTTCGCATGCATTTGAAGGATACGACCGATACGCTCACGTTTGCCTTTAGTGGCATTCAATACGTAAGAACCGGATTGAAGAACACCGGAATATACGCGGAAGAATGTCAATTTACCAACGTAAGGGTCAGTCATGATTTTGAAGGCCAATGCAGAGAATGGCTCCTCATCGGAAGACTTGCGAATAGCTTCAGTTCCATCTTCGAGGTGACCAGTGATCGCTGGTACATCGGTTGGAGCTGGCAAGTAGTCGATTACAGCATCCAACATCAGTTGGACACCTTTGTTACGATATGAGGAACCACAGATAACAGGGAAGATCTTAACATCTACAACACCTTTACGGAGAGCGCCTTTGATCTCTTCAATAGAGATTTCTTCGCCTTCCAGGTATTTCATTGTCAATTCTTCGTCCAGTTCTGCGACACGCTCGATCAATTCGTTACGGAGTTCTTCAACTTGCTCTTTGAATTCCGCAGGAATTTCTGTTTCTTCGATATTTTGACCAAGGTCATCTTTGTACATATGAGCCTTTTGTTCAACGATATCGATAATACCGATGAAATCATTTTCAGCGCCGATTGGAAGTTGAATCGCAACAGCGTTCGCTTGAAGGCGATCACGCATGTCAGATACAACGTTCAGGAAGTCAGCACCGATGATATCCATTTTGTTTACGTAAGCGATACGAGGTACGCCGTACTTGTCAGCCTGTCTCCATACGGTTTCGGACTGAGGCTCAACGCCTTCTTTCGCACTGAATACACCAACTGCTCCGTCCAATACACGAAGGGAACGTTCAACTTCAACAGTGAAGTCAACGTGTCCCGGGGTATCAATGATATTAACGCGGTGGCCCTTCCAAGCAGCGGTAGTCGCAGCGGAAGTAATCGTAATTCCGCGCTCCTGTTCCTGTTCCATCCAGTCCATTGTCGCAGCGCCTTCGTGAACTTCACCGATTTTGTGCGTACGGCCTGTGTAGAACAAGATCCGCTCAGTTGTAGTGGTTTTACCCGCGTCAATATGAGCCATGATCCCGATATTACGTGTATTTTTCAAGGAGAACTCTCTTGCCATGAATTGGGTCTCCCTTCAAAATTGAAGTTATTATTGTGAACTGAATCCTACCAACGGTAGTGAGCAAACGCTTTGTTCGCTTCAGCCATTTTGTGCGTGTCTTCACGTTTCTTAACGGAAGCGCCTGTGTTGTTGGAAGCGTCGATGATCTCAGCCGCCAAACGCTCTTCCATTGTTTTCTCACCGCGGTTGCGGGAGTAGTTCACGAGCCAACGTAATCCCAAAGAAGTACGTCTCTCTGGTTTTACCTCGATTGGTACTTGGTAGTTGGCACCGCCGACACGGCGAGCTTTAACTTCCAGGACTGGCATGATATTCTTGATTGCTGCTTCAAATACTTCCATCGGGTCATTACCCGTACGTTCTTGAATCAACTTGAACGCATTATACAGAATGCTTTGAGCAACACCGCGTTTTCCGTCGAGCATGATGCGGTTGATCAAACGAGTAACCAACTTGGAGTTGTATACCGGATCTGGCAACACGTCTCTTTTCGTAACTGGACCTTTGCGTGGCATGGATATCCCCCTTTCTTTCTTGTTGAGCCGATCCAACACTTTCAGATATTAATCCAAAAGGTATATGGAATGGCTACTTATAATGTTTTAGGCTTTTTTAGCTTTTGGACGTTTAGCACCGTATTTCGAACGAGCTTGCATACGGTTGTTTACGCCTGCAGTATCAAGAGCTCCACGAACGATGTGATAACGAACCCCTGCAAGGTCTTTAACTTTACCTCCGCGGATCAACACAACGCTGTGCTCTTGAAGGTTATGTCCAATTCCCGGGATATAAGCAGTTACCTCGAGACGGTTCGTCAAACGAACACGGGCATACTTACGAAGTGCAGAGTTTGGTTTACGTGGAGTCATTGTACCTACACGAGTGCAGACACCACGTTTTTGTGGGGCACTGATGTTAGTAGATTCACGTTTCAAAGCGTTGAACCCTTTTTGCAAAGCTGGCGATTTGGACTTATCAACTTTAGCTTGACGTCCTTTACGAACCAGTTGGTTAATAGTTGGCATGTGATTGCCACCCCCTTCCTCAATTGTTCATGTTTCTTTATAAACCTCATTACGCTAAGTCCACAGACCCAGGCGGTTCATAAAAAGACAAATGAAAAGTTTTTGCCTTGGAGAATCCCTAAAAGTTCTCGGACAAAAACGTTCCTTACTCTATCATTTTGCGACAGCAGCCATTGCTGCTCCCACTCCAATCCCGCAAGCTTTGCCGAGATTTTTCATTGTGTCCACTTTCGTGCACTTCACATTATGTTGTTCACACAAGGCAATGATTTTGGAAGTGAGCTGCGGATCACTATCTTCAGCCACATAGACTTCAGCAGCCATTCCTGACTGGACCATCCGCATGGTCTGTTTGGTACCAATTTTGACATGAGCATCTTGCAGACCTTTTTCATTAGACATTGTTCATTCCTCCGAATAGGACCATATACAATCAGCTGCCCACGCACCTTTGATATATTAGCATCTAGCGCAAGCAATGTCAATGCTAATCCTAAAACATTTATTTGCAAGTTTTGCTATACCGGGAAACGTCCGTCTGTATAAAACAGTCGTCCGCCCCCTGGCATACAAAACCTTAACTCATTCTATAAAGTCAGAATAAAGTTAGCAAATCAGTTTAATCAACCGAAACTGGCTCAAGTTCTTCTACTGAAGATTGGCCATCTTCTGGCTCAGCAAATTTGATGCTGCGGTAACGGTTCATGCCCGTACCTGCAGGAATCAATTTACCGATGATTACATTTTCCTTCAGACCGAGCAACTGATCGACTTTACCTTTGATCGCTGCATCTGTCAGGACACGTGTAGTTTCTTGGAACGATGCCGCTGAGAGGAAGGAGTCTGTTTCCAGGGATGCTTTCGTAATACCGAGCAGGATTGGTTTCGCAACCGCTGGCTCTTTATCACTCAGAATCGCTGTTTTGTTAGCTCTTTCGTACTCATGCGTATCCACGAACGATCCTGGCAACAACGTAGTGTCCCCTGCATCGACGATACGGATTTTACGCAACATTTGACGGATCATAACTTCAACGTGTTTGTCATTGATTTCTACGCCTTGGTTACGGTATACGCGCTGTACTTCCTGCAAAATGTAGTTCTGTACGCCACGTACGCCTTTAATGCGCAGCATTTCTTTTGGATCGATAGAACCGTCTGTCAACTCGTCGCCTGCTTCAATTTCCATGCCTTCGCTTACGCGTACACGGGAACCGTAGGTAACAGAGTAAACTTTGGATTCTGCTTCACCTTGAATTTCGATTTCACGACGATCTTTCGCTTCGCGAATCTCTTTGACAACACCATCAATCTCACTGATTGTTGCTTGACCCTTTGGATTACGAGCCTCAAACAACTCCTGGATACGCGGCAAACCTTGCGTAATATCGTCTCCGGCTACACCACCGGTGTGGAACGTACGCATTGTCAACTGTGTTCCTGGCTCACCAATGGATTGTGCTGCGATAATACCAACTGCTTCACCGATTTCCACGTGTTTACCAGTCGCCAAGTTACGACCATAACACTTCTTGCAGACACCGTGACGAGCACGGCAGCTGAGTACGGAACGGATTTGCAATTTGGTTACGCCAGCTTTGATGATTGCCTCTGCTTTATCGGAATCAATCAGCTCATTGCGGTGTGCAATAACTTCTTTTGTTTCCGGATGACGAACAGTTTCGAAGCAGTATCTGCCTTCAATACGGTCGTAAAGATCCTCAATAACCTCTTTACCATCTTGGATACGACTTACCGTAAAGCCTTTATCTGTACCACAATCATCTTCACGCACGATCACGTCTTGTGCCACGTCTACGAGACGACGAGTCAGGTAACCTGAATCCGCTGTACGCAGGGCCGTATCGGCCAAACCTTTACGGGCACCGTGAGTCGAGATGAAGTACTCGAGTACCGTCAGACCTTCACGGAAGTTCGATTTGATTGGGAGTTCAATGATTCGACCGGATGGGTTGGCCATCAGACCACGCATACCGCCCAATTGGGTGATTTGCGATTTGTTACCCCGTGCTTTGGAGTCAACCATCATCATGATGGAGTTATAACGATCCATCGATTTCATCAGAATCTCGGTGATATCATCTTTCGATTTCGACCAGATATCAATGATGCGGTCATAGCGCTCTTCGTTCGTAATCAGACCACGACGGTACTGATTCGTAACGATTTGTGCTTTTTCTTCCGACTGTCTAAGAATTTCGGTTTTCTCTTCCGGAACGATAACATCCGATACCGCAACCGTAATACCGGCGCGAGTGGAGTATGTGAATCCGAGTTGTTTGATTTTATCCAAAATAACGGCTGTTTCCGTTGTATGATAAATTTCAAAACAACGTGCGATGATCGAACCGAGATATTCTTTACCGACACCACCAGCCAAAGGAGCGTTCATAATCGCTTCTCTAAGGTCAGCACCCTTCTCATAAACAAATGAATGCTCAGCTGTACCCTGGTAAAGGTTCGCACGAGTTGCATCATTGATGTAAGGGAAGCTTGCCGGGAAGATTTCGTTAAAGATGATTTTGCCGACAGTAGTCAGCAACATTGCATCTTGTTGTTCATCGGTAAAGCTTGTTTTGCCAAGCGCTCTAACCGGGATCGCTACACGTGCATGCAAACCAGCAGTTCCACGTTGGTACGCGGATACAGCTTCGTTTACCGTGCGCAAAATCATACCTGTTCCTTTTTCTTCCTTGTTGTCCATGGTCAGGTAGTAAGAACCAAGCACCATATCCTGGGAAGGGGTAACAACCGGTTTACCGTCTTTCGGGTTCAAAATGTTACCTGATGCCAGCATCAGGATACGTGCTTCTGCTTGAGCTTCAGCAGACAATGGAACGTGCACGGCCATTTGGTCACCGTCAAAGTCGGCATTGTAAGCCGTACATACGAGCGGGTGAAGACGGATGGCTTTACCTTCAACGAGAATCGGTTCAAATGCTTGAATACCGAGTCTGTGAAGTGTAGGGGCACGGTTCAACAGAACCGGGTGCTCCTTAATTACTTCTTCAAGAACATCCCATACTTCAGGACTTACACGCTCAACTTTACGTTTAGCGCTCTTGATGTTGTGGGCAAGCCCTTTATTTACAAGCTCTTTCATAACGAAAGGCTTGAACAATTCAAGTGCCATATCTTTAGGCAGACCACACTGATACATTTTCAGATAAGGTCCAACTACGATAACGGAACGACCGGAATAGTCAACCCGTTTACCGAGCAAGTTCTGACGGAAACGTCCTTGTTTACCTTTCAGCATGTGGCTGAGGGATTTCAAAGGACGGTTACCAGGACCCGTTACAGGGCGTCCACGACGGCCGTTGTCGATCAATGCGTCAACAGCTTCCTGCAGCATCCGTTTTTCATTTTGCACGATAATGTCTGGCGCGCCAAGGTCAAGCAAACGTTTCAAACGGTTGTTCCGGTTGATTACACGGCGATACAGGTCATTCAGGTCAGACGTTGCAAAACGTCCACCATCCAGCTGTACCATTGGACGAAGTTCCGGCGGGATAACAGGAAGTACATCCATGATCATCCACTCAGGTTTATTACCTGAGTTGCGGAATGCTTCGATAACTTCCAAACGTTTAATCGCACGGTTACGACGTTGTCCTTGTGCAGTGCGGAGCTCTTCCTTCAGGAATTCAAGCTCTTTATCCACATCAAGGTCTTGAAGCAGTTTTTTAACCGCTTCTGCACCCATACCAGCCTGGAATCCATATCCGTATTTCTCACGGTAGCTGCGGTATTCTTTCTCGGACAACAGCTGTTTTTTCTCCAGTGGAGTTTCTCCTGGATCAGTTACTACATATGATGCAAAATAAATAATCTCCTCGAGAGATCTTGGAGACATATCCAAAGCGAGACCCATGCGGCTCGGAATACCTTTGAAGTACCAGATATGCGATACCGGAGCAGCGAGCTCAATATGGCCCATCCGTTCGCGGCGTACTTTCGCACGTGTCACTTCAACGCCACAACGATCACAGACAACGCCTTTATAACGGACGCGTTTGTATTTACCGCAATGACATTCCCAGTCTTTTGTAGGGCCAAAAATCTTTTCGCAGAACAGCCCTTCTTTTTCCGGTTTCAACGTACGATAGTTGATCGTTTCCGGTTTTTTCACTTCTCCGCGGGACCAAGAACGAATTTTTTCTGGGGAAGCAAGCCCGATCTTCATGTATTCGAAATTGTTGACGTCCAACAAGGAGCAACCCTCCTTAACCAAGTCCTGTATTCTAGGTTACGCCCCCTCCGGCCGAAGCCGGAGCAAGACGCGAGCCTGATGAAAAACGCCGGTCATCATGCGCCCGAAGCGGTTACTCCGCTCCGACCTCTGTACCCTCAAGGTTGAGGCTGAGCTTATCGCTCGCAGCGTCATCTTCATCGTCCATTTCTTTCATTTCAATCTCTTGCTCATCTTCGCTCAAAATCTTAACGTCCATACCCAAGCTTTGCAGCTCTTTGATCAATACTTTGAATGATTCAGGAACACCAGGTTCAGGAACATTCTCGCCTTTGACGATGGACTCATACGTTTTCACCCGACCTACAACATCATCGGACTTAACAGTCAAGATTTCTTGCAGTGTATAGGCCGCACCATAAGCCTCAAGCGCCCATACTTCCATCTCCCCGAAACGTTGTCCACCGAACTGGGCTTTACCACCCAGAGGCTGTTGCGTAACGAGTGAGTAAGGACCTGTGGAACGAGCATGGATTTTATCGTCAACCATGTGCGCCAGCTTGATCATATGCATGACGCCGACAGTAACTTCACGTTCGAACTCTTCTCCCGTACGACCATCGTACAGAACGGTTTTACCATTTCGCTGCATACCTGCTTCTTCCATCGTATCGAAGACGTCATACTCCTTCGCTCCGTCGAATACAGGAGTAGCTACGTGAATACCGAGCTGCATGGCCGCCATACCCAAGTGAACTTCAAGCACTTGACCGATGTTCATCCGGGAAGGTACGCCCAGCGGGTTAAGAACGATTTGAACTGGTGTACCGTCCGGCAGGAAAGGCATATCTTCTTCCGGCAGGATACGGGCCACGACCCCTTTGTTACCGTGACGTCCGGCCATTTTATCACCCTCGGAAATTTTCCGTTTTTGAGCGATATAGACACGAACGAGTTGGTTAACACCTGGAGGCAGTTCATCACCGTTTTCACGGGTAAAGACTTTAACATCAACTACGATACCGTCAGTACCGTGAGGTACACGCAGGGAAGTATCACGTACTTCACGCGCTTTCTCACCGAAGATCGCATGCAGGAGACGTTCTTCTGCAGTCAGTTCCGTTACACCTTTTGGTGTTACTTTACCAACCAGAATGTCACCAGCACTGATTTCAGCACCGATACGGATAATACCGCGCTCATCCAGATTACGCAGCGCTTCTTCCCCTACGTTCGGGATATCACGTGTAATCTCTTCAGGTCCGAGCTTAGTATCACGTGCTTCAGACTCATACTCCTCGATATGAATGGATGTATACACATCTTCTTTAACGAGTTTTTCGCTGAGCAAGATCGCATCCTCGTAGTTGTAACCTTCCCAAGTCATGAAGGCAACTACTACGTTACGTCCCAATGCCAATTCACCCATTTCCGTCGAAGGACCGTCTGCAAGGATGTCGCCAGCTTTGACAACAGCACCTCTTTTGACAATCGGACGTTGGTTAATGCATGTTCCTTGGTTCGAACGCATAAATTTGTGTAATTTATATTTAACGATATCGCCTTTGACTTCTTGACCATCAACTTCTTCTACGCGACGCAACCAAATCTCATTCGCAGAAGAACGTTCAATAATCCCGTCATATTTGGAGACAATACATACACCGGAATCTTTCGCGGCTTTATGTTCCATACCTGTTCCGACCAGCGGAGCTTTAGGAATCAAGAGTGGAACGGCTTGCCGCTGCATGTTCGATCCCATGAGCGCACGGTTGGAGTCATCGTTCTCAAGGAACGGAATGAGCGCTGTAGCGACAGATACAACTTGCTTAGGAGATACGTCCATATAGTCAACACGTTCACTCGGCATCGTAAGGATGTTATCCGACTGCTTGTTGTAACGTACAATGATCGCTTCTTCAGCAAAAGTACTGTCTTCATTCAGCTTCGCATTCGCTTGTGCGATGACATAGTTGTCCTCTTCGTCTGCTGTCAGGTAATCGATTTGCTCGGTTACGACACCAGTCTTCGGATCTACCCAGCGATAAGGAGCTTCAATGAATCCATATTCGTTCACACGGGCAAATGTCGACAGGGAGTTGATCAAACCAATGTTTGGTCCCTCTGGTGTCTCGATTGGACACATCCGGCCATAGTGGGATGGATGCACGTCACGGACTTCCATGCCGGCACGCTCACGTGTCAAACCACCCGGTCCGAGTGCAGACAGACGGCGTTTATGCGTCAACTCACCCAGCGGGTTCGTTTGATCCATAAACTGTGACAATTGGGAGCTACCGAAGAATTCTTTAATGGATGCAATAACAGGACGTATGTTAATCAAAGCCTGAGGCGTGATTACGTTAGCATCCTGAATGGACATTCTCTCACGAACTACACGTTCCATACGGGATAAACCGATACGGAATTGGTTTTGCAAGAGTTCACCAACCGAGCGGAGACGACGGTTACCCAGGTGATCGATATCATCTGTGCTTCCGATGCCATGCAGAAGGTTAATGAAGTAACTGATGGAGGAAATGATATCAGCCGGTGTAACGTTCTTCACTGATTTATCAATGTTAGCATTGGCAATCAGTTTAACGACCTTACCATCCTCAATTGGTGAAAACACATCAATTGTTTGCATCGGGATATCATTGGCATCCAAAACGCCGTTAGCAACGTGATATGTGCGGAAACCAACACTCTTCTCTAGTTGCGGCATGATTTCATCCAACAGACGACGGTCTATCATTTGACCTGCTTCAGCGATAATTTCGCCAGTTTCGGTATCTACAAGAGACTCAGCCAAACGTTGGTTGAACAAACGGTTTTTGATGTGCAGCTTTTTGTTGATTTTGTAACGACCTACATTAGCTAGGTCATAACGTTTTGGATCAAAGAAACGAGCTACGAGCAAGCTTTTCGCATTATCCAGCGTTGGTGGCTCGCCCGGACGAAGACGCTCATAAATCTCAATCAGCGCTTTCTCCGTTGAATCCGTATTGTCTTTGTCCAGTGTATTGCGGATATATTCGTCATTACCGAGCAGATCCAGAATCTCAGCGTCTGTGCCAAAACCAAGTGCACGCAGGAGAACCGTCACCGGTATTTTACGTGTACGGTCGATCCGGACGTAAACAACATCCTTCGCGTCCATCTCCAGTTCGAGCCAAGCGCCGCGGTTAGGAATAACTGTAGCGGTATACGTTTTTTTGGCGTTTTTATCTACTTTGGTACTGAAGTAAACGCTAGGAGAGCGAACCAACTGGCTGACAATAACCCGTTCCGCACCATTAATAATAAATGTGCCGGTGTCGGTCATCAGCGGGAAATCTCCCATGAATACTTCCTGCTCTTTGACTTCGCCGGTTTCCTTATTAATGAGCCGGACTTTGACCCGAAGCGGTGCTGCATAAGTAACGTCACGCTCTTTCGCGTCGTCTACTGTATACTTCGGTTCACCGAGACTGTAATCGATAAATTCCAAAATCAAGTTACCTGTAAAATCCTGGATCGGCGAGATATCCTGGAACATTTCGCGCAACCCTTCCTCCAAAAACCAATCGTAAGATTTTTGTTGGATTTCAATCAGGTTCGGAACTTCGAGTATCTCGTTAATTCGTGCATAACTGCGCCGAGTGCGTCGACCATATTGAACAAGATGTCCTGCCAACTTAAACTCACCCCTCAATGTCTACTCACTTTAAAAATTTCGTTGCGAACCTCTGTTTGTAACCTTATAATGGTACACATACAGAGCAAAGCAATGCATCCACAAATAAAGAAAAGCCCTTACTCGAATGTCGTTCGAAAAAAGAGCAACTTTGATCGGCGGATGTCTTTCCAAATCATACTTATCCCCAGTTTGCCCAAAATGTACATATTATACGCCAAACGTAGGCATAATAAGCCCGTTCGGCGTAAAAAAGGTTGACATTTTTAGTTAGCTAAAGCCAAATAGGGCATCTTAATACTGACATTTTACAATAATACCACGGCCTGAATTTCAAGTCAATAGTCCTATTGCAAAAAAAATGCTGCCCTGCTTACTTTACAAATCAGGATTTAGTCTAAAGACGGCTCTTCCAATTTCACAGCTTTGAAAATTCGGTAGCCTTTATCCTTCGTTACTTCCTCCACTCGTCCAAAGAGAGATTCCAGCTTCGCTTTTGCCGAAGGTGCTCCCTGCTTTTTCTGAATGACAATCCATAACGCTCCGCCCATCTTCAAATGACCATAAGCCTGTTCAAAGATCGTATGCACGGTTTCCTTACCGGCACGGATCGGAGGATTGGTCAGAATCGCGTCAAAGTCTTCCTTTTCAACTTCAGCCAGAAGATTGCTTTGCATAACCGTTACATTCGTTATGCCGTTCGCTTTTGCATTTTCCTTGGAAAGCTCAACTGCTCTCTCATTGATATCGATCATGGTGACATGTCCATCCGGTACAAGTTTAGCCGCTGTAAGACCAATGGGTCCATACCCGCAGCCCACATCCAGTACATGAGCTCCAGCAGGCAACTCTATAGCATCAATCAACACTCTGCTGCCGTAATCGATTCCGTTTTTGGAAAATACCCCTGCATCCGTAACGAGTCGTAATTTCCATCCGCGTAGCTCCGCTTCTGTAGCCCGTCTGTCATGTGCCACCTGCGGTTTGTCCGAATAATAATGATTGGACATGTCCTCACTCACTTTCCTTATACAATTACAGCAACAAACCCCTTGATATAAGTCAAGGGGTTTGTTGTTTTGTTCATCTAGCTAATGAAAGCTAAATTATTTAACTTCGATTGAAGCGCCTGCTTCTTCAAGCTTAGCTTTAACCGCTTCTGCTTCTTCTTTGCTTACTTTTTCTTTCAATGGTTTTGGAGCGTTGTCAACCACTTCTTTTGCTTCTTTCAAGCCAAGACCTGTGATTTCACGAACTGCTTTGATAACGTTGATTTTGGAAGCACCAGCGCTAGTCAAGATTACGTCGAACTCGGATTGCTCAGCTTCAGCTGCAGCAGCTCCGCCACCTGCAACAGCTACTGGAGCTGCAGCAGTTACGCCGAATTCTTCTTCGATTGCTTTAACGAGATCATTCAATTCCAGTACAGTCATGCCTTTGATTGCTTCCAAGATTTGCTCTTTACTCATGATTGAACCTCCATATATAATATTATTTTTTTTGTATTTCATCACTGCCTAAGCAGCATTCAGATCAAGTTGCTTACGCGCCTTGTTCTTCTTTTTCAGCAACAGCTTTAACCGCAAGCGCGAAGTTGCGCACTGGCGCTTGAAGCACGCTGAGGAGCATGGAAAGGAGACCTTCGCGGGATGGCAATTCTGCCAACGCTTTGACTTCTTGTACTCCAATTACGCGACCTTCTACAACTGCACCTTTCAATTCCAGTGCATCGTTCTTTTTCGCGAAGTCGTTCAGAATTTTGGCTGGAGCCACTACGTCGTCTACGCTGAATGCAATTGCACTAGGACCTGTCAGTACTTCGTTAAGTTCTGTCAGTTCTGCTGCAGCTGCTGCGCGGCGAAGCAACGAGTTTTTCAGCACTTGGAATTCGATTCCGGCTTCACGAAGCTGCTTACGCAGCTCAGTTACTTGGGCAACGTTCAAACCGCGATAGTCAACAACAACGCTAGTAGCGCTCTCGCGCAATTTTGCTGTTACTGCATCAACGGACTCTTGTTTTGCTTGAATCACTTTTGCGTTTGCCAAACTGTACACCTCCTGATCAAATTTATCCCATTAAGAAAAGCCTCCGTAGAATCACGAAGGCTTGATATATACTCATAACCGATTTTCATCGTTCTAAGTTCTATAATCACACCTCGGCAGGAAATTAAGCCATAATGGCACCTACTGTCTACGGTAAGCATATTCAAATGTCAACGGTCAGTCACTCGGACTCACAACTTTTATAGATTATCAGAACAGGACAAGCCTGTCAAGTGATATTATCTAAAAGAAGCTGCGTTCACGCGTGCACCAGGGCCCATCGTGGAAGAAAGACTTACATTCTTCAGATAAACACCTTTTGCTGCCGCCGGTTTAGCACGAGTCAAAGCATCCATGAGAGCTTTAAGGTTCTCATTCAATTGCTCTGCCGAGAAAGAAGCTTTACCGATCGGTGCATGAATTTGACCTGCACGATCCAGACGATATTCGATTTTACCGGCTTTAATTTCTTGAACAGCCTTGGATACATCGAAAGTTACCGTTCCGGCTTTAGGGTTAGGCATCAGACCTTTACCGCCGAGCAGTCGGCCCAATTTACCTACTTCACTCATCATATCCGGTGTCGCTACGCAGACGTCGAATTCGAACCAGCCTTGTTGGATTTTGTTGATCATGTCTGCATCACCAACATAGTCCGCGCCAGCCGCTTCCGCTTCTTTCGCTTTGTCACCTTTTGCAAATACCAATACGCGTTGTGTTTTACCTGTGCCGTGTGGCAAGACAACAACACCACGTACTGCCTGGTCTTGTTTACGTGGGTCAACGCCCAAGCGTACTGCTGCTTCGATTGTTTCATCGAATTTTGCAGTGGCTGCCTTTTTCACAAGCTCTACAGCTTCTGAAGGCTCGTAAGTTGCTTCGCTGTCAATCAGCTTAGCAGCTTCCAGGTATTTTTTACCGTGTTTAGCCATGTTATATTCCTCCTTTGTGGTGTTAGCGGATATACCTCCCACATCAACCGGCCGCGAATCGGCCGGCTTTACGAAGCCATGTTTCAGATGAAAAATTAGTCTTCGATGGTGATACCCATGCTGCGGGCAGTACCTTCGACCATACGCATTGCAGACTCAACGTCAGCAGCATTCAGGTCAGGCATTTTTGTTTCCGCGATTTGACGTACCGCATCACGTTTAACGGTAGCGACTTTTTTCTTGTTCGGTTCGCCGGATCCTTTTTCTACTTTAGCTGCCACTTTCAACAGAACTGCTGCTGGTGGAGTTTTAGTAATGAAAGTAAAGGAACGGTCTTCGAATACTGTGATTTCAACAGGAATAATCAATCCCGCTTGATCGGCTGTACGAGCGTTGAACTCTTTACAGAATGCCATGATGTTGACACCTGCTTGACCCAAAGCTGGACCTACCGGAGGCGCTGGATTCGCTTTACCTGCTGGAATTTGCAGTTTTACCATTTTGATTACCTTTTTTGCCATGATTGACACCTCCTTGCAAAATAGTGGTTAACGGGCCTCTCAGCCCTCCCACAAGAAACTTGAAGAGACTATATCTTCTCCACTTGCGTGTATTCCAACTCAAGCGGTGTTTCCCGTCCAAACATGTTCACGTGCACTTTCAACTTGCTTTTGTCTACCAAAATTTCTTCCACGGAGCCCACAAAATTCGCAAAAGGACCAACTTTAATACGTACGGATTCCTTAATATCGAATTCAATTTTAGGCTTCGGCTCAACCATGCCCATGTGCTTCAGAATTTGTTCCACTTCTTCAGGCAGCAAGGCTGTTGGTTTGGACCCGGAACCTGTCGAACCGACAAATCCCGTAACACCTGGCGTGTTGCGAACAACATACCAAGAGTCATCCGTCTGGACCATTTCCACCAAGACATATCCGGGGTAAACTTTACGCATAACGGTTTTTTTCTTACCGTCTTTGTTTACCACTTCTTCTTCCATAGGAACAAGAACGCGGAAAATCTTGTCTTCCATGCCCATGGACTCTACGCGTTTTTCCAAATTGGCTTTGACCTTATTCTCATACCCTGAATAGGTATGAACGACGTACCATCTTTTTTCCATATCAAGCCACCTGGGACCCTTCTTAAATAATCGCTTCGATCACAGCGGAGATGCCGATATCAACGACCCAAAAAAACAGCGTCATAACCACAACAGTACCAAGAACGATCAATGTGTAGTTGGTCAGCTCTTTACGATTAGGCCAGCGAACTTTTTTAAGTTCAGCCCAGCTTTCAGAGAAAAAGGAAATCAGAGATTTGAAACTACGTTTCACGCCGACTACACCTCCAAAAAACTATCTGGTTTCGCGATGAGAAGTCTGCTCGTTACAAAACTTGCAAAATTTCTTCATCTCCATGCGGTCGGGGTGATTACGCTTGTTTTTTGTCGTAGTGTAATTTCTTTGTTTGCAGTTAGTACAAGCCAAAGTAATAATTACCCGCATGATGTACACCTCCCGAAGACTTCCACATTCAAGCGGAGTCTCTAAATTGATCCTAAAAAAAAGCCGCGAATTTAGGCCTACCTAAAACACTTTATCATAAGGGTATAACCATGTCAATGAAAGAATAGCCTTTCATCAATGGGTAAAAAGTTCCTATCAAACATATTCAGTTTCTCATCTCTGTTTTTCTCTTCTCCTGCATGGACCAAGCGATTACTAGTATAATCATTCTTTAACTTTATAAACTTGAGGCAGCAAAAAAAGACTCAAACCCCGAGCCTTTTCCGTCAACGACAACATGTGTTCAATTATCTCGAACTTCCAGGTACTTTTCAAGTTTACGCTTTACGCGCTGAAGTGCATTATCAATGGACTTTACATGCCTGTCCAAATCCACTGCAATCTCTTGATAAGATCTCCCGTCCAGATACAACATCAATACTTTACGTTCCAGATCACTCAGAATCTCAGACATCTTATCTTCCAGGCCCACAAACTCTTCCTGATTGATGATAAGTTCTTCCGGATCGCTGACCTGTGTTCCACAAATCACATCGAGTAACGTACGATCGGACTCTTCGTCATAAATAGGTTTGTCCAGT
Source organism: Paenibacillus sp. BIC5C1 (assembly GCF_032399705.1). Lineage (NCBI taxonomy): Bacteria > Bacillati > Bacillota > Bacilli > Caryophanales > Paenibacillaceae > Paenibacillus > Paenibacillus sp. BIC5C1. The sequence goes on from NZ_CP135922.1 coordinate 6,237,051, forward strand.
GATACATAAGAATTAAGCGGAATATGCTTCTGACGTGTTGCTGTCTTGATTGCCGTAATAATCTGTCGTGTAATACACAACTCGGCGAAGGCTTTGAAAGAAGCGAGCTTGTCCCCTTTAAAATCCCTAATGGATTTATAGAGTCCAATCATTCCTTCTTGAATGATATCTTCCCGGTCAGCCCCAATCAGAAAATAAGATCTTGCCTTGGCGCGTACAAAGTTACGATATTTGTTAATCAAAAACTCCAGCGCTTCGCTTTCACCTTCACGGACCGCTTCGACAATGTCTTCGTCACTTTGGTAATCATACTTGGATAACATGATATCTTTGAGGTCGACACTCACAGACAATCCCTCCGGCTGCAACGCAAGGTACCCCGTTACTCTACTCTATGAAATATAGGATCAGTATATATGATGGTACCTCACACCGTCAACCACGCTCTGCCTAAAAAAGAACATCAATAACATAATTGTCAAGAGTTTCAAAATTCTAATTTTTGTAAAACTGTGCTGTTATTCCCGGCGCCATCGTTCAAACTGCTTCAAAACGTCCGGACTTAACTTGCCACCGAGTGTATTTCGTGTTGTTTTAGCCTGATCTTCTTCCAGACGTTTCTGTAGCTCTTTTTCGTTCTGCTCTACTTCGATCAGCAATTCCCTTGCGGATACACGCAGAGCTCCCTGTCCAAAAATGACATGCTGCTCTACCATATCGCTTGTAGCCACATAGATTTGGCGTCTTCGCGTGCTTAGTTCCCGAACGAGTCTCTCAATGCATTCGTCTGCCGTCTCTTTTTCCTTTGTAAAAAAGATCTGCACTTTGCTCTGTGTAAAGGATTTACCGAGGCCAGGCACGAGGTAGGCGTCAAAAACAACAATGACTCTCCGGCCGGAGAAAGCCTGATAGTCGGCAAGTCGAGAGAGCAGCCTGTTGCGGGCCTCCTCTAATCCACTCTCCGCCAATCTGGATAGCTCTGGCCAGTCACCAATCATGTTGTACCCGTCTACAAGAAGCACATCACGGGAATCAGCCATACCTTCTAGTCCTGCGCTTGGCGCGAGCGGAGCACTTCATACATGACAACACCCGCTGCCACGGAAGCATTCAGGGAATTAATCTGACCTTGCATCGGCAATTTGATCAACACATCGCATTTCTCACGAATGAGTCGTCCCATTCCCTTGTTTTCGTTTCCGATCACGAGAGCTACCGGGCCTGTAAAGACTCCGTTACCAAACACGCTCTCCTGAGCAGCCACATCGGTACCTACAACCCACACGCCCTCTTCCTTGAGACGGTCAATGGTTTGACCCAAATTGCTTACACGAGCCACTGGCACATACTCCACCGCACCTGCTGATGTTTTGGATACAGTCACTGTAACTGCAGCTGAACGCCGTTTAGGTACAATGACACCATGTGCACCTGTGCAGTCAGCCGTCCGCAAAATCGATCCAAGATTATGTGGATCTTCAATCTCATCCAACAAAATCAAAAATGGATGTTCATTTTTTGCAGCCGCTGCAGCAAGAATGTCTTCAACTTCCACATAAGCGTAAGGAGCCGCTTGTGCTACCACGCCCTGGTGTTGAATGCCTGGAACCGTTTGATCCAGTTTACGCTTGTCCACGTGTTGAATGACAATCCCTAGTTTTTTTGCTTCCGCGATAATGGGCTGCGTCAAATGTTTTTGTGCTGTATCTGCAATCCATATTTTATTAATGGTCCGGCCTGAACGCAGCGCCTCCGTCACGGAGTGTTTACCGGCGATCCATTCTTCTTCCATCTTTGTTCGATCCTCTCTATAACGCCCTGTGATACACTGCACCCTAATCGGCACATCTTACAGAAGCGGCTTTGTAGTAATTTGTATTATTTTGTCGGTGAATGCGAATGTTGTTCCGCATGCTCGATGCCCCGGCGAATTAATTCAATCATGCGATCATGACGACCACTGCTATACAGGTAACCGATCAGACACTCCAGAGCTGTGGCATGTCTATATTCCAAAACATCTGCGTTTTTGGGAATACTGCCAGACTTGGCATTACGACCTTGTCTGACAATGTCACGTTCTTCCTCGGTCAGCTCAGCCTCAATACCAGTGAGAATGCGACTCTGTGCCTTCGCCGATACCAAACCGGTCGCACTGCGGTGCAGGTGGTTGGGACGCATGTTGGCTTTGGACAACAGATACTGCCGTACGGCAACCTCATATACCGCATCACCAATGTATGCGAGAGCGATGGGAGGAATCAACCGTGCTGGCCGGGAGGGGGGATAAGGAAACCATCCTCCCTGGTCAACGCTCAGAGATTGTTCATCACTCTGTTGTTCCTCTCGTTGCTCGGCATGTTCGACGGATTCAGACAACTTTTCCAGTTGCTCTTCGCTCATTTGCGGCGCCATCTCATTCCTTGAGCGGTATCCTCAAGCAAGATGCCCTGCGCAGACAGTTCATCGCGAATTTCATCAGCCCGAGCCCAGTTTTTGGACTTGCGCGCTTCGTTACGTTCTTCAATAAGACGTTCGATTTCTTCGTCCAAAAGCTCCGGTTCAGCCTCGGTATAGATGCGAAGCACCGCATTCAGCTCACTGAATAATTCCAGCAGAGCGCGAATGTCCGCAGCGTTCACCACATCTTGCTGCAACAGTTGGTTAGCTTCCCCAGCCCATTCAAACAGTGCCGTAATCGCATCAGGCGTATTGAAGTCGTCCTGCATTTTCTCATGATACTGTTGACGAATCTGCTCCAGTCTCGCTGCAAACTCTGCTGACACAGCCTGATCCACGCTCACAGCTTGCAAGCGATGATTAAGGTTACCTACGGCATTGGCGATCCGGTCCACACTATTCTGTGCCTGTTCCATCGTATCTTCCGTGAAGTTCAACGGATTGCGATAGTGGGTAGACAACATGAAATAACGAATGGCTTCACGTTTATATTGATTGCGAAGGTCTTTGACAAGTACACCGTTGCCGAGTGATTTCGACATTTTTTCGTTATCAATACGGATAAATCCGTTGTGCATCCAGTAGTTTGCCAGTGGTTTTCCAGTCAATACCTCGGATTGAGCGCATTCGCACTCATGGTGCGGGAACTGCAAATCCTGTCCTCCGCCGTGAATATCCAACGTATCCCCCAGGTATTCCCGTGCCATGGCAGAGCACTCGATATGCCAGCCCGGACGACCATCACCCCATGGACTGGACCAGAAAATCTCACCCGGTTTTGCAGCTTTCCAGAGTACGAAATCTTCCGGATGCTCTTTGCGCTCATCTACCCCAATACGAATTCCAAACTGTAATTCCTGAAGGTTTTGCTTAGACAGTTTGCCATACTCCGCGAATTTGCCTGTGCGATAATATACGTCGCCACCATTTTCATAGGCGAAGTCCTTTTCAACCAGCTCACGGATAAAATCAATAATGAGTGGCATGTTTTCCGTCACTCTTGGATTACTGCTTGCCTTCGGAATCCCCAGCCCTTCGAGGTCCTCGTAATAAGCCGCAATAAACTTCTCGGCAACATGAGGAACATCCGTGCCAAGCTGCTCGGCCTTGCGAATGAGTTTGTCATCAACATCAGTGAAGTTCACGACATAGTTCACTTCATGACCTGTTTGTTCCAGGTATCCGCGAACCGTGTCGAAAAAGATAACTGGACGTGCATTCCCGATATGAATGTAATCATATACGGTAGGCCCACACACATACATTTTCACTTTCCCCAGCTCTTGAGGAACAAAATTCTCTTTGGTACGACTCATCGTATTGTAAATTTGAAGCGTCATAGTCACTTTCCTTTCATCCGTTTCCATCATTATTCTATTGTACCACGGGAAAACTCACTTTCACGTGTACTCTGCAGAGTACGCACTTCTTCACGCAATCGTTCGATTTCTTGCTGCATCGTGCGCAGGGAATCGATGACCGGATCGGGAAGCTGTTGATTCAGACGGTCCACCCGGCGGCCATCCTGCTTCACGATTCTGCCCGGTATGCCTACAACGGTGCTATTTGAAGGGACTTCCTTCAGCACAACCGAGTTCGCACCAATATTACATTGATCCCCCACGCTGAAGGAACCTAGCACCTTCGCCCCGGATGAGATAACCACATTATTTCCAATTGTCGGATGTCTCTTCCCTTTTTCTTTACCCGTTCCGCCAAGTGTGACCCCCTGATAGATGACAACATCGTCGCCAATTTCACATGTTTCCCCAATCACGACGCCCATGCCATGGTCAATAAATAACCGATTGCCGATCGTAGCGCCGGGATGGATTTCGATGCCTGTCATAAAACGGCTGACCTGTGAAATGAACCGGGCGAAAGAGAACCATTTCCGCTTGTATAAAAAGTGTGCCACCCGGTGCGCCCATATCGCATGCAGCCCCGAGTAGGTAAATACAACTTCAAACCATCCCCGGGCCGCCGGATCGTTTTCAAACACCGCCTGGATATCTGATCTGATCTTCTTGAACATGCTCGTTCCCCTCTTGTTCAGGTCTTCGTCCTCCGGCTTACCGGACGGCGCGGCCCTCATGGTAGTGTACTTCCGACTCGACCTAAATAGAAAACGCCCCTGCAGCTGTTTAAGCTGCAGAGGCGTTTATCGCGGTCCCACTCTGCTCGGTTCACGCCTTAACATGCAAGAAGTGGGAGGCCTGTTATAGCCACCTCATATCCTTGCACAAGAATGAACCCTCAACAGTTCCGTAACGGGAACCAACCGTCACAACCTATCCTGACGTTTTCCTCTCTTCTAGATAACGAGAGGCGGGGCCGGATTCGGCTATGCAGCTCACGGGTGCATTTCGACTGACGAACAGCGGATGGCTCACAGCCACCGCAGCAAAGAAACTTGTTCTTTACTGCGGGACCACCCTCTCTGAATCTGTCCGGTTCAGCCTACTTCTCCCGGTCTTTGCTGTTTTTATGATGAATGATAAAATCATACCATTTAACCTTTGTGTTGCTATTATAGCGAAAAGGTTATGGACTGACAACAATCTTCCTTCATATCGGTATAAACGAAGTTTCATCCTTAAGTCCAAAGTAGACTAAACAAGGGCGTTAATTAAGCGCCTTTTACCTGAGCATGCAGACGATCAATCACCGTATCGCGGCCAAGCAATACAATCGTTTGGTTCAGATCACGGCCATGAGTCTGTCCTGTCAGAGCTACACGGATCGGCATAAACAACTGTTTACCCTTAAATCCGGTCTCTTTCTGAACTTCTTTGATCAGCGCAGCCATCTTGCTTGGTGTAAATTCGTCGCTAGCCTGTACTTTATCCGCAAATGCCTTCAGAACGGTTGGTACCTGCTCCTCAGCAAGTACAGCAGCCCCTTCACTTTCCAGCTCCAGGTGAGAACGGAAGAACACTTCCGAGAATTCCACGATATCAGAGGCAGAATTCATTTGCTCCTGATAGAGATGAACAAGCGTATATGCCCATTCTTTCTGTTCAGGTGACAGCTCAGCGGCAATGCGTCCCGCTTTTTGCAGATGTGGAATCGCCATTTCGGCAATACGATCCGGGTCCGCATTTTTGATGTAGTGGTTGTTCAAGTGAGCGAGCTTGTGGGTATCAAATACCGCCGGGCTCTTGGACAGACGCTTCGTATCAAAAATGGAGATCAACTGCTCCTGCGAGAAGATCTCTTCTTCGCCTTCAGGGGACCAGCCAAGCAGGGAGATGAAGTTAAACATCGCTTCAGGCAGATAGCCGAGCTGATCATATTGTTCAATAAACTGAATAACGGACTCGTCACGTTTGCTCAGCTTTTTGTGGTTTTCATTCACGATCAACGTCATATGACCGAATTGCGGCGGCTCCCAGCCAAGCGCTTCATAAATCATCAGTTGACGCGGTGTATTAGAGATGTGATCTTCGCCACGCAGGACGTGAGAGATCTTCATCAGGTAATCATCCACAGCAACTGCATAATTGTACGTGGGAATGCCGTCTTTTTTCACAATAACGAAGTCGCCGGATTCCTTGCTGTTGAATGAGATTGTTCCTTTGACCATGTCATCAAACGTATAAATGCGTTCTTCCGGTACACGGAAACGAATACTCGCCACACGGCCTTCCGCTTCAAATGCGCTCTGTTGCTCCGGTGTCAGATCACGGTGTTTACCCGAATAACGCGGAGTTTCTCCACGTGCTGTCTGTTCCTCACGTTCTTGCTCCAGCTCTTCTTCCGTGCAGTAACAGCGGTAAGCCAGACCTTTGTCCAGCAGTTCCTGGGTATACTTACGATAGATGTCCAAACGTTCCGTCTGACGGTATGGTCCGTACTCGCCGCCGACATCAATACTTTCGTCCCACTCGATTCCGAGCCATTTCAAGTATTTCAGCTGACTTTCTTCACCACCGGCAATGTTGCGTTTCACGTCCGTATCCTCAATACGAATAATGAATTTGCCGTTATTATGTTTGGCATACAAATAGTTAAACAGCGCCGTACGGGCGTTCCCGATATGCAGGTGTCCCGTTGGACTCGGCGCGTAGCGCACGCGAACTTCGGTGCTCATAATATCCCCTCCGTCTCTAATTGGTTGATGATATCACACGCGAACAAGGCAAACAACCGACTGGGCAGCTATACCCTCTCCCCGTCCGGGGAATCCAAGTTGCTCTGTTGTTGTCGCTTTGACATTCACCTGAGTTACATCCGCTTCAAGTGCTTTGGCAATAACCTCGGCCATCTGCGGAACGTAAGGTGCCATCTTCGGTTTCTGTGCAATTATGGTTGAATCGATGTTTCCCAGACGGTATCCACGATCCTTCACCAGCTGCCACACATGCTCCAGCAGTTTCAAGCTATCCGCATCTTTGAATTCCGGATCCGTATCCGGGAAGTGTTTGCCAATGTCCCCAAGTGCAAGCGCGCCAAGAATGGCATCACTGATGGCATGCAGCAGCACATCTGCGTCCGAGTGACCCAGCAGTCCTTTTTCATAAGGAATCGTGACCCCGCCAATAATGCATGGGCGTCCCTCTACCAGTTGATGTACATCGAATCCCTGTCCTACACGTATCATCGCTTCTTCTCTCCCTTGAGCAAAAACGCGGCGTATTCCAAATCTTCCGGCGTCGTTAATTTGATATTCGTATAACTGCCTTCCACAACCTTGACCGACATCCCCTGACGTTCAGCCAGCATTGCGTCATCCGTCCCCAGAAATCCGTCCCGGTCCGCTGATTCGTACGCAAGCAGCAGGGAAGAAAGACGAAAAGCCTGCGGGGTTTGGATGCTCCACAGACTGCTGCGGTCCGGCGTCGCCGTAACGATTCCATCCGCATTTACTTGTTTGATCGTATCCTTCACTGGAACGGCCAGTACAGCTGCTCCACCCGACATGGCGGCCTCCATACACCCCATAATCTGCTTACGGTTTATAAAAGGACGTACCCCGTCGTGAACGAGGACCCATTCTGTCCCTAGTGCCTTAAGGCCTTCGTGGACTGAATGCTGTCTCTCTTTCCCTCCGGGGATGACACGGACACGTGATTCCAGTCGGTATTCTTTTACCCAATCCTGGCAGCGTTCAACATCGGCAGCTCCCGTGACCAGCACCATTTCGCTGACCTCGTCCATAGCCGCAAACACTTCAAGCGTATGTATGAAAACGGGCTTGTCCTGCAGCAGCAGAAACTGCTTACTCTCGGTTGTTCCCATCCGGGTCCCCCGACCTGCCGCCACAATGACAACACCCCACCCTTTATCCATGCCGCAATCCCTGCCTTGTCTGTCAGTTTACCGTTCGGAGATATAATACAGTTATATTATAACCTCTAACGATACACTACCCATCATACCGCTTTATTGGGCTTTTTCCAACAGTTTCGGCTTGGCAAAAATCATTCTTCCTGCTGATGTCTGCAGCACACTGGTCACCAGCACTTCCATCATCATGCCGATATACTCGCGTCCGCCTTCCACAACGATCATCGTTCCATCATCCAGATAGGCTACACCTTGACCGTGTTCCTTACCATCCTTGATAATCTGCACCATAATCTCCTCACCTGGCAATACCACCGGCTTAACAGCATTGGCAAGATCATTGATGTTTAGTACGGATACGCCTTGCAGTTCACAGACCTTATTCAGGTTGAAATCATTGGTTACAACTTTGCCCTGAAGGACCTTGGCAAGCTTAACCAGCTTGCTGTCCACTTCCGAAATTTCTTCGAAATCACCTTCGTAGATGAGCACTTTGACGTCCAATTCCTTCTGGATTTTATTCAAAATATCTAGCCCGCGCCGTCCTCTGTTCCGCTTGAGCAAGTCTGAAGAATCAGCAATATGCTGCAATTCCTCCAGAACGAATTCCGGGATCACAATCGTACCCTCAATAAATCCGGTTTTGCATATATCCGCGATGCGACCATCGATAATTACACTGGTATCCAAAATTTTGTGTTCTTCCATCCGTCTGTCCTCATCCACCTCAGGATGACCCCAGCGTCCTGACATCCAGAAGGCCGCCAGATCGTCTTTCTTCGCCATGGCAAGCATATAGCCTGTATAGCTACTTACGACCGTCAGCGCCACCTGAAGCACCTCTCCGGCCGTTCCGAGCCATGCCACACAAGGATATAACAGCAAGGCCACCAGCAGTCCTGCAACTGTACCCGCCGCACCTGCGGCCAATTCATTCATCGGTACTTTAGCCAAAGAGTCAATACTATTATGCAGTCTGGTTGCCATTAATGTTCCACCGATGTTACATACGGACATAAACAATACAGCACCAAGTAGGGTCGATACCCCAGCCCCCAACAATCCTGCTGATTGAATCCATTCAGCCATCCAAGGGACGGATTTTCCTGCCAGATGATATGCCGTGTAGCCGAACCATGCACCGCACAATCCTGTAAAAGTTAAAATGCCTTTTTTCCACATAAGTCCCTGCACCTCCTTCAATATATCTTCATCTTTATATCCAGTATGATCCAATTCCTAGATTGCTAATCCCGCTTTTGAAGAACTTTTTGGAAATGTTGCAATCGTCAGTTGAAAGAAGGTAAATTATTGGCATATAATGAATTCAATTCATATCCCGAGGTGAGTAGCAAAAATGAGTACGCTAAGTTTACAGGCTTTTCAGGATCAAGTTTCCGAGCTGTTGCTGCGTCATCGCAGCCTGATTGATGTACTGTCCAAAACAGGACAAGCCGGCGCCTCTGTCAACCGTGCCGTGTCCAAGGCCATTACCGAATGCGGCTGCATTGAGCTGCACGCCACCAAGCAGAAATATGCCCCAGAGAGCGATATTGCTCAATCAAAAGGCCTGCTGGAAACGCATGTGGAAGGTGAATTGTGCGAGAATTGCAAAGAGGTGATCAGCTCTGAACTGGGGCGGAACCTGTTTTATATGTCGGCTCTCTGCAATCTGCTGGACATCAACATGGAAGAGGTCGTAAATCACGAGTCACAGAAATGTTCGACGTTAGGGATGTTCAATTTGTCGTAAACAATACGTATTTCGTTGCAAATGGTAAAGTACCGTATAGATTTGAAAAACAAAAATAAGCACGCATTCTCCTGTCAGGAGCGTACGTGCTTTCTTTGTATTTTCCAAAAATGATGGAATGCTTAGCGATCGGAAGGGCGGGAAGACTTCTCTTCTTTACGCTTTTTGGCCCGGTTACGTGAGGCTGCCGTCCGCATATTATGCTTCATTCCATATAGAGCGTATAACACCAGTGGAATAAAGATCAATTTGGACAATTGTTCTGGAAACATGACCGCCACCACTATTGCAAAGACGATAACCCAAGGTGCAATCCAGATTGCCTTGCGCGGCAGACCAACCTTTTTGAAATTAGGATATTTCAGCGAACTTACCATCAGATAAGATAACAGCAATGTCGCAATCATCATACTTACAGGACCGATATCCTTGTTAAATAGGGACAGTGTTGCCAGAACCCCTCCTGCCGCTGGAATCGGCAAACCTGTGAAGTACCCAGGGATGCCTGGACGAACGTTAAACCGGGCAAGCCGAATAGCCCCACAAATTGGAAAGCTTGCGGTTGCGATCCAGGCGAGAACCGAAGTTGCGTCCTGAAACGAGACCATAAATATAATTAGGGCTGGAGCTGCACCAAATGAAACCATGTCCGATAAAGAATCCAGTTCTTTACCAAACTCACTTTGGGCATTAAGCGCACGTGCCACACGGCCATCCAGACCGTCCAGCAACATCGCAATAATGACCAAAATGGCAGCCAAACTATAATTCCCATCAATTGCAAGCAGGATTGCCATCATTCCAAGAAACAGATTACCCAAGGTAAAGAGATTCGGAATGAATCTGGTTAACATCGTTGTTTCACCTCATTATTTTCAAGCCGTTATAGGCAAACCCTTACATTTGTCTGTCAATAAACATCTGCTCCTGCAAACGCTTGAGACCTTCCTTAATGGTTCGGGCGCGTACCTCTCCAATCCCGTCCACTTCGTCCAGTTCTTCAATTGTAGCCATAATGACATGAGGCAATTGTTCGAATTGATCCACCAGGTTATGGATGATGACATTCGGCAAGCGGGGTATCTTATTTAATACCCGATATCCGCGAGGTGCAACCGAATCTTCGGACGTAGCCGCTGACGAAGGGTATCCCAGCAGACGTACGATATGATTTGCATCCAGTAATTCATCGTCCGACAATCTTTTCAGACCAACAATAATCTCACGGATTTTGTCATCACTGTCATCACGTGCATAGTCCTTATACAGCAACCAGGCTTCTTCTTCCGTTGTACCGACGAGTTCCTCCATCTGCATGGAGATCAGACGTCCCTCGTTGCCCAGTTCATGAATGTAACGTTTGATTTCCGTTTTGATACGCATAACCATTTCCGTACGCTGAATGACATTGACCACCTCAGGAATCGTCACCAGTTCCTCGAACTCGGAGGCACTCAGATTCGTAAGGGACTGTGTCAATACAGCTTTGTATTTCTCCAAGGTTTGAATCGCTTGATTCGCCTTGGTCAAAATAACCCCGATTTCTTTGAGGGAATACCGTAGTGTTCCTTGATATAAGGTGATAATATTCCGGCGCTGCGAGATAGATACAACTAATTTGCCTGTTTGTTTCGCGACACGCTCAGCCGTCCGATGACGGATCCCTGTCTCAGATGAAGAAATGGATGAGTCAGGAATGAGCTGAGTATTGGCGTATAGGATACGCTTTAAATCCTCGCTAAGGATGATGGCACCGTCCATCTTGGCGAGTTCATACAGATAGTTCGGGGAGAAATCACAGTTAATCGAGAATCCTCCATCCACTACTTCCATCACTTCAGGGCTGTATCCTACAACCAGCAGTGCACCCGTCTTGGCGCGCAGCACGTTCTCCAGACCTTCGCGGAAAGGTGTACCTGGTGCAATCAGCCTTAACAATTCGTTCATATTATCCAGTTGGCTCGAATCTTTCATCTTGTTATGCCCCCTAATCTAAAGCAACCGCTAGTGCATCTGCCACGGTATTCACACCGATCAGTTGTATCCCGCGAGGATGTTTCCAGCCCTTTAAGCTTTTTTCTGGTAAAATGACACGCTTGAAGCCCAATTTTTGAGCTTCTTTCACACGTTGTTCAGCCCGTGAAACGGCCCGAACTTCACCCGTCAAACCGATTTCCCCAAAAATGACGTCATCTGGCTTGGTCGGCACATCTCTCAAGCTGGATGCGATACTTACAGCAACCGCCAAATCCACTGCCGGCTCATCTAATCTCACGCCACCAGCTACGTTCAAATAAGCATCCTGTGTTTGCAAGAACATGCCCATCCGTTTCTCCAGTACCGCAATAATCAAATTTAATCGATGGAGATCTACCCCTGTCGCCATACGTCGGGGGGAAGGGAAATGTGTGGTCGAAATCAATGCCTGCAATTCCACAAGCAGAGGACGTGTGCCCTCCATGCTGGCAACTACGGTAGAACCAGCCACACCGAGTGGACGTTCTGACAGGAAGAGCTCAGAAGGGTTGCCTACTTCACGAAGTCCATCTTCGCCCATTTCAAAAATGCCGATCTCATTGGTCGAACCAAAACGGTTCTTGACCGCACGTAGAAGGCGATACGTATGATGCCGCTCTCCTTCAAAATAAAGAACACAGTCCACCATATGCTCCAACATACGTGGACCGGCAATAGCACCTTCTTTCGTAACATGCCCCACAAGTACGGTTGCAATGCCTCGCCCTTTGGCGATCCGCATGAACCGTGATGTACATTCCCTTACCTGAGCAACACTGCCGGGAGCACTGGTGACTTCTGGCAGATATACGGTCTGAATGGAGTCGATGACTAGAAAATGCGGCTGGATCTGCTCCACCGCTTCCTCAACCCGCTCCATATTGGTCTCACATAGTACATATAACTCAGGAGACAGCGCACCCAGACGGTCAGCTCGCAATTTCGTTTGCTTAACTGATTCCTCGCCTGAGACATATAACACGCGCAAACCTGAATGAGTCAATGCATGAGATGTTTGCAACATCAACGTTGATTTTCCGATTCCGGGGTCTCCACCCACCAGAACGAGAGATCCTGGAACAATTCCGCCGCCCAAAACCCGGTTCAGCTCTTCAATTCCAGTCTGTACACGCGGTTCCTGACCGCTATCTATATCTATGATGGGAAGTGGCTTATCTTTACTCTCAAAAAGAGGGGAATTTCTCCCTTGTGTTTTGACCACCGTTTCGGTTTCTTCCACCATTGAATTCCAAGACTGACAACCCGGACATTTGCCGTACCATTTGGGGGCTTCATAGCCGCATTCCGTACACTGAAACTTGGTTTTAACTTTGGCCACTTCAGCACTCCTAGGATTTATTTTATAACAGCATTTTGCATTTTTCGACGAATTTTGCCTAAACTCCCTGACGTGCAGGGTTAATAAAAGTTTACCATTGTTTGAGATTTTTCGTAAAGGATTATCGCAAACTTTACACATGTTCGTAGCCAGTTCAAAGTTTGTTTTCTGATAAACAACTGCTTCGGGGCTCTGACTGGCACAAAAAAACAAAAATCCTTCCCGACTAAAGTCAGAAAGGATTTTTGTTTTATACATCAGATTCAATAGTTATGTCACTAGTTAAGTGTCACTTATTTCGTTTCAATTTCCTCAGTTGAAGGAACAACAACGTCTTTTTTCGTTACAGACAATGCTCCGTTCTCTTCATCGATGAGCAACGAATCACCTTTGGTCACATTACCCGTGAGCAACTCTTCAGACAATTTATCTTCGATATGCTTCTGGATCGCCCGACGAAGCGGACGCGCACCATAAGCTGGATCGAAACCGGCTTTGGCAAGGAAATCCTTGGCGTTGTCGGTGAGTTCGAAGTCAACCTCGTATTCACGTAGCCGTTTCCGAAGCTCCTCACTCATGAGTGTAACAATCTCTGCAATGTGTTTCTGTTCCAGGGAGTGGAACACGATAATTTCATCAATCCGGTTAAGGAACTCTGGACGGAAGCTTTTCTTCAGCTCATCCATGACTTTACCCTTCATGTTATCATAATCCGCGCCTGCATCGACAACTGCTGTGAAGCCAAGTGTAGAGTTACGTTTGATCGCTTCAGCACCAACGTTGGATGTCAGAATAATCAACGTATTTCGGAAGTCAACAACGCGACCTTTGGAATCCGTCAGACGACCATCCTCAAGCACTTGCAGCAAGATATTGAATACTTCCGGATGTGCTTTCTCGATCTCATCGAGCAGGACGACGGAGTAAGGTTTGCGACGAACTTTCTCTGTCAGCTGGCCACCTTCTTCGTATCCCACATATCCCGGAGGCGCTCCGACGAGTCGGGAAGTCGAATGCTTCTCACCATACTCGGACATATCGATCCGGATCACTGCATTTTCATCGCCAAACATCGCTTCAGCCAGAGCACGAGCCAGCTCGGTTTTACCTACCCCTGTAGGACCAAGGAAGATAAATGAACCCATCGGACGTTTCGGATCTTTCAATCCGGCACGAGCACGACGAACTGCACGGCTGACGGACTTCACAGCCTCATCTTGGCCAATGACACGTTCATGTAGAATAGACTCCAGGTTCATCAAGCGTTGTGTTTCTTCTTCTTTCAGCTTGTTCACCGGAATTCCAGTCCAGTTGGCTACCACTTGCGCGATATCCTCAGGCGTTACTTCAGAATCCGTGCGACCTTGTTTTTCTTTCCATTGGTTCTTCGTTACATCCAGCTCTTCACGGATTTTTTGTTCCGTGTCACGCAGGGCTGCTGCTTTCTCGAACTCCTGGCTTTGAACCGCTGCGTCTTTTTCCTTACGGATATCTTCGAGACGGCTTTCCAGTTGTTTGAGGTTTGGTGGGATCGTGTAAGAGTTCAATCTTACTTTGGAACCCGCCTCATCAATCAGGTCAATTGCTTTGTCCGGCAGGAAACGGTCTGTAATGTAACGGTCAGACAGTTTAACCGCCTGTACAATCGCTTCATCCGTAATTTTCACCCGGTGATGCGCTTCGTAACGATCACGCAAGCCGTGTAAAATCTGAATTGCTTCTTCTGGAGAAGGTTGATCCACCGTGATCGGTTGGAAACGACGCTCCAGGGCAGCATCCTTCTCGATATATTTACGGTATTCATCCAGTGTTGTTGCACCGATGCACTGCAATTCTCCACGGGCCAAAGCCGGTTTCAAAATGTTCGAAGCATCAATTGCGCCTTCTGCTCCGCCTGCACCAATCAGGGTATGCAATTCGTCGATGAACAGGACAATGTTACCCGCTTGACGAATTTCATCCATAATTTTTTTCAGACGATCTTCGAATTCACCGCGATATTTTGTACCTGCAACAACGGAACCCATATCCAATGTCATGACACGTTTGTCACGCAAAGTCTCCGGAATTTCGTTGGCGATGATTTTTTGTGCAAGTCCTTCAGCGATGGCCGTTTTACCTACACCTGGCTCACCGATCAGTACCGGGTTATTCTTGGTACGACGGCTCAGAACCTGAATAACACGTTCGATTTCTTTACTACGTCCAATCACTGGGTCCAGGTTGTTCTCTCTGGCATACGCCGTAAGGTCACGTGCTAGACTGTCCAGTGTTGGTGTGCTGACATTGGCAGGTGTACCGTTATGACTGGATACAGCTTCACTGCTGCCAAGCAGTTGCAATACTTGTTGACGTGCCTTGTTCAAACTAATACCCAGGTTGTTCAGCACACGTGCCGCAACCCCTTCGCCTTCACGAATCAATCCGAGCAGGATATGCTCTGTGCCTACATAGGTATGGCCCAATTTGCGAGCTTCATCCATAGACAGTTCAATTACTTTTTTCGCACGAGGCGTATATGCAATGTTCGTAGGTTGCTCTTGGCCACGGCCAATCAGCGTTTCTACTTCATCTTGAATTTTTTCCAATCCGAGTCCCAGGCCGATCAGCGCTTTGGCTGCGATGCCTTCGCCTTCACGAATGAGGCCGAGCAAAATGTGCTCTGTACCGATGTTATTATGACCAAGACGGACAGCTTCTTCCTGCGCCAATGCGAGCACCTTTTGGGCCCGTTCCGTAAATCTTCCAAACATCATATCTCCTGCACCTCCATGGTTTTGGATAAAACGGGGGCTGTTATTAAAAGTATCCCACCGTATTCTTCATATCATTTTTGTTTGCAGCCATGCTGCGAATAAAATCATTCAGCATTCATTTATAGAAAATGCTCTATTATATAAAAGCCGCAGATGCGGCGTGAAACCTTTATAAACAACTCTTGATCAACCTAAGATTGATTGGCTGCACTGATCGTATCACGGATCAACTGAGCCCGATATATGTCACGCTCATCCGTCCGCATGTCTTCCCCAAATGTTTTTTGCAAAAAGCCCGGCTGCGTCATCACATTCAACTCGTTCATCACGGTTATGGACAAGCCGTCCAACAAGCCGAGATCTACGCCAAGTCGAACATCAGACAGACGCTGTGCGGCTTCCTTCGAATCGACGATGGCTGCATGTGACAGAATGCCGTATGAACGCATAACTCTGTCGGTAATTCGCAGTCTAGAGTCGGTAATTAACCGTTCTCTGGCGGTACGCTCATGCCCAATCATCTGTAACACAACACTATGCAGATTATCGATGACTTCTTGTTCCGTCTGTCCCAGTGTGATCTGGTTCGAGATCTGGAATAGGTTACCCATCGCCTCACTGCCTTCACCGTAAATTCCCCGTACAGTCAGTCCGACTTGGGAGACTGCGGTTAAAATGCGGCCAATCTGCTGTGTCATCACCAGAGCGGGCAGATGCATCATAACAGATGCTCTTACACCTGTACCTACATTTGTAGGACAGCTGGTTAAATATCCTCTGCGGTCATCAAAAGCATAATCCACATGCGCTTCAAAAGCATCATCTATGGCGGAAGCTTTCTCCCAGGCTTCTTTCACCTGGAACCCCGGATAGAGGCACTGGATACGAAGATGATCCTCTTCATTAATCATAATACTGACAGATTCATCCTCACTGAGAATAACAGCGCCATTTCTGGATTCATTCGCAAGACTAGGACTGATCAGATGTTTCTCTACCAGCACCCGTTTGTCAAGGTCATCGATATCAATCAAATCCAGGGTATGAAAATCTCCAAAGGCATGAACGTCATCGTATTGAAGTACTTCGCTCAGCTTATTCAGCACTTCTTCCGATTGCTCATTGGAAGCCAGCATCGGAAACGGATAATGCTGCAGGTTGCGTGCGATCCGGACCCGGCTGCTAATGACTATTTCGGAATCAGCCGCATCACTGCGCATCCAGTCGCTGAGCGCCTTCTCTGTAAAACGAAGATTAGGCATTACGCATCCCTCCTACTCATCACAAACTTTACTCCTGAGCTATTTCTTTTTCAAGTTCCCTAATCTGATCACGAATTTGAGCAGCTTGTTCAAACTCCTCTTGCGTTATGCTCTCCTGAAGATCCCGTTTCAGATCAGCAATCTGTCTTTTGACCTTGATGCGGCCACCAGCCCTTGCAGGCACTTTACCCACGTGGGAAGTGCTGCCATGAACCCGTTTGAATAGCGGGTCCAAACGACTGTCAAAATATTTATAACAAGAACTACAGCCAAAGCGGCCGATTTTGCTAAACTGTGAATAGGTCATGCCGCATTCTTCACAACGAAGAGATTGCGCAGGTGTTGCTCCCGCACTTCCATTCTTGCCTGAGGGTTCAAAATCAAGCAACCCGGACAATAAGTTGTGAATGGAAAATCCGTTGGATGTTCCGGGAATCATTTCCCCTTTTTCACGAGCACATGACTCACAAATATGGAATTCCGTCTTCTCTCCGTTCACGATCTTCGTGAAATGGAGTGTTGCCGGACGTTTGTTGCATTCTTGGCACAGCACAATGATGTACCCCCTTGATCCCGATAGTTTTCATTTACCGAGCAAAGATATTAACATCGCCTTTAACATTCTGGCACGAATTTGATCCCGGTAAGGAAGTTTGACCAATATAATCTCTCTCGATACAGCTGCCCGCATCAACCCGGCTTCCCTTTTGCTCAAGAAACGTGCTTCTTCCAGTTGGTAGATCAGACCTTCGGCAGCTGTCTGCCCGATCTCATCTCCAATACTATGGTGCAAATGGTTATGCAGAGCCGAGTGAGCCGGCAATTCAATCCGCTGTATGCGAACATAACCGCCGCCGCCACGTTTACTCTCTACAAGGTAACCTTTTTCGAGTGTAAATCGGGTGCTGATGACATAATTGATCTGGGAAGGCACACATGAAAATTGATCAGCCAGATCATTACGTTGAATTTCGACCATTCCTTCGGGACTTTCATGCAAAATACTCTTCAGATATTGTTCGATAATATCAGAGATATTACGCATCCACTCATCCTCCACTGTCTGAAACGTTAAGTCAATAAGGACCCACACGCCCCTACAGAGTACACCTTCTCAACCCATTTAACCAATCAAGGAAACAGCGAAACTGATCTTCAACGGTCTTTAGCAGGAGAGCGAAGGACGCTCGAAGGTCCTTTAATATTGCTTTTATCCGCTGATGTGTACTACCTTAAAATGGCTCCCACCACCGGATTGCAGAAAGAAAGCTACGTAAGTATTTAACCTTTAGTTGACTTTGACTTTCTTTGACTTTATATACATTATAGCATATTTTGTGGTTTTGCCAAGAGGGAGCACTATTCATTTTTTACGATTTTACACGAAATATTCGGCTGACACAAAAAAACCTCTCCAAAATAGCTGGAGAAGTCCATTTGTTTTACACTAGCATCGTAATGCTATACAAGTTCAGTCTATGAAAATGATCCTAGAATACTCGTTATTCTATGAGAATCAGAAAAAATCAAGTAAATACGTTTCCCGATCAGGAATCGCTTGCTCCAGAGCCTTAATCGCTCCAATTGGTCCTTCAACTCTACCTATTTGAGCCATCTCTGTGGGTCTGCGATATCCCATCATCATTGCGGTGAGCGCCTGAATATCTACTTTAACAGTCTGATCTTTAGCTACCGGCTCAGATGTTTTCCATATCGATGCTGTGCCGTTCATAGCCACATTCAACTGCCATACCCCTTCATTCCAAGGTGCGTGTGCATCCTCTACCTGGAGATTAATCTGTACTGGTGAGTCTGGGCTTGCAAAAGGATACTGTGAAATAAATTGTTCAACACTCACAATACGTGCCATGAAGAAAGGTATAATTTCCTGCTGTATCCGCGGATTATCTAGTTGAAAAGCAAGCATATCACTTGCTGGTGCCTGTAAAGTGACTTCCTCAATCATTGAATCATGGTTCGCAATAAAGGTCCATAAACCTTGTCTTGCCTCTTCATTCAGATAAATGATCTCTCTAATGGTAAACTTTCTTTCCTTAACCTCATATAAAACATAGCCTTGTGCTTTACCAGCTTCATCATAATATACAGCCTTCTGGCTGGCTCCATTAGTGAGAACCGAGTTCTCCCATCTCGCATCATCCCGGATCAAAGTTCCGTTATAGCGCTCAGCATACGCACTGTATACTTCCTTTAATATGCTGAGTCCCGGATCGCCACGTCGAATTGTTCCAGGGGTGACCTTTTTCGCTGGCAAATGAGCTGTAGGCACTTTATATCGTTTAAACTCAACATAGGTCTCCCATCCATATCTCCGATAAAATGCAAAAGAGAACGGATGCAAAAACGATATACTTTGTTTCTTACGGTTCATTTCTTCCAAAGCATGTTTCAACAGCCCCGCTACCCAGCCTTTACGTCTATATTCTGGCCATGTCGCTACTCCCGCAATACCGCCCATCTCAAACGATCTCCCATGAATATAGGTTTGAAAAGGAATAATGTGAAGTTTGGCACCCAATTGTCCCTCCTCAAATACACCCCATATATCCTGTGAATCAAATTGACTCCGTCGCTTCTCCGTTTGTTCTTCACTCATTACCACTTGAAAAGCATACTCGGAGAGTGCCATAGCTGGCTCAAAATCATCTACGGTTAACTTCTGAATTTCCATGTCGTCCTGCACCCCGTTCTCTAAGTTATGATATCTTTCAAATCATGGCCTGATACGTGATGTATGTATCCATTTATGAGTGTGTCAGAGGAACGGGACAAAGTCAAACAAGAGATGTGCGGGCATCTCTCGGAAATACTTTTTTTCGTATATTATAATTGTTCCACCTGTGATCTATAGTAAAAAACGCAAATAAAAACCACCACCGAATAACATCGGCAGTGGTTCTTCGCTTGGCGGCGTCCTACTCTCCCAGGACCCTGCGGTCCAAGTACCATCGGCGCTAGAGGGCTTAACGGTCGTGTTCGGGATGGGTACGTGTGGAACCCCTCCGCCATCGCCACCAAACGCGATTTGTCGAAGCATAGCTTCTTGAAATCATTGTGGAACTGAAAATCATACACACATTCTGTGATGTATCCATTTTCATTTCAGAGATTATTCTCTGAAAACTAGATCCGAAACGAAATTTGCGATTCATAACCTGCATATTGGATAAGCCCTCGACCGATTAGTACTGGTCAGCTCCATGCATTACTGCACTTCCACCCCCAGCCTATCTACCTCGTCGTCTTCAAGGGGTCTTACATACTGGGAAATCTCATCTTGAGGGGGGCTTCACGCTTAGATGCTTTCAGCGCTTATCCCGTCCGTACATAGCTACCCAGCGGTGCTCCTGGCGGAACAACTGGTACACCAGCGGTACGTCCATCCCGGTCCTCTCGTACTAAGGACAGCTCCTCTCAAATTTCCTACGCCCACGACAGATAGGGACCGAACTGTCTCACGACGTTCTGAACCCAGCTCGCGTACCGCTTTAATGGGCGAACAGCCCAACCCTTGGGACCTACTTCAGCCCCAGGATGCGATGAGCCGACATCGAGGTGCCAAACCTCCCCGTCGATGTGGACTCTTGGGGGAGATAAGCCTGTTATCCCCAGGGTAGCTTTTATCCGTTGAGCGATGGCCCTTCCATGCGGTACCACCGGATCACTAAGCCCGACTTTCGTCCCTGCTCGACTTGTAGGTCTCGCAGTCAAGCTCCCTTATGCCTTTGCACTCTTCGAATGATTTCCAACCATTCTGAGGGAACCTTTGGGCGCCTCCGTTACTCTTTAGGAGGCGACCGCCCCAGTCAAACTGCCCACCTGACACTGTCCCCGCACCGGATTACGGTACCAGGTTAGAACCTAGATACGATCAGGGTGGTATCCCAACGGTGCCTCCACAGAAGCTTGCGCTCCTGCTTCAAAGGCTCCCACCTATCCTGTACAGATCGTACCCAAATTCAATATCAAGCTGCAGTAAAGCTCCATGGGGTCTTTCCGTCTTGTCGCGGGTAACCTGCATCTTCACAGGTATTAAAATTTCACCGGATCTCTCGTTGAGACAGCGCCCAAGTCGTTACGCCATTCGTGCGGGTCAGAATTTACCTGACAAGGAATTTCGCTACCTTAGGACCGTTATAGTTACGGCCGCCGTTTACTGGGGCTTCGGTTCACAGCTTCGGATTGCTCCTAACCGCTCCCCTTAACCTTCCAGCACCGGGCAGGCGTCAGCCCGTATACTTCGCCTTACGGCTTCGCACAGACCTGTGTTTTTGCTAAACAGTCGCTTGGGCCTTTTCACTGCGGCCCCCTCGTGCTATTCACACTACCGGGGCACCCCTTCTCCCGAAGTTACGGGGTCATTTTGCCGAGTTCCTTAACGAGAGTTCTTCCGCGCGCCTTAGAATTCTCTTCTCGCCTACCTGTGTCGGTTTGCGGTACGGGCACCATCACCTGGCTAGAGGCTTTTCTTGGCAGTGTGAGATCATGACCTTCGCTACTATAATTTTCGCTCCCCATTACAGCCCAGCCTTACGATGTGCGGATTTGCCTACACATCAGCCTCACTGCTTAGACGGACATCCATCAGTCCGCGTCACTACCCTGCTGCGTCCCCCCATTGCTCATAACGGCTTACGGTGGTACAGGAATTTCGACCTGTTGTCCTTCGACTACGCCTTTCGGCCTCGCCTTAGGTCCCGACTTACCCTGAGCGGACGAGCCTTCCTCAGGAACCCTTAGGCTTTCGGCGGATCAGATTCTCACTGATCTTTTCGTTACTCATACCGGCATTCTCACTTGTATAATGTCCAGCGCTCCTTACGGTACACCTTCAACCCTTATACAACGCTCCCCTACCCCTGATGCAAAGCATCAAGCCATAGCTTCGGTGGTGTGTTTAGCCCCGTTACATTTTCGGCGCAGAGTCACTCGACCAGTGAGCTATTACGCACTCTTTCAATGGTGGCTGCTTCTAAGCCAACATCCTGGTTGTCTGTGCAACTCCACATCCTTTCCCACTTAACACACACTTGGGGACCTTAGCTGATGGTCTGGGCTGTTTCCCTTTTGACAATGGATCTTAGCACTCACTGTCTGACTCCCGGAAGTAAGTCTATGGCATTCGGAGTTTGACTGAGCTTGGTAACCCTTGCGGGCCCCGCACCCAATCAGTGCTCTACCTCCACGACTCTGTTTTCCGAGGCTAGCCCTAAAGCTATTTCGGGGAGAACCAGCTATCTCCGAGTTCGATTGGAATTTCTCCGCTACCCCCACCTCATCCCCGCACTTTTCAACGTGCGTGGGTTCGGGCCTCCAGTGCGTGTTACCGCACCTTCACCCTGGACAGGGGTAGATCACCCGGTTTCGGGTCTACGTCCACGTACTATGTCGCCCTATTCAGACTCGCTTTCGCTGCGGCTCCGGCTCTTCACCTTAACCTTGCACGGGAACGTAACTCGCCGGTTCATTCTACAAAAGGCACGCCATCACCCCTAAAACGGGCTCTGACTTTTTGTAAGCACACGGTTTCAGGTTCTATTTCACTCCCCTTCCGGGGTGCTTTTCACCTTTCCCTCACGGTACTGCTTCACTATCGGTCGCTAGGAAGTATTTAGCCTTGGCAGATGGTCCTGCCGGATTCATACGGGGTTTCACGTGCCCCGCACTACTCGGGATACATCTCGGAGAGAACAGACTTTCAACTACAGGGCTTTTACCTTCTTTGGCGGGCCTTTCCAGACCTCTTCGTTTAACCGGTTCCTTTGTAACTCCATGTGAGATGTCCCACAACCCCAAAGAGCAAGCTCTCTGGTTTGGGCTTCTCCGCGTTCGCTCGCCGCTACTGACGGAATCACTATTGTTTTCTCTTCCTCAGGGTACTTAGATGTTTCAGTTCCCCTGGTATGCCTCTACATAACCTATGTATTCAGTTATGAGTAACTGGAAATTACCCCAGCTGGGTTTCCCCATTCGGACACCCCCGGATCAAAGCTTGCTTACAGCTCCCCGAGGCAGTTTCGTTGTTCGCCACGTCCTTCATCGGCTCCTAGCGCCTAGGCATCCTCCGTGTGCTCTTAGTAGCTTAACCAGTTGCTCCGGTTTCGATGGCGCACTTCCCTTGTTTTGCTTACGCAAAGCCAAAAGTCGCTCCCATTCGATACCATCGCAATAGCAGTCTACCTTATAAACACTTCACTTGTTTACACAAGTTCAGCTAGGATGATTGTTGTTTCGGTTACTTGAACCGAACAAGCATTCATCCCTAAAAGGAATGTTCTAAATCGCAATTTTCGTTTCGATATCTAGTTTTCAAAGAACAAGCTAAATAGACGAAATTCTTTGGTGGAGCCAAGCGGGATCGAACCGCTGACCTCCTGCTTGCAAGGCAGGCGCTCTCCCAGCTGAGCTATGGCCCCTCAAATTCCATCAAAACTGAACAAATGGATAAGTAACTGTGTTACTGTTGCAGCTAAGCTGCGTATTTGAATGTTTCCACGCGGGAAACGATTCTCCATAGAAAGGAGGTGATCCAGCCGCACCTTCCGATACGGCTACCTTGTTACGACTTCACCCCAATCATCTATCCCACCTTCGGCGGCTGGCTCCTTGCGGTTACCCCACCGACTTCGGGTGTTATAAACTCTCGTGGTGTGACGGGCGGTGTGTACAAGACCCGGGAACGTATTCACCGCGGCATGCTGATCCGCGATTACTAGCAATTCCGACTTCATGCAGGCGAGTTGCAGCCTGCAATCCGAACTGAGACCGGCTTTTTAGGATTCGTTCCACCTCGCGGCTTCACAGCCCGTTGTACCGGCCATTGTAGTACGTGTGTAGCCCAGGTCATAAGGGGCATGATGATTTGACGTCATCCCCACCTTCCTCCGGTTTGTCACCGGCAGTCACCTTAGAGTGCCCATCCGAAATGCTGGCAACTAAGATCAAGGGTTGCGCTCGTTGCGGGACTTAACCCAACATCTCACGACACGAGCTGACGACAACCATGCACCACCTGTCTCCTCTGTCCCGAAGGAAAGATACATCTCTGTACCGGTCAGAGGGATGTCAAGACCTGGTAAGGTTCTTCGCGTTGCTTCGAATTAAACCACATACTCCACTGCTTGTGCGGGTCCCCGTCAATTCCTTTGAGTTTCAGTCTTGCGACCGTACTCCCCAGGCGGAGTGCTTAATGTGTTAACTTCGGCACCAAGGGTATCGAAACCCCTAACACCTAGCACTCATCGTTTACGGCGTGGACTACCAGGGTATCTAATCCTGTTTGCTCCCCACGCTTTCGCGCCTCAGCGTCAGTTACAGCCCAGAGAGTCGCCTTCGCCACTGGTGTTCCTCCACATATCTACGCATTTCACCGCTACACGTGGAATTCCACTCTCCTCTTCTGCACTCAAGTCACCCAGTTTCCAGTGCGATCCGGGGTTGAGCCCCGGGATTAAACACCAGACTTAAATGACCGCCTGCGCGCGCTTTACGCCCAATAATTCCGGACAACGCTTGCCCCCTACGTATTACCGCGGCTGCTGGCACGTAGTTAGCCGGGGCTTTCTTCTCAGGTACCGTCACCTTGAGAGCAGTTACTCTCCCAAGCGTTCTTCCCTGGCAACAGAGCTTTACGATCCGAAAACCTTCATCACTCACGCGGCATTGCTCCGTCAGGCTTTCGCCCATTGCGGAAGATTCCCTACTGCTGCCTCCCGTAGGAGTCTGGGCCGTGTCTCAGTCCCAGTGTGGCCGATCACCCTCTCAGGTCGGCTACGCATCGTCGCCTTGGTGAGCCGTTACCCCACCAACTAGCTAATGCGCCGCAGGCCCATCCCCAAGTGACAGATTGCTCCGTCTTTCCAGTTCTCTTCAGGAGAAGAAAACAACTATTCGGTATTAGCTACCGTTTCCGGTAGTTGTCCCAAGCTTGAGGGCAGGTTGCCTACGTGTTACTCACCCGTCCGCCGCTAACCATCAGAGAAGCAAGCTTCTCATCAAGTCCGCTCGACTTGCATGTATTAGGCATGCCGCCAGCGTTCGTCCTGAGCCAGGATCAAACTCTCCAATAAAGATGAATTTCAGCAGCGTGGTTAGACGCTATGAAAATCATCGGTGGTATTGAAAAGAGCGATAAGCTCATTTTGAAACTGACGATTCATTACGAATCAAAAGTTACTATCCATTTGTTCAGTTTTCAAGGAACTTGTTGTCCGTTTGTGTTAATGCTTGTCAACCGGACAGGAATCTTATCTTATCATGTTGACTCAATAACTGTCAACACTTTTTTTCGTCAGCGTTCAAAGCGTTTCGACAATCATTCGTTTGAGGCGACAAGAAATAATATATCATGATCTAATTCATTTAGCAAGCACTTTTTAATAAGCTTTTTATAAATACTTTATAATCCACAACTCCCTCTAACTAAGGAGACTCTCAACCACATCAATCGACAGAATGAATGAATTCAGAAGGATCAACTCTAATTACATACAGATACTTCGGGTTACTGAACACATGAATTCTATTTACTAAAAATAGATGAGTACATCTACTTGTGAACAAATAGTATTAGATAACCATTTAGAGGATACTTTTATATAAGAAGTGTCGTTCCCTACACTTTTGATGCAAGTGATCCAAACGCTCTATAATAAGGTATATATAATATAGAAGAAGGAATGGTTATGATACACCCGCTCAAGTAGTCACAGACACAATACTCAACAGTATTAAATTCGGAATCCGTTCCCTACACACAATCGATTTCCTTTATATCAAGGATGCTCTGGTCAATAACCTATATGGGGTGAACGCATATGAAGCAATGGTTGAAGAACATTCGAAAGGGTTATGGTAAAAAGCTCGTTTCCATTCATGCGTGGAATGCCTGGATTGTTGTCATCCTCGCTGTATCAGGTCTTATGTTGGTCGGTGGTTTCTGGCGTGAGTTACTCGGGATCGGACGTGTATGGTTAAAGTGGCTACATATTGTCGTCGGGCTAGCTATGCTGGCACCTGTGGTGTATTACTTACTTTTAGCCGGAAAGCACTGGAAACAACTTCGTAATCGGCCTTGGCAGAGAGCAAATACAATTGTTGTTCTTGCACTGCTGGTAGGATGGCTATTGTCAGGAATTGTGTTATGGCAGTTCAAGCTCGCTGGGCCGAGATGGTCGAATGCGGCACTTCTTGTTCATGATTTGCTGACTTGGGTTGGCCTGCCTTATATTATCTACCACTCCATCACGCGAACGAAATGGTTAAAAGATCCTGCACGCCGTGCAGTAAAAGCAACGACAGTTGTAGCAGAGGGTAGAAATATAGTGCATCCAACTGATGCTCCTGATGAAAATACGACGCCAGCAGCGGTCGTTTCTACCGAATCTATACGTACCATTAGGGAGAGTCCTCTCCATCAAGCTGAGAAACCTCAACCCGTGTATACACGGCGGGCATTTATTCGGTCTGCTGTAGGAGTGGGGCTAGCTGTGACTTTGGGGCCTACTTTTATATCATGGGTTGGACGAAACCTCAACATAGACAACAGTATAGATAGCATGCTGGAGAACGACCCCAATCACATGGTGCCCTTACCACAAGCACTGCCAGCTTCCTCACCTCCCGTTGGAGGCGGAGCTGAAGGTCATTTTCGCGTATACACTGTAACACCGATACCTTCCTTTTCCAATTCAAACTGGTCATTCCGGATTGATGGGCTTGTTGAACACGCACAAGTATGGAACTGGGAGCAATTTGTGAAGCTCGCACGTACCGTTCAGGTCAGTGACTTTCACTGCGTAACAGGCTGGTCTGTTTATAAAAACACTTGGGAAGGCATATCTCTTAAGCAACTATTGACCCAAGCCGGAGTAAAACCCGAAGCGCAAAGCGTAAAATTCTACTCAGGAGACGGTGTATATACGGATGCTATTACGATGGATCAGGCACAAATGGAGGATATTATGGTAGCTGTCATGCATGATGGCAAACCGATTCCAGCGGATCTGGGCGGCCCGGTACGATTGGTGATTCCCCAGATGTATGCCTATAAGTCCGTCAAGTGGCTGAATCGTATTGAACTGATCGACAGCGAACATATCGGCTACTGGGAAGAACGAGGTTACGACAAGGATGCATGGCTTACTGGTTCTAATCAGGCGCGTTCCTGATTCGTTACTGGCGATATACAGTTGAGCTTAAATAAATGTGCAAACCAAAGACCCCCGTTCCACTTATTCGTGGTACAGGGGTCTTTAAATTATCTATTACTTATGCAAGTTACGTCGCGATTTATTCAAAGCCTACTCCACATTAAGGATCTATCCCTGTTGATTCAAAAGACGTACAAGTTCGTCCTCATCCTCAATGGTAGGAATGCCGAGATCATGAGCTTTGGTCAGTTTAGAACCCGCCTTCTCTCCGGCAATAACGAGGTCTGTCTTTTTGGAGACACTGCCCGTCACCTTCGCTCCAAGTGCTTCAAGTCGTTGCGTTGCCTCTTCCCGCGTGAGTTGATGCAGCGTTCCAGTCAACACGACCGTTTTGCCACTGAAGAAGGAATCTTCCACAATCGCTGCTGGTGCCTCAGGTGCCTGGGCTTTCACGCCCAAACTCAACATCTTCTCGATAGCTGCCTGTGTAAACGGGTCTGCAAAGAAAGTCACAATGCTCTCAGCTACAATACCGCCTACATCAGGTAGTTCAACGAGTTCCTCTGCCGTTGCATTCATAATGGCATGTAGGTCGCGGTAATGATCAGCCAGCATACGTGTAGTTGATTTACCTGTATTCGGAATACCCAGTGAATACAGGAAAGAAGCGAGGTCACGATCCTTACTCTGCTCCAGGGCAGCAATAAGGTTATTTGCTTTCTTTTCACCAAACCGCTCCAGCTTCACCAAATCATCGAATTGCAATGTATACAGGTCAGCGGGCTCACGCACGTTCAATTCATCGTACAGCTGAATCGCCGTTTTCTCGCTGAATGTCTCAATGTCCATTGCATCACGGGAAGCAAAATGGGAAATCCGGGCCACCGTCTGCGGTTTGCACGCCAGCTTGTTGTTACAGAACAAATGCGCTCCACGCTGTTCCAGCGGGAATCCACATGCCGGACATTGCTCAGGGAACACAATTTCCTCGCCATCACTCTCTTCAGTCACTTTACCCAGGATCTCAGGAATGACATCATTGGACCGACGGATAAAGACACGTGTACCCAAGGCAAACTTCAGATTTTTCCGCTCAATGTCACCTACGTTATTCAATGTACAGTTCTGTACCGTCACCCCAGCTAGCTCAACCGGTTCAACTCGAGCAAGTGGAGTTACTTTGCCAGTACGACCCACATTCCAGACTACAGAGTTCAGAACAGTCGTGGTCTCTTCCGCCTCGAACTTGTACGCTACCGCCCAACGAGGGAATTTATCCGTGTAACCCAATGCCTCACGGGTGCGCATGTCTGTAATTTTGATAACAGCTCCATCAATCAGGTAGTCCAGTTGGCCACGGCTCTCTTGTATCGCAGCTAATTGCTCCATCACATCATCAAACTCATGGAAATACGTAATGGACGGATTGACTTTGAATCTATTCTCACGGAGAAAGTCCATCATCTCCTGATGGTTGGCAAACTGAATATCATCCGAATAACCTACATTATAAAAATAGGCATTCAAACGCCGCTCAGCGGTAGTCTTCGGATTCAGGTTACGCAGCGCTCCTGCTGCGGCATTCCGGGCATTTTTGAGCGGCTCTGCTGCTGTTTCATTATAACGATTCAATACCGACAGGTTCATGATGCCTTCACCCTGGACTTCAATCGTGCCGCCTGTATAAGGGATTTTGAGGGGAACCGACTTAATCGTTCTAACCTGTGCCAAAATGCCCTCGCCTACGGTTCCGTTTCCACGCGTAGAGGCTTGAACCAACTCACCGTTTGTGTACGTTAGATTCAGGGTCAATCCGTCAAACTTCAG
Organism: Paenibacillus sp. BIC5C1; assembly: GCF_032399705.1. Classification (NCBI taxonomy): domain Bacteria; kingdom Bacillati; phylum Bacillota; class Bacilli; order Caryophanales; family Paenibacillaceae; genus Paenibacillus; species Paenibacillus sp. BIC5C1. The sequence continues at coordinate 6,265,925 of NZ_CP135922.1, forward strand.
TTCGATGACATAGCCAGGTTCAGGCAACGGATTATTCGGATTTTTGGTGTTGTAGTCATTCACCAGCTTGAGCACACGAGTATTCCAGTTTCGCAGCTGCTCTATATTCTGGGCTTTGTCCAAGCTCCACAATGAGGATAAATGGCGATGCGGTGTAAAACCTTTGAGCAGTTCACCACCCACACGCTGTGTCGGAGAATCAGGCAAAACCATGCCACTCTCCTGTTCCAGCGTAACCAGTTCATCGTACAGAAGATCATACTCCTTATCACTGATCTGCGGCTGGTCCATCGTGTAGTACTGATAATTATGCTGGTTCAGCTTGGTAACGAGTTGCTCCATCCGGTGCATCGGGTCCATACAGGGCCATCCCTCCGTTATTATAATTTGGATCTATGTAGAACGAACGTTAGAGAAAGCTCTACGTTCGTTCATGAATGTCTATTCCACTTTGGTGATCGGGGCAAAGCCTGCAAGCAGACGTTTTAGTCCAACTGGGGCAGGGAATGCGATCTGAAGCTCTGTGTCATTACCTGTGCCTTTCACCCCAACAATGGTACCTGTTCCCCATTTGCCATGTTGTACTTTATCTCCGGCTTTGAATCCGTCAGAACCAGCTCCGGCAGCGGCCGGTTTAGATGCCGACGACGGGGCAGGTGTGCTGGATGTACTGGACGAAGTACTCATAGTAACCCGTGAGGAAGTAACTGACGAAGCGGAAGAACCGCTTTGGCTCTGACGATCAAACAGCTTGCTTGCTCCGCCACCAAAGTTGCTCCCTCCACTGGCCCCAAGTCCACGACCACCATATGATCCTCCTGCGCTGCTACCACGACGGTAGCGGTCACGAGCGATGGAAGTATCTTCTTTTAGCTCATCCGGAATTTCATCCAGGAAGCGTGAAGGCGGGTTCGCCGTTGTACGTCCGAACAAGGTACGCATTTGCGCGCAAGACAGGAAGAGTTGTTCTTCCGCACGCGTAATGCCCACATAAGCCAGTCTGCGTTCTTCCTCCAACTCCTCGTTATCCATAAAGGCCCGGCTGTGCGGGAAAACACCTTCCTCCATACCAACGATAAAGACGACGGGGAATTCCAGACCTTTGGCACTGTGCATCGTCATCAGGGTAACTGCATCACTCTGATCCTCTTCATCATCGTTCATGCTGTCGATATCCGCGATCAGTGCGAGATCAGTGAGGAACGAAACGAGCGTTTTGTCTTCATTATTTTTCTCGAATTCCATGGTAACGGACAGGAACTCATCTATGTTCTCGAGCCGTGCACGGGATTCGAGTGTGTTTTCATTTTGCATCTCAAGTCGGTACTGGCTCATCTCGAGAATTTTCTCGGTCAGTTCGGTCACAGACAGATACTCTACCATCTGATGCAGCGCGGCGATCATATCATAGAACTCCACCAGCGCATTCCGCGTTCGACCAGCAAAACCGAGATCGTCTACGACCTGAAGCACACGGTATATCGATATCCCCCGTTCTCCTGCCGCAGCTGCCAGCTTCGCTACCGTTGTATCACCAATGCTACGTTTTGGTACATTAATAATCCGGGTCAGGCTGATGTCATCATCCGGGTTGGAAAGCAGGCGCAGATACGCCAGAATGTCCTTGATCTCTTTACGATCATAGAACTTGATGCCGCCAACGATCTGATACGGAATATCAGACTTGATCAAAATTTCCTCTATAACCCGGGACTGGGCATTGGTACGGTACAAAATAGCGTGATTCTGATAGGATTTGCCGTTCTTCACATTTTTACTAATCTCCGAAGTTACAAAATACCCCTCATCATGTTCGGAATCCGCACGGTACACCTTGATTTTTGAGCCACCCTCTTTGTCCGTCCACAGTTTCTTCGGTTTGCGTCCAGTATTCAGGCCGATTACCTCATTCGCTGCATTCAGGATATTCGAAGTGGAACGATAGTTTTGCTCCAGCAAAATCGTATTGGCTTCAGGGTAGTCTTTCTCGAAATTCAGGATGTTGCTGATATCCGCTCCACGCCAGCGATAGATTGATTGGTCACTATCCCCTACGACGCAAATGCGGTGATGACTGTCAGCAAGCATGCGGCACAGCATGTACTGCGCACGGTTGGTATCCTGATACTCATCCACGTGAATGTACTGGAATTTCTTTTGGTAAAAGTCGAGAACTTCCGGCACTTCTTTGAAAAGTTGAATAGTCGCCATGATGAGATCGTCAAAGTCGAGCGAGTTGTTGGCTCTGAGCCGTTTTTGGTACATCTTATATACCTTCGCCACAATGCCTTCGAAATAATCAGCGGCCTGCTTCTCATATTGCTCCGGACTGATCAATTCATTCTTCGCGGTGCTCATCATCGACTGAACGGCTTTTGGTTCAAATTTCTTGGTGTCGATGTTCTGGTCTTTCATACAACTACGAATGACAGATAATTGGTCAGATGAGTCCAAAATGCTGAAATTGGAGGTGAATCCAATGCGTTCAATGTCACGGCGCAAAATACGCACGCACATGGAGTGGAACGTTGATACCCAGATGTCACGACCCTGAGAGCCGCCAACCAGTTGAGAGACCCGGTCTTGCATCTCGCGTGCTGCTTTGTTCGTAAACGTAATAGCCAAAATGCCCCACGGGGGTGCTTTTCGTGTTGCAATAAGATAGGCAATCCGGTGTGTGAGCACCCGGGTTTTACCACTGCCCGCTCCGGCCATTATCAATAATGGTCCATCCGTCGCCTCGACGGCTTGCCGTTGGGGGGTGTTAAGCCGTGCAACGGCATCATGTATATTTACAGGTTGCATGCATGCATGCTCCTTTCATTGGTTGAAATATAAAGTCTAATTCAGAGGTTACACTAGGACTCCGATTGCAGAACCGTCCTTCGATCGCTGTTATCCCCAGATTTTTTTGATTCCCTTCTCCAAAGGGAAAATCCGGTGATAAAGGCGAACACTTCGTTTCTCCAGATCGATTCCGCCTTCTCCATTTTAGTGTAAAAGATAATTAATCCTTATAAAAGCTGTTCTATAATAGCAAAGCCAAAGTTCTATTTTAACAGATCAAGAGGGGAAATTGGGGGAATGGTAAACTAAACCGATTAAACGGATTGTTTCACAGCCTGGACCGTCTCCAATGCCTTGTGCAAATCACTGTACACAATATTGCCAACCACTACGGTGTCTGCGACCTGTGAAGCTTGTCCAGCTTTCTCCGGACTATCAATCCCGCCGCCGTAGATAAGATGCGCCTTGGTGAGTTGTCTGTGTGTCTCTCCAACGAGCTCCATATCTCCAAACGTACCGCTATACTCCAAGTATACGATAGGCAGGTTCAGCAGACGTTCCGCAGCCTGGGCGTAAGCAACCGCAGCATCCGTCGTCAACTCCGTATCCGCTCCGGTCATTCGGGCAACAGTGGAGTCGGCATTGAGGACAATATAGCCTTCTGCAATAAGCAGATCCCATGGGATCAAATAACCGTAACGCTCGATGGCTTGCTGGTGCTGTCCGATCATCCATTTGCTATCCGTTGCATTCAGCACCATCGGAATCAGATATCCGTCAAAACCGGGTACAACTGCCTCCAGATCGGATACTTCCAGCACACAGGGCAGCTCGTAGCGACGTACTCTGGACATCAGGTCCACCGTGTTGTCATAGGTAATTCCCGAAGACCCGCCAACAATAATGGCATCAGTTCCCGACATGCAGATCAGGTCGAGTGCTTCATCCGTTATTTCCCGGTCCGGGTCTAGCTTAAATACATGTCTCCACTGCTTAATCATGTCTATCAACGAACATTCCTCCAGAGGTTCTTCTGTATCCTAAAAAGCTTGTAAACTAAGTCTAAGTCAGCAGGGAGTGAGTGTCAATGTTCGTATAAAAAGGGGAACAAAAAATCACAGACTTTTCCCTGGAATTGCAGGAGAAGCCTGTAATTTAAGATGATAGGGATGTGAAGGCTACAGAATTTAAGCCAGCACCTGGTGCCACTGCGAACATCAATATCTTGAGTAAGGTTGGATCGCAAGTCACAAGTAGGAACACTGCATCCTTTGAGTCATAATTTAATACTCAAGGCTTCCAGGCAAAACGTGAGTTCATCTCATCCAGTTCCTGCTCGGTCAATACATCCGAATACACACCGTACACGCCCCATTTCTCATAGTTCGCTACCTGGTCGGTGTCATTAATGGTATGCACATAGGTGACGGCTCCTGCCTGCTTCAGCTTGGCGACGAAATTCTGGTTTACTTTATATTCCGGCATGGTTACGGCATCGATATCATTTTTTTGTACAAAATCAACCACCTGGGCTTCAGTATCCTGCGTAGCATAAAGGGTATAGATAATAGAAGGAAAATCGTAGATTTCTTTCACGGTTTCGAGCATCGGCTCGTTATAGATCTGTACTACAACCCGATTAAGAATTGAAGGGTCATGTTTCTTGGCTGCGTCCACGAGTGATTTTAGCACCTGCTGAATATCCTCGTCCTTCTGTTCTTTGGTATCAGTCACGATATACATATCCGGGTACTTGGCCAATACATCCATAATGCCGTCGGCATCCATCGGTTGGTACATGCCCAGAATGGGCGTATTCATAAATTCATCATGCGTCAATGCCCCAGCCTGTTTGTCTTCGGGTAGCTCCTCGTCCTGTCCCAGCATTTTGCTCATGTTGGCGGTCCATTCATGTCTGGCTACTGCTTTACGGTCCGAGGTCAGCATAAAGTCAATCTCAAACACACGCGTGCCCTTCTCATAATTGGCAATCATCGCCTCATAGGCGTTCGTGTAAGGCTGCTCACGGATACTTCCCATGGCATGAGCAATCAGTCGATAGGCCGTAAACCCATCGTGCTGCTCCTCGCTCTGACTGTCATAGGCAAAAAAGAGTGTGCCCACGGTTACAATAAGTAGTGTAATGACGGCGGCAATTCGTTTCATATGGCGTTCACATCCTTATAAGGGTGGTAGGAAAGAAAAAGAGTATGATTATCATGATATGACGAAGCATGTGCGGTTTTTCCTTTTTGATAGCTAACTACCCTGATTGGAGAGGTGTAAAACAAAAAGCCGCCCGAAGGCGGCTGTTAAATGGTTGATCATTGGAATTGAGCGAAGATTAATAAGCATTCTTGAGGCCATTTCGAATGGTCTCCCATATGATTTTGATATCAAATAATAAGGACCAGTTTTCAATATAAAAGATATCCTGCTCAATCCGATCCTCGATCGACGTATCTCCTCTTAATCCTTTACTCTGCGCCAATCCCGTAATTCCCGGGCGAACATGATGTTTAATCATGTACTTCGGAATTTCATCCCGGAATTGATTCACGTAGTACGGGCGTTCTGGCCTTGGGCCAACTACGCTCATGTGCCCCAGTAGAACATTGAAGAATTGAGGCAATTCATCCAGGCTGGTGCGTCTTATAAATGTACCGAAGGCCGTACGGCGCGGATCATTCTTCGTTGACCAACCTGTATCTATTGTGCCTTCTGGAATGACTTTCATGGAGCGAAATTTATACATCATGAAGTTGCGTCGGTTGAGCCCAACGCGTTCCTGTTTGAAAATTATAGGACCGGATGAAGTCAGTCGCACTCCCACAGCAACAACGAGCATCACCGGTGAGGTTAGCAGGATGGCGACGAGAGAGAACATAATATCGAACACACGCTTCAACAGTCGGTTTACGGCCATATCTAACGGGATATCACGAACGTTAATCATCGGCATCCCTGCGAAGTTATCGAAATATGGTCGAGCTGGCAGGTAATCAAAAAAATCAGGAATGATTAGTGTCCGTACACCGGCTTGCTCACACACATTGATAATATGCGAATACTTATCATGAGCATCCAGAGGTAATGCCAGAATGACTTCGTCAACAAAATGAGTGGACAAAAACTCTTCCAGCTGGTCTATTCTACCGAGGATTGGTTTGTATTTCCCCTGTTCCGTCCGATCCCAACAATGAAAGTCATCAAAAAAACCGGTAACTTCATAACCCAGCTCAGGGTAATTCTGAAGTTTATCAAAGAATCTCTTGCCCAACGTACCTGCCCCGAGAATCACTACAAATTGGCGGTTAAAGCCTTTTTTACGAAAACGCCTTAACTGTAATTTAATAATATAACGGTAAATCAGTATAAATGTAACGTTCCCCATCATATAAAGGATCAAGTAAGTTCGGGAAACATTAACTTCTTTAAATATAAACATGAGACTCAATAACATAAAGAAGGCCACACCGTGAGATTGCACGAGCCTCCATAGTTCGTCTGTGAAACGTTTCTTACGCTTGGGAGTGTATAAAGAGGACATTATGCCAACTGCAATCGCAAGCCCCCCATACACAAGACTCCATAACATATATTTTTCAATAGGTAATGGATGATGATGTGGCAATAAATCACTCTCGAACTTTAACCACCAGGCGAACAAGAACGAAAGCTGAATGACTCCAAAATCAGTAGCTATATACAATTGAGTCAGAAATCGCTGATTACGCCGAATCATGTGTTCACCTCGGAGGATGTCTTCCGATCTGCCGCACGACCTGATGAAAATTCTTTCTGTGGTTTCGATCTAACTAACTTATTGCGGATCAGAGACAATGAAAATTTTAGTGAAATGCCGAGCCATACTGCCGTGTTGGTAAAGATGCCATAATTCTTGGCATAATGCTTGCGGTGAAAGACCCACATTGCCCTATGAAACTCATAAATGATTTTCATAGGCTTTCGACGGGCACTCGCACCTTTGTAATGCACAATATATGTACGCGGATAATAATAAATGCCCCAACCCGCCTCTTTGATACGATAACACCAATCAACATCTTCGCCGTACATGAAGAAGGTTTCGTCCAATCCGCCCACCTGTTCTATAACTTCACGACGGACAAGAATAAATGCACCAACCAGGCAATCGATTGGGTATTCATTATCTGGGCTTAAGTGACCCAACTGATATTGGTTAAACTTTGGACGATCAGGGAACAACCGAGAAAAACCAAAAGCATAATAGAATGAAGCTGCCGGCGTGGGGAATCCTCGCTTGCACGCTTTATCCAAGGAGCCATCAGGAAGGATCACCTTACAACCGGATGCCCCCATCTCTGGATGTCGATCCATGAATCCGAGCATGATCTCCAGTGTATCCGGCTGCACGACTGTATCCGAATTAAGCAGTAGAATATAGCGTCCCTTAGCTATTTTCATGCCTTGGTTATTTGCAACGGCGAAACCCGTATTGTCACGATTTGCAATTAACCGTACATCTGGGTATTCGTCACGGATTGCTTCCACGGAGCCATCACGAGATGCATTGTCAACGACGATGAGCTCATAGTGAAAGGAAGTAAGGGAATCATACACTGATGCCAGACAGTCCAATGTCAGCTTACGTGTATTGTAGTTTACGATGATGATGCTGACATCAGGACTACAGTTCTTATTATTTTTCGATCCCCCTTGTAAGGGAACATCTGCTGTTTCGACCATTTTGTAAAACTCCTGACTTTGTAATGCTTTGTTTATCTATAGAAAGTATAGCATATTATGGGCGAAGGTGTGGAAGTCATAGCCAATCTACAACTTATACCTTTTTCAAGACATATATGAGCTTAAGAACAAGGTTATCAAGAGAAGCATGACGATAAAAGGGCATTTGGGACGCATATTTAATACGTTTTATCCAAGGGCTATCCAGTTGGTTTAAAAAGCACTGTATATCCTTTAGTTGCTGAGCAGATAATTGATCTTTATTAAGATGTAGGAACATCTTTGCTTGTTTGCTTAATATAAAATGATTTTTACCATTCACGAATCGACTCCATCTATTTTTCCATTTCGCGATCCATCCTTCGCTGCTCCCACCCAAAACATTATTTTGGTGTTGTCGATACTGGATCATCGGCTCTTCATCAAAAATGACCACACCAAATGCACTAACATAAAGATAGATCCACCAATCATGCATAATAACCTGAGTTAGATCGGAAGGAATGCTAGCCCTAACTTGCTTAAAAGCGACAGGATTGATGACTATAGTACAGCCTACGCAGCAGTTTTCGACTATGGCATTATACATGCTTAGCGCCTTCGGAGGGAGTGTAGGCCACACATTTATATGGTTTAGATCCTGATCTACCATCTGTGTAGAAGAACAATACATAAGTGGTATGTTTGATTGTCTCGACTTTAGTTTAGTTACTGCCCTAATAAGTTTATCCTGCTTCCACACGTCATCCTGATCACAAAAAGCGTAAAAATCATATACAGGCTCCGTTTGGCACATCAGTTCAAAAAAACTCCCGATCACGCCCAAGTTTTTACCTTCAATAACTCGGATTTGGTCCGGATGAGACTTGGCATATTCGTTTAATTTTTGTACAGTTCCATCAGATGAGCCATCATCCCTAATATTAATCTGGACGTCCACCTCATATTGTGCGAGAAGACTTTCCATCTGTTCATCAATGTACTTTACTCCGTTATATGTAGAAAGCATAATGCATACTTTAGATTTATTCACGTGTCACCTCAAAATCCGACTTTTCTTTATTATATACGAAAACTCCCGCTCAAAAGTATGAGCGAGAGTTACATAATGCTGCTATGGCCGTTCCTATTTTGCCAATAAGCTAATAAATTCACGCAGGCCCTCCCGCCATGGGCGGAGATCCGCCAAACCATTAGTTCGAATGGCTAGATGGTCCATTACCGAATTTTGCGGCCTTGGAGCTGGTCTGGGGAACTGCTCTGTCGTACAAGGCTCCAATTGTGCTTGAATGGATATCCCCCCAACACTCCGTGCTTCCTCAAAGATAGCCTGGGTGAATTCATACCATGTACAAGTATCGCTGTTCGAAGCATGATATACCCCATACATTTCTGTTTGCATAAGCTCTAGGATAAATCGTGCCAAATCAACGGTATACGTAGGTGACCCTTTTTGGTCATGTACCACCTGTAACTTTGGTTTTTCCTGACCTAATTTCAGCATCGTTTTGACAAAATTATTCCCGTACAGTCCATAAACCCAAGAAGTACGCACAACAAACCATTTGGAGGACAACGACTGTACCAGTAATTCTCCTGCTCGTTTGGACTTGCCATACACACTTTGCGGATTCGTATCATCATATTCCTGATAGGGACTTAATGAGTTGCCATCAAATACATAGTCCGTACTAATATAGATAAGTTTAGCTCCAGTTCTTTCTGCTGCTACAGCAATATTGCGTGTTCCTACCGCATTCACCTTATAAGCACTATCAATATCCGTTTCCGCTACATCTACGGCTGTATAAGCTGCACAATGAATGACCGCTTCAGGATGATAGGAGGAAATGACGTCATTACACTGTGCCTGATTGGTTATATCCATCTGATCCCGATCACAAGCAAGAACAGAATGCCCCTCCTTCTCCAAAAGAAGAACGACATCCCGTCCCAGTTGCCCGTTTGCTCCTGTAACCAAAACCTTCATTACTTCACGTCTCCCAATCGAGAGCCATATTGCTTGGCATAGTACTGTTGATAGACTCCCGACTGAATACGAGTCCACCATTCCTTGTTATCCAGATACCATTGAATAGTCTCCTTGATCCCAGTTTCAAACGTATGCTTTGGTTTCCAGCCTAGTTCAGACATCGTTTTGGCCGGATCAATGCCATATCTGCGGTCATGCCCGGGACGGTCCTGCACGTATTTGATTAGGGATTCCGGCTTACCAAGCTGCTCCAAAATGGTTTTCACAATGTGCACGTTGGTTCTTTCATTATTGCCACCAATGTTGTAAACCTCACCATTAATCCCTTGATGAATTACCAAATCAATGGCGCTACAGTGGTCTTCAACATAAAGCCAGTCCCGGATGTTCAACCCATCTCCATATACAGGTAAGGCTTCATCAGCAAGGGCACGTGAAATCATCAGAGGGATCAGTTTCTCAGGAAACTGGTAAGGACCGTAATTGTTGGAACAGCGTGTGATATTCACGGGCAAACCAAAAGTCTCATGATATGCACGCACAAGCAGGTCTCCACCTGCTTTAGATGCCGAATAAGGACTGTTAGGTTGTAGTGGTGTCTCTTCCGTAAATAGACCTGTAGGACCAAGCGAGCCATACACCTCATCCGTCGATACTTGAACAAACTTGGCGATATTGTGTTTTCTAGCAGCCTCCAGTAACGCTTGCGTACCATTAACGTTAGTCCGTACAAACACATCTGGTTCCAAAATGCTGCGATCCACATGAGATTCGGCTGCAAAGTTAACGACAACGTCCACATTTTGGCCGATTAGGCGATCCATCTCAGCAGCATCTGTAATATCTGCTTTGACAAAGGTATGACGTGCGTTGCTTTCAAGTGACTTCAAGTTTTCCAAGTTGCCTGCATACGTCAGCGCATCCACATTGATGATTTCGTAATCAGGATGCTGGTCCAGCATATACATCACAAAATTACTTCCAATAAAACCGGCCCCGCCGGTAACGAGCAGTTTCATAGTGTTGGAACCTCCTAATTACTTCACTTCGAAATTGAAATTGATCTCCGCATCTTGAAGTAAAGGATGTCTTTGGTCCTTATCTGACAAAGTTGGACTAGATGTAGGCCAATCAATTCCAAGAGCCGGGTCACTCCATAATATGCCGCGGTCGTTCTCCGGGGAATAGTATTCGTCCACTTTGTACAAGACTTGGGTGTTTGGTACCAGTGTACAAAAGCCATGAGCAAATCCTTTGGGTACCAGTAACTGACGGTGATTATGTTCACTCAAGATGAAACCCTCCCACTGTCCGAAGGTAGGAGATCCTTGACGAATGTCCACGATAACATCGTAAATCACACCCGAGATAACCCGAATTAACTTCGTTTGCGCTTTGGGATTAAGTTGGTAGTGCAATCCGCGCAGTACACTGGGCTGAGCAGATAGGGATTGGTTATCCTGAATAAAGTGGTAGTTAATTCCTTGTTGATTCATAAGCTGCTCATTGTAACTTTCCATAAAAAAACCCCGGTGATCCCCATGAACCACCGGTTCAATCAAACAGGCGCCATTCAGCTTGGAAGGAGTGATTTTCAATTATTCCGCCATCCCTTCTCTTCTATAACTTTAACTTCCCGAACTCATCTCCGAAAACAATATTTTGCGCCAATTCATTGGCCCGTGCCAACGACGTGTGAGTACCTGCGTCCGTCCACCAACCCTTAAGTATATCGTAGGTTAGATTTCCTCGTTCAATGTACGCATTGTTTACGTCTGTGATTTCCAATTCGCCTCTTGCAGAAGGCTTTAATGTCTTGATGATCTTAAAGACTTCACTATCAAACATATATATGCCTGTTACCGCATATTTGCTTTTGGGTTTTTGAGGTTTTTCTTCAATGGATACGATGCGATCGCCATGTAACTCGGGCACTCCGAAGCGATGAGGATCGGTGACTTCTTGTATCAATATTTTTGCTCCGGAGTTTTGCTCCCGGAAATTGGTCACATACTCTGTAATGTCGTCCTCGAACACGTTATCACCCAGAATGACCACCATTTGGTCATTACCTGTAAATTGTTCTGCCAATCCAAGCGCTTGAGCTATTCCTCCTGCTTCATCTTGAACTCGATATGTGAATGAGACACCTATATCGCTTCCGCTACCGAGCAGATTAACGACATCCCCCATATGTTCTTTGCCGGTAATCACCATGATGTCGGTAAGGCCAGCTTGTTTTAATTTATATGCGGAATGGAAGATCATCGGATACTTGCCCACAGGAAGCAGGTGTTTATTAGTTACCTTTGTTAAAGGAAAAAGGCGGGAGCCTGTCCCGCCTGCAAGAATTACGGCTTTCATAGTTACCCCCCAAAAAAAATTATGTTATATTACTTTATAAAAATAACTAATTTATAAATAAGCAGTCATATTATAAAGGTTAAGTGGAGGCCCTTTTGATAAAAAAAATAATTAGACTACTAGGAAACGTTTTTATTATACCGATATACTTTCTGTCAATACTAATCCCAAAAAACAAGAATATTTGGGTGTTTGGCTCTTGGTTTGGAATGAGATACTCTGATAACAGTAGATATGTTTTTGAGCATGTCCTTAAGCATGAGAAAAACCTCAGGCCAATCTGGTTATCGCATAATAAATCAGTAATCCAGTTACTGAGAAATAAAAATTTCGAGGCGTACCCTATAAATTCAATCAAGGGCTTCTGGTACACATGCAGAGCCAGTGCAGCCATATTTAGTGTCAACTTGTCTGATATTAATCAACTAGGATCAAGAAAATTGTTAAAAGTACAACTTTGGCATGGTATACCATTAAAAAAGATTGTTTACGATGACAATTATGAAAATATTCAAAAAAACAAGATTGTTCAAATATTAAAAAAAATAAAATCTCTACTCTTTCCTTTTAAAGAAGTTATTGGGAGTTGGGATGTCGTAATGTCTACTAGCCCTTTAGTTTCGACTATATTTAAATCCGCATTTAGGCTTGAAGATGACCGTATAGCTGTAACAGGTACTCCTCGAGCTGACTTTTTGCTCTGTCCGTCTCAAATACACCCAATAATATTTAAAGAAACAGAGTCAAAGGAAAAGCAACATCTGAGAATTGCATATTTCCCTACACATAGAAATGACTCAAAAGCATTAATAGATTTCATTTATAAGATAAGTGTGTTAGAAAACTTTCTGACTGATCATAATGCAGTCCTATATATTAAATTACATTACTATAACTTATCCCATATTAACCCTTCATTGATCCAAAATAGTAATATTATCATTCTTCAAGAAGAAGACTGCCCAGATATTAATGAGCTTCTTCCATTTGTTGATATTCTTATTACTGACTATTCTAGTGTTTATTTTGATTATCTTCTCCTTGATCGTCCAATGATTTTTCTCCCATTCGATCTTAAAGATTATCAGGCAGTTAATCGCGAACTCTATGGAGATTACAATGAACTTACTCCAGGACCTAAATGTTACACATGGGAAGAGGTTATGGTTCAATTAGAAGGATTGATCAGGGATCATGACAATTATATTAAGATTAGAACAGAATTCAAACATCAATACCATACGTATCAAGATACAAAAAATTCCCAGAGAGTCGTTGATGTTGTAAAACAATACATTAATACTCAATAATTTCATATAGTAATTCAATCACTCTCTTAGAAGCATAACCGTCATCCAGATAGTTGAACTTTGCTATAAATTTTTCATACTGTTCGTGATATAAGGAAGCATGTTGTTCGGCATTTATAACAGATTCAACAAGACTATATTCATTGTATACTATAGAACCAGGGGCTTCTTTCAACAAGTCAAAATAGAAGCCTCTTAACTCATTTTCATATTTGATAATATCATATACAAAAAAAATCATTGGTTTTCTAGTCAAACTGTAATCGAACATCACTGAAGAATAATCTGTAATCAAGATATCAGATATAAGATAGAGTTGCTGGATGTCGTCTTCTGCTTTAAAAATCCTAACGAAGCTTTTTAAAGCTTCGTCTAAGCAGAAGTTGTGATCAACAAAGTAATGCATTTTAATTAACAAGATATATTCATTACCTAATTGTTGCTTTAATCGGTTTAGATTCAATTTCAAGTTAAGCTTCCACTGGCCAGGTGAATCATATTCATCATCTCGCCAAGTAGGTGCATATAGTATGATTTTTTTGTCCTCGTCAATATCTAGATTTCTTTTTATATTGTTAATATTCTTACTAGTATTCAAAAGAACCAAATTATCATTTCTCGGATAACCAACTTCCCAGATTGATTTATTAAAAGCAAAGCATCTTCTGAAAATTTCAGTAGAGTATTGATTTTGAGAAATTAAATAGTCCCAATTTTGTGCCTGTTTTTTGAATTTCCTTTTATAATGCTCGATATCGGCATCACCTGCAATGTTCATAATTTCCATGTCTAATGCAAGTTTTTTTAATGGAGTCCCATGCCACGTTTGTATAAAAATATTTTTTTTTCGTTTTACTAATAAAGTAGGTTGTCTGGAATCGAATATCCATACATGAGCTCTTGCAGCATAATACAAATATTTAAATCTCATTCTTTTAACCTTTATACAAGGTCCGGGAATGTTAATATCAAGGTTTTCAACAACCCAAACAAACACAAATTCATTAGATACTTCCCTAAGGATCATTTCCTCATAAATATATTTAGGATTGCCTGAATAATTTTTACCCATGTTACTTTCAAACAGAATTAATTTCTTCCTGATTGGGATAAAAGTTATAAAAAATAGATATAAAACAGAGCATACGAATACGTATGCTCTATAAATTTTATTTTTCATGCTAATTCCTTCTTAAATAAATCCTGTTTAATTTTAGTAGTTGAGATTCCCTCTGTTCTTGTTAAGTATACTACTTTGCAGTAGTCCTGAAGAAAATCAAACTTACCTTTCCAATCATCTCCCATTACAAATATGTCAACCTTATTGGAGATCACATCACTAATTTTCTGTTCCCAGTTTGATTCTTCTATAACAAGATCAACATAACGGATGGATTCTAAAATCATTTTTCTGGATTCGAATGAAAAATATGTTTCTTTATTTTTAAGTCTATTAAAATTATCGTTCGATAAACCAACGATCAAATGATCACCTAACTCTTTAGCACGTTTCAAAAGATTAATATGCCCATCGTGTAGTAGATCAAAGGTACCATAAGTTAGAACTGTTGTCATAAAACTCAACTCCATCTAATTTATATTAATTCAATGAGTCATAAAACATAGCCATTGCTCTGTCATTATACTTTTTATAATCAAAATTAACCTCTTTCTTACTTTCCTCAATAAATTCTTTCATACCTTGATAGAGCCCCTCAACACTATTACTAACTAAGGTCCCTTCAGCATTCTCAATTACACTTCTCGAACCAGCAATGTCGGTTGAAATAATATGTTTGGAAAGAACTAAAGCTTCTAGTAAAACCATAGGTTGCCCCTCATGGTTAGATGATAGAATAAAACAATCAAATAATTTCATAAGAGCGTGCGGATTATCAATATGTCCGGTGAAAATTATTCTATCTTGTAACCCCAGAGAAGCAACTAACCTTTTCAACTTACTATCAAGCACTCCAGAACCAACAATATATAAAGCAATGTTAGAATATTGCCCACTCAAAAAACTAAAAGCTTGAATAAGCTTAGCCTGGTCTTTTTCCGGCGAAAGTCTTCCTACAGTTATAAATTTCACTACATTATTTTTAGGAAGGAGGATTCCTTGAATTGAAAGTTTGTTCTCTGTTTCTTTTTTTACAATTATATACTCAGAGTCATTATAAGATAAATTTTCAATACAGTTTGATGCTTTTAATACACTTTCAGCATTTATAGAGTTATGAACATAAATGGCTCTTTCCTCATCCAAGTATTTGCTAAGATTTTTTAAATTAAGCTCTCTTGTGTTTTTTGAAACCGATACAACATGAGTATAAAACTTGTAAAACGAAAAAATCAAAGATAAATTCTTTTTATGTTTATAATCTCCATTAATTAACTTATTCTTTTCGGCGTACATGTCATTGTGTTGATATATATTTTTAACTTTAAATTCCCCAAATGCAAACAAAGTGGACCAAAATGGAACATAGCCACTAAAATCTATGGCAATATCAAACTTCGATCCTCCATACATCCTCAATAATTCTCTTTGATATAGTTTTCTAGGAATAATCCAATTAAGAATTTTTGAACTGCAACCAAAATATTGAATTAGTGCATGTCTATAATGTTCAAAAATGGTGGCATTCATGCTGTCAACCCTGTATAAAACCTTTGTTTTCACGTTAATTTTACTAATATTCTCCTCAGACTCTCTATCGTAACTATCTTTATCAATGATAACAACATTAAATTTAGAATAGTCTATATTATTCATAAGGTTTAATGCTGAGGTAGTTATACCGTTGTTTTTAAATCCTCCACAATAAATAAGAATGTTAGTTTTATAGTTATCATAAAATTTTTTGAAATTATAATGTTTGTTCTCATTAAAAATAGCATCTATGATTTTTTTTGTTGTATTCCCTTGTTCTAAAGAACAATATTTATTATAGAATTCGAGATATTTTTCTTGATATTGTTTTTTAACTTCTTCGATCCTATTTATTGATGATGTAATATCTTCTATTGAGGAATATACTGGGCCAGGAAGATTATTTACATCTAGATAAAGCCCCCTAGCTTCAGTATAATCATCTACATCATACATAAAATAAAGAATTGGTTTCTTTGTTACCATATAATCAAAGAAGATACTTGAATAATCAGTAATAAGGATATCAACTATAGATAACAATTCATTTGTATCCACCCAGTCAGGAATTAATTTTATCGATTCGAACCGTGAATCATTTTTTATAAATTTGAACATTAAAGTGTGAACCTTCAAAATGAGTCTATAACCACCGGGGATATTTTTATTCATTTTCAAAATGTGCTCATAAATTTCATCATTTCTATTTGCTGATTGCCCTACTTCCCCGCGCCAAGTTGGTGCATATAAAATTATTTTATCTTTTTGATCCATCTCTATTTGATTAAAGAGGTACGCTGTTTCAGATGATTTGCTATTTATTGTAGCGTCTATCCTCGGGTAACCTTCCTCTAAAACAACTCCTGTGAAAATACCATTAATGTCATGCGAATTTATTAATACAGTGGTAGTGAAATTATTAGGACTTAAAATATAATCCGATTGTAAAAAGTTTCTTTGTATGTTTTTTAATTGACCTCTTTTCCCCCTCATATCTTTTCCCAATGTTTTTAACGGTGTACCGTGCCATGTATTTATATAAACCTGATTATCCTTTTTTTGAAAATAAGGAGGAAATGTTACATTGTTTATAAGATACTTTGAAATAGCCAGATACTTTATATAGCCAATACTTCCTACTCTAACAAATTTAACTTTTTTATTCTCTCTATACTTTTGAGCATAATAATTTTCTTTATCATTAACAGCCCATACATGGACTAAATCTTTTCTCGTTGTAATTAACTGCTTGAATATAGCATAGGGATTATCTGTCATGTTCTTACCATGATACGATTCATAAAAAACTACATTGTGCTTTACTTTTAAGTATTTATAAAACATCGAATACAAAGTGATCAGTCTATAATTTCTGTTTTTGAGCAATCTCAACCAAGGTAAAAACATAAATTTCAACATTTTCTTCACAACGTTCATTGAATACCTCTCATTTTCTCTGATTTAAGAATTTTTATATAACTTACATATGTCATTAGCATTTCCAACTTGTCTAATTGTCCCGTTATCAAGCCATATAACTCTATTACACAAATTTTCTATTTGTTTTATAGAATGTGACACAAACAAAACGGTAGTACCTTCTTTCATCATTGATTTGATTTTATTTTCACTTTTTTCCTTGAATTTAAAATCTCCAACAGAAAGAACTTCGTCAAGTATAAGAATTTCTGGTTTAACAGCAGTTGCTATAGAAAATCCTAGTCTCGCCTTCATGCCTGAAGAATAGTTTTTCAGAGGAGTATGAAGAAATTTACTTTCTATCTCTGAAAACTCTAAAATTTCTTTAATATGTTCATGCAAAAATTTCTTTGAGTATCCCATAAGCATGCCGTTGAGATAAACATTTTCAATTCCAGATAGATCTCCATTAAAGCCTGCCCCTAGTTCTATTAACGGAGCAATAGTTCCTTTACGATGTACCTCCCCACTTGTAGGTTTTAAAATTCCTGAAATAACCTTTAACAATGTACTTTTCCCTGCACCGTTTCTCCCTATAATGCCAAAGACTTCACCTTTGTTTACCGAAAAATTCACATTATTTAATGCTAAGAAATCCTCGTATTTGAGTTTCCCTTTAATTTTTTTCACAAAATAATGTTTCATAGAATCAATTTTTTCTGTTGCTAAACGATATTTCATAGTAACATTGCTAACTTCTAAAACAGTAGTTGAATTTTTCATTTTCTCCTCACTTTTATAAATAGAGTACAAATCGATGCTGATTTTTGTAGAATACGAATAACCCAATCAAGGACAATAATATTGCATAGATAAAAGTAAAGGACATAAGTGCTACCGAGGGAACAGCCCCATCTAATAACAGTGTTCTAAACATACTGACCACATTGAACAAAGGGTTGATTTCTATTAGTAACATGTACTTATCTGGTATGATCTCTGCTGGATAGAAAATAGGAGTTAAATACATGACCAGTGTGAGAATTACTGAATATAGATGTTTAATATCCCTAAAATATACATTTACAGTGGATAACAAAAGACCCACCCCCGTTGATATGAGCAAAAGACAAAACAGTGGGAAAACTATGAATACGTTAGTCCAATGAAAACTTACTCCAGTAAAAACCATTACCAAAGCTAAAGGGATGATGGATACAATCGTGGTGAAAAAAGAAGAGCAAATCCTAGATATAGGAAACAAGTATTTTGGCACATATATTTTTTTTAACAATTGACCATTAGCTACTATTGAATCCATAGCGAAATTTGTGGACTCAGAGAAAAATTGATAAACCAATCGCCCCGCCATTACATATACAGGGAAGTTTTCAATATTTTTATCGAAAAGGTTAGAGAAAACAATCGTTAGTACTACCATCATTAAGAGCGGATTCAGCATACTCCAAAAAATACCTAATATCGAATTTCTGTATTTTAATTTGATATCTTTCTTAATAAGCTCTATCAGAAGATCTTTGTATTTAATAAGATTCACAACATAATTTTTCATAAACTACCCTCATATGCTAAAATATTGACGTATCTACAAGTAAAGGAGAATTAAACCTTGTCGAATCCAGTATACGGGAAAACCAAAAAGACGTCGAGCACGGCTAGGTCCGGTTCGGCTTCACCGCTTCTATGGACTCTGTCCACAGGACTTACCTTATTTTTACTCTGGTCTTCATTTCAAGTTGCGTTATTTAACGGACAATTGCTTCAATTTGAAGGCCCCATTTATTGGGCACTAGTAATTACAAGCCTCCTCTTTATTGTCTGGGCTGTAGTTTACTACAAAAGCATCTCACTAGAATCCCAACAAGATTGGCTCAAGTTACTCGTTCTACTACTGCCACTCACCTACATACTGTCACTTATTAGTGCAGCATCGCATTACTTGGCAGTCAACATGATTCTAATCCAGTGCATTTATGCCATGCTCTTCGTCATGACGATGTCCCTCCTCCAGAACAAACAAATTAATCATATCATACAATCTTCCTTAATAGGAATTGCATATGTAATAGTCGGATATGGTCTATTAAATTGGTTTGGTGCTTTCAGCTTCGCAGGCAAGCTGGTTGGATGGTTCTCTTCAGGTGTAGTTAACGGTGTATATAACCAAGCGATCTGGAATGATGCCAACGGTCCGCGGCTTGCTTCCGTATTCCAGTACCCGAATACATACGCAGCCTTCTTGATGGCATTTCTGTTCATTAGCATCTTTAGCCTGATCCGCACCAAAAAGGTGTATAAACAGTTGGTCCACGGATTCATGCTTGTTCCTATCTTACTGTCTCTGTTGCTGACACTTTCGCGGACAGGTCTTGTGATGATGCCTATCGTGTTCGTGATCATCCTGTTGCTGCTTAAACCAGCAAAACAAATTTTATGGTTCATTTATCTTGCCATATCGGGAATAGCTACGATTGCTATCCTGAATCCGGTCAATACCGCCGGACTCGAATTACAGAAACAGTTCTCGACCGGACTTGCAACTAAAGGTTGGATCTATCTGATTACCGCATCCATCGTTGTAGCGATTATCAACTGGTTGATCCAACGTTGGATCGCTCCAAAGCTTGAAGCCAAGTTCCAAGCTTGGGGTAAACGTAAAGGCGCAAGCCTCTGGATTCCGCTTGGCTCAGTGCTGCTCGCCATTATCGCAGCAGTGCTGTTGTTGGGTACCAGCGTTCGCAACATTTTGCCGGACAGCATCAGTACGCGTCTGGAAAACATCAACTTCCAGCAGCATAGTGTCCTGGAACGACTCACCTTCTACAAAGATGCCGCCAAGGTTATCGCGGATTATCCTTTGATTGGTGCTGGCGGTGGCGCTTGGACTGCACTGTACGAAAAGTATCAAAACAATCCATACGTCAGTGCCCAGGCACATAACTTCTTCATGCAGTATCTGGTAGAAGTCGGACTCATCGGATTTATCATTTTCATGGCATTTATTCTGTATATCTTCTATCAATTCGTTCGCAGCTACTTGCGAAGAGATGAAAGCGAAAGAGAGTCTCATTTTGTTTTTTTTATTTTATCTATGACTATTCTGGTACTGAGTCTACTCGATTTCAATATGAGCTATGTTTTCATCGGTATGCTGGTGTTTATCGGGTTTGGAGGTATGGCAGCGGTAATCGAACCACGGCCTGTTAAACGTTTGAATTTGAAGGTGAGCCCATCGGCTGCACGAGGGATCTATACTGCAATCGCCGGAGTTTCAATCATCGTACTATTGATCGTATCCGTCCGCTTCTTGCAAGCAAATCAATATGCGAATACAGCTAAAGAAGTAGCACAAACTAGCCAATCTTTTGAAGAGATTAAGACTGTATTGGACAAAGACTTGGCCATACGTAGTACACACTCTGACTCTCTCTTGACGCTATCTGCTCTGTATCAGCAGGGTTTCGAGCAGACGCAGGATGACCAGTTCTATATGGCTGGTGTAGATCTTTTGCAAAAAGGACTACAAGCAGAACCCTACAACAAAAGTATGGTTAAACAGCTAATCCAACTTTATGAGCTTAAAGGTGATAGTGACCGAGCGTATGCTCTCCAAAAAGAATATGCCAACAACTATATCTGGGATATGGAATGGTACGAGGCGCTAATTAGCCGTTCGTTCGATCTAGGATATCAAGCACTCGGACAAGGCGATACAGCCAAAAAAGAATCCTACTTCACATCAGGTCTGGATGCTTACCAGCATGTTGTTGATGGAGTAGAGCACCTAAAAACTCTTCCTGAAGGGCAACTTCAAGGAAAGCCATTCGAGCTAACTTCAACAATGATTCTAAATGCAGGGAAGATGAAATACATGCTAAATGATTCCGCCGGAGCTGCAACGGTTCTTAAGGGTGGAATTGCTGAGGATCTGTCCGATGCGACCAACCGTGAAATTGCCCGTTGGTACCTCGCAGCTCTGACGAAGGACGGACAACAGGATCAAGCGGTGTATGATAAATTGATTGCTGTAGCACCTAATGAAGCTGACGAGATTAAACAGATTGCTGAACTGAGCTTCTAATAATAAATTATCTCAAGTTAGATCAAAGCAAAAAGGTTTACCCTTGAGGGTAAACCTTTTTTGTATATAAAAATTTAAAGTTAATACTAGTTCGACGTCACAATCTTCTTCAGATAATTCAACAAATCTTCCCGCAGATCGTCATGCTGAAGTGCATAATGAATCGTTGTCTCAATAAAACCCAGCTTCTCTCCCACATCATGACGAAGGCCTTCAAAATGATAGGCTAATATTCTTCTCTGCTCATTCAGACGAGATAACGCATCGGTCAACTGGATTTCCCCACCAACACCTGCGGACTGTTGTCCAAGAATCTCAAAGATATCCGGTGTAAGAATATATCGTCCCATAATAGCAAGATTTGAAGGAGCATCTTCAGGCTTTGGCTTTTCAACTAAACGTTTAGAGCGGAATACTCGGTCGTTGGTTTTCAGGATTTGCTCGCCATCAACAATACCGTAACGGGATACTTCTTTCCAATCGACTGGCTGAACACCCACGATTGGAGACTGGTATTCATCATACACTTCCATCATCTGCTGAAGACAAGGCTTATCTGACTCAACGATATCATCTCCAAGCAGCACAGCGAAGGGTTCGTCTCCAATAAACTTGCGGGCACACCAAATCGCATGTCCCAGTCCTTTAGGTTCCTTTTGTCGAATATAGTGGATATCTGCCATTTCAGAAGATTTACGCACCTCATTTAATAGATCCCATTTCTGTTTATCAACCAGATTTTGCTCCAGTTCAAAAGAGTAGTCAAAATGGTCTTCAATCGCCCTCTTGCCTTTACCTGTCACGATAATTATATCCTCAATACCTGAGGCCACAGCCTCTTCGATAATGTACTGAATCGTTGGCTTGTCAACAATAGGCAGCATTTCCTTGGGCATAGCTTTGGTTGCTGGCAGAAAACGGGTTCCCAGACCAGCAGCCGGAATTATAGCTTTACGAATTCTCATAATATAAATCCCCCTTTTTATAAATTAGATGACATGTATATCCCATTCTTAAATTTCATTAAAATTGCAAAAAATACAATAATCATCAGGCTATGTAATTTTAAAAATTTAATTATAATATATCAAATAAATAAATGCATGTTTTGCATGGTTAAGATTACTTTACTAGTATCCTATTCATACTGTATAAATAGGTTTCACTTCTCGTCTATATCAATTTCTTTTGTATAGAATGATAGGGTGATACAATTTAAAAAGATGTATCACCCTGTCTCATCAAAACAGTATCATTATACCATCAACAGCTCCCGGATATCCTGCTCGGATAAGGTGGTCGACCCTCGATCTCCGGGTTCAATGACTTCGGCAATCAAATCTTTTTTGCGCTGCTGCAGCTCCAGAATCTTCTCTTCAATCGTACCTTCCGTAACGAGGCGGATAACCTGTACGACTTGTTTCTGTCCCATACGATGGGCACGTCCGATGGCCTGTTCTTCAACGGCGGGGTTCCACCACAAATCATATAAAATAACCGTATCGGCACCCGTTAAATTCAATCCGGTACCGCCAGCCTTCAAGGAGATCAGAAACAGTTCAGCTTCGCCTTCATTGAATCTGCGGCACATCTCTACCCGACTCTGAGCAGGTGTCTGACCATCCAGGTAGAACAAATCTCTCCCCTGTGCAGCGAGCGTCTGTCGAATCAAATTAAGCATGCTAGCGAACTGGGAGAAGATAAGAATTCGCTTGCCAGCAGCCAGACAATCCTGAACCGTCTCCAGCAACTGTTCCATTTTCCCGGAATCACCTTGATACCCCTCCACAAAGAGAGCGGGATGACAGCACAACTGGCGCAGGCGTGTAATACCAGCAAGTATTTTGATCCGGTTCTTCTGAAAACCGTTCTCTTCCATATCCTTGGATGTCTCATCCTGGAGCTGGGACAGATAGGCGGCATACAATTTCTTCTGTTCGTCCATCAGCTCGGAGCGCTGTACGGTTTCAATACGATCGGGCAATTCCTCCAGCACGTCTTTCTTCAGACGGCGGAGAATAAACGGACGAACCATTCGCGCGATCCGCTCAGGTGGCAGGTCCCGGAATCTGCGATAGCTTGGGAACAAGCCCGGGAAAACTGCTTCAAAGATCGACCATAGCTCATCCAGGGAGTTTTCTACGGGTGTTCCTGTAAGAGCGAAGCGACGTGGAGCCTGAATCTGTTTAACTGCCTGAGCCGTCTGCGAAGATGAATTCTTAATCGCCTGGGCTTCATCCAAAATAAGCGTATGAAACGTCCTTCCGAGATATGTGTCCAGATCACGCCGCAATAGTGGGTAGGACGTCACAATAACATCTGCGTCATCCATGCCTGAGAGCATACTGGCTCGTTCGTCTTTTTGTCCTGCTGCAATCAGCACTCGCAAATGCGGCGCAAATCGGGCAAATTCATTCGCCCAGTTGTACGTTAATGAAGCTGGTGCAACGACGAGTACCGGGGGATGAGCAGTTTGTTGGTCTAACAATCCGGTCTGTACTTCATCTGGGATGTTACTCCCGAAATTCCCCTCTTCGACAGTGTAATTAGCACCATCTGGATCGCTATTGTGCTGTTGCGGTTTTTCTTTCAGTTCTGCCGCGATATAGGCGATACTTTGCAGCGTTTTACCAAGTCCCATATCATCCGCCAGGATACCGCCAAATCGGTAAAATGCGAGTGTACGCAGCCACTGGTATCCACTGGCCTGATAATCACGCAGCACAGGAGCAAGCGCATCCGGCAATGAAAAATCCATCCGCTCGGGGTCACGAAGATCATCCAGGAAACGTTTCAGGGAACCGCCCCACTTCACATGTCCCGAAACCTCATCCCGGCCCGGAAGCTGCAGCGCTCGAACGGCCGGCATCCGAATATGACTGCCATTGATATCCCCCGACGCAAGTCCAAGCGAATCGGCCATGTGTGCGAAGCTGTCCGCTCCTTCATTTTCGAGAGAGACAAACACACCGCTGCGCAAGCGGAAATATGGTTTCTTTTCCACAATGCTGCGCATAATCTCTTGAAGCTCCTGCTCGTCTACACCTTCCATCTCGAATGAGATCTCCAGCCAGTCCAAGCCTTTGCCCAGATCTGCCCGAACTTTCGGCGGTGTCGGATAGGATTGCACCATGGCCTTCACCGCATTTGGGATATAGATATCTACCTGCTTCTCAAGCTCAGGCAGCAGATGATACATCACATCGTATACTGCATCTTCTCGTTCACTTGCCCATACACTGCCATCCCGTTCCAGGAAAGAGCGATCTAGTCGGTCGATCAGATTACGCTCTGCATGACGGTCACGTACCAAAATCACCTTTTTCTCTTCCTCATCGATCAAATACTCGGCCAGCGGATTAATCACCATTACACCATAATCAAACTCCAGACGCGCGGTAATCCGTTCCCGATAGAAATCGATATACAACTTTGGCGCAAGCTCCGGCTCTGCGATACGTTCTCTCACCTGAGAATCGATGGACAGATGTCCAAGTGTACGTAGTTCCGGCACGACATGCTGCACAAATTCATCTACCTGTTGAGCAGAAATATCGATACTTTCCTTAATTCCATAAGATGTGAGCGCTCTGCTCAAATCCTCCAGACTTCGCATCTGCATCGGCTCCAACATATGCAATTGCCCTTCCACCACGGCAGCATCATAGGCTGGAAGAAGAATCAGCTCACGCAATCCGGAGATCTCCAGCTGATATCCTTCATTAGTCCCCTGCGCAATACGGTAAAATAAAGGCAGTGCCCCCTCACCCAAAGTGAGCGGACCATTCGCCAACCCTGTTCCCTCCATCCGGCTATCTGCCTGAAGCAGCAAATCCAATAAAGGCTTCCAGACCAGAGGAGCAATCAATATATCTCTTCCGTCTGAAGCACCCAAGTAACCGGAGATGGATTCGCGGTAAGCTTCCTCACTCTGCCTCATCCGAATAAGCATAGACAAGATCGCCTGATCCTGGGGACTAAAATAATGCATTGAAGGGTCATAGAAAAATAGCTTGGTAAACGACATCGGCTCACCATTCTCAATGCAGTTCAGGAATTGCTTCACTTTCTGAACGACATACAGGCGTTTATTTCCGACCTTCAGTTCAAGCGCGAGTTTGGCTCCGCCTTTGTGAACCTGCACAAGCTTGCATATAAATTGGAGCTGCAGTTCCTCCCGTAATGAAGACCGGGTTACAGGCGCAGTGTATTTACGATCATTTGCATGCAAAGGGCTGCGTTCTTTGGCAAACATGGAAAGAATCTGATCCGCTGTTCGGTACGACGGTTTATCTGCTGATCTGCCCCATCCAGGAGCAGAGCTTGGACGACCCGCTTGAGCGAAATGTACAGACGGACGATTCCTATCCGAATGGTCATCAAGCTTGGAATCGGAAGGCAATGGCTCCGCTGCAAAGGTCTGAGCAGATGAAGTTGAATGAGATCCTACATTCATCACTGAGTCGGTATTTGAAATGGAGTTTGGACGCTCCCACTCATTCTCCTCCACCAGCGTTCCTACTCTGGAAGTGGAGCCACGATCAGGTTTAGACACCAGCTTCGAGGATGTTTGAGAGCCCGTGTCACGCTGTTCTCCCCATTCATGAATCGCCAGCAATACGGCAGCCACATGTTTGCAATAGTCATAATATCTCCCATCGCCCGGACAACTGCATCCGGCAACAACCTCACCTGCATCATCCAGATCAACCGTTACTTTGTATCGTTCTGTACCTCGAACCACAGCTTCGTAGTGACGTTCATCCTGACTGGCAACCAGGTTGGTCACCCTGCCAGATTGGTTATACGATTCTCCCCGTTTGAATGCCGTGACCCCGCACAGCAATTTGATATCCATCATCGTGAATGGCGCCACGGTTCTTCGCCTCCTATATTTCTCTGACAAACAAGATACCACGTACAAATCTGATATCGGTATAGTTCAAGTCTATTTTATAGAAAAAACCCCAAGAGCTCCGTAAAGCAGAGATTGGGGTTGCAGTATAGTTCAACTTCATGCTTGTTCTGTTTATTTCCGTTTCGATCTATTATTTCACCAGTTGACCACGCGTTACGCCAAGCTGGTTTGTTGCTTTCAGTGTTTTCCAAACTTGTGTACCACTGATCTCTCCACGCAAAGCACGATTGTACAGATCAATAACCTCGCGCACCTGCTCTGGAGTTTCCTCCAGGAATTCAACACGGTAGCGGGATACACCCAGATCCATAAAGTTGGTCAGATATTCCGCACCGGACTGCTCCACTGCATTATACACGGTATTACGGCAGCCTTCGTCCACACGTACCGGATGAGACATGCCGATCCGGTCTTGCAAGGAAGCCCGGTGATCTTCACATGGACGTCCACAGTTCGTAAAGTCCGTTCCTTCACTCATAAACGTACAGTACACACAGTGCTCAGTATGGAACATCGGCAAATGCTGGTGAATAACGACTTCCGTCTGACTTGTACGGGAGTGTCCCAGCAAATCAACCATTTGCTGAATGTTCAGGTCATAAGAAGGTGTAATCCAGTCACAACCTGCTTCCAGGAACAGTTCCACTGCTTTGTGATTGGCAATGTTGAGTGAGAAGTCACCGATCAATTCAGGATGCTTCGCATCCGGGTTCTCCATCCGGTGGCGCAAGTAGAAGTACAATGCACCCGTATTACGTACGAGCATAGCATCCGGCTGCAAACGCAGGATGTTGTTGTGATACCCGTTCTCGCCAGGCATATGAATGCGTGGTGTTGCCAACGCAATCTTGCGGCCTGCGGCACGAACAGCTTCCACTGCTGCCGGGAACTGCTTGATAAACTCGAAGTCGGCGTAGATCATGCCGACACCTGCTTCCAGCGCTGCCTCCACTTGTGGCAGGCTGCGGCAGAGCGCGGTCAGCTCCGCATGACCGCGAGCAACTGGCGCTGCCGGTTTAACCGCATCGCCGTAGACTTCCACCGCCCGTTTCACGTAGACGGGCGGTTTAGGGCGCTCGCCCGCGAGTTGTTCCACCGCCTGACGGCGAATGTTATTCAACTCGCGCATCGGGATGATGACGTCACCGTGCAGGTTGACGTCCAATTCTTCCAGCTGGAACACAGTGCCGCCCAGACGTCCGAATTGCTCTTCGAGCAATTCGTGCGTCATTGGACGCTTCTGGGCAATATCCAGTTCCATCTCGGAATTCACACGGACTGTCGTGCCCTTCTGCACGTCCGTCCACCATGTGCTAAGCGGCTGCCCTGGGCTGCCGATAACTTTTACGTTTACCGGGAAGATGCGATATGGCTTCTCAGTTTCAAAGCTCTGACGCAGACGTTTGTCCAGCGCCGGATCATTCGTTTTCCATACTTTGTCGCCAACTTTCACGCGGCGCAGGTCCACGTCACTACGGCCTGGTACAACGTCCACGATCCAGCCTTCCTCGGCTTCGCCTTCAAGCTTCACGCCTTTGCGACGTACATCGTAGACACGCCCGCCCTCTTCCTTCTTCGTTGGATCTCCAGCATCAAATACGATTCCGTCTCCACGTTTCACTGGTGCATCCAGCTTCAGGACGACACCATCACGCAATACTTGGTCTACACGACCCAGATAGACGCCACGGCTTTTCGGGAACGTACCGTCAACCAGCTGTTTATTGTTCGTTCCATCCAGGAAACCGTGCGTGAATCCACGAGAGAAGCTCTGCTGCAATTCACGAACTTCTTCTTTACTTGGAGGAGTATTATCTCCATCAAAGTAACGGTCAATCGCTTTGCGGTATTTACTAACCACGTTAGCCACGTATTCTGGCGTTTTGAGACGTCCTTCGATTTTGAATGAAGTTACGCCTGCTTCGATCAGTTCCGGCATCAAGTCAATCGCCGCCAGATCCTTCGGAGACAGCAGATACGCCACATCGCCCATCGGTTTATGCTCTCCATCCACCATCAGGTCGTAAGGCAGACGACAAGCCTGTGCACATTCCCCACGGTTGGCGGAGCGTCCACCCCACATTTCAGAAGTCAGACATTGCCCGGAATAAGACACACACAATGCACCGTGAACAAATACTTCCATCGGCAACTTCGCCTGTTCTCCGATTTTCTGAATTTGTTTCAGGTTGTTCTCCCGTCCAAGCACGACACGTTCCATATCAAACGGCTTCGTAAACTCTACCGCTTCCGGTGATGTAATCGTCATTTGGGTGGAACCGTGAATCGGGAAATCCGGCGAGATCTCGCGGATCATTTTGACCAGACCCAAATCCTGTACAATTACGGCATCCACACCTGCATCGACACAAGCGTCGATCAGTTCTTTGGCATCCGTCAATTCATTTTCAAAAATCAATATATTAAAGGTCAAAAAACCTTTTACGCCATAACTGTGCAAAAACGCCATAATCTCCGGCAACTCGTCCATGCGGAAATTGTTCGCCCGTGCCCGTGCATTAAATTTTTCGACTCCGAAGAAAATCGCATCCGCGCCGTTGGCTACCGCCGAACGCATACAATCCCAGTCACCTGCGGGTGCCAGAAGCTCAACGTCTTCTCTTCGTATTGTTGCTGTTTTCATGTGTATCCTCCCCATAACCGGCATAGCCGGATTTCATCCCTGTACCCTGTACGCTAAATCCTGTACCTTAATTCCATACGCCTGCATTGTCACTGTATCGCTATATCTATACATTATGTCTGTATTGCCTGATTCCCAAGCCTACAGTCATTCTTATTTTTCAGAACAGCAGTCATAACTCCTGAACTAGTATAGTGTACCACTTCTGCAACGACTCTTCTACGCTTTCCTGAAAAAACCGTTTATCATTTTCATTTCCATTAAACTTTACACTAAACACTCCGATTGCCTGATTATAAAAATAAAAAACCGGAAGGTCTTCTGACCCTCCGGCAATTTGCATCTATTTTATTTCAGCATTTCTCTCTTATTTGATAAAAGTAAATGAGTTCACGGCTTTTTCCAGCGCTGCTGCCTGCACTTCTGTCTTGTTGGCGTCATTCAGCCCGCTCGTAATGGTATATGTCGTTCCGTTCTGTTCAAACACGATCTGACGTCCGGTATACGGCACACCATTGTCCACTTCATGATAGATGAAGGAAAACGCAGGCACACCCGCAAACGTCAACTCCTCATTGCTAAGCAATTTGAAGTTTTTACGTGTTTTGGTCGCTTCCGCATACGCCTCTCTAAGTTGACTTACGGTCATTTCAATGGATTTGTCCTCACTCGCAGCAATGGAGAATTGACCACCTGTAAAGGTATACAAGACGGGAGAATACTCAAATCGATCATTGTATGGCGTCCAGTAACGCGGAATATCAACACTATAATGATAACGTTTGGACGTTCGTGTCACAGCTTTTGCTTTATCCGTCAAATACGGGTCTTCATCCAGCTGTCCGAAATTATCGGATACGGTATCAAAATCAATCTCGACACTCTTCATGATACTCTTAAACCATTCACGATCCTTCGTTTGCTCCTCAGGGAACGTATACTCTGCATAATAGCGATAGCCGTTTTTTTGCAAAAGAACATCGAACTCCGTCTGCCATCCATCGCCAAAGTTATAACGGAACTCATTCACCTCAGCAGTCTCACCTGACACATCCATCGTATACGAACCGATCGGTTCATAACTTTCCGGCGTGAACGTTTCACGCATCCATTTGTCCAATTGGCCGCTCCACTCTTTGACCGTCGCACCTTTCGGTGCAGATGTAACACGCAGCTGCAGATATGCACCATCTTTGGCTTCGTATATCATCTGTGTGTTGTCCATGGACCAACCTGCTGGAATCTTCAGTTCGATGCCATAATCGTCATTCCAGGTAGAACGCATACCCTCATCCACGGTTGAAAGGTCCTTGATCGTACGATCGGACTGAACATAAGTAGGCTGGAATGAATTGAGCAGTGCTGCACGCTTGCCCAGATCCTTGTAATTAAGAGCTTCATAATCCGCGAGATATACATCATATTGGCGACCACCATGGATATATTGGCGCATTTCCCATAATACCCCGTCCCTATCTTTTACCACAATTCGGGCATAAGGGGTTTTCCCTTTGTCAATCGATTCCCGATCGAGTACCGTATCTCCGCTCTCTTTCGCTTCCTGAACAAGTTGCTGTAACAAATCATCTGAATCCAGATTCACATCCTGGTCACTCACGTACACTTCAAGATAATAACTGCTGTCCTCCGCGCCAAATGTCATCATGCGCTCCTGCTCACCCGTTTGCAAAATCATGAGGTCGGATGGGTAATTAATGGACCAGCCGTAATAACTGTTACCAATTCTCGTTTTGCCTTCATCCAGATTAATGCCACCCTCGTCTTCATCCGTCGATTCATCCGTTTGCAATAATCGAATGACCATTTCTCCTGAACTGCTTGGGGCAAGTGTAGCGCCAATCCCTGCGGCTACCGGACGGAGCGGCACCATAAGCACGCCATTCACCATTTTTGGGGCAGCACCCATCTCTTTTTTGACTCCATCCACCCAGGCAATCGAACTGCCTATCGTTAAGGTGACAGTATGCGGACCTTCCTTAACTTTGACCACATCATTCTTCTCCAGTCGGATCTCGCTGCCAAAAGCCTTTTTGAATACACCGACTGGAACCATCGTAACCCCTTTGAATTTATATGGTTTGGCGATTGTCTGCTTGCTGCCGTTGATATAGGCGCTCGTGCTTCCTGTTGTGATTCGCAGCTCACTTGTTGTAAGATCGGATGCCCATGCAGGTATTGCCGCTCCAATGCTCAGCATCCCGGCTAACACACCTGTGCTCAGCACACGTAAAAATGATTTTTTCATTCCGTTCATTCGTCCTCTCTGGATCCGGATTGCTCGCCGGGCTTTATTGATCTTCATCTACAGTGAACTGTTCATCTTCATCGCCTTGGATATCCGCTCGATCAGCAAGGACCACCGTACGAGTGACAATATCGCCGTCCGTTTGCATTAACAGTTTGACCTTCTGTCCTGGCACATACGTTTTGAGCAGCTCATTGATATCCACCACAGAGGACACACGTGTGCCTGCCACACTGTATAACACATCTCCCTCTTTGATTTTGGCCTTCTTCGCTTGAGCCGACAACACGCCCGTAATCGTCAAAGGATCATCTGTAGGCAGGCCCACAATCGCTGACCAGCTCTCTTCCAGTTGCAGTCCAAGGCTTGCACGCTTGATTTTCCCGTATTCAAAGAACTGATTGATAATATATTGAACGGTATCTACTGGAATTGAAAATCCCATGCTCTCGATACCCACTGCTGAAAATTTCATAGAGTTAATACCAACAACTTCACCTTTGAGGTTGACCAGCGGTCCGCCGCTGTTGCCCGGATTAATGGCCGTATCTGTTTGGATCAACCGATAGGTTGCCTCCACTCCTCGATTAAGCCCACTGATTACGCCCACTGTCGCCGAGTTACGCAAAGAAAAGGAGATCGGTGTTCCGATGGCAATGACAGTTTCCCCAACGGTTGTTTGGGAAGCTTTGGCGAAGGTCGCCGGTTTAAGAGATTTGGCATTAATTTTGATTAGAGCGATATCGCTTAACGGGTCACTGTATGTTTTGGTGATTTTATATGTATTGCCATCGGTCGTCACGACCAACGGATCGATTAATCCATCAACCACATGGGCGTTCGTCACAATCCAGCCGTTAGAGCGGATGATCACGCCAGTGCCATGAGCCAGGTTATAGCGGTCCGATGTGACGCCATCCTGTGATTCAGTAGATTTGCCGATGATGCCTACAACAGACGGAGATACTTTTTCAATTACTTTCGGGATTGCTTCACTACCCTTATAATGAAACGTTCCAGATTTGGCGTCATATTGCCCAGTTCCTCCGAGAGCTTTGACTAAATCCTTTGAATTAACATATACTTGTCCATCTACCACTTTGGCTTGCATACTTGATGAAGACTCCGCTGCTCCAGCCGTTGCTGCAACACTGATCGAGAGTACAGCAGCCATCAGTATGGCTACACCCTTTTTCCCCAACACTCTCATTCTCTCACCTAACCCTCTCTATATATCCTCCGTTATGCAACCGAACTATCTGATCCATTACTGAATCTCTTTCTCTATTATCTGCAATACCGGTATCCTCAAATTTAACATACAAATTATTCCTGTACAATCGCTTTAAGACCTAATTTCTATAGAGAAGACCGTATTATCCACACCACTCTGCAAAACACAAAAAAACACCCTCCTTAACTCACTGGAAAGTGTTTGTCTGTACTTCTACTTGCTGTTTTCGAATAAGCTCAGCCTTGTCTCTACGAACCAAACCAACCGGTAATCATGGCATAGTCCGTCAAAAGAAATACAAGCAGACTGACCACTGCAAATCCGATAGCAAACAAATTCTTCTTCGGTGCGCGAAGCAGGCGAACCACCCCGATGAAAATCAGGATCGTAAATAAGATGACAAAAATATCAAACGCATTAAAATTCGAAGTACTCGCCGCGGCAGCTTCTGCAAACAGCATGGATAGACAGACCTCCTCACCATAGTTGAACATGCATTTTGCATAAATCCAATGACTGAATTCCAATCAGCAAGAAGTAAATTGAAATGAGACTCTTATTTACAACTTACAACTTGTACCCTGAACCGATTCAAGTGATGCAAAATGCCGAATGCTAACGCATACCCTAATATCTTCCTCTATGTTATCTGTACCCTGCTTGTAATGCAAGCCCTATCATCCAGAAAAATGAAAAAAATCCAGTTTGGCAGTAGATTGATGGAATGCTTGCTCTATCGCATATGTAAACACTTTCACCGATGTGATATTTAGATTGGGACAACATCAAAATATCAGAAAACCCTTCTCCTCGGAAGAAGAGGACATCAGATCTACATCGATGCCGCCTACTTCAGAAAAGAAGGGTTAGATATTCACAAACAATCTGCAAACTGGAGCATTTACTCCGTTAATTGTAACGTCTTGCTTCGTTCCGTATCCCGTTCCAATACTGGTTTTAAATACTTCCCTGTATAGGAAGCTTCCACTTTAATAATATCCTCTGGCGTACCTGTCGCAACAATGGTTCCACCACCACTGCCACCTTCTGGACCCAGATCAACGATATAATCGGCTGTTTTGATAACATCCAGGTTATGCTCGATAACCAATACGGATTCACCGGAATCCACCAGACGATGCAGGACGTTCAGCAGACGATCAATATCATCGACATGAAGACCAGTCGTTGGCTCATCCAGAATATAGATCGTTTTACCCGTACTGCGACGATACAGCTCGGAAGCAAGCTTCACGCGTTGTGCTTCACCACCGGACAAGGTCGTTGCAGGCTGCCCCAGGTTAATGTAGCCCAACCCCACGTCGAGCAAGGTTTGCATTTTGCGATGAATTTTCGGAATGTTCTCGAAGAACTGCGTTGCATCCTCTACCGTCATTTCCAGCACATCTGCAATATTTCTATTTTTGTATTTGACTTCAAGGGTTTCGCGATTGTACCGTTTGCCTTTGCAAACCTCACAAGGCACGTAGACATCTGGCAGGAAGTGCATCTCAATTTTGATAATGCCGTCCCCGCGACATGCTTCACAACGACCGCCTTTAATATTGAAACTGAATCTGCCTTTTTTGTATCCGCGCACTTTGGCTTCATTGGTCTGTGCAAACAGATCACGGATGTCATCAAAGACGCCTGTATAGGTAGCCGGGTTGGAACGTGGTGTCCGTCCGATTGGCGACTGGTCAATATCAATGACTTTATCAATATGTTCCAGACCGCGAATCTCTTTGTGCTGACCAGGGCGTACCCGTGCGCGGTTCAGATCACGTGCCAGCGTTTTATACAAAATCTCATTAATTAGTGTCGATTTACCCGAGCCGGATACACCTGTTACTGCGGTAAATACGCCCACTGGAATTTTTACATTCAGGTTTTTTAGGTTATTTTCCTTCGCTCCACGCACTTCCAGCCAGCGGTCCCCGACACTACGGCGTTCCGTACGTACCGGAATAAACTTGCGCCCACTCAGATATTGACCCGTTAATGAGTTCTCGTCATTCATGATTTCTTCCGGTGTACCCTGTGACATGATGGTACCGCCGTGGATACCTGCCCCCGGACCAATATCAATAATATAATCGGCAGCCATCATCGTATCTTCATCATGTTCAACCACGATCAGTGTGTTACCGATATCCCGCATGTGAGCGAGTGTGGAGATCAGACGATCGTTATCCCGTTGATGTAGGCCGATACTCGGCTCATCCAGAATATACAGCACGCCCATCAGGCTGGAACCAATCTGTGTCGCCAGTCTGATCCGCTGGGCTTCACCACCGGACAACGTTCCTGCAGCACGGCTAAGGGTCAGATAATCCAGACCTACGTTCACCAGAAAGCCTAGGCGGCTGTTGATTTCTTTCAAAATAAGTTTGGAAATCATTTCTTCTTTCTCACTCAATTGCAGCGAATCGAAGAAACGACCAGCTTCTCCAATGGACAAACTTGTCACATACGCCATGTTATGATCGTTAATCGTAACAGCAAGGCTTTCACGTTTCAGTCGCTGTCCTTTACATGTTCCACACGGCTTGGCACTCATATAACCTTCAATGAATTCACGGATACCTTCGGATGCCGTCTCACGGTAACGACGCTCCAGATTATTCACAATACCTTCAAAAGTAACCAATGCTTCTTTCCGTTGTCCAAAATCATTCTCGTACCGGAAACGAATTTTCTCTGTACCTGTACCCTGCAACAGCTTGTTCATTTGTTCAGCAGGCAGATCTTCTACAGGTACGTTTTGCGGAATATTAAAGTGTTCGCATACCGACTTGAGGAACTGCGGATAATAGGTCGATGTGCCACCTGTCCACGCATCAAACGCACCGTCTTCAATTGTTTTGCTGCGATCCGGTACCAACAGGTCCGGGTCAACAATCATTTTGACACCTAATCCATCACAATCCGGGCAGGCTCCAAATGGGCTGTTGAATGAAAACATGCGCGGCGCCAGCTCTTCAATACTGAATCCGCACACCGGGCAGGCAAAGTTGGAACTGAAACGCAGTTCTTCCTCACCCATAATATCTACCAGCAGTTGTCCACCGGACAGATTAAGTGCAGTCTCAATAGAATCGGCCAAACGCGATTGCACATCTTCCTTGATCACGATCCGGTCAACGACGACTTCAATCGTATGTTTCTTGTTCTTCTCCAATTGGATATCTTCGGACAGATCACGTAATTCCCCGTTCACCCGAACACGGACAAAACCTTGTTTGGAGATATCGGAAAACACACTTTTGTGCTCACCTTTACGTCCCGAGACAATCGGTGCCAGAATCTGCAACCGTGTCCGCTCAGGATATTGCATTATGCGGTCAACCATTTGTTCAACGGTCTGGGAACTAATTTCCACGCCATGATCCGGACAATGAGGATGTCCCACACGCGCAAATAACAGACGCAGGTAGTCATAGATTTCCGTAACGGTTCCGACTGTAGAACGCGGGTTACGACTTGTCGTTTTCTGATCTATGGAGATGGCCGGAGACAATCCTTCAATGGAATCAACGTCCGGTTTCTCCATCTGCCCCAGAAACTGCCGTGCATAAGCCGATAATGATTCCACGTAACGTCGCTGTCCTTCGGCATATATCGTGTCAAAAGCCAGCGAGGACTTGCCTGAGCCACTTAGACCGGTCAATACAACAAAACGGTCACGCGGGATGGTGATATCAATGTTTTTGAGGTTATGCGCTCGCGCGCCTTTGATGACAATGTTCTCGCTCGCCAATGGTATTCATCCTTTCAATGTTGAAATTCCAACCTTTTTAAAGGCTTTTCGATCCCTCCCAAACCCTCCCTTCCAAGGGAGGGCCCCAGAGGGCGCAGCCCTCTGGACACCCGAAACAGGCGGTGCAATGGTGAATGGTCGGGTCTTGCTATGTGAAGGTTGTTGTGTGCCCGCAGCTTCGTCCAAGACTCCGGCTGATTGCCGGTCTCTTGGACGGCCGCTCCACCACGAGAAGGCGCTCACGGCTTCGCTTCGCTCGCGAAGGTCGCCATTGCCTTTGGCTCGGCTCCCCTTAAACACCGGGACGCTCACGGCTTCGCTTCACTCGCGAAGGTCGCCATTGCCTTTGGCTCGGCTCCCCTTAAACACCGGGACGCTCACGGCTTCGCTTCGCTCGCGAAGGTCGCCATTGCCTTTGGCTCGGCTCCCCTTAAACATCGGGACGCTCACGGCTTCGCTTCGCTCGCGAAGGTCGCCATTGCCTTTGGCTCAACTCCCCTTAAACACCAGGGCGCTCACGGCTTCGCTTCACTCGCGAAGGTCGCCATTGCCTTTGGCTCGGCTCCCCTTAAACACCGGGACGCTCACGGCTTCGCTTCGCTCGCGAAAGTCGCCATTGCCTTTGGCTCGGCTCCCCTTAAACACCGGGACGCTCACGGCTTCGCCTCGCTCGTGAAGGTCGCCATTGCCTTTGGCTCGGCTCCTGGGGACACAACTTCCAAATCTTTTCCTATAAACCTTTTAACCAATTTCAACTATTCTATCAGTATAGACCTGATTTTAGGTTTTCAACATGTCTAATTATCGGTAGATATCAATGATTTCCTGACTCAACAAGAGAACGGCCATCCGGCCGTTCTCTTGTTGCAGATCTATCCTCGCTGCGACACATTCATTAATGTGCCTCTATCTTATATCTCTACAGTCTGCTTAATAAGCTATTCTGCGCGCAGTTCCAACAATGCATCGCGAAGTTCAGCAGCACGCTCAAACTGCAAGTTTTTGGCTGCGTCTTTCATCTCTGCTTCTAGGCGCTGAATAAGCGACTGACGTTCCTTCTTCGACATCTTCTCGGCAGCGCCTGTAAGATAGTCTTTCTTGGATTCGGCAACTTTGGTTGCTTCAATCACATCACGCACTTTTTTACGAATCGTCTGTGGTGTAATCCCATGTTTTTCGTTATATTCAATCTGGATTGCACGACGGCGTTCTGTTTCTTTAATCGCCTTATCCATCGAATCTGTCACTTTGTCACCATATAGAATGACTCGACCTTCGCTGTTCCGTGCTGCCCGACCAATCGTTTGGATCAGTGAGCGTTCCGAGCGCAGGAAGCCTTCTTTGTCGGCATCCAAAATGGCTACCAGAGAAACTTCAGGAAGATCTAGACCTTCCCGGAGCAAGTTGATTCCGATAAGGACATGGAACACCCCTAGCCTGAGATCACGCAGAATCGCCATACGCTCCAACGTCTTGATCTCGGAGTGCAAATAACGTACTTTGATTCCGATCTCCTTCAGATAATCTGTTAAATCCTCGGACATCTTCTTCGTTAATGTGGTGATCAGGACCCGCTCGTCTTTCGCAATCCGATCGTTAATCTCACCAATCAGGTCATCGATCTGCCCCTTCGTTGGACGCAGTTCAATAATTGGATCAAGCAGACCGGTTGGACGAATGATCTGTTGTACCATTGTATCCGTATGCTCTATCTCGTAAGGACCTGGTGTCGCGGATACATAGATGATCTGATTCATCTTTTCTTCGAACTCGTCGAATTTGAGCGGACGGTTATCCAGTGCAGATGGCAGACGGAATCCGTGATCAACCAGCACAGTCTTCCGTGCTTGGTCACCGTTGTACATTGCACGGATCTGTGGCAGCGTCACGTGGGACTCATCAACCACAATCAACATGTCATCCGGGAAATAGTCCATCAGTGTGTAAGGTGTATCGCCACGTTCACGGAACGTCAATGGTCCGGAATAGTTCTCAATCCCTGAACAGAACCCGACTTCCTTCATCATCTCGATATCGTAACGTGTACGTTGCTCCAGTCGCTGAGCCTCCAGCAATTTCCCCTGTTCTCTCAGCACTTCAAGACGCTCTTCCAGTTCACGCTCAATGTTCACCAACGCGACACGCATCGTCTCTTCTTGGGTTACGAAGTGAGATGCCGGGAAAATGGCGATATGTTCACGTTCGCCAACCAGTTCTCCGGTTAACACGTCTATCTCCGTAATTTTCTCAATCTCATCACCGAACAATTCCACCCGAATCGCATGTTCACCCTTCGATGCCGGGAAAATCTCGATAACGTCGCCGCGAACGCGGAACGTGCCACGCACAAAGTTAATGTCATTTCGCTGATATTGAATCTCCACTAGACGAGACAAGATCTGATTGCGTGGTTTCTCCATCCCTACCCGCAGGGACAGAAGCATACTAGAGTATGAATGCGGCGAACCCAAGCCATAGATGCAGGATACACTCGCTACAATAATGACATCTCTGCGTTCAAACAATGAACTTGTAGCCGCATGGCGTAACTTATCGATCTCTTCATTGATACTTGAATCCTTCTCGATGTACGTATCCGAGGAAGGAATATAGGCCTCTGGTTGAAAATAATCGTAGTAACTGACAAAATACTCAACCATGTTATGCGGAAAAAAGTCTTTGAACTCACTTGCAAGCTGTGCTGCCAGCGTTTTATTGTGGGCAATAATCAGCGTGGGACGTTGCAGCTTGGCAATCGTCTGTGCAATGGTGAACGTCTTACCCGTACCGGTTGCACCCAGCAGCGTCTGATATCTCTTCCCTTCCTGAACACCCTTCACCAATTCTTCAATGGCTACAGGCTGATCACCTTGGGGAGAAAACTCTGACTCGATTTCGAACGTTTTGTCGCTCATTATAATATCGCTCATTGCCGTATCTCACCCTATCGTCTAAAATAATAGTCACTATATATTGTCGAAGTTCCCCGAATTTACATATGGGAAAACTTATAGTAATAGGAATATTTGTTCCCGTTTAATTATACCTCGTCTGTGCAAGTGATGCAATCGCGAACTAAAGATAGGAGTGGGTTAATTTATGGATATTGCGACACTTATCGGCATTATTGCCGGGATTGCCGCAGTCATTAGTGGTTTCTTATGGGAAGGTGGCCAATTATCCGGTCTGATGCAAAAGACCGCTGCTCTAATTGTATTTGGTGGAACGATCGCCGCAGTTGTTGCCAGTTTCCCTGCACATCGGCTGCGTACGATTCCTGCTGCCCTCCGCATGGCCTTTGGGCGTAACAACAATGACTCAAGCCAGTGGGTTGAAGAACTTGTAGATATGTCTTCAATTGCTCGCCGCTCAGGCGTGCTTGCTCTGGAACGAAAGGTGATGGACCATCCGCATCCATTTTTACAAGATGGTATTCAGATGGTTGTCGATGGCACAGATCAGGATGTTGTTCGTCAGATCATGGAAATGGAGATTGATTCCGTCGAACAAAAATATGAAGGTTATGCCAAAATTTTTGAATCAGCAGGCGGTTATGCTCCAACGATGGGTATCATTGGTACCGTGATGGGGCTTATTCAGGTACTTGGCAGTCTGACCGATCCTACCGGACTCGGACCAGCAATTGCTGTTGCCTTTACCGCAACCCTTTACGGGGTCGCCAGTGCCAATCTTATCTTTTTACCCATTGCTTCCAAAATTAAATCCCGTGGAGCAGACGAAATTCAAACAATGGAAATGCTGCTCGAAGGTGTACTATCCATCCAGAACGGGGAAAACCCTCAGCTTGTGCGTAAACGGCTCGAGTCCTTTACACTTACTCACCGCCAGATTACACGTCCTGTAGTGAAGGAGGGATTGGATGAGCCGGCGCAGTAAACGGCGCGGAAAACGTGAACCTGGAGATCCTCGAGATCGCTGGATGATTACCTATGCCGATCTCATTACCCTGCTGCTGATCTTTTTTGTGATCATGTATGCCATGAGCAATCTGGATTCTGGTAAATACGATGTGGTTACTCAATCGTTGCAAAATACTTTTAACCAATCCAACTCCCTGCTTGATCAAGGTGAAGGCATTGGTGGCACAGCTGGACAAGCCATTACCAAAAATCCACCTTCCCAGATTCAGGGCGAAGACCCCGGAGAAGGCAAAGGAACCTCATCAGATTCCGAGACAGGCAAGCCAGATGATGAAGATCAGCCACTTACGGAGCGGGAAGAGCAATTCAGATCACAGGAGCAGGAGCTGCAAAATCTGTTCAATGTGATTACCCAATATATCGAGGACAATAAACTGGAAAATCAGATTTTTGTTGCAGACAAGCCACAAGGTATCTCTATCACACTCAGTGACCGCTTCCTGTTTGATCAGGGAAAGGCCGCACTCAAAAGTGATGCTGCACCCACACTGAGCAAATTGGCAAGCCTGTTCCGTGATCTGAGCACGGTTGTAAGCATTGAAGGACATACGGACAACGTTCCTGTCGGAGCGAACGCAACCTATAAAGACAATTGGGAGCTTTCCGGGGAACGTGCACTATCTGTATTGCGATTTTTTCTCGATAAAGAAAAGCTTGAACCTGACGGATTTCAATATGCCGGATACGCGGATACGCGCCCAACTGGGGATAATACCACCGCAGCAGGGCGGCAAAAAAATAGACGTGTGGAAATCACCGTCTTGCGTCAACTCCAGCCATAATCTTCAACATTTCGTATGAAGCATCCTTGCTGTATTATAAAAAGCACGTTCTTACTGAATT
Organism: Paenibacillus sp. BIC5C1; assembly: GCF_032399705.1. Taxonomy (NCBI): domain Bacteria; kingdom Bacillati; phylum Bacillota; class Bacilli; order Caryophanales; family Paenibacillaceae; genus Paenibacillus; species Paenibacillus sp. BIC5C1. Next base: position 6,306,890 of record NZ_CP135922.1, read on the forward strand.
CGATTCAGCAGAACGTGCTTTTTGTTTTCACTTCATATTTTATCGCTAAACGACAGATCCCATATTTTCTTCGTCTTACAGCAATGGAACACGATGTGATTACCTTCATCATACAAACGATTTACACATTACGCATCTACGCCCGGCTGGCTGGGACGAAGAATCGCAGAACCCACCGTCAGCAAAATGGCTGCCATGCCAAACAGTATCAGTAGCGGCATTGTAATATCCGACAACGTACCACCAGCAGAGATCGTTTCCACCGCTTGAATCGCCCATTTTTGCGGAACAAAATTAGCGAGTTTTTGCATGTAATCCGGCATGATCGACAGTGGCCAGAAACAGCCGCCAATCATACACGTCGGTGTGATAATCAGTGAATTCAGCATAGTTGCATTTTTGGATTCACGAATCAAGCCGGCAACCGTACTTGCAATCCCCATAGCGACCAGCATAAATGCGGCCAGGATGAGCATGTGGATGCCAAATGGAATCCCCGCATCATAATGAAGCACCCATCTGCTAATCCCCAGCACCAAAACAATTTGGATCAAGCCGATTGCAAAACTCCCCAGAAAATTACCCAGCGCTATTTCATAAGCGCGGACCGGAGCCGTGTAGATTCTTGTCATCGTACGCTGCCTGCGGTCTTCCATGATAACAGCAACTGTACTGGTCAGCAGCCCCATCATGAACATAATCGTAAATCCGGTCACGTTGTTCAGACCCGGTTTGGGATAAATCTGCAGCTCAGTTGCTTCACCCGAAATTTGATGTTTATCAAGTTCAAGTAACAACTCTTTAAATTTTCCTTGGGCTAGAGCTGGATCAGGAGTCTCATCCGGAGCCGCATCTGTCGCTGCCAATACTGCCGTAGCAGATTGATTCAGTCCCGCCGCCAAACCTTCAACCGCAGCTCTCAGCGTATAGGCGCTTTCACTGACACGAAGTTCCACCAGTTGGACTTCAGGCTGTCTGTCTTGCAGTAAATTATCCGTGTAATGCGCCGGGATAACGAGTCCTGAACTCCCCCTTTGCTGCGCGATGGCTTCCTTAACTTCCGCAACGTTGTTCATGGGCTTGAGCAGATATTCCTCTTTGCGGCCCAGCTCATCCAAAATCCATCTGCCTGCTGCGCCCTGATCCTCGTTTACATAAGGAATAACTGCACGTGTTCCCTCCTCGCTCCCAAACAGCGCAATTGTTCCTGTGACGACAAGGCAAGGAAGAAGAAAGAACGTGATGAAACCACGTTTGCGCAATATCGTGCGCCGGATCATCAACCAGGCAATATTCAGGCTATTCATAACGATATCCCGCCTTTCTATAGATCAGTCCCGCTGCCGCCACCATTACCGCACATACCGCACCGAGCATCATGATGCTGTACATAATCTCACTTACGGGAGCGTTCAGCATCATCCGCAGAAAACTTTGCAAAGCCCAGTGATTCACTGTAAATTCGCTTATTCGCTGTACAAAACCAACGGCAATGGGTGTGAATCCACCGCTAATAAATGTCATGGCAATAATGATGCCTTGAAGAGCTGCACTTGCCGATGCGGCATTCTTGCAAACTAGGGCAACAATCACGCCGAGAGTCATGGAAGCCAGCGTAATCAGTACACAGATCAGAACAATCAACCCGGGATGTGTGCCCCAGTTCACACCATATAACCAATGTGTCGCCAGTACGATGATGATGGCCTGCAAGAAAGCAATCAGGCTATTGCCTGCAATTTTCCCTGCAAAAATGACTCCATTGCCAATTGGAGCTGCCTGTAAGCGAGTTAGCGTTTTTTTGTCTCTTTCACCAAACAAGCTGTTGCTGGTTGTCATGCCTGAGTAAAGCATGAACATGGCGAGCATGGAAGCCGCATAATATTGTGAAGCACTATAAGAAGTGCCCACTTCTCCAGGACTGCTGACGGCTATATATGAAGTGTTCGCGCTAATGTTTTGTGAATGCTCAGTCATTGCAGCTACTGCGTCAGGACCTAACACTTTCGCCGCAGCGACCTGTCTGTTCAGTTCATCCGTGAACCGCGTAAACAAAGTCTCACCCACGACATTGAGCGTGCCATCCTTTCCCAGTATCCATTGCAACCTTGCCTCTTCCCCTTTCATGATCCGCTCTTCCAGATCCGATGGGACGATTACGGCAAAATCCAGATCACCACGACGCAGTGCACTTACAGCCTCTTCTTCCGTAGGTATGTTCCGTACCTTCATCATTTCGCTTACTGCCAGAGAAGTCACAAATGTATTTAGCGCTTTACTGATCGCATCTGAACCGGAATTCTTTTCAGTTTGAATGATCCCTACTCTCACCGGGTCAGGAATAGCTTCTTTTGCTGTCCCCATTGTACTGGAAAGTGCAGTACCCAATATAAAGATGAGCAGCAGCGGCAGAATAAACAGATTCAGCAGAACGGAACGAATTCTCAGAATCCGTCTTAATTCAAAGATGCAAATATGCCATATGTTCATCTGAATCCTCCTAGTCCCGAAGCGTACGTCCGGTCAGATTGAGGAAGAGCGTTTCCAGATCAGGCTCTTCGACCTTGAGCGATTGAATGGAGATTTCATGTTTGCTGCAAATGAAGAGCATATCCTGTAGGTCCTGCTGTGCAGAAGGCAGCGTAATGGTCAATGTATTGTCTGATACTTCTACCGCCCGCACACGGGGGTGAAGTTTCAACTCCTCCACAACGTTGGGACCAATGCCCAAAGTGGTGAGCACTATTTTTTCCTCAGATGCAACTCGTTCTCTCAGCTCTGCTTCGGTGCCACAGGCAATGATATGCCCTTGATCCATAATCGCTACCCGATGACTGATTGCTGCAACTTCCTCCATGTAATGACTTGTATAAATGATGGTTGACCCCATATGATTAAGCGTACGGACCGATTCCAAAATATGATTCCGCGATTGCGGGTCGATGCCCACTGTTGGTTCATCCATAATGATTAATTCCGGCCGATGCATAATGGCACACGCAATGTTCAGCCTGCGTTTCATACCGCCTGAGAAAGTGGACGGGGTGTCCTTCGCTTTGTCCTGCAAACCTACAAATTCGAGGGATTCCTGCACCCTTTCTTTAAGCATTTTTCCACGGAGTCCATATAACCGGGCAAAAAAAGTGACATTCTCCGCAGCGGTCATCGTTTCGTATAGAGCCAAATCCTGCGGTACCAGTCCGATTTTGCGTTTCACTTCAAGCGGCCGTTCCTTGACCGATATGCCATCCAACCGAATTTCACCCTGATCCATATTTAAAAGACCGGCAATCATGCTAATTGTGGTACTTTTCCCAGCTCCATTGGGACCAAGCAATCCAAATATTTCACCTTTACCGACACTTAGATTTAAATGATCCACTGACAGCTTGCTACCGTATCGTTTCACGACATGATCCACTTCAAGCATAGCCATAGATTATACACTCCTCTTCCGTCCAGCTTCCTGCGACTGGATTTTCATATCTGTATTGTAACGAATTATGATCTTCTGCGAAGGTACGAAAGGTCATGAAACAAAGGTGACTTAAGTCATCTTCGGTTGGGAAAACTGCCTATGATATAATCGACATACACTACCGGAAGGTATACCTTCACTTCTAAAATAAAGGATGTCTCTGACATATGCCGATGCGGTTGCTGCAATACGGTTTACTCATAGTTCCTGCGATTCTGTACATTCTGGTGCTACCCCTGGAACAAGAAGATAGCTATACTCTGTATATTATCATTGCGCTAGGACTCGCAGTTTGGAAAGACTTCTCCCGTTCAGGTATGCAGCGTTTGCTGCTTGCGGCCGAAATTCTCTTCAGCTGCTGGCTGATCGCTCTATACGGCCCATTTATGTTTTTCCTCTCCTTATCTGCGCTTTATGTGTACATGTACAAACTGGATAGGACCCAGCGGTGGTTACTGCTCTCAATTCAGCTTATAGCCAGCAATATCGCGTTACATTGGTATTACACCCCACCACAGGAGCTTCATACATGGCTTACACTTCACACAAACACGGCCATTCCTTATAGCTTCACCCAAGAGACAATGGCTCGGGTAGCAGGTAACTTGCTCCTGCTCATCACCGCAGCACTCTCATGGCAGGGTTCTAGAAGTGCGAGCAGCCATGGGCAGCTTGAACAGGTGTACGATGAGCTGCGCAGTAAACATTACGAGATTCAGGAAGCACGCGAACAATTGCTGCAATTCACGAAGCAGCTTGAAGGAGCGGCACAGGTTGAGGAGCGTACCCGGATATCCCGGCAACTTCATGATGATATTGGTCATCGCCTGATTCGCACCAAAATGATGTCTGAGGCAGCCCTCCTCACCCTCCCTATACACCCAGAACAGGGCACGGAAATGGTGAGGCAGATTCGGGATCAATTGGCCGCCAGTATGGATGACATGCGATCCACGCTTCATAAGTTGCGGCCCGACTCTTATATATCCGATGCCTACGCACTAGATCGTCTACTTGAAGACATTGGCCGGGAAACAGGGGTGAAGACGCGTTACGAAGTGCGTGGGCATTCACATGTACTCTATCCCAGCATGCAGATTGTTTTGTACAAAAATGCCAAAGAGGCCCTGACCAATGCCCTCCGTCATGGAAATGCCACTACGATTACGGTGGAACTGGAATTTGGAGAAAGAGAAATCTGTATGTCCATCAGCAACGATGGGAAGATCCATACCCTTTCCACCAATGAACAAACGAAAGGAAGACATGAAGGGTCTCGTACTAACCCGGGCGTAAAGGCAGAGTCTACAGGACTCGGCATGGGACTTGAAGGAATGCGCCTGCGCACACAGTTGGTTGGCGGGAAACTGGAGATCAAGTCGGATTATCCCTATACGGTGATTACACGCCTGCCCATGGCGAACAAGGCTGAACTGATCTAAAAAAAAGGAAGTGATTTGCTCATGGCCGACCTGAATGAAATAAATAACTCGAGCCATTCTGTCCCCCCTGAGTCCATTCGACTGATGCTTGCAGATGATGATTCCTTTATCCGTGAAAGTCTCAAAGTCCTGCTTGGACTCGATCCCGGTATCACCGTTACAGGTACAGCTTCAAACGGCCGGGAAGCTATGGAACTGTTGGAGTCAGGAACAATTGCCGACGTTGTACTTATGGATATTCGCATGCCAGATTGTGACGGAGTTGAAGGTACCCGAATTATTAAGGCAAGATTCCCTGACGTGCGTGTACTGATGCTTACCACGTTTGACGATGATGAGTATATTATCCAGGCTTTGCAAAACGGAGCCAGCGGTTATTTGCTCAAAAATGTGCCCCCTGACCGGATCATTCAAGGCATCAAGACTGTACATAACGGGGATATGTTGATTCATCCCGATATTGCTCGTAAGCTCGCGAGTCTACTCCGTCCTGCTGCAGCTCCTCAAACACATGAACCCATTGACTCTTACGGATTAACCCGTATGGAACTGGCTGTTGCAGAGGCTATATCCGAAGGGCTGTCCAATAAAGAAATTGCCGCAAAGCTATTCTTAAGCGAAGGCACGGTCAAAAACTATGTTACGGATATTCTCGGCAAGCTTAGTTTACGCGACCGGACCCAAATCGCCATTTTCATGTTAAAAAAGTAGCAAAAAGGGTATTTCCCTCGCCCAATTAGGCGGAGGAAATACCCTTTCTTCATTACATCTCTACAGATCTTTGCTCCCCCGTCGGTGCGGGTGGCAGTGCTAGTGGAGCCTCAACATCAAGCTGATCTTTCCGACGTCGTGCGAACAACTTGAGACTTACGATATGAAACAGAGTTAGCGGACGCAAGCGGAGCGCCCAGGCTTCATGATTATCCGGAGCCATGAGCACCCCGAGCTGGTGATGCTCACCTTCATAGATCGCCCGTTGCATGAACTTGCTCTCACCCTGATGATTACGTACCTCCAGCTTACAAAAGGCCGGATTCATACGCAAAGCGCGATGTAATTGCTCAGGCGAATGCACCAATACGCCATTCACCTTGTACAGGGTCTCCCCTGCTTCAATTCCCAGTTCTTCCGCAGGACTATCAGGAATGACGCCAAGCACCTTCAAGCCATGCTCAGGGTGTACAAACAGCGGGCTGCGGTTTTGCTCCTCAAAGCCACTGTACCACACCAGGAACTCATGCCCAATGAAAGCAGCCAAGGCTGCGACAACCATGAGTGGAGACCACCACGCAGCCAGGAGGCTGAGCACAAGTAGCCCTGTCCCATATAGCAACAATCGCTTTGCGGAAATCTGGACTTTTTTCCCCGGCAGCATACTTTGCGTAACTTCTCCGAATCCCAGCATAATCGGCAGCGCAACCAGCATGTAGCTATTTCCACCGCTGATCAAAGCTGTCCATGGCAATTCGGCCCCGCCCGTAACGGGAACCAGAATCAGTAACGGAATCGGCCAGAAATGCTGCAACTGGTATCCTCCAACGAGCTTGCCGCGTTTACCTTCGAAGAGCAAAGGCGATGCCATCGATACCCCTTGCATGCGTACCATCAGGGCTTCACCGATATGTAATACAGCTGCGAGCACAAGAAGTGCAGGCATATCCATCGCACGTAATGCTTCAGTGACACTTCCCATCCAACCTGCCGGCTGCCAGCCCGAAGCCATATTTAAACTAAACTGCAACACGCCAAGCAAACCTGCAGCATAAGCAAAACATAAATATCGGATACGGAATAATGCCAAGAATAACGTAGCTGCCCATATACAGATCAGGCTGCTCAGTGTAAGATGCGCCCCGAGAAACAGCGATATAACGGAGACCATTACACCGATCACAATACCTCCAAGTACTGCACGAATGGTCTGTGTTATCGAGCTTTGCAGACGAACGTGGAACAATTTACGTTCCTGTAAGAGTTGACGATGATAAACGAGAGCAATCAAGATTACCGCAATATAATAAAACGGCTGAATAAACAACTGCAACAATGCTTCTCCTAATGTGGTTAACCATGGCCAAGCCCATTCCATTGTGGACGGTCACCCCTCTCCTTCAGCCGGTTCAGAAAAAAAGAAGGCTGAAAATCAGCCTTCTTTATGGCTTCGACACTGCGGACGAAATATCCTTTGAGACATTTTCGATCGCGCGCTTCAGCTGTGCATCATATTGAGGATTGGCAATGCGTTCAATCAGAGCCGCTTCCAGTGATTCCGCGGTTTTCTCATCAATCTGGCCAGTTGCTTGAATGCCTTTTTGTTTCTGGAATGCTTTGACCGCTTCTTCTGTCTTCTGGTCATAGTATCCATCTACACGATCCGGCTTAAAGTCAAGTCCTCTCAGCATCGTCTGCGCACTTTTCACATCCGTGCTATTGCTGTCGTATTTCAAAGGTAATTTTTCTTTGTTGATTGGTGCCACCGAGAAGTAATCCGGCTGGTTCACCGCAATATCCGGTTTGATACCTTTTTCATGAATCCAGTCCCCGTTCGGAGTCAGCCATTTCGCAATGGTGATTTTCAGCAGGCTGCCATCACCCATCTGCTTGTCATAACTCGTCTGTACGGTTCCTTTACCAAAGGAATTTTCTCCAACCAACGTTGCGCCTGCCGACTGTTGCAATGCACCAGCCAAAATTTCCGACGCACTCGCACTTCCTTTGTTCATCAATACCGTAATTGGATACGATTTACCTGATCCGTTTGATTTGCTTTGTTCCTTTTTACCATTCTTGTCTTCCACTTGAACAATAACTTTGCCTTTCGGAACAAATTGCTCTGCAATATCAATAACGACCTGCAAAACACCACCCGGGTCATTACGAACATCAATGATTAAGCCCTTCATGTTCTGCTTCTCCAGCTTCGCCAGTTCTTCCTTAAAGCGATCTCCTGTGTTCAGCGAGAATTGAGTGATTGTAATCACACCAACACCGTTATCCTCCATGTGGGCGTAAACCGTCTCCAGATCAATGTCATCACGCACAATGACAAATTCAATCAGCTCGGAAGATCCGGCACGTTTAACCTGCACCTTCGCTTCACTGCCTTTTGGACCTCTGATTTTGTTAACGGCTTTGTTCAGTTCCAAACCTTGCAGGGATTCACCATTCACGGACATAATCATGTCTTTCGCGCGAATACCCGCTTTTTCGGCAGGCGATCCTTTGATCGGTGATACTACTACAACATTTCCGTCCTGTGAGGATACCTCTGCACCGATTCCGGTAAATGAACCTTCAATCGACTCCTCGAACTGGGCCGCTGTTTCCTGCCCCATATAGTTGGAGTACGGATCACCTAGAGATTCCATCATGCCGTTGATCGCACCATCAATCAGTTTGGTTCGATCCACGTCTTTATAATAGTTGCTTGAGATCAAATCCATCGCGGTTTCAATCTTCTTCAAATCGTTCTTCTGCTGCGAACTGCCTGTTACGCTGGCGAGCAATCCTTCACCAGGTGTCGTTTGTGCCAGACCAGGTGAGCTCATCAGCACCAGCGTAAGCAAGCTGCCTCCGAGAAGGGCTACAATGACAAGCAGCAGGGCCGATCTTTTCTTCATCATCCGTTTGTCACCGCCTTTAATATTGAAGCGTGTCTAATTCAATTGTTCTGTGAAACTTTCCCTGAACATGCCAGCTTAGTATATGCCTAGCTTGTACGGAATATGTTTGTTCCATTCCAACTGTTGGCTAAAAACTACAAATAGTTAAAAGGATTCACTGCTGTTCCATTATCACGTACTTCAAAATGCAAATGCGGTCCAGTGGAGTTGCCTGTACTACCTGATTCAGCAATAATATCGCCACGGCTTACCGTGTCACCCTTGCTTACCTTAAATCCGCCTTCACGTAAATGACCGTAAAGCGTCCATAGTCCGCCTCCATGGTCAACAATGACGGTGTAACCATATCCACTATACCATTCAGCCATGATGACGATCCCGCCAGAAGCAGCATGAACGGACGTTCCTTGAGCAACAGCAAAGTCTACACCTGCATGCATTTTACCTACTTCACCCGTGATCGGGTGAATACGAGGTCCAAAACCAGAAGATACACGCGCACCTGATACTGGCATACCAAAGATGCCGTTACCACTGGAGTATGACGTGCTACTGCTACTGCTGCTGCTGTTGGAGCTAACCTTGGTCGCCGCCTTCGCAGCTGCCGCGGCACGTGCAGCTGCTGCTGCTTTTGCTTTGGCTGCTGCCGCCGCTTGCTGCTCACGCAATTTATTTTTCTCTTGCAGAAGGGCCGAACGTTTGCTGGCAATCTGCATCAATACGTCTTCCTGCTCTTGCGTCAGTTCTTCCGACTCTTCAATTTTAGCATCATAAGAAGCGAGAAGCACTTGCTTCTCCTGTTCCTTCTCATTCAATTGGGACTTACGCTGTTTCTTCTGCGCATACAGACTCTTGGCTTCTGCATATTGCACATCCAGTTCTGCTTTTTTATCCACGACGAGCTGCTTATCCTTTTTGTGTTCATCCAACAAGTGCTGATCCTGATCCACAATCGTTTTCAGTGAATCGGCACGAGTCAGGAAATCAGAGAAGCTTGTTGAAGTTAACAACACATCGAGATAAGAAACGGCACCATCTGTATACATCAGCCGTACACGTGATTCAAGTAATTTCTCTCTTGCAACGATACGTTCTTCTGCGGCTTGCAGATCTTTTTTCGTTGTCCGAAGATCCTCTTCCGTATTTTCAATCTGCAACGATACGTTTGCCAGCTCATCACTAACCACATTGATCTGCTCCATGACGACTTTCAAGTAAGCATTGGTCTTGTTCTTGTAATGCTGGGCTTCCTTTTTGTTGCTGGCAGCCTTTTGCTGCTCCTTTTTGGCCGAAGCTGCCTTATTCTCCAGTTGCTGAATCTGCTGATCAATGTCGCTAATGCTACTCTTGGCATATCCGTCAGAAGGTTGAAGCGTCAAACTGGCCAATAACGTTAAAGCCAGCAGCGAAGCTGTTTTTTTCAAAATGTGATCCCCCATCCTATGATTTCACAAGAAAGCAACCTGCACAGGTGGTGAACAGCATGTTCTTTGCTTTCTTTACACTAAAGACTCCGTCCTTACTACATATCGTCAAACAGCGTTCAGTTGTGAACCTGCTTTGCCATTCTTTTCCGATTAAACGTTAAGAGATTTGCGGATGGACAATGTACTTCCCAAAATACCGACCAGTACACCCAGTCCGATCAACAATGTTCCAAACAGCAGCCAAATATCACCGAGTGGAATTAGATTAAGCATCTGCATGAATACATCCTGACCAATCGTGGCCATCAGGCGGCTGTAACCAAAGAACAGTACCGCTACCGTAATCGCCGAACCGATCAATCCAATCAATGCCCCTTCGACAAAGAAAGGCCAACGTATGAACGTGTTGGTTGCCCCAACCAGTTTCATAATACCGATCTCCCGGCGCCGGGCCAGAATCGTTACGCGAATCGTATTCGAGATCAGGAACATGGACATCAACCCCAGTCCCCCGACAAAAATAAATCCGATATTCCGGACAAGCTTCGTAAATTTGAACAACACTTCCACCGTTTCTTTGCCGTAGTTCACTTTCATGATCGGCTTCTCCGGGTGTTTATCGTTCAATGCTTCGATTTTTTGCGCCACAAAAGTGACGGTTTCCGGTTCGATGACCTCTACTTCAATAGTCTCCGGCAGTGGATTGTTATCCACATCGAAACCGCTCAGCACATTGTCTGCACTTTCTCCGAGACGTTCACGAAACTCCTTGAGTCCTTCTTCTTTGGAGACAAAACGAATCTCACTGACTTCAGGCATGGCACTGATTTCCTGCTCCAGCGTGTTGCGCAGGTTCTCATCCACGTTCAGCTCGAGAAACGTACTGATCTCGACCTGACTGTCCACCTGGTTGGCCATGGAATTCACATTAAGCACCAGCAGCATGAACACGCCCAGAATGAGCAATGACACGATAATGGACATGATGGAGGCCACGGACATCCAGCCGTTGCGGAATACGTTTTTGAATCCCTCCCGCAAATGGCGCAAGAGAGTACTAAAATTCATAACCGTATTCCCCTCTCATCTGATCCCGTACAATCTGTCCCCGTTCAATCGCAATAACCCGTTTACGCATCGTATTGACGATATCCTTGTTGTGGGTCGCCATGACAATGGTTGTTCCGCGGAAATTAATCTCATCCAGTAGCTGCATAATGCCCCATGACGTCTCCGGATCAAGGTTACCCGTAGGCTCGTCCGCAATAATAACAGACGGATTGTTCACGATGGCACGTGCGATGGCAATACGCTGCTGTTCTCCACCCGACAACTGTGAAGGTTCACGATTCGCCTTGCTGCGCAATCCAACCAGATCAAGCACTTCCATCACTCGTTTCTTGATGTGGCGCTTCGGTGCTTCTATAACTTCCATGGCAAATGCCACATTCTCAAATGCCGTCATGCGTGGCAGCAACCTGAAATCCTGGAACACAACGCCGATATTCCGGCGTACGTAAGGAATTTTGCGTGGCTTTAACTTTCCGATATTAAATCCGTTAATGGATATTTGTCCTTTGGTCGGAACTTCTTCCCTGTACATCAATTTCATAAATGTCGATTTGCCTGCGCCGGACGGACCGACGATATAGACAAATTCATTGCGGTCGATCTTCACCGACACCCCTTGTAATGCGTGGGTACCATTGGCGTAGGTCTTCCACACGTCCTGCATTTCTATCACATCATCACTTCCCGTTGCATAGTTAGCCATTATCATTTCGACACAATCCCGGCATTTCCTTTAAAAAGACCTGAATTTCATCAGGGAAAATCCATTTCACCCCTTTTTCGATGGTGAAGCATGGATTCATATGAATTTTATTGTAACAAATTTGTTACCTATTGAGTACCCGAAAGTTTTCCATCATTGGATCATATATATGGAAAGTGTTACGAAATGCGGAACAACAGAAGTACAAAGGAGCGTTCGGATATGAAAAAAATACATTTGATGGTCATTGCACTGTTCTCCATCCTATTAATCGGTTCCGCGTCCTATGGATTGCTGTATATGTACGTGAACCAACCCGCCCTACCCGAAGGTGTACGTGTTGGGGAGTGGTCGGTTGAGGGCGTGAATCGCAAGGAGGTTTTACCGGCACTGGATGAACGATTAAAACAAATGGAAGCGTGGCCGATCACCCTGGAGGTTCAAGATCCTGCACCAAAAACGATGATGTTCACGGCCGCCCAGACAGGCGCCAGCTACAGTGCTGACGACTTCCGGACAGCTGTGCAGCAACTGGATGAAGGCAATCTGTGGGAGCGCGCTTACGCTCGATATCATTTCATCAAGGAGTGGTCCCTGAAGCTGACGTACAATTCAAAATCACTGAGAGAGCAGCTGACTCCTGCCTGGGAAAAGGAAACCTTCGGTACACCCGCGAACGCTGTTCGCCGCATTACCGCAAGTGACAAGGTCCAGTACATCCCTGAAAAAGGCGTCCGCCGGATCGCTTGGGATGAACTCGCGAGCCTGATGCAAGCTAAACTGCACCGGGATTTCGCTCCACTGGACCATGATACGAAGCCAAACCCGCTGTTGATTCAGCTGCCGTTGTATACGCTGCAACCCGAAGTGACTCTCGATTCGCTGCGCCAAGAGGGAATTGATCGGAAGATCATTCAGTTCTCCACTAGCCTCGGAAACAGCAGCGCAGGCCGGATACATAACGTCAGCGCAGCAGCACAAGCCGTTAACGGCATGATTTTGCCTCCAAATGGTACTTTTGATTATGAGAAGGTCATTAGGAAGGCCGAGGAGGACTATGGTTTCCGGGAAGCCCCGGTCATCGTGAATGGGCAGCTAACCCCTGGCATTGGAGGCGGCATCTGCCAGGTATCAAGCACAGTCTATAACGCAGCCTTGTTGACCGGACTGGATATTGTAGAACGCCGTAACCATTCCCTGCCCGTCAAATATTTGCCAAAGGGACTGGATGCCACGTTTGCCTCAGGCTCGATCAATTTTCGGTTCAAAAACAATACCGGCAAGTCTCTGCTCATTCATGCCAAAGTGGAAGGTGGAAGCTTAACGGTCAAATTTTTCGGCACCTTCCCGGAGAACGTCAGTTATGCACTTGAATCCCGTACAATTGAGACATTAAGTGCTCCCGTGAAATATGTATCGAGCAACGTACTGCCTGACGGTGCCCAGCAGGTGCTCCAGAACGGTCAACCCGGATATATTGTAGAAACGATGCGCACCAAAAAGGTGGATGGCAAAATCGTTGAATCCAAGACCATTACACGTGACACATACAAAGCCCAGAATCGCCTGATTGCTCGCTCTGGTCATACTAACCTGCCTGATCCCAAGGAGCCTTCTGTCGTAGAGGATGGCATCAGCGACACGAAGCAGCCTTAATCTTCCTTTCACTTGTGCACACATGGATAAGCTCATCCCTGCAAAGGTAATAACAAATAGAAAAAGACACATCTCCCGTTCCCCATTCTGGGTCCCTCGAGAGATGTGTCTTTGGTTTGTTTTACAGATACATATTATGTTTGATTAGACTGAAACCTTTAATGTCCGCCTGTGTACTCTTTCTGCTCTTCGCCGATAACCATCTTCTCATTACCCATAAAGAATGCAGCAATCAACGCGAGTGCGGCCGGGATCGCTGCCCAGGCAAAGAGCTGCACGATGGATGAAGACAACGCGTGTGTAATGGCGTCCAGCACCTGAGGCGGAATCGCCTTTCTCAGCTCTGGCGATAACAGCGCATGTGGATCACTCAGATTCACTCCCTGAGGCACGCCGCCTGCAGGAGCACCAGCGCCCACTGCTTCTGCCGCTGATCCGGCGAGGGCATCATTCATTTTGCGCGTAAACACCTGGCTCTGCACGATACCAAAGATCGTAATGCCCATCGTCATCCCAAGTGAACGCAGGAAGTTAAGTGTGGAGCTTGCTGCTCCGCGTCTTTGCGGTTCAAATGCGTTCATGGCTGCATTACTTAGTACCGAGAACGACGCTCCAACACCGAGACCAATCATCACCATGAATATACGTATCGTCCATAAAGATGAAGTTTCATCCAGCGTCGTCAGCAATCCAAGACCAACCACCAGCAAGGCCAGCGTAGGAATCATAATGTTACGATACTTGATTTTGGTCATCAGCACCCCACCCATGGAAGCCGTCACAACAGACCCCAGCATCATAGGCAATAACACGAGGCCAGAGTTGGTCGCTTTGCCACCGAGTACCCCCTGGATGAAGATTGGAATATACACGGATGCGGTAATAAACGCCGCACCACTGAACATGCCAATAACATTACTGGACCAGTACACCCGGTTGCGGAACATGCCGAAGGAGATAATGGGTTCCTTGGCTCTCGTTTCTGCAAACAGGAAGAGCAGCGCTAACACCACGAATCCGGCAAACAAGCCGAGAATCTGCCATGAACCCCAGGCAAACGTTTTGCCACCCAGTTCAAGCCCGAAGATGAGACAGACTACTGCACCAATTAGTGTGATTGCACCGAGCCAGTCAATCTGTTGAGATTGATGCTGATGAGATTCTTTGTAGAAAAATGCAATAAACACAAACGCAATCAGACCAAGCGGCAGGTTGATATAAAATACCCATTCCCATGTCGCGTACTGCGTAATGTAAGCACCCAGTAGTGGGCCGAATACGCTGGATAAACCAAACACGGCTCCGAACAAACCGCCCAATTTACCCCGTGATTCCGGTGCGACCACATCAAACATGATTGTAAAGGCAATCGGCACCAATGCACCCGCACCAATACCTTGAATAGCTCTGTACATCGTCAGCTCAACGATTGATGTTGCCGTCCCACATAATGCAGATCCGAGCATAAATACCAGTATTCCAAAAACAAAAAACTTTTTCCGTCCGTACATGTCGGATAACTTACCGAAGATTGGCATACCCGCCATCTCGGCCACCATGTAAGCGGAGGTCACCCATACGAACTTGTCGAGCCCACCCAGCTTCCCGACAATATCGCCCATAGCTGTTGCCACGATGGTATTGTCCATCGAAGCCATCAGTATGCTCAGCAGCAGCCCTGCCAGCACCAATCCAATATTATTTTTACGTGTAGCCATTCTACTCAATCTCTCCCATTCACATCCGATTCATATGACTGAATTAGTATATCCGAAAAGTTACGGCGGATAATCAGTCCAAGGACCGATTGCTTTGCACCAAAACTTCCGATTGCGGATGAATTTGCAGAGAAGAGCGGTATTCCACCGTACCAATTCGGCAGCCTTGGCCAATTTTTATTTTATCTCCTCGTACAACCTCGGCCTCCGTGCTCTCAAGTTCAATTTCGTCGCCTTCGATCAGATCGGCCTTGAGAATAGACTTGTTACCAGTGAACAAACCCTCCAGCAGTTTTCCCCGCGAACTCTTCACTGAAATGATGGAACCGCCCATTTCCTTGACCTCGGATGGACCCATAATTTTGAGTGTCATACTTTCGGCACTGAGCATACCCGTTATCGTGAAACGGCCATTCAACTTCATATTCTCCACCTGACAATCACCTGATACATGAAGCTCGCCTACTACTTTCATATGTTCAGCTTTTGCATACAGGTTAGAAGCATGATTGCCTTCCTGTTCATCGGAACCAACATCAGATCGCTCTTTCAGGGTAAGGGTTCCCGTAATTTTGATATCGGTTGATTCAAGAGATCCGTATATGACGGATGTGCCGGTGCATTTGAATTGATCACAGAACAGATTATCGTTAAATGACGAATCTCCCACTACCTTGACCTTGCCGTATACACCGCCAGAAGAACTGCCGTCGCCGATGATGCTAATGTCATGTTTTTTATCCAACGAACCAGCAAAATGGTTATTCAAATCGATCACATCCCTTTTCTTTTCATATCAAAATTCAAATCCGCTGACTGCTGCCCACCTTGGCATCTGGATCAACCTCTAGTTCACCCGAATATTCAACCAACCTGATGTTACAGCCGCGACCAATATGAACCTTGCTGCCACGAACAATATCAGCCTCGGTATCTTCCAGCACGATTTCATCCCCCTCAATCAAAGATGTCTTGAAGGACGGGGTACCACCCAGACCAATACTTTTCCAAAAACCAGTCTGTTCCTTACGACGAATATCGATGCGTTCCCCGCCAATTTCTTTGGCCGAAGAAGATGTATGCAGTCTGATCTCTACCGTCCCCGCATTCAGAAAGCCACTAATTTTAATATTGCCCTGTACGTTCAGGGTCTCACATTGTACGTCGCCTTCAATATCGATTACACCACCAATATCTATCCGTTCCCCATCTACCCGACCACGTACAGTACACTTCCCGTTAACTTCTAGCTCAGGACTTCGGAGGTCTCCATTAATGGTTGTCAAACCGTCCACACGAACACGAGAACTAATCAAGGGGCCGTTCAGCGTGCACATACCGTTGATCGTTGCACTCTCAGAGCTCAAAGCTCCGTGCATCTTCATTGTTCCATTCACATTCAGGGACGTACAGTCCAGGTTACCGTTTACCTTAGCCATTCCATCAATGGATACCCGGTGAAAATTCCCGCCTGCCGTTTGGCTCATGCCCGCTACGTTCAGATCATTGCGCAAATTACGTTCCTCCATATATGATCCTCTCCTTATCCCAATTTGAGTTTTAGCTCTTCCATGAACGTTCCCATGGACTGCCTGAGAACAACCTTCACTCCATTGTCAAAATAAAGCTCTGTTCCTGCCGTGACCAGCATGAAGGAAGGAACACCCATCTTGCGAATAAGCACCAGTTCGCTTGGTTTGCCTGTGAAACGATAGTAGTGCTCGGACATGACATCGATCAGCAGCGAACCCTCCTGCCGGGTAATATCTCCGCTCATTAGCAGCTTATCAAGTACGTAAAGCATCATAATCTGCTCCAAAGCATACAGCCGCTGCTCCCGACCCGCTTCTTTCAACAGCTCAAGCGAAATATTCGAAACAATGTTTCGCTCTAACAGCTCTTGAGCGGACATTTCCACTTCACCCAAAGTTGGTGAAAACACATCTGCCAGTTCATCCAGCGACAAGCCGTCTTTCATATTGAGAATCTTGTCAATCCGCAGTAAAATCTGTTGTTTTGGAAAAAAAGTTTCTTGTCCCGTATAGGACGACTTCCGAATAAACCATTCCTCCGGAATGAGATTTTTCCGCTTCCAGCGGTACAACTGGCCGTAGGAGATACCCGTCAGGTCCAGCAATTCTTTTTTGGAGATCAAATCATCCGTCATATATGGTCCCCCTTTGTGTTGAACACAGTGTAACATAACATTGTTACGCTGTAAAGAAGGCGAATAACTAGTGGTTAATTTCTTATTATTGCAATGAAAAGACTTTGCGTTTAACCTGTTTATTATAGACACTATGGAACCATTATGGATTCAGATCCCTTCCTATAGAATCGGGTCAGAACACATCGTTAATGGACTTATGAAAGGGGTTTCTCATATATATGGCACTTATTAAATGTGACTTTTACTCTGACACGCTTGGTCTAAGCACCAGTATGCATGTTATTCTTCCACAACAGACCCACAATCAGATTGGCATGGAGAACGTATCCGGCCAAGGGTTACATCCCACGCTGTATCTGCTGCACGGGCTATCGGATGATGACTCCATTTGGCTGCGCCGTACATCCATCGAACGATATGTTGCGGACCTTGGTATTGCCGTTGTGATGCCTCAGGTACATCGCAGCTTCTATACGGATATGGCGGAAGGCGGACGCTACTGGACATTCATCAGTGAAGAGCTGCCTGCACTTGCACGTTCCTTCTTCCCACTATCACACAAACGTGAGGACAACTTTGTTGCTGGCTTGTCCATGGGTGGCTACGGAGCATTCAAGCTGGCACTTCACAAACCGGAGCAATACGCCGCTGCGGCAAGTTTGTCTGGAGCACTCGACATGGTAGCGCATATGGATAACCGAATTGTTAAGGCATTAAGTGATGCTGAGTTCAAACGGATTTTCGGAGCAGAAATTAAAGGTTCGGAGAATGACTTGCTGCATCTGCTCGAAGAAAGCAAAGCAAGTCAGGGTCCAAAACCTTTGCTCTACCAATGCTGTGGGACAGAGGACTTCCTGTATGACGAGAATCAAACGTTCCGTCAAGCTTGTGCACAGACAGATTTCCAGCTGACGTACGAGGAAGAACCCGGTGGACATGACTGGGGATATTGGGACGAGAAGATTCAGAATGTGCTGAAATGGTTGCCTTTACGTGAACGTGAATAGCCGAACAGGAGCACTCCAATGACAGAACAACCTTCCGATCGTTGTTAACGTGTAAATGTTGAGTTGAAAATATCTAAATCGTTGTCACACACAAAAAAGCAGGCCCTTGAGAAAAATTCTCGGCCTGCTTTTGCGTTGTATATCTTTATTTCATTATAGTAAATGCGCGTGATTAACCCCGATTGGTGATCCATTGCTCCGTAATTTCAAGCACCTTTTCACTACGTCCAATCGCCTCAGTCACCTGGTTCGAAGCTGTTCCGCCGTACACATTACGAGCATTTACAACCGCTTCTGGTTGCAGCACATCGTAAATACGCTCATCGAACAATGGGGAGAATTGACGGAATTCATCGATGGTCAGATCCAGCAGATACTTGCCGTTCTGGATACAGTACAATACGGTTTTCCCAATAACCTCATGGGCCTGACGGAAAGGCAAACCTTCGCCCACGAGGAAGTCCGCAATATCCGTAGCGTTCGAGAAATCCTGATTGACCGCTTGACGCATCCGACCCTTGTTGACCGTCATCGTCGCAATCATCGGAGCGAACAATTGAAGTGCGCCTTCCAGCGTCGCTACCGTGTCAAACATACCTTCTTTGTCTTCCTGCATGTCCTTGTTGTACGCGAGCGGCAGAGATTTTAACACGGTCAGCAAACCGATCAGGTTGCCGTACACACGCCCTGTTTTACCACGAACAAGTTCCGGAACGTCCGGATTTTTTTTCTGTGGCATAATGCTGCTGCCTGTGCAGAATGCGTCATCCAGTTCAACAAAACCAAACTCCGTGCTGCTCCACAGGACCAACTCTTCGCTCAGACGGGACAAGTGAGTCATGATCAGCGAAGCGGCTGCCAGGAACTCCACGATAAAGTCACGGTCACTGACCGCGTCCAGACTGTTCTCGTACACACCATCGAAGCCCAGTTGTTCCGCCACAAAATGACGATCAATTGGGAACGTTGTGCCTGCAAGCGCACCTGCACCCAGTGGCAGCACGTTAATGCGTTTGTAGCTATCCATCAGACGCTCTGCATCCCGTTGGAACATCGATACATACGCCATCAGATGATGGGCGAACAGAATCGGTTGTGCACGTTGAAGATGCGTATACCCCGGTACAATCGTATCAAGATTGTCTTTGGCTTGTCCGATCAGCGCTTCCTGCAACGAATGCAGCATGCCAACAAACCCAACCACGCGCTCACGCAAGTACAAGTGCATATCCGTTGCCACTTGGTCATTCCGGCTGCGTCCTGTATGTAATTTGCCGCCCACAGGGCCGATGGTATCGATCAGGTTTTTCTCAATGTTCATGTGGATGTCTTCATCCGATACGGAGAATTCCACTTCGCCTGCACGGATTTTATGCAGAACTGTGATCAAACCTTCCTTGATCGTTTCTACATCCTCTGCTGGCAGAATGCCGCATTTGCCCAGCATTGTTACATGAGCCAGACTTCCTTGAATATCTTCCTCGGCTAAAGCTTTGTCAAAGTTGATTGACGCGGTATATTCCTCAACCAGGTGATTGGTTTGTTTGGTAAAACGTCCTCCCCACAGCTTGCTCACAGTGAGTACTCCCCTTTCGCTCATGGACAAAGCCGCTCCTGCCAGATGTGCAAGAACGGCCCGCCTTGTCAGTTATTATCGTGATGCTTTATATGCCTGATGCAATTAGTTTTTGTTTTGTTCCACACCGGAATTTACTTTCAAACGCAATGCATTCAGGCGGATAAAGCCCGTTGCATCCCCTTGATCGTATGCTTGTGTTGGATCAGCTTCCATTGTGGCAATGTCCGGGTTGTACAGGCTGACAGGGCTTTTCACGCCTGCGCCGATGATGTTGCCTTTATACAGTTTCACTCGAACGGTACCTGTTACATTTTTCTGACTTTCGGTCACCAGCGCTTGCAGCGCCAGACGTTCCGGTGCGAACCAGAAGCCGTTGTAAACGAGTGTGCTGTAACGTGTGATCAGGCTATCACGCAGGTTCATGACTTCACGATCCATTGTGATGGATTCCATTTTGCGGTGTGCCGTGAACAGAATCGTTCCACCTGGTGTCTCGTATACACCACGGCTCTTCATGCCGACGAAGCGGTTCTCTACCATGTCCACACGGCCGATACCATGCTTGCCACCCAGCTCGTTCAGTTGCTCCATCACTTGCAGTGGGCTCAGGCGCTCACCGTTCAGTGCAACACAGTCGCCTTGTTCGAATTCAAGTTCAACATATTCCGCTTGATCTGGTGCATCTTCAGGTGCACTGCTCAGCAAGAACATGTCTTTGTTCTCGTCCGCACTTGGATCGAACCAAGGATCTTCCAGCACGCCGCTCTCATAGCTGATATGCAGCAGGTTACGGTCTGTGGAGTAAGGTTTAGCCGCCGATGCGGTTACCGGAATGCCGTGTTTTTCAGCGTAAGCGATCATTTCGGCACGTCCCGGGAACTGGTTGCGGAACTCTTCGAGACGCCAAGGCGCGATGACTTGAATGTCTGGTGTCAGCGCAGCGGCGTTCAGCTCAAAACGAACCTGGTCATTTCCTTTACCCGTAGCGCCGTGAGCAATCGCTGTAGCGCCTTCTGCACGAGCGATATCCACCATACGTTTAGCGATCAGTGGACGTGCGATACTTGTACCAAGCAGATATTGTCCTTCATAAAGGGCACCCGCTTGGAACATTGGATAGATGAAATCTTTCGCGAACTCGTCGCGCAGATCGTCGATATACACTTTGGAAGCGCCTGTAGCGAGAGCTTTTTCCTCAAGGCCGTCCAGTTCATCCTTTTGTCCGATATCCGCCGTAAATGCAATAATCTCCGCATCATATGTTTCTTTCAACCATTTCAAAATTACAGATGTGTCCAACCCGCCAGAATAAGCGAGTACAATTTTTTCCTTAGCCATGTTCGATGGTCCTCCCCAAGTTCAGTTGCTTAATCTATCATCGCGAAATCTGTGCCTAAAATCAACCCATTCAGGCAAACAGCATCTATTCACTCATTAACGAAGCCATCAATGCTTTCTGCGCATGCAGTCGGTTCTCCGCCTGATCAAAGATCAGGGAGTTTGGACCGTCAATTACTCCAGCACTCACTTCTTCTCCGCGGTGAGCTGGCAGGCAGTGCAGGAACATATAATCCGGCTTCGCGCCTTTCATCAGTTCCTCATCCACCTGATACGCAGCGAATGCTTGTTCACGAATCTTCTGTTCCTCTTCAAAACCCATGCTCGCCCATACATCCGTATACACGATATCTGCATCCTTCACAGCTTCCTGTGCACTGTACGTTACTGTCACCTGTGAGCCGCTTTCCTGTGCAATGCCGCGCGCCTGCTCTACGACTGCGCTATCAGGCTCATAGCCTTTCGGAGTCGCTACTGCAACATGCATACCCATCTTCGCTGCACCAAGCATTAGGGAATGCGCCATGTTATTGCCGTCTCCGACATATGCCATTTTCAAACCTTCCAGCTTGCCTTTGTGCTCCAATACAGTTTGGAAGTCTGCGAGTACTTGGCATGGATGTGCTGCATCGCTCAGGCCGTTAATAACTGGAATATCCGCATGTTGGGCCAGTTCAGTCACATTATGGTGTCCAAAGGTACGAATCATGATGCCGTCCAGGTAACGTGACAAGACTTTGGCTGTATCATGTGTCGTTTCCCCGCGACCGAGTTGGATATCATTTTTGCTCAGGAAGAGCGCGTGTCCGCCCAATTGGAACATGCCAACTTCAAAGGATACACGGGTACGTGTAGATGATTTTTCAAAAATGAGTCCGATCGTTTTGCCTTGCAGTGGCTGATACGGTACACCGTTTTTTTGTTTGCCTTTAATCTCGATCGCAAGATCCAGCAAATAACGGATTTCCTCCGCTGTATAATCTGTAAATTCAATAAAATCACGGCCTCTAAGATTGACCTTCTGTACCTTTTCCGTCTGTTGTGCTTGTGTCATGTTCGTATTGTCCTCCTTATTTCCGGTTCCCTGCACCCGCATGGGCAGAAGAGTATAGAAGGTTGAGATCTTGCCATCCGGCTGCTCACTTTCGTCTTCCGCTAGTTTACCGCGCGGCTACAGGGATTCATGATTCATCATTTTGGTTCCGCTCGAGGCCCGCGAAGGCCCCAAGTCAGAAAGGTGGTATAAAGTCTTATTAAGCGTTCTTCGCAGCCACATGCTCTTCAATCAACGTAGCTACCAAGGATACCGCCTCATCGATCTCTTCCTTGCTCACATACAAGTTTGGAAGCAGACGAATGACATTCGGCCCTGCGGATACAAAGAGAATGCCTCGTTTCTGACCAGCAAGCACGATGTCGCCTACTGCTTCAGCACATTCGATTCCAACAAGCAGCCCCATACCCCGAACTTCTTTTACAAACGAATTACCAGCCAAACGCTCCCGCAGAGAGTTCATCAGGTATTCGCCCATTTCAGCTGCACGCTCAGGCAGGTGATCTTCGAGCATGGTTTCAATCGTTGCAATGACAACGGAGGAAGCAAGCGGTGTACCGCCAAATGTTGTTGCATGACTGCCTGCAGTAAACGCATCCTTCAGATAACCTTTACCTAGCATCGCACCTACAGGGAATCCACTACCAATACCTTTGGCTACCGTGAAAATGTCCGGCTCAATGCCATAATGCTCATGCGCGAACAGTTTGCCTGTACGTCCCATTCCGGTCTGTACTTCGTCTACAATCAGCAGCAATCCGTGCTCTTCACACAGTTTGCGAACGTGGTGGACAAAATCTGGTTTGACCGGATACACGCCGCCCTCAGCTTGGACCATCTCCAGCATGATCGCTGCTGTATTGGGTCCGATTGCCGCTTCGAGAGCCGCTGTGTCATGCAATGGTACGGTTACGAATCCGGCTGGCAATGGCAAAAATCCTTCTTTCACCTTATCCTGCCCAGTTGCTGTCAAAGTTGCGAGTGTCCGTCCGTGGAAGGATTGGGCAAATGTAATGACTTCGTACCGACCTGTGCCTTTTACCTTCTGGTGATAGCGACGAGCCAGTTTGATTGCCGCTTCATTCGCTTCTGCACCACTGTTACAGAAGAATACGGCGTCTGCGCACGTATTTGCTGTCAACAAAGCTGCCGCTTTTTCCTGACCGGGAATCTGGAACAGGTTGGAGACATGCCATAGCTCATCAATCTGAGCTTTCAGCTTGGCTCCGACTTTCTCCGGTGCATGGCCCAGACTCGTTACAGCCAACCCGCACATGAAATCAAGATAACGATTGCCCTGATCATCCCACAGCCAGCTGCCTTTACCTTTGACCAAACTAATTGGATAACGCGCATACGTTTGGAAAAGAGAGCTTTCCGTCTGTGCCGCTGCACCCGTCGCTGCTACGCCCGCTACTGCTGTGCCAGAACCTGGCTGTTCATTGCCTTTTGCCATCACCTATCACTCCTATTGGTTGGTGCAACGGCAATCATATAAGAGCTATAATTTACACTAGACCACTCCGATTGCAGGACCATCTTTTGAACGTACGCATACTCCACTTCGATGACAGAACAACCTTTCGATCGCTGTTATCCCCGGATTTTTTTGATTGATCCTTAAAGGGGAAAATCCGGGGATAAAGGCGCACGCTTCGCTTCTTCAGGTTATTTCTGTCCTCTACGTTATGCATTTTTATTCTTCAGATTGGTTCTGCACCCTACGTTATTGTGTGTGTAATATTAGATTTCTTATATAAAAAAGCGATGCACATATTTTTTTATTTACTATAAGACCATGAAGACACTAGCGCACTGAGAATAATTATTGCATACGGATAATTCGGGTTCCGATGGTTTCTCCGCCAAGCACACGGCTCAGAATCTGTGGTTCGCTTCCATCTACGATGATGACTTCACGCACTTTGCCGTGAATACAAGCGATGGCTGCACGTACCTTTGGAATCATGCCGCCATAGATTTCTCCGGTTTGGATCATATCCTCGATCTCCTGTACAGAGACGGATGGCAGCACTTTTTTCTCGCCACCTACATTCTTCATAATGCCAGGGACATCAGTCACTACGATCATCCGACTCACTCCGAGATGGGAAGCTACCGCACCTGCGGCTGTATCTGCGTTGATGTTATAACGCTGGCCAGAGGCATCCACACCAACTGGCGCGATAACTGGCATATATCCCATGTTTACGATGCCTTGAATAATCTCCGCATTAACGCCTGTTACGTCACCTACCCAACCAATCTCTGCATGGTTGCTAACCGGTTTTGCCTGGATCAAACCACCGTCCACACCCGACAATCCCAGCGCACGTCCACCAACACGTTGGATTAGACGTACGATCTGTTTGTTAATGCTCCCCGCAAGAACCATCTCCACGACGTCCAGCACAGGTTCTGTTGTTTTGCGCAATCCGTTTACGAATTCGGTCTCAATACCGAGCTTCGCCAAGTTATCCGAGATCGCAGGACCGCCGCCATGTACGATGACAGGCTGAGTTCCCTGGGACTGCAAATCACGCAGATCTGCAAAAAAGGATTCAGGCAACGCCGCCAGCGTGCTGCCTCCGCATTTCATTACAAACGTCTGCTTCTCGGCACCTGCCTCTGTTCCGATACTCTCATTTTGCAATGTTGAATTCATGAGGGCACTCCTTTCAATTCAAATGTTTTAACGAGATTAACACTTCATTGATGCAATATTCTTCGGCTGACGTTCCGAATCCGGATCGTTCTTTCGATCGCTGTTGTCTCCAAGTTTTTTGGCTTCCCCTTCTCTAAGGGGAAAAACTCGGAGACAGCTTATGCTTCCGATGCAGCTTTCTTTCAGAAAGCTTTTAGGCGAACGCTACGCTTCTACAGAATCGATTCCGACTTTTTCACTAACCCCGTCAATATCAAACTCAAAAAGTTTAATCCTTATAAATGTTCTACATATTTTTGTAAAGCAGCTTTTCAATAATGAAGCTGCTAGATTAACTAAAACTAACCACAAAATATTACGTGCGGTATGCCGCGTTAATTCGTACATAGTCGTACGTCAGGTCACAGCCCCAAGCAATGGCTGTTCCGTCGCCGTGGTGCAGATCGACCACAATCCGTACAGTATCGGTCTGCAAGTAGGCCAGCGCCGCTTCTTCGTCGAATACGACCGGACGGGATTGTTCAAGTACAGTGATGTCACCCAGACGGATATCAACGGTCTCCGGGTTCACCGGCTGTCCTGCACGCCCTACAGCTGCAATGATTCGTCCCCAGTTGGCATCCGCGCCAAACATGGCGGATTTCACCAGGCTGGACCCAATGACGGTCTTAGCAATAGCTTGCGCGGATTCATCACTTACGGCACCCGTTACCTGTACTTCTACCAGCTTGGTTGCTCCTTCGCCATCACGCGCAATGGCTTTGGCAAGGACCTCACACACATAAGTAAATCCGGCAGCAAAAGCATCCCAATCCGGATGTTCCACGGTCAGTTCTTCGTTACCTGCCAGACCGCTGGACATTGCTACCAGCATGTCGTTCGTGCTCGTATCTCCATCCACTGTAATCATGTTAAATGTATGATTGGTCGCCTGACGCAGCAGGCGCTGCAACGCTTCTGCACTAATGACCGCGTCAGAAGTCATAAAAGCCAGCATGGTCGCCATATTTGGATGAATCATCCCCGATCCTTTGGCGGCACCAGCAATCGTAATCGTTTTGCCGTTCACCTCAACGGAGACGCAGGCTTCTTTTTTCACCAAATCGGTTGTCAGGATAGCCTGGGAGAACTGTTCAGCCTCATTCACTTCGCCACCCAAATGAGCCGGAAGTGCGGTAATCCCCGAGTGTACAGCGTCCATCTTCAGCAATTCACCAATGACACCTGTGGAAGCGACAGCAACATCCTCTTCTGCTACTCCCAATTCACGTGCAGCCGCCGTACGCATGGCGTAGGCATCCTCTTCACCTTGTTGTCCAGTACAAGCATTGGCATTCCCGCTATTCACAATGACTGCCTGGAGGCGTCCATTGCTCAAGCTCTCACGTGTGACTTTCAGAGGTGCGGCTTGGAATACGTTCGTTGTATACACCGCAGCTGCAGTTGCCGGCACGTCACAGCGGATCGCTCCGATGTCGTTACGAGACGTTTTTTTCAATCCGCAGTGCAGTCCACCAGCAGTGAACCCGCGCGGGGTTACAATCGTTCCGTTCTCAACTATAGTAAAAGCCTTTTGCTCCACATTGGTTCCCATATGTTATCCCCCGTTATGCGTTCGGCCGCATGCCGATTGTCCGCTTGCTTTGCCTGATCCGTCTTCCCCACATGGTTTCGAGAGCACGTCTAAGCGCACTCCCAATGATTCAAACCTTATGGATATACCGGCGTCATGTTCAGCCCGAGGTTCTCCTCCCATCCCATCATCAGGTTCATATTTTGAATGGCTTGCCCGGATGCACCTTTTACCAGGTTGTCGATGACCGAAATAATCGTCAAACGACCTGTACGAGGATCAGCCGCAAATCCGATATCACAATAGTTCGATCCGTACACTTCCTTCGTTGAAGGCCAGATCCCCGGCTCACGTACACGCACGAACGGACGATTCTCATAATATTTACGGTACAGATCAACGATTTCACGGTCGCTGTGCTCACCAGTTAAATTGGCATACATCGTACTCATAATTCCACGCGTCATCGGCACCAGTTGAGTTGTGAACGTTACTGTTACCGGAGTTCCAGTGATATTCCCCAACACTTGCTCAATTTCGGGAATATGCTGATGTTTGTTCAGTTTATATGCTTTGAAATTCTCATTCATTTCTGCATAATGATTCGTCAGACTTGTTCCCCGTCCCGCACCCGATACGCCGGATTTGGCATCAATGATGATACTGGAAGGATCAATCCATCCCGCTTCAACAGCTGGAATTAATCCGAGTAACGTAGCCGTTGGGTAGCAGCCTGGGTTTGAAATAAAGTTCTTGCCTTTCACTTCGTCGCCATACACCTCTGCCATGCCGTATACCGCCTGTTCCAGCAATGAAGCAGATGGTGCCGGATGTTTATACCACTCTTCATAAACCGTTCCATCCTTGAGTCTGAAATCTCCAGACAGATCAATGACCTTAAGACCTGCTTCAAGCAGGCTCGGAACGAGCTTCGCGCTTACACCAGACGGGGTTGCTGTGAACACCAGATCTGCACGACTTGCGATCTCAGCCGGGTCTACGCCGTCGAGTGGCCTCTGAATCACGTCCGTCAAATGCGGGAATCCATCTGCGATGGACTCACCACTGCTGGATGAAGAGATTACCGAAGTAATTTCAACCTGCGGATGGTTCTGGAAAAAACGAATCAGCTCCACCCCGCCGTAGCCGGTGGAACCGACGATTGCCACTTTTAATTTGTTATTCACTCTCGCTCCCCCAATCTTTTCGTATGCGCTACTTATACTGTTCTCTTGCTCCCAATGAGCTTTCATACAGCAATGCCGTCGCTTCTATGCATATTTGTGTATTATTATACGACTCTAGTTATATAAATACAACACTCTATCATCAATTTTACATGGATTCTCATCGCTTCCGAACATATCTTTCCAACATCTGCGGACGAACCCGTATACTTCTGCTAAAATACGTATTATAGGAAACATTACAACCAGGGTCTATTTCATAATCAATCTACACGTTGAAGGGTTTATGAATGGATTCATGATGGTCATTATGAGACATGGGGGACTACAGTGCATATCGAATCCATTTTACTTGTTGTACTCCTGGGCCTGAATATTATTTTCGCAGCAGCGGTCGTTTTCTTCGAACGAAAGGATGCCAGTGCATCCTGGGCTTGGCTGCTCGTCTTGAACTTTATTCCGGTGTTCGGGTTTGTACTCTACTTATTAACAGGGCAAAACCTGACGCGCTACCGACTTTTCCAGTGGAAAGAGCGCAAGAAGCTCGGACTTGAAGAACGTATTGCTGCCCAGCTTGCACAGCTGCAAGACAATAGAACACCTTTCCGTAATCAAGCGACAGAGAGTAGTCAGGACATGATTTATATGAACCTGAAGCAAAACGATGCTCTATTGACCGAAGACAATGCGGTCGAGATTATTACCGACGGAACAGACAAATTTCAGCGGTTGCTCGATGATATCGAGGCAGCGAAAGATCATGTTCATGTGCAATACTACATTTATAGAGGCGACCGACTCGGCAAAAGAATCCGGGATGCACTTATTCGTAAAGCACGCGAAG
Source organism: Paenibacillus sp. BIC5C1 (assembly GCF_032399705.1). Classification (NCBI taxonomy): domain Bacteria; kingdom Bacillati; phylum Bacillota; class Bacilli; order Caryophanales; family Paenibacillaceae; genus Paenibacillus; species Paenibacillus sp. BIC5C1. The sequence goes on from NZ_CP135922.1 coordinate 6,335,425, forward strand.
GTGTCAAAGTTCGTCTGCTGTATGACGCGCTGGGATCACGGCGGGTATCCAAACGCTTTTTCAAAGAATTGCGCGAAGCAGGCGGTTTGGTTGAGGTCTTTTTCCCATCCAAATTCAGTCTGATCAACCTGCGTATGAACTACCGAAATCACCGTAAAATCGTCATCATTGATGGCAACCTTGGATATACAGGCGGGTTTAATGTAGGGGATGAATATCTCGGCTTGAATTCGAAGTTCGGTTACTGGCGCGATACTCATTTGCGTATTCAGGGTAATGCTGTTCATGCTCTTCAGACCCGTTTTCTTCTCGATTGGAATGAAGCGTCCAAGCAGCACGATACCCCATATGTTCCGGCACATTTCCCGCATATTGAGGGCACAGGAACAACTGCCATGCAGATTGTATCCAGCGGACCGGATGCAGAGACAGAGCATATCAAGAACAGTTATCTGAAAATGATTAATGGAGCCAAACATTCGATTCTGATTCAGACGCCTTACTTTATTCCAGATGCCAGTGTATTCGAAGCCATTCGTCTTGCGTGCCTGTCAGGAATTGATGTTCGCATTATGATTCCAAATAAGCCGGATCACGCCTTTGTATATTGGGCTACGCTATCTTATATCGGTGAGTTGTTAAAGGTGGGAGCAACCGTGTTTATCTACGATAACGGCTTTATTCATGCCAAAACGCTCATTATCGACAGTATGGTCGCATCTGTGGGAACCGCTAATATTGATTACCGCAGCTTCCGATTGAACTTTGAGGTCAATGCATTTATGTATGATGAGGCGATTGCGACTACTCTTGTACAGACGTTTGAGCATGATCTTCTTGTATCCCGTGAGATGACGCTGGAGGAATACAATAAACGCAGTGTGAAAATCCGCTTCAAAGAAGCGATTTCTCGTCTGCTGTCTCCGATTCTGTAAATACAGTAGTTATAGCAGATACAGTAAGTAGTACAGTGATTTTCGTTCCAAAAGACAAAACAAAAAGCAGGTGCTTCCTTTCCAGCTATGTCTGGTGGAGGAGTACCTGCTTTTTTAGATTATATATTTACTTTCTTATAAGTTAAACGAATGACCACTACACCGCTCTCCGTTATCATGTGGAAATGAATGTTAAGTTCATTGTTAGAGTGTCCTACTCGCTTTAACTTATAATTCCCCACGCTTAAAGCCTTCGCCCAGTACTTCATGCGCATTGCTAATAATGACAAAAGCCCCCGGGTCGACGGACCGGATCAACGCTTTCAGTCTAGGCACCTCATTCTGTCCGACGACGACCATCAGTACAGTTCGCTGATCGTCGGTGTAACCACCTTTTGCCTCCAGCTTCGTCAGTCCGCGATCCAGATCGTCCAGAATCACCTTCGTAATTGGTTCGGTCTGGTTGGAAATAATATAAGCAACCTTCGAGTTACCAAGCCCCATCTCGACGGCATCAATGACTTTACCGGTAACGTATAACCCGATCAGAGCAAAGAGTGACTGTTCCAATGACAATACAAAGGCAGCCATAATAATGACCGTAGCATCCATCATCACAACGCAAAGAGAGTAACTTAGTCCACTATATTTTTGTACGATCCTGGCCAGAATGCTCATGCCCCCTGTTGAACCTCTACCCCGGTATACGATCCCAATCCCGAGACCCACCCCAATTCCTCCATAGAGTGAACCAAGCAACGGATTTGTTGTTGGAACGGTCCAGTCTTTCGTGAGGTATACAAACAGTGGCAGTACAATGCTGCCGAGAACAGAACGTATGCCATACTGCTTGCCAATCAGGAGAAAACCCGCAATCAGAAGCGGAATATTAATAGCCCACTGGGTATATGCCGGCTCAAGTCCCAGCCAATGTTTCCCCAATATCGATAACCCAGATACCCCACCTGAAGCAATCTGATTCGGAAGTAAAAATAAATTAAAGGCCATGGCAATCAAAAACGAACCTAAAATAATGGATACGGTATCTACAACGTTTCTCCATGGGCCGTTCAGGGGAATGAGCGTGGTTAGCCTCTTCTTGCGGTTATTGTGTAACTGCTGTTGCTGTTGCATGTCATCTTGCTCTCCTTTTTTTGTATATATGCTCAAAAAAAAGCCCCTGTATACACCCAGCATACGCCTACACGTATCGGGTCTATACAGGAACTTTTGATTAATCGGTATCTACTTTAATCTGGCTGCGCAAATAACCATCGATGAATCCATCGAGGTCGCCATCCATTACTGCTCCTGTGTTTCCAGTCTCCACGCTCGTACGGTGATCCTTTACCATACTATAGGGATGGAACACATAGGACCGAATCTGGCTACCCCACGCAATATCCGACTGTTCTCCTCGGATTTCGTCCAGCTGTTGTTTTTGTTCTTCAATTTTACGTTCATACAATTTGGAACGAAGCATCGTCATCGCTCGCTCACGGTTCTTAATCTGTGACCGTTCATTCTGACAAGTTACAACTACACCTGTTGGTAAGTGAGTAATCCGTACAGCTGAGTCGGTGGTATTGATATGCTGTCCACCCGCGCCGCTCGCACGGTACGTATCGATCTTGAGATCTTCTGTTCGAATATCCAATTCAATCGTGTCATCAATCTCAGGAACCACATCACAGGATACGAAGGAAGTATGCCTGCGTCCGGAGGAGTCAAATGGTGAGATCCGCACCAATCGGTGGACACCCTTTTCGGCTTTCAGATACCCATAAGCATTGTGCCCCTTGATGGATAGCGTGACACTCTTGATCCCTGCTTCATCTCCTGCCAGATAATCCAATACCTCAACCTTGAAGCCACGCTTCTCGGCCCAGCGTGTATACATCCGCATCAGCATCTGTCCCCAGTCCTGTGACTCGGTACCGCCAGCACCTGGGTGAAGCTCAAGAATGGCATTCATCTTGTCATACGGCTGATTCAGGAGAAGCTGTAGCTCAAACTCTTCTACCTTGCTCACAATGGCTGTCACGCTGTTACCGATCTCCACAGCCAGATCATCATCGCCTTCTTCGTCAGCCAGTTCTGCCATCATGACCGCATCATCATAATCCTGCTGCAGCTTGGTATATTGGTCCACAGATCCCTTCACCGCATTGAGCTCGGCGATTAAGGATTGTGCCTTATCATTATCATCCCAGAAATCCGGGGCGGACATCTTCACTTCGAAGTTCTCAATCATCTCTTGCTTAAGATCTAAGTCAAAGAGACCCCCTAAGATTTGTTAGTTTCTTGCCTATTTCACGCAGGTCCTGCTTCACGCTTGGATCGATCATGTGCAATTCCTCTTTTCATTAAGATAAGCTCCCCGCATCCAGGGTATTCCTCCAGATCAAGTATCCGATGCTTCACCTTGGAGTCTAGGTTACCTTTATGTCGGCAATCCTCTTCTCCATGATCTTGGTCACATAGTTATAACTATGCACCAATTACAGGTTATGCATCCTTCATTTGATCATTTGAAATACCCGGCTGCAAGGAGCCGTTCATGTCATTCTATTTAAGTTGAGCCAGCATTCGTTACACCTTACCACTCCGATGACAGAACAACCTTCCGATCGCTGTTATCCCCAGATTTTTTGATTTCCTTTTTCAAAGGTGAAAATCCGGGGATAAAGGCGAAGCGTATGCTTCCGATGTAGCTTTCTTTCAGAAAGCTTTTAGCTCCGCTTCTCCAGCTTATTTCTGTCCTCTACGTTCTCGTGTAAATGTATAGTTCAACTTATACATAAGAGAATCCTTTAACTACTCTTGACCGTGGCAATGTTTAAACTTTTTGCCGCTGCCACATGGACAAGCATCGTTGCGTCCGATTTGGTCAGACACTTTTACCGGACGTTTCTCTGTAGGTTCGCCGCTTGTCGAGATCTGGCTTTCGTCAACAACCGCTTGACGCTCCTGATTGCTCTCGATTTGTGCTCTCATCACATAAGTTGCCACTTCTTCCTGAATCGAAGCGATCATCTGATGGAACATTTCGAAGCCTTCAAACTGGTACTCACGCAGTGGATCTGTACCGCCGTAGGCACGAAGGTGGATACCTTGACGCAATTGATCCATCGCATCAATATGATCCATCCATTTGCTATCTACTGCGCGAAGCACAACCACTTTCTCGAACTCACGAACCATCTCTTCACCGATTCGCTCTTCTCGTGCATTGTACTTGTTCTGTACTTTCTCAAACAGGTAGTCGATAATCTCTTCTGCTTCTTTGCCCCACAGATCATCTTTCGTTACTGAGCCTTCATCCAGCAATTTGCTGTTCATGTAGTCTGCAACTTCCTGCAGTTCCCAGTTTTCCGGAATGTCATCACTGCAATGAGCTTCAACGATACGTTCAATGGAAGGCTTGATCATATCCATAACAATCTGTTTGATATTCTCGGACTCAAGCACCTCTCGGCGCTGTTTATATATAATTTCACGTTGTTGGTTCATGACATCATCATATTGGAGAACGACTTTACGTACGTCAAAGTTATTACCTTCAACCCGTTTTTGTGCCGACTCTACCGCACGGGTAATCATCCGGCTCTCAATCGGTTGGTCTTCTTCAAAACCTAGACGCTCCATCATGTTCAATACATTGTCTGCACCGAAACGTCTCATCAGTTCATCACCAAGTGAAAGGTAGAACTGTGTAGAACCCGGGTCACCCTGACGTCCTGCACGTCCACGCAGTTGGTTATCAATCCGGCGAGATTCGTGACGCTCTGTACCGATGATATGAAGGCCGCCCACTTCAGCTACACCTTCGCCCAGGATAATATCCGTACCCCGTCCAGCCATGTTGGTTGCAATCGTTACTGCACCCGCTTGTCCAGCTCCTGTGATGATCTCCGCTTCTTCAGCGTGATATTTGGCGTTCAATACCTGGTGACGTACACCACGGCGTTTCAGCATATCGGAAATACGCTCGGAGTTTTCGATGGAAACTGTACCCACCAGAACCGGCTGGTTCTTGCTGTGACGTGCCACGATTTCTTCCACAACCGCGTTGAACTTGCCATCGATGCTCTTGTACACCACATCAGCCATATCATCCCGTTTGTTCGGACGGTTGGTTGGAATTTGCAATACTTCGAGACCGTAGATTTTTTTGAATTCTTCTTCCTCGGTCTTCGCTGTACCCGTCATTCCCGCAAGCTTACGGTACATCCGGAAATAGTTCTGGAATGTAATCGTAGCAAGTGTCATGCTCTCGTTCTGTACTTCAATGCCTTCTTTGGCTTCAATCGCTTGGTGCAATCCATCGCTATAACGACGTCCTGCCATCAAACGGCCTGTGAACTCATCGACGATCAGTACTTCTTCATCACTCACCACATAATCGACGTCACGACGCATGATTACGTTAGCTTTCAGTCCCTGTACGATGTGATGGTTAAGCGTAACATTGGCATGATCATACAAGTTTTCGATACCAAATGCTTTCTCAGCTTTCGCCACACCAGCTTCAGTCAAAGCTACGGATTTCACCTTGATGTCCACCGTAAAGTCTTCTTCTGGAACCAGACGTTTCACGAAACGGTCAGCTGCATAGTACAGATCCGTGGATTTCTGAGCTTGTCCGGAAATGATCAGAGGTGTACGCGCCTCATCGACCAGAATGGAGTCCACTTCATCAATGATACAGAAGAACAATGGACGTTGTACCATCTGCTCTTTGTACAACACCATGTTGTCACGCAAATAGTCAAAGCCAAATTCATTATTCGTTCCGTACGTAATATCACATGCATAAGCATGTTGTTTCAAAGCATGGTCCATACCGCTCAGGTTAACCCCTACGGTCATGCCCATGAATTCATAAATTTGTCCCATTTCCTGGCTATCCCGTTGAGCCAAATAATCATTGACCGTTACCACGTGTACACCTTTGGACATCAATGCATTCAGGTATACCGGGAGTGTTCCTACCAGTGTCTTACCTTCACCCGTTTTCATCTCTGAAATCCGGCCTTCATGAAGGGCAATGCCTCCGAGCATCTGTACGTCATAGTGACGTTTGCCCAGTACACGGCGAGATGCCTCACGTACGGTTGCAAAAGCCTCCGGAAGAAGTTCATCCGTGGTTTCACCCTTTTCAATGCGGGCACGGAATTCCTCCGTTTTGGATTTCAGTTGTTCATCAGACAGAGCCTGAAATTGTGGTTCCAGTTTATTGATCACATCGACTGTCTTCATCAGACGTTTAACATCACGTTCGTTCATGTCGCCGAAGATCTTTTTGACAAGTCCTAGCATGGTATACCCCTTTCGTGCAAAACAGAATAGACCCCCTGCTGCCGCCGCGCGACACCATCGGATGGATATGTATCCACTTGCCCGGGGGTGACAAACGATATAAAAATAATATAAATGAATCAACTCCAGGCTTGCCAAGGTTCCTCATGAAGCTGATTCGGTATTCAACCGGATCCGGTTATTAGAAATAAGCCGAATACCGAGCCTTATGAATCATGTTCATGGTGCTGTGCCTGTCATTGATTATGATTAGCGATCATTCGTTGACAATTCCTCATCAGGACAATGATTCTCTTGCATAAATTGTAACAGTTTGTAAGGGTCGCCGCAACACGCCACGGCACACTTCTTTGAACTTCTGAAGCCTCTCAGATGGAGTTTAAGTGCAAAAAATCATAGTCGTTAGCGGAAGCCCTTGATTCTATCGTTTCATTTTCCAGTTAGATAAGGCATGTTAACGAATTTTGGTGGTAAATTTGGATGAAAATCTCAATATAGAGAAAAAGAATACACCTTTAACGACTTCTCCGCAAGCACTGAAAATTTTGCTTTCACTTTGCACGGATTTGGCCTCATTCCTACTATCTATTAGACGCAGTAACATGGGAAATAGTTTCACAATCTTGCTTCAGCGACTTTTTCCCAGCCCATCCACGCACAAAAGAGCCCCATCCCGTAAAGGATGGAGGCTCTTTTTAGTTTAATCCAATACAGGAATCCAAAGCATCCCTGTCTTCATTCGTTATCATTAAGGAATCATTTTTCATTTCAATTCATTGATTCAACCTTGTTCAATCAGACCGTATTTACCATCGTTCCGTTTGTACACAACGCTGACTTCTTCGTTCTCAATGTTGGAGAATACGAAGAAATTGTGGCCGACCATGTTCATTTGGAGGATAGCCTCTTCCACGTCCATTGGTTTCAACATAAACCGTTTCGTCCGCACCACTTCTAGGTCATCATCTTCGGTCTCCGTATCCAGTTCAGCGGTAGCCACTGTACCTGTTGGGTCTTCAACGAAGAGCGTTTTCAGGCTGCCTTCCTGACGGAACTTACGGTTAATTTTCGTTTTGTGTTTACGGATCTGACGTTCAAGCTTGTCCACCACGGAGTCAATGGAAGCGTACATATCGTCACTCTCATCCTCGGCGCGGAGCACAATGCCTTTCAAAGGGATCGTCACCTCTACTGTATGCAAGCCTCTCGTCGTGCTCAGGGTAACAGCACCGTCAGAGTTAAGGGGTGCATCGAAATACTTCTCGAGTCTACTCAACTTTTTGTCGACATAATCCTTCAAAGCATCGGTAACCTCGATTTGTTGACCTCGAATACTTAAATTCATAGGGCACTCCTCCTTTTCCTTTGCCACTTCATTATAACACGAATGTAAGCGCCATGTAAAAACTCCCGGTGACCGAATAATGACATCTGTTCAAGCCACATCAGCCAACATAGGCTTACCGCCATATTTCGCGATATTTCACCATTTTGAGGCATAATCGTTAATTAACATGGATTGTCTTATTAGGCGCTTGATGATGTAATTAACCGTTTCCGAGCTCCTTCAATCTATTATGTAAAATGAATACAATCTATGTCTTGAATCTATCAAATTCATATGAATAATGTTTTATGGCTGATTCTCAAATTTCGAATCTATTAAAACAAAAAAAGACCCCGGAAAAACCGGAGTCTGATGCTAGCGTTAATTCAATTGGTAACCATCTAACCATATATGTAGGTCGGATTGTCCGGATGATTATAATTTGATTACGTTAGCTGCTTGCGGTCCACGCGCGCCTTCGACGATGTCGAATTCTACGGATTGACCTTCTTCCAAAGTTTTGAATCCTTCGGATTGAATTGCGGAGAAATGTACGAATACGTCGCCGCCGTCTTCAGTTTCAATGAAACCGTAACCTTTTTCTGCGTTGAACCATTTTACTTTACCTTGCATGCACTAACATTCCCTTCGTCATCAAATGAAGTGAGGTTGTGTCAAAGACCCTTGCCCACAACTCAGATGATATCACCTAATCTTATCCATTGTCAATTGGTAAAGTAAATGTTTTCTTGGAATTTTTTTGTAGAATTATGTTGGAATTTTAGTAAAATCAGTTTGAAGTCAGAATACTTTTGTAAAAGACAGTTTGATTCAATGTCGTAATCATTAATCTACTCTATTCAACTTCAGCTTAATAAACTAAAGAGCCGTAGAATTAGAGTCTTTTATAATTCCAATCTATTATTATATCAAAGCTCCTATTATTCAAGTAATTTGGTTGAATATCTCTAACATAATCGTCAGTGAATCATTGTAAAGATGTCCGCTCATTTCGAATAAGAAGCAAAAGATCAGGGTTACTAGTCTTCGACTCTGCAATATCCAGATACCTCAAAGCCTTAGAAAGATCTAAAATTGACATCTCTCTGGCTAAATGCAACCATAGCCTAGCGTTATTCTGGTTGCTCTGTAAACTTGCAATCAGTAAATCAATGTTACGCTTTTTTTTGGCTTTGAGATCAATAATATTAATATCGTACCCATCATGCAGTAAATGAATATCACTTGCTAAACGTGGGATATCTCCGCAGGAAATTTGTTCGTGAATTCTATCTGTGTACCTCAGGTGAGATGGAAACAACCTCACATATCCCACAGGAATCACTTCCACGATTTCTCCAGCCACAGTGTTATCATAAATGATGTCAAACACTGCTTCTTGGCCTATCTCTTTTTGCTTCTGAACATATGAACGTACTTTAGTTTGCTCTGTAGCGGGCAATACATCATCAGAATCAACTACGAATACCCAATCATGAGTTACTTGCTGTAAAGAATAGTTCCGTGCTGCCGCAAAATCATCAATCCATTCATAATGATAAAGTTTAATATAAGGATGTTTCTGTATATATTCTTTAATAATTGCGATTGTCGCATCTTCCGATCCTGTATCAACAATTACAATCTCATCTACAGCATCCACAATACTATCAAGGCAGCGTGCGATACATCGCTCAGAATCTTTCACAATCATAGCAGCTGATACGCTCATTGGAATACATCCCTCCTTTTCAATTTCATTGTTTTTGAAAGCAGAAATATTTGTTTGGGCTGAAGGAAGTTTCCTTTCTCTCACAATATTATGCCTCTCTCAAATTTGCTAATCTATTTAAAGAAGGAGCATAGTTATACTCCGCTGCAAAACTATATTGCTGCTTGGCCAGATCTTGCTGACCAGTGACTTCGTAATAGACACCCAAATTATGATGCGCTGCATAACTGCCCGTTCCATCAACCTTACCTTCAACTTCAACTTCTCCAATGGTTAGTGCTCGTTGATAAAATTGCTCTATTAAAAAAAGATTGTTGCTGTAATTACCTGGATTACTCAAGATAAGTTCAAGCATAAATAGGGCAGCAACAAAGAAAAAATCAGCACTTTCCTCTAGATATTCATAGTTATCCTCGATAACCGAAATACCTTCTTCCAGAGTACCTGCAGCTATCGTTGCATAAAGATAGTTTATGATAACTTGAGGTGCAAAAACTTTCCTGCGGTCTATAAACTGGTATGCAAATCTCAAATGAGTAACAGCTTGATTATGTTGCTGTAATCCTCGGTATTCTTTCGCTATCTGGTAATGGTAGTAGGCATCTTGTGGCTGTTCTTTGATGCAATCAAGTAGTATAGGAATGTTGCGGTCACTTTTAGTTTTATTCAGATAACCATCATGAGTGATCTCTACGGCAAGAATAACTCTCTTCATATCCGATTGTATTTGCTCATGTATCTTGCCAATGTACCGGCATTGTTTAGGAAAAATCCTTGAAATATAGCTTATTTCAGTATTTATTTGTCCCTGACTTTCAAATTGATTCTTCACCTTAACTTTACCAATTTCCGGAGCTGAATGAATAAATTCTTGGATTGTTGCTAAACAATCATTGGATATGAATTCATCTGCATCAAGTACAAGATTCCAGTCACTTGTAGATTGTTCTAAAGCGTAATTTCGAGCAGCAGCAAAATCATTGTTCCACTGGTAGTTATAAATCTTTGCATTGTATTCTCTGGCTATTTGTAAAGTATTGTCAGTCGAACCTGTATCAACAACTACAACCTCATCAACTAACTTAACAACACTCTCTAAGCATCTACTCAATACTGCCGATTCATTTTTAACAATCATTACTAATGATAAAGTATTCATAGTGTATTTAATCCTTTTTTCAATATATCAAGCAACTGATTCTCATTTTTTAATATCTTAACGAGCTCATGATCGTCTATAGTACTATCAAGTTTGTATTCTATTAATTTGACCTCAGGTATATCTTTCATAACTTCAGCATGCTTTTTATCAGAATTAGAGTAATGGATCTCATACTCTCCTCCATTACTCTTATTTTTTTCAAAAAAACTATTTAGGTTTAACAAAGTTGAATCATCTATATTTTGCAAATTACTCATCTCTTTATTCCATCGAGTCTCTTTAAACTCACTAAAATTATCCACTCCTATAACAGTTTGCGGATTAAAAGTGATTACTTTTACATCTTTACAATTAAGCATTCTTCCAATTAATAAACTTGCATATCCTCCCATAGAATTTCCTACTAGAACGACTTTGTTGGATTTTGAAATTTGTATTAGTTTCTCTACATACTCTTTTAATTCCAAAATATTACTTATTGAAGATGTGCCTAGTCCTCGATGATACCAAGATTGATAAATATCTCTTATAAACACTTTCTTAGCATCTAATTTTAGAGTTATATTATAAAATTCGAACATAGGAATTCCCACACCATTTCTAATTCCGCCAAAAAAAATGTAAATGACATGAGAACTAGATGAAAAATCTACGAACACTTTTTTAGACTTATTTTTTAGATATTGTCCAACATGATCTCTATTTAAAGTATTTATAAAGAATTCAAATTCTATTCTAATCAGCTCCCAACAGCATATTTATTTCTCTCAGATGAATATTAGCATTCTCCTTTATTTGATTGTAATAATTCTGGAAATTGCTTTCCTGCTCCTGAATTGTGCAGTTCAGTAATTTTTCGAAATAATATAATGATTTTCTTAGGTCACCGTCCAACTTATACATAAATGCAAGATTAAATAAAATCTCAATATTATTAGCAAAACGTATATTAGCTTCTCTTAATATCCATATAGCCGATTGAAAATCTTGTCTTAGATAAGCTATTGAAGCTTTCATAACTTGAATATCCACGTCGATTCCTACTTGGTTCTCAAGTTTTTTTATTAATCCTTCTGCTTCATCTAGTTTGAATTCCCCACATAAGTTGTTTATTTGGCTTTTTATTGAGTTCTTCAATAAAACAATTTCTGCAGATTCCTCATTTACCTCCTGGCTTCTGTTATGGTTATCACCTTCCCACAAATCATCAATCATATTCCACACTCGTTCCGAAGAAGATGCATCTGTGTAATAGTGGATTAAATTGGTTACATCTTTTCTTTGACTATAATAATAATCATTTTCCTTCAAACTCCGAAGCATTTGAACTTCAAGATCTAATTGAGTATAAGTTTTAGGACCGGGTGCCCAAAAATCAAAAGGAGTTAACCAAAGCCCTCTAGAATCGTCATAATCCTTTAAATCCAAAGGAATAAAAACAACAGGTTTATTCAATAAAAGATAATCAATATAAATAGAAGAGTAATCCGTCATCAACATATCCGTGCTACCTAACAACTCATACAATTGAACATCCTTTTCTTCTAACACTTTATTAGTTAGCAAATACATATTATCACTAAGTAATTCAGTTACTTTTGAAGAGAACAATTCCTCTTCAAAAGGATGTAATTTTATAATTAAAACAATATTGTTGTCAGTTAAGAATTTACCAAAACCTACTTTGTCAAAATCAGAGAAACCAAAAACATTACTCCAGTCCTTAGATCCGTCGGACTTCTCTAAGTTAAATATTTGATCTCTCCACGTTGGAGCATAAAACACAACCTTTTTAGAACTGAAGTCTTGATCAAGAATACAATCAAACTTTTTCTTCCCCTGTAAAAGCATATCGTTTCTTGGCATACCAGTTACATGATATACATGTCCTGATGCTAAAAATGCACCATTAAGCATATAGGAGCAAAAAGGTGAGAAAGATATCATGGCATTCAATTCCTTAAAATGGAAATATTGATGTTCCAACGAATTTCGGATAGTTCGATTTTTTTGTTCCATTACTCTCAAAGTTTTTGGCCCAAACCCATGCCATAACTCTACGTTAATTTGCCCCTGTTTTGGAGTGTATGAGCAGTGGGTTGTAACAACAATCTCACTATCGTCAACCTCTTCGTTAAATTCGGTGTATATCTCATGTTCTATAAGTTTCACTTCATATTTTTTAGTAATATAATCAGGCATATCATAAAACAGAGCTCTATTATTACATCCCGATTGTGAATGAGTTATGAGTTTAATGCGTGGCTTAAATTTTTTCATGTTTAATCATCCTTTATTAAATTTCAGTCCCTGTTTGGTTTTGTCGTGCCATGTCAAAATAATATTTTGACATTTCTTTTTGCCCTAACTCTTGCGAAATATATCCTAGGTTAAACAAAATGTCATAATTGTTAGGGAATTTAAGTCGACCTTCTTTAAGAATCTGAAGTGCTTTTTTTGACTCCCCTAACTTAAAATATAAAAAAGACTGCATAGTTATATATTCTTCATCGATTTCAAAATGTTCTTTATAAGCTTCTATTGCATTCTGCGCATCCTCTAAACTATTATTTTCTATTAAAAATCCAATTCTATCTGTTATGGCTATTTTAATATCATTTTGTTCTGCGCTGAGCTCAAGCTTCTCAATAGAGGTATTTCCACATTCCCAGAAATGATCTATTATATGCCAGGCTCTTTCTGAGGAGCCTGCTGTTTGATGATGATGTACAATATCGACAATTTTCTTGCGCTCAGCAGCGAATGAATCATTTTTTTCGAATATTGCTAATATCATAGATTCCATTTCGGTATACAACTTGAACCTAGATCCAGGTGACCAAAATTGATATGGATGAATAGGACCACCCTCTAAATGTGAAAGTCGATTATCGTTAAATAATACTGGTTTATTCAACAAAAAGTAATTCAAACAGCTTGGATTTACGTCTGAGATTAAAAGATCTATCGCATTTAAAATTTGGCTCAAATATAAATGCCGCTTTACAAGATCATTTTCTTTCAGCAAGAATATGTTATTTTCTAATAACATATTCTTATTATATTCACTAATGTAAATATTATTTTTGGTCATATCAATGAAGAAAAATAATTTATTTTTCTTCAGAAAATTGAATAACTCATTTATTTCAAATTTTTCAAAATTAAAAATGGCTTGAAAGAGTTCATTCAACCCTTTCATTCCCTTATAATTTAAATTTTGTGTTGTATAATCATAAGAATACATTATCACTTTGAAATCCCTATCTTTTACAACTCCAAAAGTCTCTAGTATATTATTCTTGTTTACAACTTCGTCAAATAGGAAGTCATTAGATGGTATACCTGTAATTTGATATTGTTCAGCAGTAGCACCATTACAAGCATTAAACAGAACAGAATTAACAGCAGAATTTGAGAGAATTATGTCTACATGCCTCCAACTAACATATAAATCTTCAAATTTAGTATATTCAATCGACGGAGAGATATTTCTATCCATTCTTTTTGATGGACCAAACGGAATTTTTGAAAATTCCACATTAATTTGATACTTAGTAGGAAGAAAAACATCGTTAGAATTAATAACAATATCGAAATTTTCTACGTTTATGTCATCAACTTCATTCTTAAGCTTGAATACAATTTCAAATTTCTCTGTAATATATTTTGGAGCTTTGGCAAGAAGCGCTGTGGAATTACATTCGATAAGGTCATCTGCAATTAGTAACACCTTGGGTCTATATAACATGATAATATCCTTTCTTATTTAGAAGATAATATTTTTTTAACTTCTACTATAATATCGGTTTATGGAATCGAAAAAGAAAGGATTTCATCAAAATATGATTGCTTTGAGGTGTTCCACATTTATCCTCCTATTTATTATAAAGACTTATAAACCGATAAACTTTATAGAAACAACTTTACAATGAGGAGGGTTAAAGGTATGGATAATAAAATAAAAATTGTACTGTTTCATTTATCTTCTTCAGGGTCAAATAACTTTCACCTCTTCCAAAATGCTGACAGTAAACTTCTTGAGAAATACGATATCGAGCTACTTACTCGTAAACAAGTTCTTTACAATCGTCATCTAGATAATTGCGATGTTTACATTACAACTCATGGGGAGTACTTTTCTAATTATGAAAAAATTAATATTGATCTCTGGCATGGTTTTCCACTAAAGGGTATGGCCAAAATGGATAAAAATGAAGCTATTTCTGATAATAGTATCCATAATCATTGGTCCAAAGTAGATATGATCATGTCTTATTCAGCACTATATAATACAGCTATGAATGCTTGTAATGGGGCGAATATTGCTAAATATCGCATCACAGGGGCACCTAGAAACGATGCATTACTATCATGTGTAGACAAAGATATCCTTATAAAGCTGTTTCCAAATATCAGTAAGCAAGATAAAATAATCTTTTTTATGCCGACGTTCCGAAAATCAATTATCAACCCAGACAAATCAGAAGGTTCCAAGAATACCCAAAATTTATTTGGTTTATCTGAATATAACAAAGATCAATTGCAGTCTTTCTTAAAAGAAAATAATCTAAAATTAATAATTAAGCTGCATCCTTTTGAAGAACAATATTTCCAAAAAGAATTGTCTGATATCCGATCGAAAAACATTTTAACTTTAAATGATCAGGACCTAACTTATCACAATCTCGATCTATATAATATTCTTGGAGCAGGAGATATGTTAATTACTGATTATTCTTCAGTATATATTGACTATCTGCTGTTAAATCGTCCTATAATTTTTACGCCTGTCGATCTTAAAGAGTATAGAGATAACCGTGGATTGTTGTTTGAACCATATGACTTTTGGACACCTGGACCTAAGGTCTATAATCAATCCGCCTTACAGGACGCTATCCGACACTACATTAGTAAAAAAGATTACTATGCAGCGGAACGAAACACTCTACTTAATCTGTTCCATTTTCATAAAGATGATCAATCCTCTAGTAGGGTATGGGCAGAAATCGATCATTATATTGAAGAGAATTTAGATAATATTCATAGTAGAAGAACAAAACTTAGAGAACACAGAGAGCTACAGGGCAAAATAAAACATACTATTCAAAATATGATTGAAAGTGGATATCTGGCACAAGCTAATGAATCTATTCAAGAATATTTAGTGGACAACCCCGCTGATCCTGATATTTTTGCTATGAACGGCATGTTGCATTTAATGAACGGTGATAGCTCTGAGGCTATTCAATCATTCCTAAAGGGACACCAACATTATCCATGGGACGAGGATCTGCTCTATAACTTGGGATATGTATATGAAAGCATAGGAGATATAAAATTAGCTCACTCATATTATCATCAAGCTTTAAAACAATGCCAAAAACCAGAATTAAATAAAATTATTAATGATAAATTGAAAACACTTAATAATTTGAACTAAGGAGTTCTCAAAATTATGAAAACAGTCATTACTTACGGAACATTTGATTTGCTCCACTATGGTCACATTCTTTTACTTCAGCGAGCCAAAGCACTTGGAGATTACCTCATAGTAGTCTTATCTACTGATGAGTTTAATTATTTAAAAGGTAAAAGTGCATACTTCACGTATGAACAACGAAAAATGATGTTAGAAGCAATCAAATATGTAGACTTAGTTCTACCTGAAGATAGTTGGGAACAAAAAACAAATGATATATTACATTGGAATGTAGATACATTTGTGATGGGGGACGATTGGAGAGGTAAGTTTGACGAATTATCCTCGTTATGCACCATAATTTATTTATCAAGAACCCCGGACATCTCCACTACATCAATTAAGAGTTCTTTAAAGTCCACATCGTATTAGATTTGCCCCACGACAAAAAACGAATGGTATCTAGCTCTTATCATGCTATTATCCCCTCAAGGTAGACAGTGAAAAAAGAGATCATGTTAAAATGAACTCAACACTGAAAAACCGGAGGGGATTTTTGTTATGCCAGTCAAGAAAGGTCAGACCTTTAATCGATAAAGCGAAGAAACAAAGAAAGAGGCTGTTCGTTTGCGAGTGGAAGAAAGTTGGCGTACAGTCGAATCATGGATAAGTTTAGGATTAAAAGTGAGAGCCCGATTATCACCTAGATACGGAAAGCCAAAATAGAGAAAGTTTTGAGGATCACCAGGGAAGTTGGACGAAGAAGCATTTTAGCAGTGTAGATTTACGTATGTCCGGATTGGCCATGATTTTGCTTATCTCTCGGTGATGATGGATCTGTACACAACGAAATATAGCCTGGGAACTCTCCGAGTGAAATGACTTAAAACTCGTTTATGGACAAGGTAAAGAAACTAAAATTTGACCCTAGCTTGTTCCATTTGAACCAGGGGGTTCAGTATACAACAAAAAGCCTGAAGAGAAGAAGCTAATAGGAAGTCATTCTTGACGCGGGAACTCCTATGACAATGCATGTATTGAGTCGTTGTTTCCCCACTTAAAGACGCAGAAGTTGTATTTGAAAAAGCCTTAAAATCTGGAGCAAGTAAAGAACCAAATTACGGAGTATATTTTGTTTTACAACAAGGAACCTTTCCAAAACAAATTCGGCGACCTCTTCCAGACTGGATTCCGGGAAAAAGTCGCCGCTTAATGAAATTCCTTTTTTTATTATCTTCTTGACGGAGCTATGACTATATTAAAACTTGTTACCATTCGTTTTTTTGTTAAACTGTATACTTTAACATCTTTAATTCATTGGCAAAAAACTCTTTAACAAATGATATCTCATTGAAATCAGGGAAATTACGTTCAAAATCAGCGATTATTTTCTTTTTAAATTGATTCGATGCCATATCAATCAATGATTTATAAATATGCCTTTTTCCAGGTTCATCTTGAAGAGCACCATTAAGGAATTCAAAAGCATCATCTCTGTAATCTTGATTCGCATGATAGTAGCCAAGGTTTTCCAAGCTCGTCCCATTCAATTCATTTCGACTTAGCAGCGCTGAATAATAATTCATCGCCAGTTCTACTCGATTCACATCATAAAAGTAATTTGCTAATCTGTTAATTAAATCACTATTATTCAATCCATTAACCACTTGGTCATAAATTTCAAACTCTTGCATCAGATAAAGTTGCCTAGCTATAGCAAAAAACAAGTCTGTCTCAATTACCATGTCGTCACTGATCTCATTCTGTTCAATGACCCTAATGATCACCTTAAAAACGGATATTATTTTTTCATTTTCAATTTTTTCCGAAAGCTTATCCAGTAATGAGCAGTCATTTGATAAAAGCGTCGCAATGATCACCTGAAGCACTACTAATTGCTCATCTCCTGTTATCGTAGTGATATTGTCTAGCAATACATGCATTGCCGCAAAATCCTCATTCACTGCCGATAACTTTAATTGATCCGGGAGACTTAGTTTCGTATATGTGGGTACTAAATTCTTATAGTGACTTACCAGTTTCCTATTACCTATAACCAACGAAACTTTAAATAACAGGAGATACTCTTTATCAGTTGGAGAAGTGTATAATTGCTCAAAGAAACGGATGACCGATTCTTCGTCTTCATTCTGTGTTAACCATTCCATCATTTTGACCAAATGTCCTGGATTTTTATTATT
Source organism: Paenibacillus sp. BIC5C1 (assembly GCF_032399705.1). Classification (NCBI taxonomy): domain Bacteria; kingdom Bacillati; phylum Bacillota; class Bacilli; order Caryophanales; family Paenibacillaceae; genus Paenibacillus; species Paenibacillus sp. BIC5C1. Next base: position 6,353,526 of record NZ_CP135922.1, read on the forward strand.
CTTATTTAGCTGTTTAGACATCCAGTATATTGCATTTTGATTGTCATTAAGACGAAAATATAACCCAATCAGTTGCTGAACTGGAGAATCAAAACTGTACATTGGATCAATCAACCAGATCTCCCGATTTTCTTGCGCCCTTTTTTCAGCTATACCGATGGCTCTCAGGTATTGTTGCTCTGCTTCTTGAAAGAAACCCAGAGTTTCATAATGAATTCCTTTAACGGTGTAATACTCGGGATATTCATTATACTTGATTAAATACTTCTCAATTAATTCCCATGAGCGTTTAAGTTGATTCTGACTGTAATCCAAGCTTACGAGTCCCATCAAGCAATGTGGGTACCATGCTTCATTCTGTTGTGTATCAATCAGAGCTTTTTCATAGCATTCTATGGCCATTAGTTCATCTTTTGCATAACGGTGCTGGTTGCCTAATGTATACCAATCATAGGAGGAAAGTTCCTGATCCGCTATCATTTGATTAAAAATCCCCATATTCCGCTCATGTTTGTTTTTTTCTACAATCCGACTCACTTGATAGCCTGTATGATAAATATGAAGACTTATTGACTTATGATACAATTCACCTTGCAGCCCTCTGGTCAACTGTTCATGGATTGGACGTTCGAACGTAATACCCACGTTGTTCGGAAATAGTCTCGTAACAGGTGCAGTGGTAATCTCATCGTCGTACTCTTTCTCACCCGTAAAATTTATCACTGGAAGAGTATAAGCCAGATGTGGAAACAGTTCCTCTGTTTGCAGGAAATTTCTCCAATCCTGATGTTCTTCTTCTGATATATATTCGTCAGCATCCATCACAAGAATCCACTTTCCTGTAGCATGGAGAAGCGATTTATTGCGCGCTTTTGAAAAATCATTACACCACTTAAAATCATATATTTTATCCGTATACTTCTTGGCAATTTCCTTTGTCTTATCTGTCGATCCTGTATCCACAATGATAATCTCATCGGCGAGATCTTGTACACTACTTAGACAACGTTCAAGTACCCTTTCCTCATCCTTGACAATCATGCAAATACTCAACAGCTTCATTGTTTCCCAACCTTCATTCAGTTTTTCCTATCAAAAAACAAACTATCGGACGCATAATTGGAGCTGTAAGCATTCTTCTGCACCCGAATAGAACCTTGTTTGTTCAACCAACTAGCTGCCTCATTTTTAAGACTCAGCATTTTATTCAAGAAAACATCGTCATATTTCATGAGCTGCTTGACTTTATTTTTATCGAATTCATCAAGTTTTGAATTATTCGACATAATTAACCCAACTAGGGATTCTCTTTGATCTACAAAAGAAGTTAATTCTTCGTATTCGATATCATCAATCTGATCAACTATACGTATTGTCATATCAAATAACTGATTAATATATTCTCCTGACGACTGCATCAGTTAGCTGTCCCATTGATACTTTTACTAGCAATCTCCCAAGCTTCCCGGAGTTCAGTTAGATGGGAAAGTGCCTCTTGTGCTGGTTTAACATCTTTTTTGAGATTAGCTTGAATTAGACAGTGAATCATGTACTCATACACTGAATACAACGTTTTGGCAACAGGATAGTCATAGTTTAACGCAGCTATCAATTCATGAATAACTGCTTGAGCTTTACATAGATTAGTGTTTGTTTTCTCAAAATTAGATTCTTCTATAGCAGAAACCCCTAATTTCACAAAACGAATTGCGCCATCGTATAACATTAATAAAAGTTGTGCTGGTGAAGTTTGAAATTGATTTTGTTGATATTTTTGAAGAGGGGAATTAATCAATTGGTTTCACTCCTTAATACTTAAAATTAGCCTAACATACTAGAGAGGCTTGAAGAAGTACTGTTATACTTATTCATTGCTGTCTCCATGGCAGTAAATTGTTTATAATATTGATTCTCTTTACGAGTTAAGCGAGCCTGCAACTCAGTAATTCTACGCTCATAAGCTGTCAATTGATTACCCATTTGGCTTTGTGGTAAGAATGCTGTTGTTAAATCACTACTAATCTTAGATGTACCGGCTTTTTCAGATAAACTTTCAAGAGCTGTTGCGTTTATTTTTTTTATCCTATTGAATAATCCATCATTATTGGTTACCCCTTTGGTAGAACTGTCCACTTGGCTAAACAAGGCAGTAACTTGTTCAGGGTTGGATTCTAACGCTGTCCGCAACTTATCTTCATCAAGAACGAGTTTACCCTTTTCACTATAACTGCCCGTAGTTATACCAAACTGAGTAATGTTTAACTTGGTTCCCCCAAAGTTAAATTCAGAAATCATAGCGGTACGCATATCACTTAACGACTTATTAAGAATTGAGTCATTTTTTAACAATCCACTTTTCGCTTTGCTTTCCCACAATTCAATTTCGCTATCCTTCATATCTGCTTTTTGTTCTGTGCTTAAAGGCAGATATGTTCTATATCGCTCTTCATTTGTTTTTTGGTTCATTAATGCGATTGTTTCATTATAAAAATCAACAAAAGATTTTATTGTATCGATTATCGCATCAGTGTTTTGTGTAACTTCAATTTGATTAGTCTGTCCAGTAGGAGTGACTCCTGTCAACGAGATTTCTACACCATTTACAGTAAAGCGATTAGAAGTTTGCTTTGTTTCCAGTCCGTTGATAACTACTGTGGCATCAACACCTTTATTAACCCCAGCAGTTGTAAAATTAGTATTACTCGTGAACAACTCACCACTTAACTCTATATCTTTATTACCTGTATCTCTGTTAGTTAGAGACATCCCTCCTGTTGCGGAGTTATATACTGCCGTTACACCAGAGTCTTTATTACTGTTAATTTTCTTAACAAATGATTCAATGGTATCGTCTCCTCTAAAGCTTATCGTTGCTTTTCCAATTGTAACGCTTGTCTCTGCTCCAGAATACAAATCAGACATTTTTGTAGCGCCTGCCGTACCTTGGTATATAACATTTGAGGATGAAGCCAGATTTTTGACACTCACATTTAATACAGAGTTGGCAGCAGCACCCGTTGCAGTAGCGGTAAGTACACCGGTTGCTCCAGTAACCACAGCTTGTTTAGAATCTATATTTTTACTTAAATTTAAATTAGATAGCTTTTCATTAAAGCTCACCAATTTCGTACTAATTGTACGGTAATTATCCCGTTTCCACTCAGCCTGTGTTTTCTGTTGATTGATTTTATCCAAAGGTGCTTTTTCTGCAGTCATTAACTGTTTAACCATTGCATCAATATCGAGACCCGAAGCTAAGCCGCTAATTCTCATTTAATCCCCTCCATTATGCCTTCTTATCGATAATCAAACCACTAAGTTCCATGAGACTGGCCGCGACGTCAAGTAGTTTTTCTTTGGGTATTTCCCTAATAAGTTCCCCTGTTGCTTTGTTTTTAATTTTAACCATGATTGAGTTAGTCTCTTCATGCACTGAAATTTCATAGGTCTTTTCAGGCCCTTGAAGAGCTCTTGTTGCTACTTCCAGCTGATCAATCGCTTTCTCTTCCTCACTAGATAAACTCAATCTTTCCTTAGCTATTGTATTGTTCTGAATAAGTAATTCGGCTGTTTCCTCTGGTGATGTTCTTGTTGATAGTGATCTGAGAGCACCCAGCGTTCCTGAAGTTCCTTGGACTCTATGTTCCACGCAATTCCCTCCCGAACTTTTTTGACGATTCAAATGAAGATCTTACTATGTATATCGGATAGATTTCTTCTGAAATGAAGAGATAAAAAAAAGAAGCCTTGAAAACAAGGCCTCTCTAATTTGAAATTTTTTAATATTAACGAAGGACAGACAGAACACCTTGTGGAGCGGAGTTTGCTTGTGCCAGCATCGATTGGGAAGCTTGCAGCAAGATGTTGTTTTTGGACAACTGAACCATTTCCTTAGCCATATCTGTATCACGAACGCGAGACTCAGCAGCAGTCAGGTTTTCAACAGTTGTACCCAAGTTGTTGGACGTATACTCCAAACGGTTTTGAACAGCACCCAGTTTCGCACGTTCTGTGGAAACACTGTTAATTGCTGTTTCAACGGAAGAGAGACTAGTGTTTGAACCCAAACCTTTGAAACTTGTAGTAGAGATAGTACCAATTGTGATAGAACCTGTTGCTTTATCGTTAACAGTAATTGTTGCACCTTTAGTGATGCTGATTCCGTTAAACGTTGTTTTAGTCATGATGTTATCAATTTGCGCACCCAGCTCTTTCAACTCTTGGTTGATGTTGTTTTTATCGTTAGAGCTGTAAGTTCCGCTTGATTTTTGTACGTTCAATTCTTTCATACGAGTTAGCATGGAGGATACTTCGTTCATTGCGCCCTCAGCCGTTTGTACAAACGAGATTCCGTCTTGAGCATTACGTTGTGCTTGCTCCAGACCACGAATTTGTCCACGCATGGACTCGGAGATGGAGAGACCCGCTGCATCGTCAGCCGCGCGGTTGATACGCAGACCGGAAGACAACTTCTCCATGTTTTTGCTTGCAGCACTTGTGTTAAGCGTCATGTTACGGTGCGTGTTCAACGCTGGTACGTTATGGTTGATAATCATTTGATATTTCCTCCCTGAAATGGTTTGATTCCCACATCCTTGTGGTATTAGCGTCTTCACAGGTCGGCCGCCCTGAAGAATTACCGCTCTATAATATATATCGACTACTGTCCAAGAATTGTTAATAGTATTTCAAACTTTTTTTTCACTTCTGACTATTATTATTTAACTGTTCCAATGCTGCCCGGACAGTGGCTAAGTCCATTACCGCGTTTTTATTATTTTGACCAATCGAGTCGAATACTTCTTTACGGTATATATCAATCTCTTTGGGAGCAGAGATACCTATTTTCACATTGTCTCCTTCTACCGATAAGACAGTGACAACAATATTGTTATCAATGATAACGGATTCTCCTTTTTTCCTAGCTAGTACAAGCATCAGAGATCTCCATCCTTTCTATCCAGATCGTCTTCTGCCCAAGGGGCATGTTTAGTGGAATATTGGGTATTCTGCAATATGACTTGCTTCCCAGTATGATTAAATGAATTAAATATAATCGGCGCAAGCAGATTAACTGTAACATTCTTAAGATTGCTATGCCATGTCACGATACATTGAACAAACAACTGCTCTCTAGTTGTCACATCAATATCTTCTTTGGCTTCTTGTGAGAGTTCGAATTCATAACCGGGGTATAGATCAAATGGATTAATTGTAATAAAAGCCACATCAGGCTGACTCGCTGATTGAAATAAATTAAATATGTCATTCTGACGCTTCAAAAAAAAATTCTGATGCTTTTCAAATCCAGGTATCCCCTTTGGAAATACGTAACTCTTTTCTTCACTTTTCATCTGGTTAGTTTGATCTGTTTCCACTTTAGAAATCCTCCCTATATAATTAATAAAGCTACGGACTGCTAATGTCCATAGCTTATCATAGTATTCAAGTTATGTTTATCTCATAAAGTCCATTAATGAAGGCTGCATAATCTGAGCCGAAGATTTAAGAGCAGCTTCATAGATTGTTTGAGCAGACGTTGCTTGAATCATCAAACTTGCTATATCTGCATCCTCTGTTTTTGATTGCAATGATGTTAAGTTCAGATTGTAGTCGGTTAATCTCGCTTGAACTAATTCAACCCGATTAGTTCGAGCTCCCACCTCTGAAATACAAGACTGCATCTTTATCGATCGTGACTCTATTTTATCTGATTGGCTACCAACAGCTTCATAATCTCCAGAATTCAGAGCATTGACTAAATCGTCCATAATCTTAAATACATTGTCATCTTCAGTAGAACTACCAAAATAATCAGAACCTGGCGTGTTAATCTGAAAAATAGACTGATCTCCAATAGAATAATTTACAGGTTTATCATCGGTGTTAATCTGAGAGTATTGTGTAATGGAACCAGATAACTCATAGGGAGCCTTATCATAATTTTGTCCGTTAAAAATATATTTGCCCCGTATTTGGCTATTCCCGATATTAATCATTTGTTTTTGCAACTCTTCAACCTCAAGTTTAATTGCATCAAGCCCTGATTGGGGTACCGTCCCACTTGAACCTTGAACAGTTAGCTCTTTGAGTCTTTGCATGACATTCCCTGATTGTTGCATCGTGGTATCTGTTGCATCCAGCCAGCTAACAGCCGCATCCGTGTTGGATTGGTACTGTTCGTTAGATGCTAACTCAGCACGATATCTAAGCGCATAAGTCACACCAACAGGATCATCAGAAGGTTTATTAATTTTGCGACCGCTGGAAATTTGGTTGGACATCGTATCCATACGATTCAGGTTTCGGTTCAGGTTGCTGAGCATTTGAGTGCTCATCATGCCTGAGGTTACGCGAATAGCCATATTGGTTACCCCTTCCTATGTCTTAGCGACCGACTACACCGGTGCTGTTAATTAGTTTGTTTAGCAGTTCATCGTATGCAGTCATGAAGCGGGCAGCGGCACTGTAAGCATGCTGAAACTTAATCAAATTGCTCATTTCTTCATCAAGGGATACTCCACTAACCGATTGACGATTCAGGTCAACCTGTTCTGTGAGAAGCTGGGCATTCTGCGCTTGACGGTTAGCCTCTTGAGTTTGAACACCTAACTGGCCTACAATTGCGCCAAAAAAGTCATCTACTGTAGTCGGTTTGGACAGCCCTGAACCAAAATCAAACTTAACATCTTTTAAACCAGCCAAAGCTAGCGCCAAGCTGTTATTTCCTAGTACTACACTCTCACTTGTACCTGTTCCGGTCGTACGCATCGACGTCGCGATGTTATTCGGATCATTTTGGATATCTTTACTTAATGTAATATTTCCAGCCGTGATCGTTCCTGAACCGTCTTTGGTTGTAAAAAAGTCCCCGCCCGCAGTTGGTGTACTCCCACTAAGCGTATAACCCAGTTTATGAAGCCCATTAATCCCTTGAACCGTCACTTTCAAATCTGACGTCAACGTTCTATTGTTATTGGCATCTGAATAGGTCACATTGTTGAAAACCGTGCCGCTAGGCAGTACGGATCCAGCAGGAATGGTAATCTCAATATCCCCGGTTGCGAGCGTATTCGCCAGTTGATTGATTTGATTACGATAGTCTGCTACATATTGATCACGAGAATGAATCATTCCGTAGACTTCGCCGCCAGTTAAAGTCCCCGCTTGATAGGCATTCTCTAGAATATCAGCCGTGACAGGAACCACCGCAGCTCCAGTGACTGCTACTTGGCCTGCAATCGTTACCTGGTAGCCACTATCCAGTTCTGTTATCTGAACGCCTGCAATCTTGGAGAGCTGGTCAACGGCATAATCACGTTGGTCCCGCAAATCATTGGCATTGTCGCCCAGTTGCTCCACTTTTACAATGTTGTTGTTCAGATCCGCTATGGACTGCAGATATGAGTTGATCTCAGTGGTTTTTAACGAAACGTTATTGGTCAAATCACTAGTCAGTGCATCCAATTGAAGACTGATTTGATTTAAACCATCTGTTAACGCCAAAGTTGTCTCTTTCACAATTTTGCGGTTTGTAACATCCTGTGGATCTTGACTAAGATCGGACCAAGAGTTCCAGAAGTTATTCAGCACTGTGCGAATACCCGTATCCGAAGGCTCATTCATGATGGTTTCAAGCTTTTCAAGTGTACTATTACGAATGGTCCATCCTCCAAGTGAGGTGTTCTCATTACGGAATTGCCCGTCCAAAAAAGATTCACGAACACGCATAATTGAGTTGAACTCCACACCCGTTCCAAGCTGACCTGGTGCTGTTGTACGGTAAAATGCCACTGCATCAATTGGATCTGCTGCCGTCATGTTGACAACTTGTCGTGAATAACCTGGTGTATTCGCATTGGCAACGTTATGTCCTGTTGTGTTCAAAGCGGCCGTTTGTGTGATCAGACTGCGTTTGGCCGTTTCAATTGAATGAAATGTTGAAGCCATATTATTTTTCCCCCATTGTTAACCACGAGTATCAAAAAGACCAGAGCGAGCTACACCATAAGATTTCTCTAAAGGATTCTGATACGTGGCTTCTGATTCAGCATGAAATGACATTGTCTCAATAAAAAAGTCGATGTACGAGAGCGACTGCTTGATAAGCTGTTGATTGGATTCATTAAGATATTTCACCTTTTCTAGCACATCTGTTAATGAAGTTTGAGCTTGAAGAAGCCTCTTTTTCTCTGCGGTATCAAAGACCAGTCTTGTCAACTCACTAATGGTCAGATTTAACTTGGACTTAATACCACGTTCCTCCAGAAACTGGTGGACTGCCAGAATTCTTTGCTGCTCGATCAACTCAATCCTTTTCAGCAGTTTAGATTCCTGGTTAATTAGAGAAATCAGGATATCAACTTTGTTGGCAACAACAGCTTCCTTCTTCCGTTCCCCCAGCTCAAGCATCTCCACATGTGCGGCTTCCAACTGTTCAAGTACATCAATTATCGATTCAATTGCCATGTGTCCTCCTATTGATTAGGGAAGTTCTTAAAGTATGGAGCGAGCTTCTCTGCAAGCTTCTGGCTGTCTACTTGATAAGTTCCCGAATTCACCTGTTCCTTTAATTCCTGAATACGTTGTGTGCGGCCTGCGTCCTGTGTACGACCTTGTTCCTCAAGCATCTTCATCGCCTCCGGAGAAATGGATACTTCGTCCTTACGGCGGCTCTTTTTGGCATCAGCCTGCTGATTGGATTCAACGTTTCTCTGATAGGAATTGATAGCACCAATTCGATTTGGTTCATTGATTTTCATACAAACTACACTTCCTTTACCCTAGGATTTTTTACATTATCTTTATGTTATTGAATGATTGAGATAATAAAAAAAACCGATAATCTTTAATAAGTTTATCGGTACGTTCCAAAACATTTGTTATAGCAAAAACTGTATTTAAGCCCTCGCTCCTATGAATCTCGCAGTTTGTCGACAGCATTGTAGGCTCGCCCGCCTATATTATTGTTATCCTTCTGACCTACTTCACGGGCTGCTCCTGCCAAATCTTTGGTCAAGCGGCTTCGACATGAATCACACATATGTCCTTCACGAATCAGCGTTCCACATACTTCACAAGGATACATCATGTTAGGGGCGTTTTCGATGGAAATCCGACCCTCCCGAATAAAGCGGGTGATTTGCTTAATCGAAATCTCCGTTGCATCAGATAATTCCTGTATATTGGTACCCTTATTCTCACGTAGGTAGTCTACGCATGTCTGGTATTCCTGCTCAATTTCTTTGATACAGTTCGAACATACATCCCGAAAATTCAACGCATATAATCTGCCGCAGCGAGGACAATTACCCAGATTCATTGCTAAAACGCCCCTCTCATACTTCCTTTTCCGAATGGATAATAATTATACATTACCTTATTTTCACACATCAAGCCATAGTCTATTGCAAACATAGCAATGGGTTAAAATGCATGTATGCGCAATCTTATGGATATTGAACAAGTTGTATTTGCAGAATTACACATTAATCTTTCTCAATTGAAGAACTGATGAACATAAGCCCAGATATGATATTATTTCAAAAATCAGTAAAATAATCACCTGTAATGGAGACAGGCATCACGTTAAATATAATATTCATTTTTCATAACCACTTATGGATTCTTTAAACTTAGGATCTGGCCAAAGTCAGCGTGTAAATCTCTATTGGAAGGTTAATAGAAGATCCAGCGTTCAAGATTACCAGCCCGCAGGCATCCAGTGTACTACCCGTTGTGTAGATATCATCAACTATCAGCAATCGCAAGGGAGGAATTGGCCAGCTTTGTGGTGTTGGTTTGAAATTCGAAGAGGCTCCTTCTCCAATCGTATATGAATTAACCGGCTGTGAATGCATATACTTTTGCGCGAATTGAGAGTTGGCTTGATAGAGGTCAAGCATCAACTCCAGTCCATCCGGCTGCATGGCAAAAGCATCCTGCATCGTCTGGATGCGCTCGCCACGTGTTTTGAAGCTTTGTTTGGTGGTGTTGATTCGACGCTGCAGCAGATCAACCACAGGCAGGCGGACGGCTGCGGCAAGTCCTGCTGCGAGCCGCTCGGCCTGGTTGAAGCCGCGCTCGGCAAGGCGTTCGTTGCTGACGGGGACATAGGTCACGGCGTCTGGCCGCCATCGCGGCTTATTGTTTTGGAGCAGCGACTGGCGGCTGCGGGTCGCTGCTCCGGGATGAGCATGCGTGTAGTACGCGTCTGAGCTGTGGCTGTTGTGTTGCGCGTGTATATGCACGGGCACTAACGCGGCAGGTAAGTGAATGGGCGTGGGCGCTGTTACGCGCCCGTCAGGTCGGTGAACGAGAGCGTTTGTTGACGCACTCGAGCCAGGTGGATGTGAATTGGCAGCCACCTGGTATTGAGCAGGCGTGGCGGGATGAGCCACGGGGGCCAGGGTTTCTTTTGCCAAAACAGGGTTGAGTTCTTCACTCATTGCTTGAAATGCTTGAATAATAAGAGCCGTTAACAGTGGCGCGTAGCGCTCGTGGCCTCTGAATTTGTACATCCCAATCCATTCCTTCATTAGAGCGTTATACTGGACGGCGCTGCGGTTGCAAATGAAAGAACGGTTTTGCATGTGTGGGCGGACGCAGTCCGGGCAGCCGATCCCTCGACCACAACGCAGACAGCGGATGGAACGAATCCATGGAATTTGCTGCACACAACGCGGACAGATGCCGGGGTATATCGGAGACAATATGGCTCGTGTACCACAGGTTAGACAAGTCGCTCCGGGTGGGGCGAGTAATCCATGCAGGCGATGGGTGAGTTGGTGCAGGTGGTCAGTGATGCTGCTTAGCCAGTTCGACATTGGATGATGCCTCCCTAAGTATCTATTGGTGAGTTGGCGGGTGAAGGTAGCCTTTTCGTTTTGCGATGTTGTTCATCTTTTGGATCTGGGCCACCGCTTTCACTTGGGAACGCGTACGGCGGGATGATGCGAAGACGACTCTTCCTGCCGGATCATCCATGGAGCGACCTGCTCTGCCCGCCATCTGTACCAGAGAAGCTTCGTCAAAGAGGCCATTGTCCGCATCCAAAATAAATACATCGCTACGTGGAATGGTGACGCCTCGCTCCAAGATAGTAGTGGTCACGAGCAAGCGTATGGTCCGTTCACGAAAAGCAATAACCTTGCTCGCACGATCCGGATCTTGGGATGATGTTCCTTCGATATGAATGTGTGGAAACATGCGACGCATGAGATTTACAAATGCCTCAATCTGAGCGATCCGTGTCACAAAAACAAATACCTGAGCTTCCCGTAGCAAGGAGGATTGAATGCTCTTTTTTAGTGTGGCGGGCAGCTCTCGCTTACGAATACACTCGGCGACGGTGGGCATTTTCAATAGACGTGGTACGGGTAAAGGAAAGCGATGGAAGCGGACTGGAACTTTGGCGTGAGTGAGTTTTCCTTGCGCTGCCTCCCGCTGTAGTCTAGCTGGTGGCGTAGCGGACAGGTACACAAAATGGCCATCAGGCTTGCACGAAGACGCCGCCGCATGAGCGAGCATGGGATCATTATGGTAGGGAAATGCATCGAGTTCGTCGATAATGACTAGATCGAATGCCTGGTAAAAACGCATCAGTTGGTGCGTGGTCGCGAGTGTGAGATGTGCGTCTTTCCAGCGCTCGGTGCTGCCTCCGTATAGCGTAGCGAGCGAGATGTCAGGGAATGCCTTTGCCAAACGAGGAGCAAGCTCCAGCACGACATCCCGGCGCGGCGTAGCAACAAGCGCTCGTCCACCGTGCTCTAATATGTATTGGAGCAGTGGGAAAATCATTTCCGTCTTGCCGGCCCCGGTTACGGCCCACAGCAAAAACCGCCCCGGCCCATCCCCTGCGGATGGCCGGGCCAAAAACGCCAGCGCCGCGGCAGCCGCCGCGCTCTGCGCAGGGCTAAGCCCCCACCGGGCAAGTTCGCCCTCGGTGGGGATAACGGCCGTGCCACGCTGCGATGCACCGCGTGGCATGGCCCCTGGCGCTGCGCTGCGCAGCAGCAGCGCACAGGCACGGCTGCGCCCCAGCGCGAGGCAAGCCTCGCAGTATGCGCACGCCGCCAGGCCGCAGGCAGCGCAGGGCACGCGCTGCCCGGCAAAGCTGCCGCATCGGCGGCAGCGGGGCGCGCTATGCGCGCGACCAAGCCACGCGAGGCGTTGCCGCCGCGTGGCAGGCCCTTCCAGGGCGGCTGTTATGCTCAGCCGCCCACGCAGGTGCGCGAGCTGCGCAGCCGCGCGCCAAACCGAGGCAAGCTGCGGCGCCGTGTCCGCCAGCAGCGCCTCTGCCTCGGCCGCCAGCAATTGGCGGCCGCGAAGCCGCTCAGCCAGCAGGGCCGCGCCCCACTCCAGCTGAGCCCACTCCCCGGCGGGATACGACTCTGGCATCCCGCCCACCTCCGCACCTCTTTCCGCAGTAATCCCCGCTTTGCCCGCCATCTCTCCCCTAGCCTCCAGTTCCCCGGAAGCCCGCTCATACTCTCCCAGTTTGCGTCGCATATACACCTGCCAATGCTCCCCTCCCCACTGATCCATTCCTCGCTCCACCTCAAAATTCTCTACCATCCATGAGGCCTGACTTAAAGGCACCTCCCTGCGTAACAGCAACCATCGCAGCACCCGCTGTCCGCTCACCCCCTCAAGCCACCATGCCACATCCACTCCGATATCCAGTGACAACACCATCTTCCACTCTTCTCTAACTCTGCACACATACAAACCACCCTTCATCCGCTCTCCTCCCTCATCCTCCATGTCCCGAAACACAAAAAAAGCACATGCCCACCGACTATTCGTCGGAGCATGTGCCTCATGTCCATATCTCATACATTCAATATCCATTTGTATTATCACTATATCAATTATGCAGTTCTCCCACAAGTCGTGTAGTTTCCAAAAGCAATCGTTACGATCATTTTACCCATTCAATGAGTAGCGATAATCTTTCTTTGATCATGCGAAACTTTTTCCAATCTGCATCGTCTATACTTTTAACTTAAGAGTTCTGATTTCAAAAAGGTTCGTCCTGCGATCCCCACAAGTCTCCAACAGGGACAATAACCATAGATTGCATAAAAACCCATATTTAATTTAACAGCAAGCTTGGCTACAATGACAAAAAAAGACTACAGCATAAGCTGTAATCTTTAACCTCAAACATGATGAAATTCACGCTTATTTGGGCAAGCTGGCATAACTTCATTGAAAGTGCATTCTGACTGATGACACGCTTTAGCCAGTCTGTCTCAGCAGCTTGCACGATTAATGGACCCAACTGTTGCAAAAAAAGCATCTACTGCTTTGGCTCACGCAAATCGATAAGGCGAATAGAACGCTTCCCGGTCTGATTGCCCTGTTCCATATCGGAAGGGACAGCGGACAAGTAGGATAGCTCCATTCCTTGCCTAAGCATAAGCTTCTCAATAATACGAACCGTTTCGGCTTCCGTACGATCAGCGACAACCGTCAATGTGAAGCTCTTTCCACGGTAAAATAATTCCCGGCAAAGCGCTCTTACAATGCCTTCAATCCGCTGCTCCTGATTGGAAGGAATGAGCATAATCTGCTCGTAGCCTTCGGGGTCCGGACGGGAAAGATGGCGCTGGTGCATGGCATGAACGGCCATTGCCGCCAGGAAGTATATGAGCAGAATCATAGTCAGATGAGCAACCATGGCAACTGCACCTCCTCGGAAGGTCATGCTCACCCATGGCGAACATCCCTGTATACAGCAGTATATGCTGCATCCCCCGAAGGGTTACACTTGCAAATCCAAAACGCGCATATTCCATTCTGATCGACACCGGATGAAGAAGACAGGCCAGGTCGTTCACTCATTCATGCCGAAGCTTGAACATAAGTTCGCCTAACTTCACACTTTGCTCATTTGCAGTAATAAAGTCCATTAACCCGCTAACCAGTCCAACATTCTGGAATGGGCGCGAGTAAACAGAATCCTATAATTGCTATAATCAAACTGCATCTAAATACAATCGTATATTAAAGGGTAACCCAACCATATTTGATCGAGTTGATAACCGCTTGTGTACGATCGTCCACTTCCATCTTCTGCAGAATACTGCTGACATGGTTTTTTACTGTTTTCTCACTGATGAACAGGAACTCACCAATCATTTTATTGCTCTTACCTTCAGCCATCAGACGCAGAACTTCAGCCTCACGACGAGTAAGCGGATTATTGTCGCCAGCGACAAATTTAACGCCTGCTTCCTTGGAAGCTCCTTCGCTCATTGCCCCTGTCTCATTAAGGTACGTCATCCGACGCAACTGCATGATCAGTTTGCCAGTTACTTTAGGGTGGATGAATGCATGCCCTTCATGAACGGAACGAATCGCATTGATCAGGGACTCGGCCTCCATATCTTTCAGCAGGTAGCCATTAGCACCTTTACGCAGCGTCTCGAACACATAACTCTCATCATCATGAATAGACAAGATAATGACTTTGACATCCGGGAACAGCTCACGCAATTTCTCCGTCGCTTCAACCCCGTTTTCCACAGGCATGTTGATGTCCATCAAGACGATGTCCGGTTTATCCTGATTACAGAATTCGAGCACCTGAATCCCATCGCCGCATTCGCCGATGACCTCAATGTCGTCCTCCATATTTAAAATGCGTTTCAGACCTTCACGGAACAGCTGATGATCATCAGCCAAAAGAACTTTAATCGATGTCTTGCCAGTATCACGGTTTTCCATCCTGCTACTCCTTTCCCTTATCCACGTTTGTCGGGATATGAATCACTATTTTGGTTCCTTGATTTTCCGCGGATTCGATCTCTATTCTTCCTTCTAACAGTTCAACCCGCTCTCTCATCCCAATCAGACCGAAGTGGGTATGATCCTTGCTCTTCTTCGCAAGAAGCTCCGGTTTGAACCCAAGCCCATTGTCCTGCACGACAATCTTAACGAGCTGAGCCTGGTATGTAATTTCCACTACAACATAAGTGGGATAAGCATGCTTCGCAGCATTGGACAGACCTTCCTGCACGAGGCGGTAGATCGCAGCCTCCATTGCCGAAGACAAACGGTGTTCCTTGCCTCTCGTTTCAAAAAGCGAGCGGATTTTTGTTTTTTCTTCAAAATCCTGCACGTACTTCCGAAGCGTTGGAATCAATCCCAGGTCATCCAGTGCCATAGGACGCAAATTGAAAATAACTTTTCTCATTTCTCCAAGACTCGAACGAACCTGGCCTTTCAAATCTACTATTTCGGCCTGGACCATCTTAAAATCCTGCTTTATGAGCATTCTTTCTACAATTTCCGTCCTAAGTACTAGATTTGCGAGCATCTGCGCAGGTCCGTCATGGATCTCACGGGCAATACGTTTCCGCTCTTCTTCCTGGGCCAAAATTATTTTCAAACCAATCATTTGTCGATTTTTGGCGGATTCAATGATGCGGGTCACTTGACCCAACTCACCCGACAGATACTCCAGTACAACCCCCATCTGGGAACCGATCGTCTCGGCGCGCTCCACGGAAGCTTCCACATTTTTGGCACGCTTCTGCAGATCATCCCGACGGGCTTTCAGATACATTTCCTTCTCACGGTAAATCATCAGATCCAGCTGTAACTGCGTCGCTTTCTCATACGCCTGCTTGATATCATGCTCGGAATAACGGACGAAGTCGCGGCTAACCTCAGTTAGCCGGATTCTGGAGCGGCGGTAGTTGAGCTCCAATTGATCTACTTTCTCGATCGTTTCCGCCGTCTCCTTCAGAACCGACTTCAATTCCTCGTTCAGCGTTTTCAGCTCATTCCGAGTCGAGTCCATAATCTCAAACATTTGATATTTACTGTTTTCCATGACTTGTATGGCGTTTTTTATGACGCGGTCTATGGCATCGGCTTGTAAATCCACGTTTGTTCGACTCCATTTCTATCGTTTCCGGTATATATCATACCATATCACGATGAGATGGTAACGGTCTTCGTGTTCTGTTCCCATTTTACAGTCAGTCCAAGCTGCTCTGAAACGAGTCTGAGAGGGACTAAAGTCCTACCACCAGATACGTAAGGTGCTACTGTTGCACTTTGTCTTTTGCCATTGATGATGAATTCTTTCTGGCCAACAACCAGATCAATCAGCTTGCCGCCACGCACAACGGTAATCCGTTGATTTTTGCTATCCCAGCTTGCCTGCCCACCAAAAGCATCCAATACATGCTTGATTGGGACATATGTTGTACCATTTTTCAGTACTGGCGCAGCATCAATTGCCTTTTTCGTTCCGTTTACGGTCATGGATTTCTGTCCAAGCACTAGTGAAGCAGTTCCTGTAGGCAAGCCCACTTCACTGGATTTGGATGGCATGGTGAAAGCAATGTTGTCAAAAGCAACCGTGCCTGTCTTCGCACGCTCATCCTGACCTTCTTCCACATTCACCACATAAACCCGTTTCAGCTTCGCCGGATAAGATATATTCAGCCCATTCAGGTCCACATTCAGCTTTTTCCAACCGTCCCAATCAATCGCCTTGGCGAGATCAGCATATACCGTTTTGCCACTGGCATCCGTAAATTCGGCACGCAGCCAGTTCAGACTCTTATCTCCCATAACATCCATCGACATGGATGTCGCAGTTGCAGATACTTCTTTGCCAGTGGAACCGTTCAATTGGGCATATGCATACATTTTCCCTATTCCTGCGGTCATGTCATAGCTCAGCTGCAGCACCTTGGAGCCGGCTTTTTCACCTGTTCCCGCTGTCACGGACGCCGATCCAGTTACACCTGATGCGTTGGTCGTGAAGTTGATCGGGTAGCTTACATTCTCGAAGTTCTCCCACATTGTTTCACTTGCCGCAGCGGAAAGCACAACCACCGTGCTGTAGCCGTCATAACGACCGATCGCATAGCCAACTTGAGCGCCGGAGTTCACAGAGGATACGGTTAATTGGTCTGCAACCACTTTACCTTTGAATCCAATAAATTCCCAAGTCAGCGAGTCCGCTGGCACCGTGACACTTTGTCCGTCTTTGGTCTTCGCCGTTACTGGAATGGAAATCGTTGTGCCCGCTTGGAGCGATCCCAAGCCAGATCCGGCTGTCAGCGAAGCCAGTTCACTTCCGCCCAGCACGGTAACTTTAATGGAAGATGAAGCACCATTACTAGTTGCAGTCAGCGTAGCTGTGCCTGGTTTTACACCTTTGATCGTTCCATTGCTTACACTCACAATGCCGTTGTTGCTCGATTTCCATGTCATCTTAATATCGCCTGTCGCAATCGGGTTATAGTAGGTGTCATATCCTTTGGCTGTATACTTGCCCTCTTGCCCTACCAGCAATGTTTGGCTACCACTCACGGCAAAACCCTTCAGCTTACCTTCTGGAGCCGTAGAGAACACGCCCAGCGTGTTTACGACCTGACGCTGCTCTGTACCGTACTCCGTGTTGAACGTAAGTCCTGCTGTCTCCTCGCCAAGCGGACGAGTTACCATCGTTGTGGAGCCGCCTCCGTCCAAGTTCATGCCTTTCCATACACCAATACTGGTCATGAAGGATTGCAGTTCGGTCAGCGACAAACCGCTGCTGTTACTGTTTTTCTCCGCTGCAATAATGTAGACATACCGACCATCTTGAGAGTAGCCGACTGCTGTTCTCGCACGAATGCCACCGATACCGGAAGCAGCGATATCACGGGAAAAAGTAGCCGCCTTGCCACCATTCACCAGAATGGTATGACCTCCGATCATCATCTGCAGGTTGCTAGGATCAACGGTCTCCCCCGTCGTTTTGGCTTTCAACTTGTAATCCGCACTCAACGTCTGGCCTACCGCCAAGTGAGTCATAATCCATGTCGCTGCCGTTCCATGCGCACGCAAAATGTACCCATCTGCCGGCACCGTCATGTTTAACGCCTTTTTATCCGAAATTTGGGTGATTACACCGTTCTGTACAAGTACCTCGGTTGGTGTTGTGGAAGGATCATTCGGCCGCTTCGTTGATGTCCAAGCCGGTGTATAAATATACATCGAATTGGCGTGACTGTACTTCACCGAGCTCGATTCGACCGTGTAGTCCTCTTTATTTATCCCACGCAAAGCAAACGTTGAACCATCATCTGCCTTCACGGTGCCATCGAATGAATATTCATCAATCATTGGCTTGCCGTCTTTGGTTACGGTGAGGGCATACATCCCTGACAGTTCGGATGGAGTAGATACGAGGACCCCATCCGAGACCTGTCCACCGATTGGGGCAAGTTCCCCGGATACATTGAAATAATCGCCGTTCACGGCGGCTACTGCACCATTTTCCTTAGCCATGCCACCCGTGCTTTGTTTACTATTCAGATTGCCGCCCTTGCCTGTCATGACATCCAGCTTCACATAGGGATTTTGCAAATCCACTTGAATGACATCTGCCAGTACGTTCACCTTCGAGCCGGAACGTGTCGTTGTATAATTGTATTTCATCAACTTCGCACCCGAAGTCAGAATTTCTTCGCTCAATTTGCTTGTTGTTGTAGAAGCTGCTGCAGCCACCGACTGCCATGAACTTCCCGACCACACCTGTTGTCCCGCTCCCAGAACCGGTGCAATCCAGATCACGCCTGCCAGCGTCACAATCGCCCATTTCTTCGCCTTGCTACCCTTAACGTCGTTCAGCCGTTTCTCTTGTTTCCCCAGCATGTTTGAAACGTCTCTCCCATCTTGTATATCAATCTTAGATATCACGATCTCTGCCATGTGGCAGCAGATAGCGAGATTTCTAGTATACTCTTCTATTAATAGACTACTTTTTGTGGAAAAAGTTACGCCCCGAGCCAACATTGAGGTTATAACCCCCATCTTATAAGCTGCTTTTAATAAAAAAACTTCGAATGTACATAATTGTATGTACATTCGAAGTTCACTTAACAAATAATCATTGCTATTGCTCTAGGAAGATTGAATTGAATAGATTGGATTTATTGCATCGAAGTTATAAATACCCTAATTTATTTAATACTCTCTTCAGCATCACTGCTGCCTGTGCACGAGTTGCATTACCTGTTGGTTGGAAGCTTGTTGATGTCATCCCTTGGATGACCCCTTCCTGAACTGCCTTAGCCACCTGTTCCTTCGATTGGATCTTTTTGTTATCCTTGAATTTGGTTAATGTTGAGGCGGCAGACGTCTTGAGTGTAACAGACTTCCCACCATAATCCAGCGCACGCACCATCATAATTGCCATTTGTTCACGAGTAATCAGATTGTTAGGTTTAAATGTACCATCTGTATTCCCTGTAATAATTCCCGCTTTGGCAGCAGCACCGATGTATGCACTGGTTGTTGATCCATAAGAGACATCACCGAAACGCTGAGCTGTTTCCTGGCTCCCTGTAAGCCCTAGTCCTTTGGCAACCATGACCGCGAACTCTGCACGAGTAATATTCATGTCAGGCTGATAATTCGTGCCGGTTTGACCATCAATGATCCATTTTGCAGCAAGTTCTTCTAGAACCGTGCCTGCCCAATGAGATGTGGTATCAGAGAATCGCACAATATGTTGGGCGGCAACAACCGTCTGATTACCAGTAAGTTTCCCTTTTAATACCAGGGCTCCATTCAACTGCACTGGAGTATGAGGAACATTCGATAATCGAGCTATCGTTTTGTCAAATTGAACATAACCTGTAGTTCCACTTGTAACCGTACCTGTCAGACGTATCCACAGTTCGCTGTTTACTTGCTGCTCTACAGATGTCTTGTAAGGACTGGAAGCTGCAATATAGACGTCCGTCAAAGCTGACAATTTCTGAGCATTGGCTCCAACAAGCGCCCCATCCATTGTGCCAGAAACTGTAGAGGGAACTGGTTCGAGTTGAACGATAAGTTTCGCTTCAGTCGTTGTACTGCCTACACTGTTGGCAATTGAAGTGAAGTTTAGTTTGGACAAAGGAATCATCCATAGCTCATCTGCAAGACGTATGCCTATAGCAGCACTTTTGTCACGTGTATAGCTATCTTCAAGACCCTTCAGTGGGAGCGCCACATAAGCTACGGTGTCAGTGGTTGGGACATCAAAAGTCAGCATATGTGATTCCCCGCCTAGACTCGCTGCATATTGGAATCCTTGCGTTAATTTGTCTGCATCAACAGAATACTGATGTATAGAACGACTGTATCTGGATTGCACGGAACTAGTGGTAGCGGCTTCTGGGCTTAACACATACATGGATTGACCGAATAATACGGCATCTCTCGCACTCAGCCATGCTGGTAATGTTGTGGAACCCGTTGTTGAACCGCTAGCATTGTTGGTTAACGTAATGGGTCCAAATGCTGCCACAACTTGGTTTTGGCTATCTCTAAGGGGGACATACTCTGGAGCATAGGATAGAGTAACCGTTTGCCCAGCAGCAACCGATGTGGACAGTTTCAACACTACTGACGAACCTGACGAAGATGCTGTAAGTACGTTAACGGATGTTCCATTTGCCTTTACTACGAATTGTGAATTCGTCAAGCCGGACTGTGTCAACAGATTCGAAGTAAACGTTAGCGTAACCGTATCCCCTTGAATTACCGCAGATTTCACATTTCCAGTCCCTGATGTTTGCGTAATCGGAACCAGGTTAATATAACCAGCCGGGTTTCCGTTCAGGTCTGTTACTCGTAGCGCTCCCGGTACGTAGGATAAAGTGGCATTTTGATTCGATGTAATAGCTGAAGCCAATGTCAGCGTAATCGTATCATCCTGAATATCTACAGCAGTCACATAGAGCGGTGCACCGTTAACTAGAACAGAAAATTGACTCTTTAGCGGTACATTTGTTGTACTCAGAGCCTCGTTATACTTAATCATCAGCTTCGAACCGTTCACTTCTGCACTCTGAAATTCAGGAGCTACTGTATCGAGACTGTTACGTACATAAAAATCGCTGAAGCTTGCTAGCGCCTGGCTGCGTGAGTCTTTTAGCGGGTAAGAGCCCGGTGTATAGGAAACTTTCACAACTTCTGTGTTAGTGATACTACGATCAAGGTACAATACCACTGCAGAACTGCTACTTAATGAAATGGAACTTATCCCTACATTTGATCCACTTGCCGTTACGGTAAATTGATTTTTAGCATCTATATTTGTGATGTAGATACTTTCAGGAAAATACAAAGTAAGTGTACTTCCGCTTACATACCCGCTTTTGGGTTTAGACATGACTGAGTCCAAACTGTTCACGACTTCACGTCCTGACAGCGATGCTGCAGAATTCGATGATGAATCCTGTACAGGTCGAATACCTGGCGTATAGGAAAGACGTACAATCTGGCCCACAGCCACGCCCGTGTCTAACACAACATATACGCTATCGCCAGAAATATAGGCAGAGCTTACCGTTCTGGCTTCGCCGTTAACCGTTACCGTGTAGCTCGAAGTTAACGGATAAACGGAACTGTTCAACGTCTCATTATATGTAAGCTTAATGATGGTATTGGTATACATTTTTGCTGTCTGAAGAACTGGAGCCGTCGTGTCCTTCGTATACGTTTTGAAACTCCAAGATGCCGTTCCAGTCAAACCGGAAAATACATTCCCTGCCTTATCCCTGAATCCCCCTGCTGCAACATCTACATAGTAAATCGTATTGTTTTCCAGCGCCATTTGTGGCACGATTCTTACCTGACGCAAATTTGAGGTATTGATAATGGGTGTAACAGCCACTGTGCTGCCACTTGCTTTGCGCAGTGTAACTGTCCCCATATAAGCGGTATCCAGCTCTTTATTAAACGTAATGGTCAATTCACTATTGATTGGAGCGCTCGTTGCTCCATCTGCAGGATAGAGGGATGATACCGTAAGTGCGGTAGTATCCGTTGAAACGGTAAACGCCCAGCTTCCTTTGGCAATTGCAGATAATTCATTTTGTTGTGCATCCCGAAAAGCACCTGCTGTCAAAACAACATAATATTTAGTGTTGTTCACCATATTATTCGCAGGATCGACAGTTATAATTGAAGTTCCTCCACCCGTAACTTGAGAAGAAGTCACCGGAATCGATTCAACCAATGTGTCGTCACTGTTTTTGTAAATATTAAAAGTTCCACTTGCAGGATATACATCTTTACTGAAAGTTAATTTCAAATTTGCCGCAGGCAATACGCCTGTTGCTGAATTAAGAGGTGATAACTGAGTGACTGTCGGTGCTCCAACCCCTGCTGTCCAGAAGGTCCATCGACTCGCATCTGAAATACCCGGGAAGGCAGTCTCGTCTGCATACATAAACGCGCCTTGATCAATAAGTACATAATATCCGCCTCCAGCAAGGTTTACACCGCTGATCGTCACGGTTGTTCCAAATGGCGAAGAAGGATCTTCACTGTTATCAACAGCGACCGTACTATTGGATACAGAAACAGGCGTGACAGCTTCCTTATTATCCGTTATCCGCTTAATCGTGATATTTCCCGTTCCTTTTTTGACGGGTTGACTAAATTCAATCGTAATAGGCTGTGCACCATTCACACCCACCGCACCTGCTGCTGGGATCGTATTGGTTATACCTAGATCGGACAATCCCGATGCAGCCCGGATATGACTCATTCCTCCCATAGGCCATGCAGTAATTACAAGCAGTACAGTCAGTGCCCATACTACACTCTTCTTCATTAAACTTTGTATTTTATTCAAAACAATGTCCCCTTTCACCTCTATTTCCCTAATCATCTGACAGGCAGACCTCTTTATGTATGTCGGTCAAATGCCCAGTTTTTTTTAGAAATAACTGCATATTAATGATAGGCTAGAGGTCGGTAATCCAACTTCACTAACTTCCAGCTCTTGATGTCCAAAAACTTGGTATATTTTATAGCGCTCTATAACAAGAAAGACCCCCAATTCATAAGAATCAGGGGTCTTAGAGTCTCTATCTATTTACAGAATCAATTTACAGACCTGCTTGCTCTTTCAAAACGTCTGCTTTGTCCACTTGTTCCCAAGGTACATCGAGGTCTGTACGGCCGAAGTGACCGTAAGCAGCTGTTTGTCTGTAAATTGGGCGACGCAGATCCAGCATACGGATAATACCAGCCGGACGAAGATCGAAGTTGTTACGCACAAGCTCAACCAATTTCTCTTCGCT
Organism: Paenibacillus sp. BIC5C1; assembly: GCF_032399705.1. Classification (NCBI taxonomy): domain Bacteria; kingdom Bacillati; phylum Bacillota; class Bacilli; order Caryophanales; family Paenibacillaceae; genus Paenibacillus; species Paenibacillus sp. BIC5C1. Next base: position 6,376,625 of record NZ_CP135922.1, read on the forward strand.
GACTTTGCCTGTTCCGTATGTATCCACGTTGATCGATACCGGGTTGGCAACTCCAATCGCATAAGCGAGCTGGATTTCCACTTTGTCGGCAAGACCTGCAGCAATAAGGTTTTTCGCTACATAACGAGCTGCATATGCTGCGGAACGGTCTACTTTTGTTGGATCTTTACCGGAGAATGCGCCACCGCCGTGACGTGCATAACCGCCATAGGTATCAACGATGATTTTACGTCCAGTCAGTCCTGCATCTCCTTGAGGTCCGCCAATAACGAAACGTCCTGTTGGGTTGATGAAATATTTAGTCTGCTCATCCAGCAATTCAGCTGGAACGACAGGCAGAATTACATGTTCTTTGATGTCTTTTTGGATCTGCGCAAGTAGAGTCTCTTCAGCATGCTGAGTAGACACAACGATTGTATCAACACGTACCGGTTTGTCACCGTCGTATTCAATCGTTACTTGAGTTTTACCATCTGGACGAAGATATTCCAATGTACCGTTTTTACGCACTTCAGCCAAACGGCGAGCGATACGGTGCGATAATGCGATTGGCAAAGGCATAAGTTCAGGTGTTTCGTTCGTTGCAAAACCAAACATCAGACCTTGGTCACCAGCACCAATGTTCTCTGTCTCGCGAGCCATTTGTTCCGGGTCACGGTTCTCCAGAGCTGCGTTAACGCCTTGGGCGATGTCAGCAGACTGCTCGTTCAGAGAAGTCAGGACTGCACAAGTATTATAGTCGAAACCGAACTTGGCACGAGTGTACCCGATTTCCTTAATCGTATTACGAACGATGGACGGAATGTCCACATATTCAGACGCGGAGCTGATCTCACCGATGACAAGCACAAGGCCTGTAGCTACGGAAACTTCGCACGCTACACGAGCATTTGGATCATTCGCTAGAAACGCATCCAATACGGCGTCCGAGATCTGGTCGCAAATTTTATCCGGATGTCCTTCAGTTACAGACTCCGATGTGAATAGATGTCGGCCTTTAATAGACATTGAAGTTTCAACCTCCCATAACGAGTAGTATGGCGATTGCCCGAACAAAACATTTACGTTGATTCGTTCACTGTACCCTCGAAAGCTTTCCGGGCGGAATAAGGACGCAGGGTCCGCAGTTACGAAGATAAGGATTTTTCAGGTAATGGCCTCAACAAAAAATCAACCTTTCCCTAGCGGAAAAGGTTGCGTACCTCAACTGCCATCTTAACGTATTTGTCAAGACGTGTCAAACGGATTGGGATAAGGAAAACACCCTATAAGTGCTGCTGTGCCTGGCGAATCAGCCTTTTTGTAATCTCTCCGCCGACCGATCCATTCTCACGGGAAGTCAGATGGCCCCAGCCTTTATACTGACCATAGGAGTGATCACTTACCTCACCCAGTTCAGAACCAAATTCAGTATCTGCACCAGCAAGACCTCGACCGCCATATCCCACATTCAGACCAAATTCAGCGGCAATTTCATACTTCATTTGATCCAGCATCTGACGACTTTCGGGTACCACTTTGCGATTGCTTCTAGCCATGATTCCTGCACCTCCGGTTATTGGTTGTGTACAGTTATAGAGTGAGCAGGAACAGGGCTGGCTAGCCGTATTAATGATTGTTAGAACTGGTTAATCTGAACAAATGAAATGAATAAAAAGTCTGATAAGTGCTCATCCTATTTCAGAGAATATCCACCACGTACCATGACAGTCAAGCTGTACTTGTTACCATCCAATACCGTTATACCCCGTCCATCTCTTGGAAAAGAGAGCAAGTGATTGGTCGGTGCTGTCTGACCATTCGTCAAATCAACCCCGTCCGTCAGATCAGCTACACCATTCGTACCTTCACTGACGATCACAGCTTTACCGCTACGCACGATGAACTCCGCGCCAGATGTACCGATAAGCTGTTGACCAGGCTTCACAGTCACAATCTCAACGGCATCAGAGGCTCCAGAGACCAATGGAGGAAGCGTTGTGTCTCCACCCGTGCTGCCAGTTCCTGTAGATCCACTGTTACTACCTGATGTACTTCCAGACCCCGTGTTCGCGCTTCCCCCCATAGCCTTTTGTATTTGCTGATCCACATAACTCTTCGTCACTACCGGATCATCTGCTGTTCCCGGTTGGCTTGTACCTGCACCAATTGCCGTATTGCTGTATACAGACCCAACCCACACGCCAACACCAATGGCCAACGCAGCCAGGGATACTTTCATATAAGGTTTCATTAATTAGTATACCTTCCTTTCTATAAAGATAATCTAAATATAATTGTCGTCATTCTCTATCATATCTTTAATAGAAAGATTTCACAACGATGCTTAATCTATGACTCATTCTGCACCTGGTAGATTGCCGACAGCTGGAACAAAACCCATTGCCTGTGTTGCCAGCTTGATCCGTTGACCCTGGAACTCATCATATATAGCAATGCTATAAGCACCACTACGTCGATCTTCAAAAACAACATCTTGAATCGCCCAATTCAAAAATTGGTTGTTACCTTCTTTCAAATCTTTGTCCAATACAATCTCTTTATCGAATACCTTTCCAGTAGGTTCAATCACTTGCACAATAAGTTTGTGCTCACTTTCTGGCAAGTTCAACTCATTATTTCGTGCAGCATCATAATTCCATGAGAGGTTCACCGTTGATCCACCACTAAGAGAAGCTTTAAAGTCTCTCGTTTGAAGCGAGTAAGGATAGATTGCAAGATTTTTAATTGTGCTTAATGTGGACTCCTGATCAGGTTTAAGCTCGAATGAAGCTGCATCTACATATCCGGCACCAGTACCAGTAGCCTCTTTCCCTGTGTTCTCCCCACTCACGGTCTCACCAATCAATAACCTCATATCGGAGACAACCGTTTTCCTCGGAATCTTGGACCACATAGTTACTAATGCAGAATCACTAGGCCCTGCTGGATAATCAATCTGTTTAACTGTTGTTTTGTAATACTCACCATTTTTGGATTCGTAATATCCTGTTAATTTGGCTAGATCAATTTGCCGATCCTCAATATTTTTCACCTGAAGCTCCGTGTATACAATATCGGAAGACGTTCCTGGATAGATCAGTGTTCTTTTCACTTGAAGTTCAGATTTCTTTCCAGGTGTATTCAATGCATATTTAGTTCCCAACACTACTTGAGGAACCTGCGGGAGCTGTCCAATGTGTGTAAGTCTAATCAATTCAGATGAATTTTCACCTACTACTTCAGACAATGCCACTTGTAATTGAGCTACATCCAAATTGGTAGGAAGTGAAGTTAATAAATGTATATCGACCGACATCCCTGGTCCCAATAAAGCAGAATTTTGACTTACGAGCAGCTGAGTATTTGGTATATCTGCTGAATCTATTGATAACATCCCTTTTAGCTCAGGAAGCTTAATTGTATTCGTAGATATATTACGTAAAGTTACTCTTGCTGACAGGACATCAGCGTTATCCCAAGGAAGACGCTGAACAGAATTCCATGTTACACCCAATGTTCCATTCTCAATCTGAAGTGTGCTCTCTGTACCAATGGACTGCTGCATGGAGTTGGCTTTGGGCAGGATGTATGTTCCAGCAGGATAGGAGAATTTAATCTCTTTGCTTTCCGTACCCTCTGCACCCTCAGCTTTTGGTGTATTCATAACCAATTTCAGTGTTCCATCTGCTTCATCGTAAGGCAAACTAAATGTCAGACGAACTAACCGCTCTTCATCCGGTTTCAACTTTAAATTATCCAGTGCCTTGGTAGACAACGGATAATCATTCCCTTTTTTGTTTTGAACGGAGAATTCATATTTAGGTACTAAAACTTCCCGTGAGCCTGTGTTTTTAAATTTGAAGTTAACGGTATAGTAATTATTGCCATGAGTCTGACTTACACTGACGTCTCCCACACTCGTAGCCATCTTGCCTTTATTGTCATCGAGCGTTATTGTATGGACCTTGCCAACCTTAATTTCTGTATTTTGCAGCGAATTTGATTTTGGCGTTTGCATGGTCGCGAGTGGAATAACCGATTTCTCAGCTTCATTTTCTTGAACCATAATAAGCTCAGCCCCATCCAGCTTTACCTTCTTGGGAACAGTTGTTATATAGTTTATGCTTTTGGACTCTTGAGGCTGTAAGCTGTACGTTGTATCGTTCGAATTCAGAGTAAGTGGGTAGCTGCTACCACCTTTTGTTCTCAGAACCCACTTCACGTTCGGATTTTCCAATCCCTTATAGCCAACGTTATGCAGATTAATTTTCACACTTGCATAATTGGATGTGTCTGAGGCAGAGAATGTCTGTAAACCCTGAACTTTTATTTTTATTGGAATATCATTAATCCGTACCTTTTTGACTGTATTCACTGGGGTAGCCACCGTGTACGAGGCAGGAATATTGATTTTTCCCAGAATGCTTTCATAATTTGGCTTGCTGAAGTCCCATTTTACAATTTCGAAATTCAGATTGCTGAGCTGTACGTTTTTTCCGACAGTCGTCACATATGTAACGGATAAGGTAGAGCCAGCAGCAACACTCTTTTTCTCTGCATCTTGCGTCAGCAATTTGGAAGTATAGATCGTTCCTCCCTTACTTCGCACCTTTGTCCAGTAATCAACTAACTGCAAACTTTTTTTCTCATTGTTAGTGTATGTGAGGGTATACGTAATAAGCTTGCCTTCGTCTTGTGTTAACACGTTTACATCAGTAATTTTGACATTAATTTTGGTTGATAGTTTAACAGCCGGAAGATTAGCCAACGTTTTAACAGCTTTTTGAGCTTGAGCTGTCTTATTAGAAGAAGCTGCAGCTCTAACAATCTGAAGATCGTCAATCCATAAAGTATGAGTCATACCCAATACAGCACCTACGACTATGAATTTCTTCAATTTTTTATTCACAAGAACCTCCAATATAAAAAATAGACAGTAAATTTGAAATCACTTTACTCATTAAACGTTAAAATGAACATCTTAGTTGCATCGTTATCTTTATTTTATAGCATAATTCCAGAATATGTATAACAATAATGATACTATTTTGAATGAATAAAAAAGACCTCCCAAGGGAGGTCTTTAGGTTGAAATAATAATATTATTTCAGGTTAGAAACGAGATCAGATACATCGAAAGTAGTCAAAGCGTTTTTATCAGCAGATTTATCTGTGATTGCTTTGGAACCAGCATTGTTAGATCCGTTGAAAGATACGGAAACATAATCAGTAGCTGCTGGTGCAACATCAAATTTGATGTACAGTTTATTAGGGTTAACAGTATCAACACCTACAGTAAAGTCTGTAGTTTTAGTGTCATTAACTGTTACAGTGAACAATCTCTTAACAGCTGCTTGAGTTACCAAGTCACTGTTAATTTGCAGATCTTCACTTGCTGTAACATAAAGATAAGTTGCTTGTGTTGCTGAGAATGCAGCAGAAGCTTCATCAACCTCAGGTTTAATTTGGTCTTTAACTGTTACTCCAACAGTTACATTGTTACCAAATGTATCCTGTGCTGCACCTGCTTCTACATTGATTGCTCCAGTGAAATCAGCAGCAAGTTTGTTGGCATCGGAGAACGTAAGTGTCAACGTTTTACGATCGTTGCTCAAGCTGTAGTTGCTTGGTTTTTTGCCATCTACAGTGAATCCAGTAGGATTTACAAAGGAGATCGCAGCGTTAAATTCAATTGTTACAGAAGTTCTGCTAGTTGCATAAGCGGAAGTTGCTGCTACAGAAGAAGTACCAATTGTCGATCTCAACTGGTAAGATCCACCTTCAGTAATATATTCTCCATCAGCATTAGCAATGTAGCTTGCTGTCAGAATTGAACCATTATTTACAGTAAGACTGGATGGTTTGTTGTCAAGAGAAATACGAACAGTATTAGCAGAAACCAACTCTACATCAGAAGCGTAGGTAGTGATTGCTGTGCCACCAACTGTGTATTTTTCAGGCTCCAAAGCGCTTCCTGTACCACTAGTTGCAACGTTAGTGTTGTACTCTACATACACATATCCATTAGCAATCCAAGAGCGATCAATTTTACCAACTCTTGCTTCAGCGCCATTTACTACAAGAGCGTACGGCAACAGTGTGTTTGCAATTGTTGAAGTATCTTGAATACCAGATACAGTCAGAGTGTACGTATCATCACCAATGGATTTACCAAGGTTCACACTAACTGTTTTATTAGTGCTGTTGTACTCAATAGCACCAGTAGGATATCCGTAAGTGTTGATTCCAGTAATGCTAGCAATCTTACCATCTTTATCAGTTAGAACGTAGTTAGAACGTGTTTCGGCAGAAGTTCTGGATACGTCTTTGCTGAATTTCAATGTTGCAATGTAGTTACCATTAGCATCTTGAGCAAAGCCTGTGGATACAACTGTTGGACGAGTAGTATCCAAAGTTGGTGTTACTGTAGTTGTACGATCAGCAGAATTATCGCTGTAATCTCTTACACCTTTAAGTGTAATTGCATTCTCAGACAAGTTCAGGTTGTTAGCGAACGTCAGAGTCACTTTGTTGTCAGAAACAGAGATGCTTGCAGAGTTGGAAGTAGTATTAGCATAAGCGCTAGTTACATTTTTAACTGGCTCATTGAATGTCACTACTACTTTTTTCAGATCCGTAGAAGTTACAGATGTTACTTCTGGAGCTGCAGTATCAACAGTTGCTGTGAATTTGTTATCAACAGGAACGATTGTCAGACCAGAGAAATCTTGAACTTTACTTACTGTCAACGTGTGTTCGCCTTCAGTCAGGTTAGTTGTCAAGATTACTGTATCTGGATAGCTGTAGCTTACAGAAGCTGCAACAACATTGCCATCTACACGGTAGTTACCAGAAACAGCAGCTTGACTTCTATCAACTGGCTCACTGAATTTAATTTTAATTGCTTTAGTTCCCAGGGCAGTTACAGATTCAACAGTTGGAATTGTAACATCAGCTGGAGTAAAGCTTACTGTTTGTGAGAAAGTTTTAGTAGCGTCAGCATTTTTAACGTTAGCAATTTTGAGGTCAGTTGCTCTTTGAGAATTCAAAGCACTACCGTCCGCCAAAAGCAAAGTTACAGAAGTTTTGTCATCAGACAATGTAGCACTATCAATTGTTTTGTTAGCAATCGTGTAGTTACTTACTTCAGTAGCTGTAGTTTCATCAACAGTACCGTCAAATGTTACAACAACTTGTTTCAGGTTTCCAGCTTTAACAGATTGAACTGCTTGAGCTACAGTTGTTTTGTAAGTTACTTTTTCAGTGAAAGATTTATCTTTGTAAGTAAATTTCACTTCAGTTTCTTTGTTGGCTTCGAGAGCTTTATCCAAAGTCACTTTAACGGATTCGCCGTCACTCATTTTGAAAGTAACAACTTTACCAGCTTCAGTTACATCGTAAGAAGCAACTTTCAAGCTTTGCTCTTGATCAATTGCGTAAGCAGCGCCTACAAGCAATTGACGGGAAGCATTGGATTGGAAGTTCAAGCTGGAATCAAGCAGACCAGCGTTGATAGCTGCTTGAACATAACCTTTAGCCCAAGCTGTTGCTGAGTTGTTAGTTTCAGTTGGAACTTCGAGATCCAAAGCGATTGTCAGAACTTTCGCCATTTCTTCGATAGTTACTTTACCGTTGAAGTCGAAGATTTTCTTCTCAACGTTTTTACCTTCCATAATGCCTGCAGCTGTTACTGCTTCAATGTAAGGAGCAGCCCAGTTTTTAGCATTGTAGTTTTTATCGTTGTAAGAATAAACACCAGTAATTTCTTTCAGACCAAGCAATTTAGTGATAACTTTTGCGAACTCAGCGCGAGTCATCTCTTTGTCCAAACCAGCTGTTCCATCTGGGTAACCAGTGAAAACACCTTTTGCTTTCAATGCATCAAACTGTTGTTGTGGTGAAACTGCTGTATCACCGAATGCTACAGATGCAAACATCGAGAATGCCATTGCTGTAGACAATGCTACGGATAAAATTTTCTTCATAACCTTTTTTTCTCCTCCTTGGGCGTTCATAACATGGGAATTTTCTTTAATAGTTTCGCTCGTGTTCCTCATATATTGTTGCACCCCCTTTCCAGAGTCCTGAGCAAGTTAATATAAATGATGTCTGTGAGCATATCACAGAAACTTGTAAACAATCATAATAATAGAACCATACGAAAATAGAGTAGTTTCCTAATCCTACCTAACGTATTATACAATGGGTTACTCTCGCCGTAAAGCAATTTTTTCTAATAAATAGACAAGATTCTTCACGAGGTCATTCTTGGTAAGAGGCCCAATGTTTTTGACTCTACATCTTAAACGCAGCAGATTTCAAAAAGTTGCGGATTCCTCAAAAAAAGTTTTGAACTTATTTATGTATTGATACAGTGCGGGTAATTTGATGTTCAAAACCATAAATTCAATAGAGATAAAGCAAGCTGCGTGAAATTATATGGTGTATGAATGAAAGGGGACGTTTATTTATACCCGCAAACCCGCTCCATGAAGCGACAAATTCTTCTAAATGTAAAATATAAATAAAAGGCATTCCATATGGAATGCCTTTCGTAAAGTTTCGTTTCTATGCCTTAGCGAATTTTCATCGCAAGATCAATAATTTGAGAACGCATATTCGGATCACTGTTCAATCTTAGATACATGTCATCAATAGGTTGTCTATTTTCCCGGTACGTCTTTTCATGCTTCATCGTGGTGTGAGACCATTCAATCAAGTCATTCTCAGCCAAAACCAAATTGTTATACGCATCATGGAAGCCAGTCGCCTGTACAAGCCCTTCCATCACTTCTTGGGAAACTTCCTGTGTTTTACGTGTATCTTCTATTTTCTTCTCCAGAATGACTGCTTGTTTCTCGAACTGTGTCTTTGCTTTCATGTAGCCCAGCTGGGCTTTCGAATAAATCGGTTTCATTAGCTAACTTCACCCTCTAGATCATTGTGTATTTACCGCTATTGTATCTTAAACTCTAGTGAATTACAAAAATAGTTATTGGTAAAATAAATATTTCTTCTATTATAAATGTGATTTATACAGCTGATTTACAGTTACAAAAAGACCCGACCCTTTATCACAAGGGACAGGTCCTTCCAATAATGCTCAGTTGTTCTTACATTAATTAACTCAAGTTTTTAGGAAATAGCTTAGTACTCTTTTTCAATAACTCTACAGCAATTTTTGCCGCTTCAGCGCGGGTCAAGTTTCCTTTGGGGTTAAACTGATAAAGTTGCTTGCTGGAGCCTGCAACAGTTACTGGATTCCCCTCCATGATCTTCTGCTTGCTTACTGCCTCAATGGCAGGACGAGCATAATAGTCAATTACCGTAGAATCCGTAAATGATTTAGCCAAGCTAGCTGACAGTTTACTATTATTGGCTGAGAGCTTCAGACTCATAGCTCGGGCGATCATAACTGCTGCCTGCTCCCGAGTTACGCGTTGATCAGCTCCAAAGAAGCCATCACTAAGACCCTGGACAATACCTGCACGAGCAGCCGTCTCAATGGAAGCATAATCCCATGTTGTCGACACTGATGATGGCACAATGTCATAGAACGTTTGATTGTTATCGTAGTTCAACGGCAGACTAAGACCTTTAACGAGTAAAGTAGCGAACTCTCCACGTGTTGTTTGATCATCTGAACCAAACTCATTGTAACGAAGATTATTCATAATCCCTTTAGAGTAAAGTGCATTCAACAAATTACGTCCCCATGGATGGTTTGTAATATCGGTGTAGCTCTTGCTCAATTTCATAACTTTATAATATCCGAACTCGTCGAAAGGTACAGTGATGGTATGTTTTTTCGTATCCACTTCACCACCAATATTTTGCCAAACACCTTTGTCAGTGTATTTAAATACGGATATTGTAGACCCAACTTCATCTACAATCGTTGAATCATAATTCAATTTAAGCGTTCCGCGGTTGGATGGGACCAATTTGCGTTCTGCTGGAATCTGGGTGAAATACAACTGATCCAAATAATATGGTGGCAATCCATTAGTACCAGCTTTGTAGCCATTGTCTCCCTTATTTCCTTGCTCACCTATTCCACCATTAATCCAATAAATATCAGATACGAGCGTAAAGTTGCTGGTATTTAACGTCGAGTTGAAATATAAAACCAGATTGTCCGGGATAATAATTGTACTTTCCCCGTTCTCACTTCGTCCATCGGTGTTAACGTTAATGATGTTACCATAATCATTTCTGCGCTCAACAACGCCATCTTTGGGATCAGCGATTCCAAACAGCAGCTTGTTGTCTGGATAAAACTTGGTTACCCCGTTACCCACTTGTGTAGCAGACTGTAGCAATGTCCCTTTTGGGAAGGACAATTCCAGTTCTTTATTAAACACGCTATATTTTGTGCTCACAGTTGGTGCCATGTACTGACTATCAATGGTCACTGTACCCGTATAATAGACATTGATTGTGTCATTAATTGTCCCACCATCACGAATAACCTGAATCTTTATGGCGTTTGTTTTGTTTGCTTTAAGACCTACATAGTCGTATACGAAACGATCTTCGATATCTGAACGACGAGTTGCTGGTTGCTTATCAATGAGAACTTGCGTAGCTCCTTCCGCCTCGATATCGAAACGAATAAAGTTTTTATTTACAACGATTTGGTCGCCTACAGTTGGCTGTGGAGCCAAAATTCGATAGGACGATGCCTCTCTCAGAATTTCCAGTCGTTGTGTTGATCTGGCTCCTGTACTGTTAATTAGTTCAACCGTGTATACATGGCTTCCAGGGGCATCAAATTCAATATCTTTAATCCGGAGAATGAACTCATCCTGGTCACCGGCATAGTCAAAATTATAACTTTTCCCATTAAAGGTAAATGTATTCGAGTATCTTACAGCCGTGTCGCTCTTATGCATATCAGGGAAATTACTACTGGTAAACATCACGTCAGACCCGAATTTCAAATTAATTGTCTGGGCTCCACCACCGCGAAGGACCAAATCGTACTTTTCTTCACTGGTTACATATTTATCCGTTCGATATGCAAATTCTGGTGTAACTGAGAAAATATTAGACAGTTCCGTTTTGGTATACTCTGATACCTCATCGTGGGTAAAGAGCTGGCGCGCATCATTCGGAATCAGCACCGGCATAAAGGCATCGATATTGGAAACATTAGAGTCAATAATATATATCCGCAGTTCTTTACGAATCTCAATCAGATTGCCTCCCGCATCGGAGGAAGTACCTGTCAATACGATTGTATTTTCACCATATACTACCGGACCTTTACGATCAATATCAAATTTGAGTTTAAACACACCTACTTTCTTCTTGTCACTGTTTGTTTCAACTTCCATCCACGTGGACCAATCTGCTCCAGGATGCTGATCAACTCCATTGACGAAAACTTGTGCATTGAATTGTGGATCGTCAGCAAAACCTTCAAAACCAATATACTGACCAATAACGTCCAATCTATTGGAGTCCGTATTAGAATTAAATGTATAGGTTTGTCCATCATATAAGTTGGATACATAAATATAATTCTTGGATGAATATGAGATACTTGCATTATATGAAGAGCTTGCGTTCGTAAAATTAAACTTAACCTGTTGCTGACCGGTTGCAAAACCACTAACTTTCCAAACCTGCGTCTTTCCATTAGTACTTTGAACTGTCATGCTCAGTTTTTTGGTGGCAAGTGGTAGATACGCCCCTTCGAGCACATCAGTACCTTGGGTCAGATCTGTATCAGCCTCTACCATAATGTAAAATTCAGATTCTTCAACTTGAGCTCCGTTCAATGCAACTTTGGACACAACCGTGCCATTATAGTCTGGAAGATAGTACATGTTCTTGATGACTTTTTCTCCAGGTAAATATTTAAAATTGCCTGAATAAGTTGCAGTAAATGTACCATAGGTCACTGTAAGAGATGCTCTTTGTTCTGTCTGAGTATCGCCAGTACCATCGCTATTAACTGTACGGAAGTCATATGCAGACGTTGTAAATGTCACTAAACGGTACATTGGCGTGACGCCATCTGATCCTGGAATAATTACTTCCGGTTCAGTTGTCTTAGTCAAAGTCGTGGATTTATCAACGTTGTTCACACTAACAGTACCAACTGAATCAAAAGAACTGGTACTTGCAGTATAAGGAAGCAACATTTGAACCGAGAAGCTTCCCTGCTTCCCGCCCGATGCAGATGTTAGCGTCGGCTTATTATCGATAATGGAGTAGTTATTACCCCCATGCACGATTTCGAGTTTACTAAAAGGCTGCTCTGCATCGTAATAATAGACATTTCGTTCAATCGTGATGGAATCCGATGCGTTACTAATCACAAATTTAAGGGAATTCAATCCCGGATTTAGATTCATTTGAGGCGTAAAGAACTTCCCGTCTTCAAGTAAGGAGGTCAGGAGAGCAGTTTCACCGTTAACTGCGACAGTTACTTTAGTTGCGTTCTGGACAGCTCCCTGCATGGAAACAGCCTTCGTCGTTACTACAGTCTGTGCTCCCTCATTTAGATTGTATGAATTAGAACCAGAGAAAATTTTCAAACTTTCTACGTAAGGAACTTTATCGTACAATACATAAAATGTATCCGATCTTTCAACACTTCCTTGATTCCCGTAAAGCGTGATTTTATTAAACCCTGAGAATAACGTGAGATTGTTGGCTTCAAACTTATTGGATGAAGATGTACTTGCCGTTACAGTACCCGTTGTAAAGTGTGTACTGTCCGTTTCCCAGACTGTGGAACCTTTTGATACCGAGTTAAGTTGTTCAATTTTAACACTCATTGTGTCTTTGGATACATAAGAATATGTACCTGTAATGCTAATTGTTGGATTTGTTGTTTTATAAACATTGTCACGACTGAGCGTTGTACCAGATGTTGTCAAAGATAACCCTGAAGTTTTACTTAGGTTAGCTATATCCGGAATGAAATAAGTAGCTATAGATTGAAGATCGTCTGCTGCATTCGCTGTGTTCTGCTTAAACAGACCTTGTGGGAACAATGAGAACACCATAGCGACCAACATGATCCATACCAACGGCCGTTTCTTTTGTTGCATTACGTATCATCTCTCCTCTTTTTAAGTCAGTTACCGTTATATATCGGCCGAAAGGTTCCAATTATTTAGTAAAAACAGCAAAATAAACAAAAAACCTTGTCCATGAAGGACAAGGTTTGGGTTGAAAGAATATTCAATAAGATCAGTAAACGAGCGTTTCTATTTAGGATTTCGAGCGGGTCTCCGGGTTCAACTTGACGCGCATACGCATCAGGAAGTTAATGACCGGCCTTCTGGTTTTGCTAACAAGTCCGATGACTTCTGCTCCGACTTGGAGGAAGAACATCATGATACAGATCACGACGAACGTCACCCAGTTGGCTTCGAACATCGCAGCGGAAGATTGGATAATCGCCAGTACACCGAAGAAAGCGGCAATACCGTAGATGATCAGCACTGTCTGACGGTGACTGAATCCAAGTTCACGCAAGCAGTGATGCAAGTGACCTTTATCCGGTGAGAAAATCGGTTTCCGTTGTACCGCACGACGAATGATCGCGAAGAAGGTATCCGAGAGCGGCACACCGATAATGATCAACGGTGTAATGAAGGACACGACAGCAATTTGTTTGAATCCAAGCATGGACAGCATTGCCAGAGAGAAACCAAGGAATAGAGATCCCGTATCCCCCATGAAGATCTTGGCTGGGTGAAAGTTGAAGAACAAAAATCCAACAATACTACCAAGCAGTACAAGACACATCAAGGCAATCATCATGTTACCCATCAGGAAGGACATCACGGCAATGGTACCAATGGCGATACCAGATACACCAGCAGCCAGACCATCCAGACCATCAATCAGGTTAATCGCATTTGTTACACCAACAATCCAGAGAATCGTCAGCGGAATGGACACCCAAGCTTCCAGTGAGGAGTACGCATCCTGAAAAGGAATATTGACGAAGTCTACACGGATGTTGAATCCGAATACGACTACTGCAGCAGCAACAATTTGTCCGAGCAGTTTCACTTTGGCTGACAGCTCAAAACGGTCATCCAATGCACCAATCAGTACGATGATCGATCCACCAATCAGAAAAGCACTGACAAAGCTCATATCTCTTGTCGTAAACCATGCTGACACAAAAGGAAGCAGTGCAGCAACCGTAATGACAAAGGCCAGGAAAATCCCTAGACCACCAAGACGTGGCATAATCCGAGTGTGCACTTTACGAGCATTCGGCGTATCCATTGCTCCGATTCTGACTGCGAACTTTTTGACAAGTGGTGTCAAGGCAAGAGCCAGTCCCATTGACACGATAAATCCAATGATAAAGATCGCTACCATTTGAACATTCGACCCCCAATTATAATACCTGTAAGAAATTATAAATCCCCTGATCTCTTTTTATATATAAAAAAACATTTGTTAGTCATTTTTGAATACTTGTTACACGATAACGAAGAGAGCAAGGAAAACCTGAAGAAGCGAAGCGTTCGCCTTTATCACCTGATTTCACCCTTATAAATGGATGATAAAAGAAATCTGGGGATAACAGCGATCGGAAGGTTGCCTTGCTATCGTAGTTGCTCAGTGTAACGTTTTAATTCAAGCAGCACGACACATGTAATCCGGAATGAATTATACGCTGATCACAGGCGAAATGCCAACCTCAATTTTTAGCAAAAACGTGCATTTTACTCGTAATAGCCTAATTTTAACGGACTTTAGTCACGTTTTCTTTGTCCCGCATCACTTTGACAGCGAATTTCGGAAGCGCAAGCATTCGGCCAGCCCGGCTAGGTTCCCGAAGTAGACGATAAAACCATTCCAATCTTAACTTTTGGAACACTTTAGGTGCACGTTTGGTTTTACCCGAGATCACATCAAAGCTACCTCCAACCCCCATGGTAACGGGAACTTGAAGCGCATCTTTATACTTGTGAATCCACGGTTCCTGCGTATCTGCCCCACGGGCAACAAACAGCAGATCAGGTGCAGCTTCACGGATGGAAGCGACAACCTGCTCGTCCTCAGCCGGACCAAAATAACCGTCGCGATAACCTACAATTCGAATCGCCGGATATTGCTCTTGTAACCGAACTGCCGTTTCTTGAATCACCTCAGGTGTGGAACCGAGCAGATACACGCCCCACCGATAGTTTTCTCCAACACGCAGCAATTCATGTAAAAGATCAAATCCAGGTACCCGCTCTGCCACAGGCTCCCCACAATAATTGGCAGCCCATACAACCCCAGTTCCATCAGGAACAATCATTTCCGCAGACTGCATAACCTTCATCATCGCTGGATTCTCCAGCGCGGCCATAACCATGATAGGATTGGCTGTGATGACTTGGTGCGGCTGCTTCGTGAGCACAGCTTCGCGAAGAACCTCCACCGTTTCTTTCATCGTTAGTTTGGAAAAAGGAATACCATAGATTGAAACGGTAGGTATTGGTCCGGTCTGATTCATCTTTTTTCACCCTTTGCGGCCTAAATATTTAATAATTTGCTGAGCAGGCACTTTGGCTTCCTGCTTCAATTCGGTAATGCCTTCTTCATGTTCCTTCAGCCACTGTGAACGCTGATCCAACAGGTTAGCCACCGTCTTCGCCAGTTTATCCCCATCCAGCGCATCCGTACTACCCACGGTTTCACTATCCAGACGCAGCATGAACTGATCAATCTTCGGATCATACGAGATACCAACGGGTGGAACATACTGTGATGCTGCATAGATCAGACTGTGCAGACGCATGCCGATAACGACATCACAATTGCTGACTTCCTGAAGCATCAGCTGCGGATCGGTGAGATCCTTAGTAATACTTACTTCGCTACCCTTGTTACCGAGGTCACCGAGCATTTCCATGACAAAACGTGAAGCCTGCTCATCAATCGGTAAGTGAAATGGCATAAAGCGCAAGTGAACGGCTTTTTTGGAGCAAAGCTTCTTCAATCCAGCAGCAATGGCTGTAAGCTCTTTACGATCCGACTCCCAGAAACGTACCGAAACGCCGATCACCGGGAGTTTGGTATGAACGCGTACTCCTTGAGCATTAACCGTGACTGAACTTACTTCTCCCGCATTGGCTTCAGGCAGTGGCAGACCCATCACCGGGTCAGGGACCACATGAATCTGATTCCACTGCAATCCGAGCCCGCGCAAATATTCAGCAGATTGTTCATCACGTACAGATACATAATTACAACCCTTGAAGACGGATCGAATCATTGGATTAAATATTTTGCGATTTACAGGTCCAATGCCTTGTGCATAGATAAATGTTGGTTTTTTCAACCATTGGGCCAGTTTGATAACACCCAGGTAGTAAGGGATGGATTTCAGTCCGGTTGCATCCTGCAGCAGACTTCCTCCTCCGCTAATTAAACCGTCACTTTCCTTGATCGCTTGGCGAACCTCCTTCAACTTCATCCGATGTACTGAACGTACACCGTACATTGAAGTGGTCGATTCCGGATCACCGGAGAGCACAATCGGCTCAATCGTGACATTCGATCTGTGGCTCTCCTCTTCCAGCGCCGTCAAAATTGACTTTAGTACCGCTTCGTCTCCGCTGTTGCGGAATCCGTAATATCCCGAGATGACTAACTTTTGAGAAGTGGTGACCATTTTTTCCAACATCCTTCCGCTACTTGCCACACACCCACAGCAACGATACCGAAGATTAAGCCAAGTCCCAATCCCATCACTCCACGAATGAGTGACAACACAGCTGGCGTATGGATATGAGCGAACGTATCCACCATGGACAATTGTCCAATTGCTGCAATAATGAGCACAAAGATGACTTTACGATATTTTAAAGCGGCGAACACGCCAACGATAAACAGCGGGTGTCCCAGCATAAATTCTTTGAATCTTGGCCGCACGCCGAACGTATCTTCCAGCGTTGTACGCAGGAACATCTCGAACGGTGTAACCGAACCCGAGTTTCCTGTACGGCTCAAATAATAGTATCCAACCACAGCTGCAACCAGTGCCAATACAACCATTAATACATTAATCGGTGTACGAAGAATATCCTTGATTTGTTTAATGGAGAACGTACCCGAACCACGGTAAAACAAAATATAAATGGCAACAAGCCCCATCGGTGCAAAGTGTAACAGACTCACGCCTCGGAACTGGTTGATCACCAGACTGTACGTAATGCTGTTCAGCAATGCGATAACAAAAGGCACCGCCAGGAACGAAAGAATCGACGTTCTTACATATAAGAAGACCGTTTGTGCCAACCGGCGACCCGCAGGCGCGTCTGGCTGACGCTGTTGCTGATAGTTCACTGTACGAACAGCCAGCACCATCGCGATGGTCGGAGCACTAATCGCTACTAGTAATGCAATTCCTTGCTCCAGCAATGTCGGTTTGAGTAAGAACAATCCGGCACTGCCTACCAGAGCCAAAGCAAATACCAGCAATGTCAGCAGTGGTACGAAATAAGAAACCATAAGCGTAATCATTGCGATTGCACCAATCAGGGCAACCAGCTTGGCATAACGCTGAATGGAAGAATCTTTCACCGTGAACGCTTCAGCTTGTCCCAGTTCAAAGCCGTGTTTACCCATACGTTCAATCGCATGACCTGGCTCACCCAAACTGTTGATCAGGTTATCAATCGGATTGGTGATCATGGCTTTGGCTGTGTTCCGACTTGGCGAAGCATTCATATAGAGCATACGAATGTTACGGTCTTTGGTAGCCAAAACAAAACGGTCAGCAATGGTGTCTACATCCAGATTGGCATCCCCGTCACTTAAGGAGTACAGACGAGTTACATTGTAGTCAATTTTATAGGAGAGAGTCTCAAAACCGGATTGTGGTTTCTTCAAATTCTCAATAGCCGCCAGTCCAATATGGTGCTTGTTCAGCAACTGGGCAAACATATCGAGACTCTTCATCTCCGCATTATCATTGTACCCTTTCACAGCATCGCCATCAAACAAGATGCGCTTTACCCCATTTTCTTCGAAGAAGGTAAGCAGGCGTTCCATGGATTCCTGATTGTAAGGAACACTGTCTGCGATCCGTGGCAAAATGTAAAATCCTTTATCACGCAGCATCTTCACGGCAACCGGATCTGGTTGCAAAGGCTGCATGTTCGCATTCTCCGGTGGAGTCTGCAATATTAAGCCGCTACGACCTTCATATTCCCATGGAAGCACAGGAATCTCCCGATCGGCGAACGTTTGTTCAATGATAGGGGTATACGTTTGTGCATTTTCCTCGTTGGTGAAGAGCACATACGTGTAATTATCGTTAGCAGGAATGACATTTTTGGTCATGTTCGCAAGGTCCTGCCCGTTATATACCATCAGACGGCGGGACTTCTTCAACTCGTCCAGTGTACTTTCGAACACTGCCATGGTTGTTACTCCGGCGTCTTTCAATCGAGTCAGCTGTTCATTCATGAAGTCTTGCGGATGGGCCTGATAAGCCGAGATATCCAATAGACCCCGATAATTGAAGACAAGCTCCACCTTTTTGGCGGAAGATTCCGTCTGTACCCGATCACTGATGACAGGGATGGAAGCAATCAAACCGATAATGACAACAATCCACAGCCACTTCCGTGAAGCGGTATTCCAATAAAGCCATTTTTGACGCACTACATGTACCTCCTCAAGTGTTGGAACCAAATGCACGTTCAGCTCATGATTTTCATTGCATAATAGTGAATAAATACCGGATACAAACAGCTTGTGTCAACAAACGTGCATCTATCCGCAATTCATCCAAAATAGACGTAGGAATTCACCCTTTTACCTAAAAGAAAAGCCCCTCCGCCAACCAACCTTACGGTGCGGAGAGGCTTTCTCATGTTCTTGCTCAGTACTGCATTCGTATTTATTGTGCGTCTACACGCGTCATTACCGTAGTAGCCAAACGCTCAATACGGCTTTCGGCGTCTTCCAGGTTCTCTCCGCGCACGGCGAAGTATACTTTGATCTTCGGTTCTGTTCCCGAAGGACGCAGGCAGAACCATGATCCGTCTGCCAAAATAAATTTCAGAACGTTCTCTTTTGGCAATCCATCCAAGCCAAGGGAGTAATCCAGCACATCTTGTACAGCGATGCCGGCTACTTCTTGTGGCGGATTAGAACGCCAGTCGGTCATTTTCGCCTGAATTTGAGCTACGCCATCCTTGCCTTTCAGCGTACGGGACTCCAGCTTCTCCAGGAAATATCCGAATTGGCTGTACAGCTCTTGCAGGACATCATAGAGGGTTTTGCCTTGGTTTTTATAATAAGCAGCTGCTTCAGCAATCAGCATTGCAGCCAGGACTGCGTCCTTGTCACGTGCGTAGCTGCCTGCCAGGTAGCCGTAACTCTCCTCATAACCGAACAAGAACGTATGACTGCCGGTTGCTTCGAACTGGTTCATTTTTTCACCGATATATTTAAAGCCTGTCAGGGTGTTCATCACTTCTGCACCGTAATGCTCGGCAATGACCGCTCCCATCTCGCTTGTTACAATCGTTTTGACAACCGCGCTGTTTTTCGGCAGTTTACCTGTCTCTTGCAAGCGGCTCAACACATAGTGCACCATGATGGCTCCAGATTGGTTACCCGACAGTACGAAATACTTGCCATCCTTGTCTTTCACTACCGCACCCATGCGGTCTGCATCCGGATCTGTACCGATCAGAATGTCCGCACCCACGGATTCACCCAGCTTCATTGCAAGCGTAAATGCTTCACGCTCTTCCGGGTTAGGGGATTTCACTGTGGAAAATTCAGCATCAGGCTGTTCTTGCTCTGCCACAATGTGAACCTGCTCAAAACCGATCTGTTCCAACACACGACGTACAGGCACATTACCTGTTCCGTGCAGTGGAGTGAAGACGACTTTGAAATCACGGCCGACACCGGATTGAATCAGATCACGACTGAGGCTCAGGCTGGCAACGGTATCAACAAATGCCTGATCTTCCTCTTCCCCAAGCCATACGAGCAATCCCTGAGCTTCGGCTTCTTCCTGAGTCAGTTTTTTCACATCCGCGAGGGAAGGAACTTCCTGAATGTATTGAATGACTTTCTCTGCTTCGTGTGGTACCAGTTGGCCACCCTCGTGGTTGTACACTTTGTAACCATTATATTCAGGAGGATTATGACTTGCTGTCACCACAATACCACCGGTTGCTTGCAGATGACGTACACTGAAGGAAAGCTGAGGCGTAGGACGCAGGGATGTAAACAACTTAGCCACAATGCCATTTCCAGCCAGAACCAAGGCAGCATCCAGTGTGAACTCAGGTGAGAAATGACGGGAATCATGTGCGATCACTACAGAAGGTTTACCTTCTTTGTCGCCATGCTGCTCCAGCAAATAACGGGCAAACCCTTGCGTAGCACGACCCACAGTATAACGATTCATCCGGTTGCTTCCCGCTCCGATCACACCACGCAATCCACCTGTACCAAACTCCAGATTTCTGTAAAAACGATCCTCCAGCTCTTTCGGCTGATCCTGCAAATCACGAAGCTCATGTTTCGTCGCTTCATCAATCGAAGCATCCTCCAACCACTGCTGCAATGTTTGTGCTGCTGTTGTGCTTAACTGTTCCATTCCTGCAAACCCCTTCCTTCTATATAAAATTCAATTAAATACTGAACGATACAATCATTAGCTTGGGTCAGACAGTGCGAACATGATCTCGCCTTCAGCTACCACTTTGTCGCCTACTCTGGCTGTAGCTTTGCCTTTACCAATTGAACCTTTGAGACGCGTAATTTCCACTTCCAGCATCAATGTATCTCCAGGCACAACTTGTCCACGGAATCGGAAATTGTCCAGTCCCGCCAAAAAGCCGATTTTGCCTTTGTTCCCTTCCAAATTAAGAATGGCTACTGCACCGACCTGTGCCAATGCTTCTGTAATCAACACCCCCGGCATTACCGGATACTCCGGAAAATGACCAATGAAGAACGGTTCATTAATGGTTACATTCTTCAAACCAACGGCACGTTTGCCATCTTCTAACTCTACAATCTTGTCCACCAGCAGAAACGGGGGACGGTGTGGAATAATCTCTTGGATCTGTTTAATATCGAGCACAGTATAATCTCCTCTCAAGGTCATTTATATGAAGTTCTCAATAATAGTGGGCGATGAGCGCGTGGTGGCCGTTACGGTTACGGATCGTTCTTTCGATCGCTGTTGTTTCCGAATGTTTACTGAACTATTTTTAAATGTATAACATTTGGAAACAAAGGCGAGCGCTTCGCTTCTTCAGAATCGATTCCGTCCCCTTCACTGGTTCCAGCGCTAAAATGGACAACCCTATTATGAAGTCGATGCTCATATAAATGGGTTTTTAATTTTAATGTTGTATGGAAAGCATATTTTCAGTTAACACTAGTTATATCCTTCATGACTGCAGTAGTGAAGGTTGAGATAAGGGGTCTCTCTTCGCGATGACGAATGTCTTTCGCAGGGGAGGCCTCTTTTGACGTCAAACGTCATCCATCATTATACTGTTTTCAACGCCAAAAAGAAAACTCCTGCCTGCGCAGGAGTTTTCGCATATATCGTTCATCTATGGAGCGAACACCAAATCATATACATGTTCCCATGTACTCCACTGCAATACGGAACCGATATCCTGTTTGCCCAGTACCACGTAGCCAGCCACCAATCCGCCAGCGAGGGCAAGAACAAGCAGGACCGGAACCAAAAACCATCTTGCGATGCGCCATCCACTCTTCTTCTTCTTGACTTTCGTCTTATCCGGCTTGCTGTTCTGCTGCTGTGTATCTGTCATCACATTCACCTTTTATGCTCTCATATTGTTGGCAAGACCCGCCATGGAATCACTGGATGTCAGCGCACGTGCTGCCAGTTGGTAAGTCCGCTGTCCTTGCATCAGCAAAGCCATCTCTTGTGTCAAGTCCACGTTGGATTGTTCAATGTAGCCTGCACGGATCATGGCTGTCGCTTCACGTGTAGCTGCATTGGCTCCAAATACATCATCCTCGGTCAGACCCGCATCCAGACCAAACAGGTTATCCGCATACTGCACAAGCCCTTCCGGGCGCTCGATATCAACGAGTTGCAATTGGGCTCCAATCGTTGCATTGGCTTCATTGCCACGACGGATCAACAGATTACCTTTTTCATCAAATGCAACCTTGCTGTTATTCGGTGCCGTAATGCGATTACCTTGACGATCCAATGCAAAGTGGCCTTCGCCATTGACCAATACCATCATGTCTGGCGCATTGGGATTCGTTTTGGGTCTTGTATCAGGGACAAAATGGAATGCACCCTGACGCGTCCACATTTTCTCACCATTTGCTTCAACGGCAAACATCGCATTGCCTTCAATCGCCAGATCGGTAGGATTGCCTGTCTCATTGAGTGTACCTTGAGTCATATCCTTTGTCACATCAGCCAAACGTACGCCAAACCCGAGGTTGTATCCCATCGGGGTCGAGCGTCCATCCAGCTTGTACTTGTCCGGCTGCTGCTGCACACGTGTCAGTACATCTTCAAAGGCTGCTTGCTTACTCTTATAGCCTGCCGTATTCACGTTGGCAATATTATCGGAAATGACATCCAGACGCTGCTGTATTCCCGTCATGGAAACCATTGCACTAATCATGGAATTATTCATTCGGTGGTTACCCTCCCTGGTTCTACCCTCCCAAACCCTCCCTGGCAGGGAGGGCCCCAGATGGCGCTGCCCTCTGGACTCCCGAAACAGGCGGAGTGGGTGCGTGGGGTATGATCTTGCTAAGCAACGGTGGTGTGTGTGCGCCGCGACTGCCCAGCTAATATTTACGCCATGGTTTCACATGGCTAAATATCAGCTGGGCACGCTCTTTGTGCGGCGGGTAGCTCCGCGTGGTCTCTCCTTGCTTTGCTCCGCAAAGGACTGTCGAGACCGTCGCTGCGCTCTGGATAATGCTACGCAATCCTCGCACAGGCTCGGCTGCGTTTTGGCTTTTGCGCTCCGCGTGGTCTCTCCCTGCTTTGCTCTGCAAAGGGCTGTCGAGACCATCGCTGCGCTTAGGATAATGCTGCGCAATCTTCGCACAGGCTCAGTTGCGTTTAGGCTTTTGCGCTCCGCGTGGTCTCTCCTTGCTTTGCTTCGCATTCGAGACCGTCGCTACGCTTGGGGTAATGCTTCGCAATCCTCGCATAGGCTCGGTTGCGTTTTGGCTTTGCGCTCCGCGTGGTCTCTCCCTGCTTTGCTCTGCAAAGGGCTGTCGAGGCCATCGCTGCGCTTAGGATAATGCTGCGCAGTCCTCGCATAAGCTCGAATGCGTTTAGGCTTGCGCTTCGCGTGAGCCTCTCTGCTTTGCTTCGCAAAGGGCGTTTGGCTCTTCGCTACGCGGCTATATTATACGTCGGCGTTATACACGCCCAACTTCATTGACGGCTTTATCCAGACTGCGGTCGTAGAATTGTACGACTTTCTGATTCGCTTCATATGCACGGAATGCTGCGTTCATATCTACAGTTGCCTGTGAGGCATCTACATTCGAACCTTCCAGGTAGCCCTGACGGATCTGCACATTATCACCGGCAGCCATCATCCGTGCTGTTGCTCCATTCTGATCATTCAGGCTGAAATTACCATCGCCTTGACGTACCAGTTGGTTGGGTTGATCGATGACACTGATTCCCAATGTAACACCTGTGGGTGCACCCGTGTCTGCATTAACAAGACGACCTTGCTCATCCACTTTAAATTGGTCTACCGAGCCTGTCAACACAACAGGTTGTCCATTATTATCCAGAACCTGTGAACCTGTTGAGCTGAGCAGCTGTCCAGTTCCTGTAACCTCGAAATGACCATCACGTGTATATCTTGTGTTACCTTCTGCATCCTGTACTGTAAAATACGCCTGAGGTTGGTATGTTACCGTGCCATCAGCTCGTACAAATTTGCCTGAACCGTCAAACGGGACAGGTTGCCCTGTCTGTGGATCATTCACGGCCAGATTGGACGAGATGGCAAAATCACTCTTTTGCCCACTTTCCATAATGGCTCCCTGCAAATTCATGGACAAACTTTCTTCCGCGAACACACCCGTGTTCAGCTTGCCCAGCCGCTTTGTCGGAAGATTGGCATCTCCGCCTACCAAAGTAATGAGCATTTCCGGGAAAGAACGGCTTACGCTGTTCACTTGTTTATATCCGGTTGTGTTCATATTTACGATATTCTGCGTTGCGGTGTCATGGCGGCGTTGTTGCGTTATCATTCCCGCGGTAGCGGTGTACAGACCTCTTAACATGTATTAACCCCTCTCCTCAAGCGCTTGTCCTTCATTACAGGATGGCTGCTTGTCCGTTCTGCTTCCCGAGCTTGGGCGAACCTTTGCTTTTTATATCGGCAGATTAGAACTTTTTCTTAACCACTTGATCCAAATTATTCAGCATAATGCCAGTTCCCTTCACGACACAATGCATCGGATCCTCTGCAACCCATACCGGTACATGCAATTCATTGGATAACAGTTCGTCCAGTCCGTTCAGCAAAGCGCCTCCTCCTGTCAACACGACACCTCGGTCAATAATGTCCGCTGACAATTCCGGTGGCGTCCGCTCCAATACCGACTTGGCTGCAACGATGATGGATTGCACGGAATCCCATAGCGCCTCTTGCACTTCATTCCCCGACACCGTTACGGTAACAGGCAAACCGGATACCATATCCCGACCGCGAATGTCCATCTCCGTTTGACGTCCGCCCGGATGTACGGAACCAATCGCAATTTTGAGATCTTCGGCTGTACGTTCACCGATCATGAGTTTGTATTTGGCTTTGATAAACTTGATAATCGCTTCGTCGAACTTGTCCCCTGCAACTTTAATAGAAGAGGCGGTGACTACGTCGCCCATAGACAGGACTGCAACGTCAGTCGTTCCGCCGCCGATATCCACGACCATATTGCCGCTCGGCTGAAAAATATCCATTCCCGCACCGATCGCTGCCGCTTTCGGCTCTTCTTCCAGAAATACTTCTTTGGCACCGCTGCGCTCAGCAGCTTCACGGATAGCCTTCTGCTCCACGGAAGTAATGTTGGTTGGTGCACAGATCAGAATACGCGGGTGGCTGTACCAACTTCTTGCTCCCACACGATTAATGAAATGTCTAAGCATTGCTTCCGTAATCTCGAAGTCCGCAATAACACCGTCACGCAGCGGTCTAATGGCAACAATGTTACCTGGAGTACGCCCCACCATACGACGCGCTTCTTCCCCAACAGCAAGGACCCGCTTCGTATCGCTTTCAATGGTCACGACGGAAGGTTCATCGAGGACAACCCCACTTCCTTTCACGTGAATAAGCACGTTCGCCGTGCCAAGATCAATACCGATATCCTTGCTAAACATAAAAGAGCCCCCAAAGTGATATTATTTGGTCAGCGTATCCTGTGAAAAAGAGTCCCTTATCACGTCACCGCTCGTTCGACAAAGTGCAACATATATATGTAAAAATCGGGCTGATAAGATGTCATAATTCGATCCTGTACCAGCTTTTAACATATCATACTTCAGGGGAGGGATTCAATGCATGTGTGAGCTTTTTGGCCTACGTCTTTCCGCAGGTCCCTACGATTTAGCGGAAGCCAACACCTCGCGTTTTTTACCGCTTGTTTTTTTGTATTTAATTTTGGTCGCTTCACCGCCCCGCAAATGACGGATGGACTTATGATACTCCAGAATGTGTTTCACCTGGTCAGCAAGATCAGGGTTAATTTCCGGCAGACGCTCCGTCAGATCCTTATGCACAGTACTCTTTGACACGCCGAATTCCTTGGCTATGGTACGGACCGTATTCCTCGTCTCAACAATGCAGCGACCAATTTTTATGGTCCGTTCCTTGATGTAATCGTGCACGCTCCCGCCTCCCTACTGTGTGGATAGTTTGGTACATTATATGAGGAGCATGCCTATATATTCGCGGTTTAAAGGTGTGACAAGCTTCGAAGGTCCCATTATTTTCTGAAAAGCACAAAAAGAGCAGAGGAGAATTCCCTCTGCCCATCATGTTGCTGCGGTAAAAATCATTTATTTTTCCGGAAGATATCCTTGCGGGTTAACCGGTTGTCCGTCTTCGTAAACTTCAAAGTGAAGGTGGTTGCCCAGCGTTTTTTCCAGTTCATTAACGCCAGCCGATGCAATTGCATCTCCTTGCTTCACTTCATCATCCTGTTTCACTTTGACGTCAGCCAGGCTTTGGTATACGGTTTTGAGGTTATCACTGTGTGTGATTTCCACAACTTGACCTGTCAGCGGGTTTTGCTCTACCCGGGTAACTTTTCCGCCGAGTGCCGCTTTAACCTCGAACGTTTTGTTATCACCACGTGCCAGATCTACACCCGTGTTCGGAATAAATGTGTCATTGTACTGCACCATCGCTGCTTCATGTTCCTCAGTTGAAGCTTCGTTGTCATAGAAAGGTTTTACTACCGAAATTTCGGACGGAACCGCTACTGGCCATACAAAATTCTCCGACTTTGCAACAACTTCCACACTTTCCTGTTCTCCGTTAACCGCTGTTCCTTCTGTACCCGCCGATGCGCCTGTTTCTACTACCCCGCTAGCAGGGTCCGAGTTCAGCGTTTTGTCGCCTGTGCCCTGATAGACCCACACTAAGGTTAGTATAATGCCTGCTGCTGCGATGTAGGCTGCCGGGAAGACCCAACGTTTGGACATTGCTCTTTTCCATGAAGAGGGCTGGCTAGCCGGTACTCCTTGAGTTGTTTTAGGAGTTTCTTCTTGGACTGATTTTTTGTTTTGTTCATTCATCTTAATCACCTCAGTAACAAGTGTTACCGGGTGCAACTCTTTTATACACGCGCGACTCTAATTATTTTCACGAAGCTTTCAAAGAGTGCTATATATGCTGGGATGAGTGTTCGTACGTGCACCGCTTCGGGGCCAGAAAACCTTTCGACCGCTGGTTACTCCCAGATTTCTTCTATCACCTTCTTCAAAGGTGAAATCCGGGAGTAAAGGCGGACACTTCGTTTCTACTGGCCTTTTCTGTCCCCTGCGCTCTCCATACGCTCGCAATTCATAAAATATATAGCCAAGTTTTGAAAGTTACGGAAGGGGTGGTGGACAGAAATACATGGATTGGCTTTAACAGCCAATCCTTATAAAAGTGAATCTGTGAGATTGAACTTGACGTTATAGTTTTAAGTTCATTGGTAGAGCAAACGGTGGGTTTTGACTTTAGTCTTAGCAACTTCATAGATTGCCTGCGATGCTTCGCTTTATATTATTCATTAACCCAATACCGCTAATAGACTGACGGTTGGTCAATTCAAATGGTCCGGTCGATACCGACTTCCATGTTGGCCTATTTGGAGGCTAGCATCTTGGATGCCTGTCCGAAGGAGATGCCCGTGTAGTAGTGTTTGAGAATCTGGGTCGCGGTGTGTCCCTCCTGTGCCATGCCGTTGGCTCCCCACTGGCTCATGCCGACTCCATGGCCGTATCCATACGTTGTAATTTCAACCTCGTTTCCATCGGTCTTCCAGCTGAACTGGCTGGATCGAAGCCCAAGCAGTTTTCGAACTTCCGGCCCGCTAAACGTTTTACCTGCAATTTGTATCTCCTTGATGCGATGGCCTTGCGTTGTCGACAATACTTCCATCCAGCCACCGCTCTGCTGCGCGCTCACAGGGATGGCATTTGCACCCAGATTCAACTTTTGGAGAATCTCACTGCGCTTCATTGTGATGGTTTCCTCAAAGCCTGGGGCCAGTTTTTTATCCCACGGACTCGCTACACTTTGCAAATAAGGTACAGGGTTCCCCCAGACATCCTCTGCATTCTCCGTATATCCGTTGCTTGTGGAGAAAAAGGATGCTGTAATCGCCTTACCTTGATATGTCATGACGGAATCCTTGCTTTCATGGACAGCCTGCTGCAGCTTCTCCCATTCTTTTGCTTTCCCCAGACGTGTCCAGTCCGCTTTCACTTTTTCTGGTGGTATGAACACCTGATGACTCACAGTATCCGTTACATCAGCTTCTCCTGAAGGTACACCGCTCGTATCGTTGGCTGCCAGCCTTCTTACAATAAATGTCCTTGCAGCAATAGCCTGTGCCTTCAGAGCTTCCAATCTGAACTCCGCTGGCATCTCGGCAGCGACTACTCCGGTAACATAATCTTCAAGCGGAAGATTCATCGTTGTACCGGTTGCGGACAGGTACACCCTTACTTGGGGTTCAGGGTAGGTGACGGGTACAGCCGGAGAAGGTGCTGGAGTCGTTACACTGCCTGTACCTGGTGGGACAGGGATCGGTTTAACAGAATCATCCGTCCGCGGCCAGACTAGAATGGCGGGGATCAACAGCGCAAGTGCCAGTACTGCCGATACAGCCGCCGCTGGTTGCCAGCGAGCGTTGTTCTTGCCCCATCTGCGTCCTCGGCCGAACGTACGCATTCGGCGGCGTTTCACACGACGAAACTGATCTAATTCAATGACAGGAATGTGTATACGTGCCGCAGTGTTTTGAGCTGACTCCTGTTTGGAGGTGGCCCCTCTAGAAGATGTTGTTATGGGCTCATCTGGAACAGTTCTGATGTTCGTTGAAGCAAGCTTGTCTTTTTCCACACCGAAACCAGCAACCTCTTCTGGCTCCTTCACTAGTGGACGAGGGACAAGAGGTACCTTAACCTGCACACGGGCTTCTTTCATTTTGATATAACCCTCCGTTGTCCATGGCCGGTCAAGCGCCGGTCCTTTTGTTCAAATCCATAGTTTAGGGTATGAGCTGGCTGGATCTGATAGAACCTGATTTAAGAGAAACGAAGGCATCCCATATGTAGCGATTCCTAACTTACTTCTGTTATGTATTCTTGGAAAACATTGATCTATCGCGGAATCCCATTCTATAAAGTACAATCTCCCCTTCAAAAAGCATGCTCTTTCATTTGTTCAGAATTGGTACAGAATAAGATGTTATGCTATACAAGTTAGGACCAGCTATTAATAGAATCAGGTACTGATTCGATTGATTGATGAACACAAAAAAAGCCAAGCCAGATGGCTTAGCTTTTAATCAGAATTTACATGACAATACGCATGCTCACTTATCCGCAATTTACAATGATGTATGATTCATACTAGAGAGCAACGTCTATTGTCCAATTCAATGTTATGCCCAGGTCGGTTGTACTTTGAACAGAGGTACTTCTTCCCCGACTTTTTCATTCGATGCTTTGGCTGCATCCAGCTTAGGCTCTTCAACCGAAATACGATAAATATCGGCTCCAAGTCCGTTAAGTTTCTCAGCGAGATGTACGTAGCCACGGTCGATGTGATGAACACCGCCCACTTCCGTTGTACCTTCAGCAACAAGACCCGCGATAATAAGTGCGGCACCCGCACGCAAATCGGTAGCTGTTACTTTGGCACCCTTCAGCTTGGCGTTACCCGTGATGATGGACGAACGTCCTTCAACTTTGATCTCCGCATTCATCAATTGGAATTCATCCACATGCATGAAGCGATTTTCAAAAACAGTCTCTGTTACAACAGAGGTTCCTTCAGACGCAAGCAAGAGTGCCATCATCTGGGATTGCATATCGGTAGGGAAACCTGGGTATGGTAATGTTTTCACATCCACAGCCTTAAGCGGACGATCTGCAATGACACGAACGCCATTCTCGTCAGGATGAATGGTTACACCCATCTCTTCCAGCTTCGCAATAACAGAACCTAAGTGGTCTGAAATCGCACCTTCGATATACACATCACCACCGGAGATTGCAGCAGCAGCCATATAGGTACCTGCTTCAACCCGGTCAGGAATGACGGTATGCTTCACGCCAGACAGTTTCTCCACACCTTCGATGCGGATGACTCCTGTTCCGGCACCTCGTACTTTGGCACCCATTCCATTCAGGAAGTTGGCAAGATCCACAATCTCTGGTTCTTTTGCCGCGTTCTCCAGAACAGTCACGCCTTCAGCCAATGTTGCAGCCATCATAATATTTTGAGTGGCACCTACGGAAGCCACATCCAGATAAATTTTCGCGCCACGCAACCGTCCTTGGCTACGAGCTTCTATATAGCCTTGGCCCAAGCTGATCTCAGCGCCCATGGCTTCAAAACCTTTCAAATGCTGATCAATAGGCCGTGTACCGATGGCACATCCACCAGGAAGCGAAATTCTTGTATGACCCATACGCGTCAACAATGGCCCCATGACCAGAAATGACGCCCGCATTTTACTTACCCATTCATACGGTGCCTCACAGGAAGTAAGTTTCTCCGCATTTACGGTAATCACTTCGTCCCGGTATGTAACACCCGCTCCTAGCGATTCCAACACCTTGTTAATCGTCATCACATCGTCTAGAGGAGGAGCGTCAATAATAACGCTTTGTCCTTCTTCCCCTAAGAGAGAGGCAGCGATGATCGGAAGAACAGAATTTTTAGCGCCGCTAACTTTGACACTTCCGGTCAACCTTTTGCCACCGCGGACGATAAATTTGCTCATCATGGTTCCCTCCGCGCTTTTATTCCCTTTTCTTCATTCCGGAATACGTGAGCCCTTCTGCAATAGAAGAGACTGTTGCTGTGTGTGGAATTTCGACATAGCCTGGCAAATAATGCCCTTGATGTCTATTCAGAAAAGAATTGGTTTATAATCCATATCGATGATACCACGTGCGTTGCATGATGCCCTCCGACTTGTAAATGTAATGCCTTACAGGCCAGCAAGCATCTGAACAGACAGAATGGGATGATTATTAGCCGGATTCAACCGGGTATCCCGTTTATAACCACAAAATAAGTGAACAATTGTGAATTCCCTAACTTCCATCATAACATTGTTGAATTGTACGATACAAGCATTTTTACATAAAACATCTCAAATTCATCCAATTCCACGTCACACTTTTTTCTTAATTCATTTGCCGACAACTCATACTCTAATTGTTAACACAATTAATCGATGTTATTCGACATTGAACTGCTTGAAGAACCTAACAGATGATTAACCAACCATCTCAACATTAAAACAAATGGCGCAACATTTGTGTCCATGACAAATAGTCAATGACAAAGCCTGAAACAGCATGCCCAAGTATAATGGCCAACAGTAAATGTAACAGTCTTCCCTGTGCTCCTCGTGGCTGCCTGATGATTAAATCCAGCTTGAGATTCTGCAATGCCCACCACGACAACGCTATACATAAAAGAGAGACGATAATCGAAACTAAGCCATTCGTACTTAATGTCTGGTTCAATTGATTCGTCAGGTCAGTATCCATATATTCATTACCTCCACATTTGTTGCAGCGATCAGCATAATTATGCCTGGCATCCATAACTTGTTAGAACACTGGAATGACTTGAACACAACGTACTGAGCCTACTGTCAGACTTACTCCTGCTATGCAGGAATCTGGATGCCCAATCACGGAGCAGCAACAATCTGGCTGTGAATGACTATGGAATTCATCAACGCAGCTTCCTGCATCTGCTGACTCTATGGAATATAGGCTCTTTCATCATACATTGTCAATTACATTGATTTCCACTTCGATAATATTTTAAATTCAAAATGCCGGGATTTTGTGACTAAAACGACATAAAAGAGCGTTATTTCGATATCGATCCTGTCATTTCCTCGGAAATAATTTGGATTTCCGTCGTTAAAAATGGTTCCAACAGTGATCATTATCGCCACGACTTTAGTCCTACATTCTATTCAACTGCCTATAAACGGTGAATACAATTAACTTTATTTGCCGTTAAATCAAGTACTTCAACCGAAGATAATGTCCATACTTTTTACTGTAATTGGAAAAGATACCGCTCCAAAAACTCAAAAAAGCCTGGCAGACTAAGCCGCCAGGCTCCAATGAATGGTTTATTTGCCGTATACGTTGATCCGGTTAACCGCTTTTTGCAGAGCAATCTCTGCCCGGCGGTGATCAAAATGGTCCTGATTGCTTTGGCTGCTGAGACGGCGTTCTGCCCGCTCTTTCGCTGCACGCGCACGGTCCACATCGATATTTTCCGGGAATTCGGCACTTTCTGCGAGCACAACAACCTTATCTTTACGGACTTCGATAAACCCGCCACCAATAGCGACGCGTTTGTTTTCTTTTCCGTTTTTGATATAGATCGGTGCGATCTGTAAAGGTGTAACCATAGGGATATGGCCTGGCAAAATGCCCAGCTCCCCTTCAATACCACGAGCCGTGATACTATCCACTTGTTCTGAATATACCAGACGCTCAGGTGTTACGATTTCCAACAAAAAGGTGCTCAATTCCATCCCTCCTGAAACTATCCGAAGGATAGCTCGCTTCATAAGGACAATCCTGGATTCAGATTATACCAGTGTTTTGGCTTTCTCCACTGCCTCTTCAATTGTACCCACGAAGAGGAAAGCTGCTTCCGGAAGATCGTCGTGCTTGCCTTCGAGAATTTCTTTAAAGCTGCGCACCGTTTCTTTAACCGGAACGTATTTACCCGGAATACCGTTAAATGCTTCAGCAACGTGGAAAGGCTGGGACAAGAAACGTTGAATCTTACGAGCACGGTAAACGAGTGCTCTGTCTTCCTCACTCAACTCATCCATACCGAGAATCGCAATAATATCCTGCAATTCATTGTAACGCGCCAAGATACGTTTAACGCCTTGAGCTACGTTGTAATGCTCTTCGCCTACAACTTCAGGGGACAAGATCCGGGAGCTGGATGCCAACGGATCTACCGCAGGGTAGATACCCATCTCTGAAATTTTACGCTCCAGGTTCGTCGTTGCATCCAAGTGGGCAAACGTCGTTGCTGGAGCCGGGTCAGTATAGTCATCCGCAGGCACGTAGATAGCCTGGATGGATGTTACCGAGCCTTTTTTGGTCGAAGTGATACGTTCTTGCAGTTGACCCATTTCCGTTGCCAGCGTTGGTTGGTAACCTACCGCGGAAGGCATACGTCCGAGCAAGGCAGATACTTCTGAACCTGCTTGGGTGAAACGGAAGATGTTATCGATAAAGAGCAACACGTCACGGCCTTCTTCATCACGGAAGTATTCCGCCATGGTCAGACCTGTGAGGGCTACACGAAGACGTGCGCCTGGAGGCTCGTTCATTTGTCCGAAGACCATTGCTGTTTTGTTGATAACGCCTGAATCACTCATCTCATGATACAA
This sequence comes from Paenibacillus sp. BIC5C1, assembly GCF_032399705.1. Classification (NCBI taxonomy): domain Bacteria; kingdom Bacillati; phylum Bacillota; class Bacilli; order Caryophanales; family Paenibacillaceae; genus Paenibacillus; species Paenibacillus sp. BIC5C1. The sequence goes on from NZ_CP135922.1 coordinate 6,409,787, forward strand.
GTCATTACCTTCACGTGTACGCTCACCAACACCTGCGAATACGGAGATACCGCCGTGTTCTTGTGCGATGTTGTTGATCAATTCCTGAATCGTTACAGTTTTACCTACACCGGCACCACCGAAGAGACCGATTTTACCACCTTTGGCGTATGGAGCCAACAAGTCGATAACTTTGATTCCTGTCTCCAGCATTTCAGCCTGGGTAGTCAGTTCATCAAATGCAGGAGCCGAGCGGTGAATCGGATTTTTATGTGCAGCAGCTACAGTGCCGCCAGTATCAATAGCTTCGCCGAGTACGTTAAATACACGACCCAGTGTCGCTTCCCCAACAGGTACAGAGATTGGAGCTCCTGTATCTACGGCTTCCATACCACGAACGAGTCCGTCCGTGGAGGACATCGCGATACAACGTACCCGGTTGTCACCCAGATGTTTCGAAGCTTCGAGTGTCAGATTCACACTTACGCCGCTTTCGCTTACTGTAGTGATCGTAATGGCATTGAGGATTTCCGGCAGACCGCCGCGATCAAACTCGACGTCAACAACCGGACCCATGATGCTCACAACGCGTCCTTTGTTCATCTTAACGTTCCCCTCCTACAAGCCTGCTAGTTTTGCAGAAATAAAGTTCCGTTCTCAGTTATCTCTGCACTGCAAGCCTTCATTAATAAAAAACGGTTAGCCTTGTGCTGCGTTGGCACCTGCCACAATTTCCGTAATCTCCTGCGTAATCGCCGCTTGACGAGCACGGTTATAGGTCAATGACAAGTCGTTGATGAGTTTCGATGCATTTTTGGTTGCATTACCCATCGCAGTCATTTTGGCACCCAACTCACTCGCCTTACCATTCAGAAGTGCACCGTAGATCAGCGTTTCCGCATAACGCGGAAGCAGAACTTCCAGTACAGCTTCAGCTGAAGGCTCGTATTCGTAGCTTGCCGTCGGTCCTTCCGCAGCAGTTACCTCAGGTGTTTCCATCGGAAGAAGTTTTTCTACCGTAGGAATCTGGGTCAACGCATTCACAAAGCGGTTATAACAAATGTACAATTCATCAAATTTAGCCAGCTCAAATCCTTGAACAGCTTCGTGTGCGATGGATTTGATGTCTGCAAATGCTGGTGAATCGGATAGATCCGTTGTAGTGGATGCGATCGCAATTTCGCGCCGTCTGAAATAATCGCGTCCTTTACGCCCAATGACGAACAATTCGTAGTCATCCTGAGAGTTGTGTTTTTCTTTGAGTGTCAGATTGACCTGACGCAAAATATTTGCATTGTAACCACCCGCAAGACCACGGTCCGATGTAATGATTAGATAAGCTGTCTTTTTGACCGGACGACTCTCCAGCATCGGATGTTGAATTCCCTGCGTGCTTGATGCAATACTAGCCACAACTTCTTTCAGTTTCTCCGAATAAGGACGAGCTGCTTCCGCTTTTTCCTGCGCTTTACGCAGTTTTGCAGCAGCAACCATCTCCATTGCTTTGGTGATCTGCTTGGTGCTTTGTACGCTTTTAATTTGCCGCTTTATTTCGCGCATGCCTTTTGCCATGATTTCACCACCTTCAAGTTTTGACGTAGTCAAAACTACTTCGTAAGCCCAAACTTAAACTTTGGTAGAGCCAAAGTTACTTCGTAAGCATTCACTAGTTTTGACCAAGTCAAAACTACTTCGTAAGCATAATCTTACCTTTGGCGGAGCCAAAGTTATACATGCAGACATGCGGAATCGGTTAAACAACTCCGCAACTGCATATCATCTATTTAGACGGAGACAGAAAAGCTCTTTCTGAACTTCTCGATAGCGCCCTTCAGAGCATTCTCATTGTCTGCAGTCAATTCTTTAGTATCACGGATGGATTGAAGAATCTCAGGATGGCTGCTCTCCATGAACGCCAGGAATTCTTGTTCAAAACGAGTCACATCACCTGTAGGAATTTCATCCAAGAATCCTTTAACCGCTGTGTACAAGCTGACTACCTGTTGTTCTACAGGCAAAGGCTGGTTCACACCCTGTTTCAGGATTTCCATCATGCGAGCACCACGATTCAGGCGGGCCTGAGTCGCTTTATCCAGATCGGAACCGAACTGGGAGAACGCTTGAAGCTCACGATATTGAGCGAGGTCGAGACGCAGGGAACCTGCAACCTTTTTCATCGCTTTAATCTGAGCAGAACCACCAACACGGGATACGGAGATACCTACGTTGATCGCCGGGCGTTGTCCAGCATTGAACAAGTCAGCTTCCAAGAAGATTTGTCCGTCCGTAATGGAGATTACGTTCGTCGGAATGTAAGCAGATACGTCGGAAGCTTGTGTTTCAATGAACGGCAGTGCGGTTAAAGAACCACCACCAAGCTCATCATTCAGCTTCGCAGCACGCTCCAGCAAACGGGAGTGCAAGTAGAAGACATCACCCGGATAAGCCTCACGACCCGGTGGACGGCGAAGAAGCAAGGAGAGTTCACGATATGCGGAAGCTTGTTTGGTCAAATCATCGTAGATAACCAAAACGTGCTCACCTTTGTACATAAAGTACTCACCCATCGAACAACCGGAATACGGTGCGATGTACAACAATGGTGATGGGTCAGATGCTGCTGCAGTTACAACAATCGTGTACTCCATTGCGCCTTTACGACGAAGAGTTTCTACGACTTGTGCAACTGTAGATTGTTTTTGACCGATAGCCACGTAGATACATTTCATGCCGCTGCCTTTTTGGTTCAGGATCGCATCAATTGCGATTGATGTTTTACCTGTTTGACGGTCACCGATGATCAACTCACGTTGTCCGCGACCGATTGGAACCATTGCATCAATGGCTTTGATCCCTGTTTGCATCGGCTCATGAACTGATTTACGATCCATTACGCCTGGTGCTTTACCTTCAACCGGACGGAATTCCGTTGTAGCGATTGGCCCTTTGCCATCCACTGGAATACCGAGCGGGTTAACAACGCGTCCAATCAATGCTTCGCCAACAGGCACTTGCATGATTTGACCGGTACGTTTTACTTGGTCGCCTTCACGAATATCATAGTAAGGTCCCAGGATAACGACACCAACGTTGCTCTCTTCCACGTTCATGGCGAGTCCCATAACACCGCTTGGGAATTCAACCAACTCGTTGGACATTACGTTCTCAAGTCCGTATACACGAGCAATACCATCACCGACCTCAATAACTGTCCCGACTTCGACTACATCGATATCGGTTTTGTATTGTTCGATCTGGCTCTTAATTAATGTACTGATTTCTTCTGGTTTGATACTCAAGTGTCCTCACCCCAATCTACTGTACTCGTCTGTTAAAAGACTGCTCAAGACGTTCGAGCTTGCCAGCCAAGCTGCCGTCATAGATCGTATCGCCAATGGCGACTTTCAATCCGCCCAGCAGAGTCGGATCAACAAAATTCTCGATACGAATCTTTTTATTCACACGGCCACCGAATTCACGGGCAACCGCTTCTTTTTCTTCATCATTCAATGCATAAGTCGAGTAGACGCGCGCATCAGCTATACCGAGCGACTCGCCTTGGATCTTCAGATAATCATTCAGCAAAGCTTCCAGCAATTCAACGCGTCCGCGCTCAATCAACAGCAGAACCGTGCGAAGGACAGGCTCGGACACCTTTCCATCAAGGCTTGAATGAAGGACATTCTGCTTTGCTTCGTCCGAGATGTTGGGAGATACGATAAATTTTTCGATATCAGCATCCCCGGTCAATGCACTGACAACCACACGCAGTTCCTGTTCAACTTCAAGTACCTGCTGCTGCTGGAGAGCAACTTCGAACAATGCTTTCGCATAACGCTTGGCAACTATCGTATCGCGGCTCATTGTCGGCCTCCTACCTCATTGAGGTATTGGTTCACAAGTTCCTCTTGTGCAGGACCGTTCTCAACTTCTTTTTTGATCAATTTGGAAGCGATTTGAACGGAAGCTGTACCCAGTTCGCTGCGAAGCGCTGCGACCGCTTTGTTCTTCTCACTCTCAATCTCACGTACAGCATCGTCTTTGAGACGATTAGCTTCTGCTTTCGCATCAGCCAAGATCGATTCGGCTTGTTTACCGCCCGTTTGTTTGGACTGTTCAATGATGTCGTAAGCATCTTTGCGCGCTTGCTCCAGAGCTTGTTTTTGTTCCTCCACATAGGCAATGGCCTGTTCCCGAGTCTGAGCAGCCTCATTCATCTGCGTCATCACGAGTTCACGACGTTTTTCCATTATGGAGAACAAAGGCCCAAAAGCATAACGGCTAAGCAGCCAATATAAAATTGCAAATGCAATAATCGCAAGAAGCGTATTTTCCCATACGAAACTCAATCTGTTCACTCCTTCCTGGAGGTATCCTTGAAACGTCATCCGTTAGAACGGACATTACCTAAAAAGAAGGCGCGGATGGCTATGGCCTTCCCCGCCAAACCTGTATCGATTTAATTAAGCCATACCGTAGAACATGAACGCCAGTACCACACCGATGATCGGCAATACCTCGATCAGACCTACACCGATAAACATTGTTGTTTGAAGAGTGGATTTCGCTTCCGGTTGACGAGCGATACCTTCCACCGTTTTGCTGATTACCATACCGTTACCAATACCTGCGCCAAATGCGCCCAGTCCTGCAACAATTGCTGCTGCGATTAATGCCATTGCTCCCATTTGTATATCCTCCTTAAAATGTTAAATCGAATTTTTTATTGTTCAGCCTGGTGAAGAAATCTTCGTAGGGCTTGAAACTTAATGTTCGTCATGCGTCTCGATACTTTGTGAAATGTACACCATCATCAAGATTACAAAAACAAATGCCTGGATTGCGCCGATAAAGATACTAAAGCCCTGCCACACCATAAGCAACGGAATCGCTGCAATGGCGCCAAACACTTTGAACGTGGTCAGCTTCAGGATCGTTGTAATCAGTACCTCGCCCGCGAAAATATTCGCGAACAAACGCATTCCGTGTGTCAGCAGCTTGGATGCCGTCTCTATCAGGTTGATCGGCAAGAACAAGGCGAACGGTTTAAGATAATGCTGGAGATATCCTCTTGTGTTACGGAACAATCCGAGTCCATGAGATACCAGGAATGCTACGAGTGCCAGTCCCATCGTTACAGACAAGTCGGCTGTCGGTGATTTCCACCAAGCCAGTTCAACGTGTGGATGTGCTTCAGGGTCCTTGGCATGCGCTTCGTTAAACGCATCAACAGCAGTGACAATCGGTTGATTGAATACCTGCGCCTGACTAACCTCCGTAACTTCAGTAACCGCCTGAAACGGAAGACCTAGCATATTACCTACAAAAATGAACATAATCATGGAAAGAGCGAGAGAGATAAAATGTTTCCCTTTCTTCATATCCATCGTGCTGGAAATCAGATTGCGGACGAATTCTACTGCCCACTCCATAAAATTTTGCAGCTTGCCGGGATTTTCAACGGATAATCTACGTGTTGCCAGTACAGCAAAAATGAAAACAAGTGCACCTGTAACAACCAGCATCAACAGAACCGATAGATCCAGTCGAAATCCGCCAAGCATAATAATTGGAGCTTCATGCATATTTTTCTCACCCCTTTCTCGACTTGAAAGCTGCAGCACCTAACATCATTCTGCTCTGCGGGAATAGACGATCCCTATAATCAGTAAGGAAAATTGTGCAATGACCAGACCGCCTGCAACCGCATATGTATTGAAGTACTGCGGAAAGCGCATCGATATGAAGATACCGAGCACTGCGAGTGCCGCTCTTGTCAAAAATCCCAGGTTCACACGCTTCAAGTTACCTTCTGCCGCATCATCAGACATTTTCCTTACTTTGAAGCCCAGGTAAAATGCATTGATCCAGCTAATTCCTGTACCCAGGGCCAGTCCCAAAGCAATTGTCTCCACACGTGGCATAAAGGCCGCTGCGAGAAAACAAATCATAAGAAAGTACATGATGAAAACAGTCATCATTCTGCGGTATCTGGTTAGTTCACTCATCACTTTCCCCCATGAATTTTTTCGCGATAAAGTAGATGCTTACGCCGCCTGCTGCCAAAAAAAAGAGAACGCTTACGGCGATCCATATTCCGCTACCCCCGATGGTCTTGTCCAACCAGGAGCCGACGTAATATCCGGCAACAGCGAGAATGGCAATCTCGATTCCAAAAGCTGTCACGAGCCCCATTGCCTTCCACACATTATCATCATGGTTACGGGATGAATTTGGTTTGTTCGAATCGGCCATTTTCCACGCCACCCTTGCAATCCCAGTTAATTTTACTGAATGATGAGAGCCTTTGTCAATTGAATGATTTTAGCGTTTTAAAGGGGGAAACGACGGGATTACAGGCCATCAGAGCCCATAAACCCGCGTAAACCGTACAGTTTAACTGTATGCTGTACCCTTTATTAATCCATCAGAAAAAATGAATTATTTTTTGAATTTTCTGTGAAATGATTCCGGACGTTCACTATTCACACCAAAATGATGCAAAATCGCATTGACAATTCTTTCCGAAGCATGTCCATCACCATACGGATTGGCAGCCTGACTCATGCTTGCATACAGTGTTTCGTCTGTAAGCAGAGCTTTGGTCCGCTCATATACACGTTCCTCATCGGTACCCACCAGCTCCAGTGTTCCAGCCTCAATTCCTTCCGGGCGCTCCGTTGTATCCCGAAGGACAAGAACAGGCACACCAAACGAAGGCGCTTCTTCCTGCAAACCGCCTGAATCTGTCAAAATCAAGTGAGTATGCGGGTAAAAGTTATGCAAATCCACCACGTCTAGTGGATCAATAAGTTGAATACGGGGGTGATTCCCCAAAATCGCGTGAGCCGGCTCCTTCACAGCAGGACTTAGATGCACCGGATACACGATGGCAATATCCTCAAACTCGTCGGCAATCCGTTTGACGGCCTGGAAAATGTTACGGTGAGGCTCGCCTTGGGATTCACGGCGGTGAGCTGTCATCAGCACAAGACGCTTGCCCTGTGCCCAATCTAGTACCGGATGTGTGTAATCCTGCCGTACTGTATATTGAAACACATCTGTTACCGTGTTGCCTGTGACATACGTACTAGACTCCGATTTATTTTCTTTGGCAAGATTGGAAGCAGACCAGTCCGTAGGCGCAAAATGCAAGTCAGCAAGCACTCCGGTTAACTGACGATTCATTTCTTCCGGGTATGGAGAGAGCTTGTTCCATGTGCGAAGACCTGCTTCCACATGCCCCACCTGGATCTGCTGCAGGAACGCAGCATAGCTGGCTACAAACGTTGTCAGCGTATCACCGTGAACCAACACGATATCCGGCTTTGCTTCACGCAAAACCGGCTCCAGACCTCCCAGCACACGAATCGTAATTTCATTCAGCGTCTGGCGATCTTTCATTACATCCAGATCGTAGTCTGGATGTATATTGAATACTTCAAGAACCTGATCCAGCATCTGACGATGCTGTGCAGTAACGCATACGATCGATTCAATAGATTCGGGATGTTTCTGCAGTTCCAAAATAAGCGGAGCCATCTTGATGGCTTCCGGGCGCACCCCGAATATCGTCATGACTTTAATTTTCTTGGACATTGAAGCAAAGCCCCTTTTCTATAAGTTCATGTTCAAAAAGTCCGGTTTTCAGTATCAAGAATATGGAATGAAGGTAGAAATGGAGTAGCGGAGCGCAGGGAAAACTACGTGAGCAACAGACATTTCGGCTGAATTTCATATTCGATATCGATGATGCCCTTGGGCATCCTTCGTAATCAAAATTGGACTTTTTGAACAACCTCTTACAAAGCATGCGATATGCTTATTTAGTGCCGTATAGACGGTCTCCTGCATCTCCCAGTCCGGGAACGATATAGCCGTGATCATCCAGACGATCGTCCAGCGCAGCAACGTAGATGTCTACATCCGGATGCGCATCCTGAACAGCTTTTACTCCTTCAGGAGCTGCCACCAGGTTCATCATTTTGATTTGCGTGCAGCCGCGTTTTTTGAGCACGTCAATAGCAGCAATGGCCGAACCGCCAGTTGCCAGCATCGGGTCGATGACAATCAACTGACGCTCTGTAACGTCTGTAGGCAGCTTGGTGTAGTACTCAACAGGTTGCAGGGTTTCCGGGTCACGGAACAAACCTACATGTCCTACTTTTGCCGCTGGCAGCAATTTAACAACGCCATCCAGCATCCCAAGGCCCGCACGCAAAATCGGAACCAGCCCAAGCATACGTCCAGAAATTACTTTCCCTTGTGTTTCAGCTACTGGTGTCTGTACATCAATAGTCTCCAGCTCAACATCTCTTGTAATCTCATAAGCCATCAGTGTTGCCACTTCATCCACCAATTCACGAAAATCTTTCGTATTCGTACGCATGTCGCGTATAAACGTCAGTTTGTGTTGAATCAAAGGGTGATCACATATTACTAATTTTCCCATCTAATTTGTCCCTCCGGTATGTTCTTCATGTTCAGCATTACCAAATATGCCTAATCATCATTCATAGGCCCCGATAAATCCTGTATATTATATCATCACCTACACCGAATTACACCATCAAAGGGCACTCAATCATTACAGAAAACCGAATCCTATAAAAATAGGACCGGAAAAATGAGTCTTCCGGTCCTTTTTGCTCTCGCTGTTATGTCAGTTGAGATGATGAAATGCATGTAAACACAATGATGCTCCGCAAACAGAATGACCCTTCGATCGCTGTTATCCCCGGATTTTTTTGAACCCTTTTATTAAGGGGAAAATCCGGGGATAAAGGCGAACGCTACGCTTCTACGGCTTCATTCTGTCTGCTCCGTCTGAGTGTTTACATGAAGAACATCTCAAATACAAACACCATGAGCAAGTTTTTTTTAGTATTTAAGGTCTGTGTAGAGTGGGAATTGGTCGGTAAGCGCCGTTACTTCAGCACGGGCTTCGTCCAATTTAGCTGCATCTTTAGGGTTTTTCAATGTTTTGGCAATGATCTTACCAATAGCTACCATCGCTTCTTCGTTCATACCACGGGAAGTTGCTGCAGGTGTACCGATACGGATACCGCTCGTTACAAATGGGCTGGTTGGATCAAACGGAATTGCATTTTTGTTCACGGTAATGCCGATGGAATCAAGTACATGCTCGGCTTCTTTACCTGTGATATTCACGCTGCGTGTGTCGATCAGCATCAAGTGGTTGTCTGTACCACCGGATACGATGTTCAATCCTTCAGCGATCAATGTTTCAGCCAGAACCTGTGCGTTTTTCACGACATTCTCTGCATACGTTTTGAACGAAGGTTGCAATGCTTCACCGAATGCTACCGCTTTGGAAGCAATCACGTGCATCAAAGGTCCACCTTGGGAACCCGGGAATACCGCTTTATCAATCGCTGCTGCCCAAGCTTTGCGGCACAGAATCATACCACCACGAGGTCCACGCAGCGTTTTGTGTGTAGTTGTCGTTACGAAATGCGCATGTGGAACCGGGCTTGGATGCAAACCAGCAGCAACCAGTCCTGCGATGTGAGCCATATCCACCATGAACAAAGCGCCTACATCATTGGCGATGGAAGCCAGCTTTTCAAAATCAATGGTACGCGGATATGCACTTGCACCTGCAACGATCATACGAGGGCGATGTTTAAATGCCGCTTTGCGCACTTCATCATAATCAATCAGGAATGTATCTTCTTGTACACCGTATGCCACGAAATTGTACAGCAAACCGGAAGCGTTAACCGGGCTACCATGTGTGAGGTGTCCGCCATGTGCAAGGTTCATACCCAGAACGGTATCACCTGGTTTCAGAGCCGCAAGGTATACTGCCATGTTCGCTTGTGCACCGGAGTGAGGTTGAACATTCACATGTTCTGCTCCAAACAATTCTTTGGCACGATCACGCGCGATATCTTCTACGATATCAACATGCTCACAACCACCGTAGTAACGTTTGCCCGGATATCCTTCAGCGTACTTGTTGGTAAGTACAGATCCCATTGCCTCGATAACCGCTTCGCTTACGATGTTCTCAGACGCGATCAGCTCAATGTTGTTTTGTTGACGTTTCAGTTCAAGATTCATCGCTTCCAGTACTGCCGGGTCATTCTTGCGCAATTGTTCCATGATTAAATTCCTCCCAGGTATAAGTGAAGTTATAAAGCGAAACTACAGTGGTTACACTCCTGACTTCGATTGCATCACCATCTTCCGATCGCTGTTATCCCCAGATTTTTCTGAACTCCCTTATAATAAGGGGGAAATCATGGGGATAGCGTATGCTTCCGATGTAGCTTTCCTTCGGAAAGCTTTCAGGCGAACGCTTCGCTTCTTCAGATTGGTGTTGCACTCTCCGTTTTCGTGTAAAGTCTAATTTGGCTTTATATAGGTTGAAGATATCAGTCACAAAATGTCGAATCTGGTTGCTCTTCCATACGATACACTGCACGCTCGCCGCCAATCAACTTTGGACGAGTCAACGCTGTAGTTACACGGGCATCACCGATGTAGCGGAGTCCTGTGCGGAAGGGTACTGCCACATGCCGCAAGTGCATGCCAATCATCGTCTCCCCAATATCCAGTCCCGCATGGGCCTGCACATGTTCAGCCAGGCATGGATCGGTCAGCGAGCGATACGCTGCGGATGCCATGGAACCGCCTGCTTTGGGCACAGGTACTGCACCCACTTCAGTCAATCCAAGCCGTGTAAGCAGAGAACGCTCCATAACCAGTGCACGGTTCAGGTGCTCACAGCATTGGAATACAACATCAAAACCAAACTCCTGCTGCACCTCACGTATACCCGCAAGAAGCTGCTGCGCTACTTCAACCGCACCGCTTGTACCAATCCGTTTGCCTGCAACTTCACTTGTACTTGTTCCGATCACAACGATCTGTCCAGTTCCAAGCTGTCCGGCAAGCGCCAGTTCACGCAGAATGGATGCGGTCTGTTCATGCAATCCGGGTTGTTCCGAATCTAACTCAATAGTCATCCTATCGCCTCCCGATAAAATCATGCCCGGCTTCCTCTTGGCTGCCCTTGGTATTCTTGCATGGCATTTCAGGTACTATTATAGCGAATAATCAGATGAAAGACGAAAAAAAGAGCAGTCTGCGGGTAACGCAGAATTGCTCTTTTGCCCAGGCGACCGGCCGTTTGTTCCGGTGCTCCATCGTGGTTATGTCCACTTCGTCGCCAGTTACACCGGATCCCTGTTTTCCCATCCATCATAAAACAACCTGCGTTTAAAATCAACGGGTAATTCACATCCCGTGTACGTTTTTTATATCGTAATCCACTGGTAGCTCGTATGATTAAACGAATCCAATTAACCCAGCTTGTCCAAAAGTCTGTCGAGCGCGGTCCGAATCTCTGCCGCAGCTATGTTGTAATCATCGCGACTGCCGCCAAACGGGTCGGAAATATCAAAGCTCGGAATCCGCTGTCTGATCTCGATTGCCCGTTCACGTTCAGATGCCAAAATCTCCTGACCTAGCGCACGTTTCATCTCCAATGTCGCAAACAGGCTGTCCAGTTCCTGAAGATCATTCAGGACTTGTTCGTCATTTTCCACATACTCTTTCAAGGTATAGGTCTTGTGTACAGAGTCGGGAAAAACCTGCATGACATGCTGTTTATGACTGCGTGTCAACGTGAGAATCAGATCGGCCCAACCGACCAGGTTGGAGCTAAGGAGCGTCGAATGAGGTGGTCCATCAACGTTGTGATCCCTTAATACGGCCTCCGCATGACGGGAAATCGGCATGCCCGTTGTTGCGGCTACACCTGCGGAACGAACATCCACCTGAATGCCCCGCTCAGACGCCAGTTTACGTAAAAGTCCCTCCGCCATGGGGCTGCGACATGTATTCCCTGTACATACAAACAAAATATGTTTCATTGTGGTTAGCCTCCCCATTTTGCAAATGTTGTCGAATCATGTTTGAAACACCATCTGAACCAATGATGAATCTCATAACTATATATTGAAGACTGCACTAGGCTGTAATCATGGTTAACGTCGTTTTTTAAAATATAAACAAAAGTCCAAAAGCGAGCAAGATCGCTCCGCCAACCGCTTCCCCGTAATCGCCCATATTTTGGCTCACACGCCGTCCCAACAACAGACCCATAACGGACATTATTCCACCACAGACACCAAAAGCCAGTACTGTTAACACCAAGTCACTGCTGAACATGCCGAGCGAGACTCCAACGGAAAACGAATCCACACTGACACTTAGTGAGAATAGAATCACACCGAGCAGAGATCGATGATCCACCAGTTTGGTGTCTCCCTCCCGGAAAGCGTTCAAAATCATATGGGCGCCGAGCAGGACCAGCAGACCGCCAGCTGCATACGTCGTAATGTCACCAAGCAGGGAACTGACGTATTTGCCCGTATACATACCGATGAGCGGCATGATGATGTGAAACAGGGCCGTTACGGTACTGATTCGCAATACGTCTCTCAGACGAATACCCTTCATGCCAATCCCGATGCCGAGTGAGAACGCGTCGAGTCCGAGAGCGACGGCCATAATCAAAATGGTTACCAACTGCCCTACATGGGCAGACACATCCCACATCCCCATACCCCCAAGTCACGTAAAGGTTCTTGTACACCATATGCGGACAAGGACATAAACATGACCTGAGAAGACTTTTTGCATTGCTGGCATTCAAAGAATGAATGGCTAGTCGTGGCTGGAGGGCAAGTGCCAGAGGGAAATATTCATAACGATATTATGGAAAAAGGGAGCTATCGGTCACCGACCTGAATGAGTCGGTGACCTGCCGCCTTGAGCAGCCGGTTCATAACGGCTGCTCCCAGCCCTTCGCGCGAGCAGGCTTCAGCCACAATATATGTGGCCCCCTGCTCATCGCAGCTGCGCAGCGCGGCGTACAGCCGGCGCGCTGCTTCTTCCAGCTCGCTGGCTTCGCCCAGCGAGAACACGGCATCGGCGCGGTACTGCTCCGCGTGCTCGGCGAACGCCAGAACCGCGGTGCGCTCCCCGCGCTGCGCCGCCTCTGCGAGGGCGGCGCTGATCCAGGCCGCCACCGCTGCGGGCGGCCCCTCCACCACGCACAGCGCACCTGTGGGCGCGTAGTGCGTGTACTTCATGCCCGGCGAGCGCGGCGCCGGGCTGTCATCGCCACCGGGCCCCTCGGCGAGCAGCGCCGGGTCCGTGGCGACACGGGCGGCAACGGCTGACAATTGTTCCGCCGTAATGCCGCCAGGGCGCAGGATGGTGACGGTACCGTCGTCACCGACCTGCACCACCGTGGACTCGACGCCCACCCCGGTGGGGCCGCCGTCCACGATGCCGCCGATGCGGCCTGCCAGATCCTCGCGCACATGTGCGGCGAGGGTCGGGCTTGGCCGCCCGGAGCGGTTGGCGCTCGGCGCGGCGACCGGGCATTCCGCCGCCGCGATCAACTGTAAGGCCACCGGATGATCCGGCATCCGCACGGCCACCGTGTCCAAACCGGCGGTAACCCGCGGTGACACCGCCCCTGGCCTAACCGGCAGCACAAGCGTAAGCGGCCCTGGCCAGAAGGCCGCCATCAGGGCCTCCGCTGTGCCATTCACTTCCGTGACCAGTGAATCCAACTGGTCACGCTGTGCAATATGAACAATCAGCGGATTGTCTGAAGGCCGCCCCTTGGCTGCAAATACAGCTTCCACCGCAGCTGTACTGCGAGCATCTGCACCCAGACCATATACCGTCTCGGTTGGGAAGGCCACGGTTTGTCCCTGACGAAGACAGGCTGCGGCATCCTCCAAGTCAGCGAGCGCCTGTTTATACACACTTTCTTTTGCCACATTATCCGTGTTCTCATCGGTTACCAGTACATTGACATCCCACATACTCGTAACCATTTCCTCTGTATTTTCACCGTTCTCCATACCTTTCATGGTAGACTGATGCAATTGCTCGTTCTCTCTCGTCATATATCCATCATTCCTAAACTTCAGTAAGGTAGTTAATGCAAGTCATCCCGCTTCCGAGATGCTTTCTTCGCTTATGTTTTCTGATTCCTGTAATTATAACATATCTGCTCTGCCCAAGGATGCGGTCTGAATCTTACCAGCGATTAACATCACATAGTTTTTGACTCGAACCCATAATAAAACAAAAGGGCACTTCCGTGAATCGAAGTCCCCTGATAAAGCTTATATCTAGCACCATATTATGCAAACAATCCCGATACCCAATCCCATAATTTGACCGCCATATCCCACAGGAAGAAACGTGCTTCCGGTGTAGCTGCCTGCACAGATGCTTGTTCGTCGCCAGGCTCAGCAGCTGCTGACGCTGTTGCTGTTGAAGGCTTCGCCAGTGCGTCACCTGTTCCTGCATCAATGAAACATAATGGTGGAAACAACACACACCACCAGTTTTGCCCTTCACCTTTCCCCAGTGTTATCCGCACTGCTTCATAATCTCCAGCAGGATATACGGTACCGCCATATAATTTGGTTGGAAACGGAACCACTCCAAGTTCCACCTGATATGAATAGGTTAACCCACGATTGGCAAGCTCTTCTCCTACACGGTCCTCGATTTCAGATAGATGCTGACGAATGACCCCACGCGCTTCATCCAGACTTTGCGGATTCTCCAGTTCGGTTACCCACTCATTCATTTGGGCAACGACGGCGTCACGAATCTCGCGTTTGACCAACTGATCTCCTGCTGCATCCGAGTTCGCGAGAATACGCAAGCGAATGGATTGTTCCGGAATCGCTGTGGCCGCCACAGCTGCATCCGTTTTCTGACCTTCCCACATCATAATAATCATCATAAGACATACAATTATAAGTCCAATTTGTTTCACGATTTTTCTGCTCATTCCGTTCTCCCCCTCGGCTCCCGTGATCATGATCCCTGTAACTCTCTCATGTCTATCAGTATGCCCGGAAGAGACAGAAGTAAACCTGCTAGATTACAAATCTACTAAAATTTTAATAGGCGGGTAATACTTCAAACGAAAGGACTATTATCCCTTTCATGAAACTGACGAAAAGCAAAGAAGCGCCTGCCTATGGAACACTTGTCGGCTGGCACTTCCTTGATAAATCTAAAACGCTAACCTACCATTATTGTTCCAATTAGCATGCTGCATAAACGCCCTTGCTTCTCGGCTTCTCGGTTATTTATTCACCCGGAAAGCTTCCCAAGCCCCGCCAACCGAATTGCGGCTCGCTACAAGCTTACCGCCGTTATTCAGATCACAGGTCACATACAGGTTATTGGCGAGAGCCTGCAACGCGATTGTTCCATCACCCAAATCTACACGATTGAACTTCTCCCATTGCTGAATAGTTGTGGCTTTTGCGATCAAGGCACCACCCAGATTAACATCTGCCGTGACATATTTATTATTGATTTTGGACTTGAGGGATACCGTCCCATCGGCGTTCGTGATCCATTCAAAAAGCTCCCAGTCTCCTGCCGTCGTCCGATTGGCGACAAGCTGGTCATTGCCTTGATTCTCGGCAGAGACGATTTGCTGATTGGCTTGAGCAACCAGATAGTTGTACCCACTTGGATTCGGAGGCTGCACCGTGCCCCCACCCATAACCTCTGAATATACGGCCTGAAGCAGCGCCCCTGAGCGGTCATTGCTGTACTCCCAGAACATGATGCCACCCAGATTGCTGTTTTTCACATATTGCACCTTCAGGCTGAGCGATTGTGGGTCATCATAGGAGATAAAGGTATTCCCATTAAACAGATAAGGAGCTTGGGCACTGCTGTCCCAGTACCGTGTATATCCGTTTTTATTCAAATATTGGCTGACAATAGTGTTGTAGTCGGGTTCAAAACCACCGGAACCAGGCCTGTCCAGACCATTGTTCGAATTCTGAACACCAGTCCAGGCCCGGCCATAAAAGGCTCCGCCAATGACCAGCTTGTTCGCGGGAACACCGCTATTTTTGAACAGATTAACCGCAGACGTTACACTAATATCTCTTCCGGACAGATTCGTATGATGACCTGTTGTTGCATCCCAGGTTCCATGAAAATCGTAAGTCATCAGATTGATCCAATCGAGCAGAGGCGTGATATTATTGATTTCCACACCGTTCAGATAACTGCTGCTCGCTCCGGCAGCAATGGTCAGCAGATATTGTTTGCCATTAATCTGTCCTTGAGCATTCAACTTCTCACGAACCTTCGAGAGCAGTTGTGTGAAGTTTTGTTTATCCTGCGGCCGTGCAGTTGTACCGGCGGCAGGGTTGGTTGGATATTCCCAATCCAGATCAACGCCATCCAGATTATTGGAGGTTACCAACTGCACAATGCTGTCCGCAAATGTTGTGCGTGAGGCGTCCGTTAGCGCAGCGTCTGAAAAACCGTTAGCTCCCCAACCACCAACAGACAATAACACCTTCAGGTCTGGGTTTCTGGATTTCAGTCCAACCATCAGTTGCAGTTTGGTACGATCTGAGTTTGTAATTGTTGCTTTGCCGTTGGATATGAGAGCGAAGGAATAATTGATATGAGAGAGCTGTTCTGCCTTGATATCATTCGCGGTCCAGTTGGCCCAACCAGCCACATAAGCAATAATTTTCTTTGGAAGAGGAGCTGCGTCAGCTTGTTTCGCTGGTCCGATGGCAAAAGTTGAAACGGTTAGTGCAAAAGATAAAAACAAGAGCATGAACACCTTTACAAATGAAGGGATCGTACCAACTCGATTTAGGTTCATCACATAACTCTCCTTTGGGGTTTTAATTTTGGAATTCAGCAGCAGCCTCACATTTTGGTTAGCAGGAGGATCACGCCCTGTACTCCCTACTGCTTGTCTCGTTAATGCCGCTGAAAGACTATGTTTGTTAATCCACATCGCCTTTTCACCCTTTCTGTTTCAATTAAACTCGAATTTAAGGAAGCGTTTACAATAAAATGTAATCGATTTCATTTATAGGGAAAGGAATCTGGGCCGCTGAAATTCATGGATGGAATAAATAGATTCGCAGAAAAAAGTAGGATAACTCAAAAAGGATCATAGTACGTTGAGCTGAAGGACAATGGGATATCAGAGGATCTTGGAAGCTGAACAATTTTGATAATCTAGGGAAGAGTACACCAGCGAATTACGGTTACTTTCATCATTGGCATGACTGGGTGTATGGATGAGGAGTAGGTATATAACCCACAATTTCAAAGTATTGATTAATGTCTAACGTGTAGAGTGTAAGTAGGCGGGTAAGTTACTGATATAATCTAGTTAAAATTAGGATAATACAGAATTGAAATATTTGTCAATAAAAATTAAATTTGTAATTCTTCTGAAGTTGAACATGTACATACCCTTAAAACAAAAAAAGATCTTCACCTGACTGCTGCAGGCAAAGATCAGACTAGCACACAAATCATCTACTGCTCCATAACCTACTTCAACACCCTTCTGAATGGGAAGATGCATGTCCCCGACAGAGTTGAATCATACCAAAGTTTAAGATTACGCTGTTGTCTTTTCCTTTTTGACCATACTCCATAAACGTTCCAGCAAGGTAGGTCGTTGTTCTCCCATAAGAAGCTCATCCTCGTCTTCCTGACCATACAATTTAATGCTCATCACCAGCCCGATACATGCCATATTAATGAGCAACGAGGTGCCTCCATAGCTGATAAACGGCAGCGTAATGCCCGTAAGCGGCATCAGCCCGAGGAAAGCGCCAATATTTTCAAACACCTGATATAACAGCATGCCGATAATACCCACAATCACAACAGGTCCTGCCCGGTCTCTACAGTGTAAAGCGATTAACACCATGCGATGAATGAGGATAAAATACAGCAAGAGCAGCACAGAACCGCCTACAAAACCAAACTCCTCGGCAATAACCACAAAAATGGAATCCGAATATGTATACGGTACACGCCCCGATTGAACGGATGTGCCTTGCATGTAACCTTTGCCTGTTATACCTCCCGAGCCTATGGCAAGACCCGCATTTTTTGTATGCCAGGAGGCCTTCGACGTTGCTTTATCCGGTACAAGCCAGGGGTCAATCCGCTCGGCCCAGTGCTCCCGGTTCGCCTTTTCCAGAAAGGTGAAAATCTCATCGTGATACGACGTATATGCTTTGACGAATCCAAAAAAGGTGATCCCCACAATAACAAGCGCAATTAATGCATGAGACCACTTGATATTCCCTATCCATAACACAGCGACCAGAATCACGATGTATCCGAGGGCGTTGCCCAGGTCATTCTGAATCATTACGAGTGCAAAGGGAACAAACGTCCATAAACCAATGGGCACGATGTCTTTCCAGAAATGAAGCGTAGAATTTTTTCTTTTGACCAATACATGCGCCAGAAACAGAATCAAGATCATTTTAAACAATTCTGCCGGTTGAAAAGAAAGATAATCATTAATCTTTATCCAGCCATTCGCATTATTGATCGTGCCCCCTATAAAATTAACAAGAATCAACAGGACAATCCCGAACCCGTAAATATAAAACGCATATTGAATATACAGTTTATAATTAACCAATCCAATACCAATGAGGGCTACGAATCCAATCCCGTAAAACTGCAAGGTTTTGATATGATGATTGCCCAATTTCGGATCGGACTGAATCGCACTGTACACCGTAAATACACTCATGACCATAAGCAGCAGCAACACAAACAGAATAACCCCGTCCATCTTCTTCAGCATTCTCAGCATGTTCCTACGAATCCTCCTGAGGCTCAATAACCCAATAATTATTTCCAGCAGTCTTTAATATTACCATTGTATAGAATTGGAAGACAAATTGGAAATCCGCCAAACAAAACAACAAAAAAAACCTGAAACCCACAGATCATCTTGCTCCGATCTGTTGATTTCAGGGTTGGCTTATATCGTATTCACTTGCAAAGAGACTGTCCTAGGGTCAAAACTATTGCTCCTGCTGTGTTGATTTGCGTCTAAATAGTTTCAATACCAGTTCCGTAATGCTTGGCTGTTCTGCTGAACCGAGAATATCCTCGTTCTCTTCTGTATGCACTTTGATACTCATCACAAGTCCCATACTAAGCATGTTGAGAACAAGCGAGGTTCCCCCGAAACTGATAAACGGCAGTGTAATGCCTGTCAGCGGCATGAGACCAATGAACGGACCAATGTTGACAAAGATCTGGTAGAGCAGCATCGCTATAATACCGACAATCAGATATGGCCCTGCCCTGTCCTTACATTCCAGTGCAATCAGCACCAGCCTGTGAATCAAGATAAAGTAGAGCAGCAGCAGCACCGATGCCCCAACAAAACCAAATTCTTCACCAATCTGCACAAAGATCGAGTCCGCGTAGGCCAGCGGCACCCGATTCGACTGAATCGTGGTACCTTCCATGTATCCTTTACCGCTAATCCCTCCAGAACCTATAGCCAACTTGGCATTGTAGGTCTGCCAGAGCACGTCCCTTGACGTCTGATCCGGCACAAGCCAGGGGTCGAAACGATCTGCCCAGTGAGAGCGACCAATGTCCTTCAGAAATTTTACAATTTCATCATGATAATGAATGTAGGCTTGTGTCCCACCGATCAAAGCGGCCACCGCTATGACAAAACCGATCAGGGCATGCGTAAATTTGATATTGCCTATCCAGAGAAGCCCTACCAGGATAACGACATAACTCAACGCATTCCCCAAGTCATTTTGAAGCAAGACTAGCAGCAACGGGGGAAGCACACAGAGTGAGATCGGGATGACATCTCGTCCAAAAAACAACGGCCTGTTTTTCTTCCTGGCCAGAAGCGCTGACAGGAAGACAATCAGACATAGTTTGAACAGCTCGGCAGGCTGCAAGCTCAGGCCAAATATGGATAACCATCCTTGAGCCCCGTAGTACTCCTGACCGATAAACATGACCAGGATAAGCAAAATCATGCCTACCGCGTAGATGTATAGATAATTTTTAATAATCACTTTGTAGTTGATCATGGACATCCCGAAAAAAACGATAAAACCTATAATGTAAAATATTACGGCTCTTTTGGGGAAGGCTTCCCATTTCGGTCTGCCGAAGGTAGTACTGTAGATCGACAAGATACTGATGACCATCAGAATGAGCAATATAAAAACAATCGAATAGTCTATTTTTTTGAATTTATGCAGCATGTAGTTATGTTCCTCCAAGCATTCAGCAGTCTTCGGTATATCTCATTGTAGAGGATTTCACGGCAAAAAGAAAACCCGCAGAACCTTACATTTTCGTCACCTGTTCCGAAGTACGAACACCCAGTACATGCCGTTCAATGCCTGCAAGGTCCGGCACGACGATAATTTCCGGCCAATATCCGGCTGATTCAAGCAGAGCTGCGATGTCCCCGGCCTGTCCCTGCCCCAGCTCAAAACCGATGATCTGCGGCGGTGCAGGCAGCAGCGCCAGCTGCTCCAGCATGATGCGGTACGGCCCAAGCCCATCCGGGCCGCCGTCCAGTGCCGTGCGCGGCTCATGATCGCGCACCTCAGGCTGCAACCCGGCGATATCTGCCGCCGGGATGTAAGGCGGGTTGGACACCAGGATGTCCACCCGCGCCCCAGCGAACGGGGCCAATAGATCGCCTTCACGGAAGTCGATCTGTACCCCGTTCGCGGCCGCGTTCCGCGCGGCCACTTGCAGGGCAGCCGCCGAGATATCTCCGGCGCCTACCTGCCAGTGCGGGCGCTGCGAAGCCATCGTCACTGCGATGGCGCCGCTGCCCGTGCCAATGTCGACGGCGAGCGGAGCGCCGCCGGGAAACACGCGGTCGGCTTCGCGCAGCACAGCCTCGACCAGCAGCTCGGTCTCCGGCCGCGGAATCAGTACGGCCGGCGTGACCTCGAACGGCAGCCCATAGAATTCCTGGCTGCCGATAATGTACTGCGCCGGCTCACCCGCAGCCTTGCGCGTGACGGCGTCTTCCCAGCGGCTGCGAAGCTCGCTGGGAAAGGGCTCCGGCTGCATCATATAGTACGCGGCCCCTTCGCGGCCGAGTACATGTTCCAGCAGCAGCCGGGCATTGTTGTGCGGCTCGTACACGCCGCACTTCTCCAAAAAAGAGGAAGCCTCCACGAAGGCTTCCCGACAACTCTGTTCCGGCGTCATGACAAACTGCGCGCGGGTCACAGCATTATTCTCCTCTATCCATCATATCCGTCTGCTCGGCAATCGTCAGCGCAGACACGATATCAGCAATCTCACCATTCATGATTTGATCCAGCTTGTGCATCGTCAAACCGATCCGGTGATCCGTAACACGGCTTTGTGGGAAATTATAAGTACGAATCCGCTCACTGCGGTCGCCTGTACCCACTTTGCTCTTCCGTTCACTCGAAATTTTCGCTTCTTCTTCCTGACGCATCATATCGAAGATACGCGTACGCAGAACCTGTAGTGCTTTTTCCTTATTCGAGTTCTGGGATTTACCATCCTGACAAGTAGCCACAATTCCCGTTGGAACGTGAGTTACCCGTACAGCCGATTTCGTGGTATTAACCGATTGTCCACCGGCACCACTGGAACAGAACGTATCTACACGGATATCTTTATCATGGATTTCGATATCGAAATCTTCGGCTTCAGGCATAACTGCTACTGTGGAAGTAGACGTATGAATTCGGCCGCCCGATTCCGTTGTAGGAATACGTTGCACACGGTGTGCGCCACTTTCGTATTTCATTTTGCTGTAAGCGCCGCGTCCATTAATGAGGAATACAACCTCTTTGAATCCGCCCAGATCATTGGTGTTAACGTCCATCAGTTCGACGCGCCAGCCTTGGGTATCAGCATAACGTGTATACATCCGATAGAGATCCGCTGCAAACAGCGCCGCTTCATCCCCACCAGCTGCTCCGCGAATTTCAACGATGACGTTTTTATCATCATTCGGGTCTTTGGGCAGCATGAGAACACGAATCAGATCGTCCAGTTCTTTCTGGCGAGTGCTCAGTTCATCAATTTCCATTTTGACCATTTCACGCATCTCGTCATCCAGCTTCTCGCCCTGCATTTCTTTGGCAGCTTCGAGATCCTGGCTTACTTGTTTGTACTCATTGTACGCTTCATAGGTAGGCTGCAGATCCGATTGTTCTTTGGAATATTCCCGCAGCTTCTTGTTGTCACTTGCTACATCCGGGTCACACAGCAGCTCGCTGAGTTTCTCGTAACGGTCGGCTAACGCCTGTAATTTATCAAACATGTATAGTCACCTCACGCGTTATTTTCGTTCCAGCATTTCAACATTCATTCGATTCCGATAGGCATTCATTCATGCATCATCAGATCATTTATATTTCACAAGGCACGGGGTTCTCAGAAATCCCTGACCGTAACATTCATTTTATGATCGACGTATAACATCGCTACAACGTCATCAAATCCTTTACTTTTAAGTTATATAAAAGAAATCGCGTACCCGGTATCAACCCGCTTCAACTCATTAAGCCGAGCGTGAAATTCAACATAGGTATACGACTCTTAATTATAGCATATTCTTATGTTTCTGAATAGCAACTGTTTGCGGATCCTGCATCCAAATTTTGATTTACTTATTCTAAGCAACCAAATTAATTGGCAAAGGACTATAAGAGCTCATCCTCCAGCTGCTCAAGCACAACACTCCACCACGCCTCCTCATTCAAGACACTCATTGGGTCCTTTTCCGCAAACGAGAAACGGAGCTGCTTTAGCACTTGTTCCCTCGCGGATTGAGAAGAAGATTGTTGTGGAGGCATAATCTCACCCCGCCGAAAAGCAGCCAGCTTCGCCTGTGCTTGCTCGAGCGTCATCATAGTTGGCTCGCAGCTCTCCGAATTCTCATTAATAAATGCAGCACACCTTTGCAGAAACTCGATAAATAGGCTCAGATTGGAGTTAATCAGGCTGTACTGTCCCGTTTGCACATCCACCCTGTAGAGCGTACCCACATCCGTCTCGAGTCCCAATATAGCTGACGTCTCCTCATACTCATAGCCAATAGGAAGTAACGTTTTCCGATCATCCAGAGTCCGTATTAGGCCTTGTTCTGTCAGAGGTTTAAAATGTATACCGAACAAATCCTCATCATTCAGGCGGAACTGTGGCAAGCCGAATCTCAATAATAGTTCCTCCGTATCCTCAGGCAAACGAGCTGTTTGCACAAGCGTTTGATTATATCGAACGTACTTCGACTGTTTCTCCAACTTGCCACCTCCCATGAGTCTTCTTCCTTTTATTATATCCAGAGCGAGTAAACAATCCAGTAGGATGTACAGGAGATACAGACAATTTTATAGTTGGATACCTTAAGCTTTTTGAAGAATATTCTGCGATATGTAAAAAGCCCTGCCATCTTCAAAAGAAGACGACAGAGCTGCTATACTCATATATTCAAGTATGTTTTCTTATCTGGATTGTCGATATTAAACGTTGAAGCGGAAGTGCATAACATCGCCGTCGTTGACAACGTACTCTTTACCTTCAAGACGAAGTTGTCCACGTTCTTTCGCACCGTTCATGGAGCCGGCAGCAACCAGATCGTCGTAGGAAACAACCTCTGCACGGATGAATCCGCGCTCGAAGTCGGTGTGAATGACACCCGCTGCGCCAGGTGCTTTGGTACCCTTACGGATTGTCCACGCACGAACTTCCTGTACGCCTGCTGTGAAGTACGTGTACAGACCCAGCAATTTGTAAGCAGCTTTGATCAACAGGTTCAGACCGGAATCCTCGATACCAAGCTCTTCCAGGAACATTTGTTTATCTTCGCCTTCAAGCTCCGAGATCTCTTCTTCAACCTTGGCACTGATCGGTACCACTTCTGCATTTTCAGCAGCTGCGAATTCTCTTACTTTTTGCACATAAGCATTGTTCGCCACATCACCGATTTCGTCCTCAGCTACATTGGCTGCGTACAAAACAGGCTTCAGGGTAAGCAAGTGCAGATCGCGCACGATCAGACGCTCTTCATCTGTAAGCTCCATGCTGCGTGCTGGCTTGTCTTCGTACAGAACTGCCTTCACTTTCTCCAGTACTTCCACTTCCTGAGCAGCTGACTTGTTGCCGCCCTTCATGTTTTTCTTGGAGCGATCGATTTTTTTCTCGACACTCTCGATGTCGGCCAGGATCAACTCCAGATTAATCGTTTGGATGTCGCTTACCGGATCAATTTTGCCATCGACGTGTGTGATGTTCTCGTCTACAAAGCAGCGTACCACGTGTACAATTGCGTCTACTTCACGAATGTGGGCAAGGAACTTGTTACCAAGACCTTCGCCTTTGCTCGCACCGCGAACAAGACCTGCAATATCTACAAATTCAAACGCCGTTGGTACCGTTTTTTTCGGTACAACGAGTTCTGTCAATTTGTCCAAACGCTCATCCGGTACTTCAACGATCCCCACGTTCGGGTCAATCGTACAGAACGGATAGTTTGCCGATTCGGCACCAGCTTGTGTAATTGCGTTAAACAGTGTGGATTTACCAACGTTAGGCAGGCCCACGATTCCAGCTTTCAAAGCCATGTATATGACAACTCCTCATTGATTACTTGTTCGGTATGGATAATCCTATACATTATATATGACAAACCCCAAGGCATCAAGGAACTTCGCCAATTCGACCAGAGTACTATCCACTTCCCGAAATCCCCGGTTACTGCGGATGATTCGTTTTCCGTAGATCATACGTTTGACTTAGATTATCCGTGTTTAGGTTTACCCTTTGATTTCCTTGTACATGGTTAGATCGGTTACCTCATACCCCATCTTGCGATACAGGCTGCTTGCCCGCACATTATGTCCAAACACATGCAGACCAATGCGATCTACGCCAAGACTCAAGGCTTCCCTTTCAAGTGCCTCCATCGTCTCTGTACCATAACCCTTGCCCCGATAGGCTTCTTCGACCACAATATCCAGCAAAAAAGCGTCTTTGCCACGGCGGTTATCCGTAATGTTAAACCAGATATAACCCACATTCCCGTCCACGGCATGTACCAGATTATAGAGGTAAGCACCCGGTGTATTCAGCCCTTCAGGCAAATAT
The DNA here is from genome assembly GCF_032399705.1 of Paenibacillus sp. BIC5C1. Taxonomy (NCBI): domain Bacteria; kingdom Bacillati; phylum Bacillota; class Bacilli; order Caryophanales; family Paenibacillaceae; genus Paenibacillus; species Paenibacillus sp. BIC5C1. The sequence continues at coordinate 6,434,786 of NZ_CP135922.1, forward strand.
TTGTCGTAGGATGCCTCCGCAAGTCCCTGCGCCTCTTCCGCAGCCCAAGTACCCGCCTCCACTTTCTCTTCTGCAAAATCTTTAATCGAGCAAACACGGAAACTTGCATATTCTTCTTGATTCATTGGGATCAGTTCCATTGGTTTCCCTCCTAGTTCGAGTGTTCTATGTATGATCTTTTTGCACTCTATAGTATTGTATCTTTTTATACCATGGTCTGCATGGTGCAATTCCAGCCAAGTAATATACAACTTTTGGTTACCTCACTCTGTTTATATGTATATGAAAGAAAGGAGCAGACTACTTGTGAATACGCGTCGTCCCTTTTCAAAAAGGAAAATAATCATCCTATCTGCACTGATTCTCTTCATTGGATTAGTTATTTCTATGGGTTACCAGGCGTTGGAACCCTTTAGACATTTAAGGATTACGATTTATAATCAGTCCGACTATGATCTTTCAAATATCACAGCACGCGTGAGTAGCGGCATTGACTCGTCCAAGACAAACAATGAGGGTAAGATATACACCTTCAAGAAAGGTGTACCCAGGGGTGAACAAGTGAAGTTCGCTCCACAGCTGCGACTCTCCGGAGAAGGATCCATCTATCTGGAGTTTACGGACAGCCGTGGTGAAACCTATAACAAGACGGTTTGCGGTTATACCGAATACTTGTCTGGCAACTCCTATGTGACGGTAACCAACGAAAAGATAACTGTGAAAGAAGAATGTATGTAGCCCTTCTCTCTCTCGTCAAACAAAAAAAAGAGGCTCCCCAATACGCCAAGACCTGATGGGGTGCCTCTAATACGTTATAGCTATCAACTTGTAACGAATCACACACGTGCTATTAGATCCTAATTGCACAGATTCAGCGGGGTAACGAACCACAGACGCTTTATTCCTTCATTTCGCATGTCCCACCATACGTTTTACAGGAATAGCATGTCTACGGTTCGTTAGCCTATTCATCCCAAGCAAATTCACATAATAAGGTGCATCCGGTTCGTTAGCTCAGCTCACATATACAAATTCAAATTTATCGCCGCTCCACCAGACGTGGCGTCTGCTTCAAATCCGCAATCCGGCCTGCGCCAATGCCAAACATGACCGTACGCAGCTCGAATTCAACCTGCTCCAACCGCTCATTCAGCGCATCATCGGAAGCAACTGCGGATTCGAGCAGAGATCGTCCAAATCCAGCGAGATCTGCACCGAGCGCAAGGGCTTTGGCCGCATCAACGCCTGTGTACAGTCCACCGCTGCCAATCAAGGCACCCGCAGGATTTACCGCTCTGACTTCCTGAATACACTCCGCTGTCGGAATGCCCCAGTCTGCAAAAGCTTCTGCTGCTGCACGACGTACCGGATTCGAATTCCGGAACTTCTCGACCTGCACCCAGCTCGTGCCGCCTGCTCCAGCCACATCGATAAAAGCCACACCTGCTTCGTACATTCGCTGTGCTGTTACTCCATCAATACCAAAACCCACTTCTTTCACGCCAACAGGCACATCCAATAGACGGCACAGCTCCTCGATCCGATGAAGTAGTCCGCTAAAATTCGTATTTCCTTCGGGCTGGAAAATCTCTTGCAAGCTGTTCAAATGCAGCACCAGCATATCTGCCCCAGCAATCTCAACGGCCCGCTGGAAATCAGCAGTGTTGAAGCCGTAATTCAGCTGAACCGCGCCAAGGTTCGCAATGACCGGAATATCCGGTGCCCAGCGCCGCACATCAAAGGTCGTTGCCAGCTCGGGCTGTTCCACGGCAGCCCGGATCGATCCTACGCCGAGTGCCCAGCCTCGGGCGTTCGCCACACGGGCTAGCCGCTCATTGATGGCGCCCGTCGTTTTGCTTCCACCCGTCATCGAACTGATGAGCAGGGGTGTGCGCACCTTTTTTCCAATAAACGAAGTCTCCAGACGTACCTCTTCAAAATTCAATTCAGGTAACGGGTTATGACGAAAAGCATACCGCTCCATTCCGCTGGTTACCCCTTCTCCTGCAACATTCTCTTCAAGACAGAGGCGCACATGCTCCAGCTTCCGTTCCCCCGTAGCCACCTCGGGAAGCAGCCGTTCACCGGCTCGCTCTTGTTCATTCATGATGAGACCTCCTTATGTGAGAATAGTGCTGATGGACAGGATAAGTTGCCAGTTCCGGTTAAGTTCCGTTCAGGAATTTGCCCGATGCAGCAGAGAGATTCTCAGAAATATTAATTCTTATTATGTAACGTACAAACTGTATGATTTGGATCTATATTATAAATGATATTCACACTCAACGCGTCAACTCTACCAGTATAACGTTCCGGCCCAGCAATGGAAAGGGTGCCCCGAAACCCAACAATTACTTGAATTTCGAGGTCTATTTTATATTTGGTACACAGAGATTTGGAGGTTGGGCTAGTCATTCTGTTAGATGAATTTCTTCTATAACTTACGTTACGATTTCCGATGCAAGCTGCGCTCCAACAAGTTGCCCGGACAATGTCACAATCGGTGTTCCGCCTCCCGGATGCGTCGTTCCACCCACGTACCACAGCCCTTGTACATCCTTGCTTTTGTTGCCGGGACGCATGAAGGTCTGCTTCACGGAGTTGGACGAGATGCCGTAGATCGACCCTTGATGGGCGAGTGTATCCCGTTCTATATGTTGAGGTGTGTACCGGATCAGCACATCCGACTGCTTCAATCCCGTAATGCCCCGCTCGGCCAGCTTATCCAACACCAATTCACCGTATCGGTCCATCTGCTCATCCCAATGCCAGGAGTCCGACAAATACGGAGCATTCACCAGAATGAACAGATTGCTGGCTCCCGCTGGAGCCATACCCGCTTCCGAATAACCGGAATAACAGATGTAGATCGTGGGATCGGCAGGCATTTTTCGTTCACGGAAAATATGGTCAAACTCCGGTTCATACCATTCTGGGAAAAAGACGGTATGGTGCAGCAGGGATTCATACTGTCTCCGCACACCAGCCAGTGTCACGAATCCCGAAATCGACGGCTCATACTTGCGAATTCGCTCATCGCTCATCTGTTTGCGATATTCTGGCGCGAGCAGTAGCCGATTGATGCTCAGCACATCTCCATTCGCAACGACCTGATCGGCTTCCCGGAAGCCCTGATCCGTATCCACACCTGCCACTTTACCATGTCTGATAACAATTTGCCGGACTTCGATGCCGGTAACGATCTGCACCCCTTTTTCCTGTGCAAGCCGTGTCATTGCTTCTATTAGTTGATAGGTTCCACCCTTGACGCCATATATGCCCTCTTCTGCTTCCACATGACCCATCATGGCAAAGATTGAAGGCGCCTGATATGGGGATGATCCAACATAGGTCGCGTACCGACCGAACATCGCGAGGGTATGAGGGTGATGGAAATAAGAACGCAGCAGCTTATCCAACTTCACTGTAGGCCTTACCCGCAGCAGACTGCGCAGCATTCGAAGATTATATTTATCCTTGGGCGACAACAGCAGCTTTCCCAGAAAATGACGATTGGCTTCCGCATACAGCGCAGAAGACTCATCCATAAATGCATCATAACGGGCCGCATCCTCCGGGCTGTAGGCAGCAATCTGCTCCTTCATCCTCTCTCGATTGCCCGACAAATCGACCACGGTACCATCTGCAAAACTATTACGTGTACGTGGTTCCAGCTCATATAGCTGCACGTAATCTTCCATCTCCACACCTGCGTGATCGAAGACCGAACGGAAGCTTGCGGGCATCGTGATCGTACTTGGCCCCCGGTCAAAATGATATCCATCTTGCTCGATCTGCTGCAGCTTTCCACCGACCCGCTCCTGCCGCTCCAGAATGGTGACCCGTACGCCCTGTGAAGCTAGCCGAATGGCACACGATAGCCCTCCAAATCCTGCACCGATAATAATGACTTTACCCTTCAACTGTACCGCCTACCTTTCCATACATACCCCTTGCCGGAACGACCTGCCTGCCAAGAAGCTATGCCGATCGCAATGACACAGGCCATACTAATCGGCTGCAGGAAAGCAAGCCACCAGGGCTGTCCTCCAGCGTGATCCGATACCCTTTTGACTGCCATTCCGAGCACGGTTCCCGTAAGACCATAGATGATGGACGTAGCATTGCCCGTCAACAAACCGATAACCAGACCGAGTGGAGGCACAATATACATCAGTGTATACATCAGCATCGTGCCTAACAGCAGCACATCTTTGCGCCCCATGCCTTCGTACATATTTTTCTTATACCCATTCCACACTTCTGCACCATTCTGGTACATTCGTGTATTCGTCACATCATGAACATCGGCCAACATAACGGGATGTCCCGCACGCTTAACCGCCTTCGCCAGACTCATGTCATCGACTAGATCAGCCTGGATTGCAGCATGTCCACCCGAGGCCTTATAACTGGAACGGTGAATGAGCAAAAACGCCCCTGTAGCGGCTACAAACATCGGATTAGATGATCTGCGTATCATGAAAATGGGGAGATGGCTGATGATGGTGAATTTCATCATGGGTACAACGAGCTTTTCCATCCAGGTCTTCGTCACCTGATAGGGGAATCCTGTTACGAGACCGCCGCCCTGCTCACACCCCGCAGCAATGGTCTGCCGTATGGCTGCAGGTTCCAAGCGCACATCGGCATCCACGAACATAAACCATTCACCCTTGGCCTCCTGCACCAGTCGGTGACAGGCATGAGATTTCCCCATCCAACCTGCGGGAAGCTCCACACCATGCAGCAAGCGCACACGTGGATTATGATCGGCAATCGACTGAACTATGGCTGCGGTCTCATCTTCCGAACGATCATCCAGCACCAGTACTTCCATCTGGAATCCGGTTGTATCGCTGGAAAGAACACTTTTCAGACATCCTTGAATGTGCAGTTTCTCGTTGCGGGCAGGAATCAACACAGAGACCAGAATATCCTTTTCTTTCAATTTATCTGTGTTGAAAGAACGCACTTTGGGCAGACAGGAGACATTCCATATTGCAAACATCAACTGTACGCCCAATACACAAGTCAGTATGATCCAACCTATTTCAGATGCACTCATCGCTAACGGTTCACCCGCTTTCGCGCCGCATCGTATTTTTCACTCGTAGAACGCACGTGACGGATCAGTGGAAAAGCGCCCGGTAAACCGCCCTGCCCAATGCGTACCAGTTCTGATTTGTGGTCATTCAACTGCTGCTCCAGCACCCTGCTCAAACTGGTCGCAATCTCTTCGCTCTTCCTTGTCTTCCAATCTTGTATCACAGGCGCACCCACCTGCATCGATATTTCCGGCAAATCATGCTGCACCATGCCATGACACAAAGTCACAGGTACAGCTACGGCGCGTGGGGAGCGGCGAAGCAATAAACCAATGCCTGGACGAAACTCGATTGGCCTGGCATCCTGATGCAGAATTTCCCCTTGGGGAAAGATCCAGACCCTTTTGCCGGAGTGAAGCAGCTCAGTTGTATATTGCAAGGAGGTTCGTATGCTGGATGCATTCTCCTTGTTGATTGAATACGCGCCAAGTTTACGGAAAAAGGCATATTGTCGCAGCTGCTCTTCTTCCATCATGACATAATGATCGCCTCGGGAAGTCTGCTGTGATGCATGATAGAGCAGTAGACCATCCCACCAGGAGCTGTGGTTCATGAAATAGATGACCGGTTGATCCGGTTCCATGGGTGAACCCGTATTCGGTAGCAGCGGGTCCAATGAACCTGATAATGTAAACGAGCGAAAACGTCTCCGCAGCAAATAATAATGATTGTATAAGGAAAAAATCCGGTTAAACGGTTTTGATTTTACGGCGTGAATCATATAGCCAGCTCCCCTCAGTAAGAAGCACACCTACAATAGCAATGATGAAGCTGCCCGTAATTCCTTCTTTGAGAGCTAACAACCCAAACAAAAGAATAAACAGCTGATACAACCATTTCGCACGCAGCAATGAGCTTCGATCTGAAGGCATTGCCGGAAGGAACAAAGAGAGGAACGCTCCCATCACAAACCAGCTTATGTAATTGGTCCAGGGCACACCGTAGAATCCGCCCGGAGCTTGCCATTGCCAGAATCCTCTGGCATGCGCAACCGGGTCCAGCACCAGATCGAGCACGATGGCCCAAAATCCAGTCTTAAACGCCCGGATCAGCTTGCCGGTCCAGGTCGAACCACCGCCACTGAGCAGAGCCGAGTTACCGACCACGGCAATCCAGGCAAAGCCTAATGTAACAGGTACACTGAACAGGTGGATTCCGAAGAAGTCCGAATACGAATACTCGCCAAAGGGCCAGTGTGTATGCACGCCGACCCATTCTACCCCCATGCCGCCCAGCCATATAATAAAGGAAACCAGCCAGAGTTCAGGTTTCATCCAGATGACTGACTGGTCGGACAACCCTGTCCGTTTCCGTCCTTGATATATCAGATCCAGCACATACAGTGCATAGAAGATTAGAAACAATCCGTTGGAGAAGGAAAGTACATCCGGAACACCGATCGTCAGCATCAGTACCGCTCCGATAATATACCACGCCCAGTACAGGCCCTGAACCATCAGGATACCGCCGTGCGGGAGGCTTGGTAAGCCAACATTGGATAACGTTTCACAATGGCACCCAGCATCTCCAGTTTCAGTTCATCACTAACAAATGCACGCTTCGTATACACATCATAGTCGTTGCGCTCGACCGCATGCAGAATAGTCGAATAAAAGGCTGCTGCCAGCTCAATCGCAAATGCACTTTCGGTTGGGTACGTATCCAGACGGTCCATACCGATACGGAACCAGCCCAGCGCAGCTGCTTTTAATTCATGAATAATGGCCATAAACCTTTCGTCAACAACACCATTGGCCCAATCCTGTTCGGAATATCCATGCTTCTCCATCAACTCCAGCGGAACATAGCGGCGGGCTCTTGCCCGGTCTTCGCCCACATCACGGATAATATTGACGATCTGCATACCTTTGCCCAGTGCAATGCCATTCATCGCAACGTCTGTACCGTCATCATCCCGCAATACAGGCAACAGCATCTCGCCTACGGTTCCGGCAACCAGATAACAATACTGCTCCAGTTCCTCCATCGTTGTATAATGCGTGACTTTAAGATCGGTTAATTGTCCGTCCATTTGACGGAAGAAAGGCCCCTTGTCCAAATGAGGGAAGCTTATAAACAGCCATCGTAATGCCGGCCAGATAAAATGTCCTTCCGCTTCTTCCAGTTGATTGAACAGATTGCGGATGTCATGAATCGTATAAGGCGATTGCTCCGGCTCATCCACACTGTCATCGATCATGCGGCAAAAGGCATAGATAACATACACGGCCTCGCGCCGTGGGCTGGGCAGACCTCGGAAGGCTTGATAAAAAGATGACGAGCCCTTTTGCATTAATTCCTCACACTTGTTCAAAATCGCTTCATTCATGTTTCCATCTCCTTCGTCAGTAAATTCACTGCCATCCGCGCACTCTGCATCACAATCGGAACCCCGCCTCCCGGATGTACAGAAGCTCCAGCCGCATACAGTCCCCGGATTGCCGGAAACGGCTTCGGTTGCGGACGATATACACCTGATTGAAACAGCACAGGTGCGATGCCAAAGCTGCCGCCGCCATACAGACCGTCACACTCAGCGTCGGCGGGAGTACGTAATTTTTGCCACTTGATCGCTTCACGGAGTCCCGGAAATGCGCGTTGTTCCGCTTCTTCCAGTACACGCTCTGCCAGCGCCTCGCTCTCCCGAGGCCAGTCGACACCATCGGCATCCGGCACAGGAATGAGGAAGTACAACACACTCTGGCCTGGCGGAGCTGCCGTCTCATCCAATGCGGCCGGATTGAATACATAAAAAGAGGACTTCGCCGGAATGCGGCGCTGATCGAACACTTCCCGCAAACTACCGTCCAGACTTGGAGGCAGGAAAAACTGATGCGTTGTTGCATCATCCCACGTTTTGTCTACACCCGCATAAATCAACACACATCCCGATGAGGGGCGATATGCCTTTCGCTTTCGTGAAGCATTAGGCGTCTGACCAAGCAGACCCGACAGATGGGGGAAATCTCCATTGTAGATAACTGCATCCACATTTTCTGCGCCTGCGGGGGTTTCTATACCTTCGCATACACCATTTTTAATATTCAGTCCCGTCACTTCGGTGTTTAAAACGATGCGACCACCACGTGATATCAGTTCCTGTTCCAATATGGCAGGTAATGCCGCATAGCCACCTTTCACCATCCAGATACCGTATTCATGTTCTGCATAAGGAAGCAGGGAATAAATACCCGGCGTACCGAAAGGAGATCCTCCAATATAGAGACTTTGCAGCGAATATGCATCCAATAGTTCCTCATGCTGAAAATAATCGCCTACAGCCTTCCGTACACTTTTGTGCGCGCGTAATCGGCCCATCAAGGACATCAGAGACGGAGTGAAGAAGTCCCTTTTTCGCGGAAAAGCCCGTTCCAGAAAAGCAGCCCGTCCCGCCGGAAAGAGCGTGTCCATATCTTTCATAAATTTCGAAAATCCCTGACTTTCTCCAGGGAAGAGACGTTCAATCTCTTCGGCCTGCTGTTCACGTGCCGTCATCTTGGTCATCACACGACCACTGCTATAATGCACCCTGTACAATGGATCACAACGCAGCAGCTCAATCTTCGAACGATCCACCCCCGCTTCCTCCAAAATGCCAAGCAGCATCTCAGGCAGAAGTACGATGGTCGGGCCTTGATCGATCCGATAGTCCCCTTCCTGTTCGTAGCCGATACGACCACCAACTCTGGAACCCCGTTCATATACGGTTACATCCCAACCCTGTCGATTCAGCAGCAACGCTGAAGTCAGTCCGCCAATACCTGCACCTACGATGGCTGCCCGTTTCATGAATGGCCTCCTGCTTCCGCCGTTTTCACATACGAGGATGGTTTCGAGCGCTTGCGAGCATCCTCTTCCTGGATCAGTTTCACGCTGATTCGAGCTGATTCAAAGATGGTTGGCAATCCACTGCCCGGATGCGTTCCGCCACCCACCAGCCACACCCTTTTCAACTCTTCAAACTGGTTATGCGGCCGCAGATACATCATCTGCCCAAGATTATGAGCCATATTAAATGTTGCTCCGCGGTACACGTCGAGTTCATTTTGCCAATCCAGCGGTGTAAACATCATGGATTCTTCAATACGACTGCGGATGTCTGACAACTCAGGAATCGATTCCAACCGCTTCATCATGGCCTCCCGCACATTCTCCCGTTCGACCTCCCAATCGATGTCTCCGGTAAGGTTCGGCGTAGGCATGAGAACATATAATGCAGATTTCCCTTCCGGTGCGAGCGTCGAATCGAGTCTGGAAGGGTTATGAATATAGAGGGACGGATCCGCAGACAGCACTTTATGCTTCGTAATTTCGTCGACGTTCAGTCGATAGTCCTCGGGAAAATAGATGGAATGATGCGGTAAATCCACTTCACCGTCCACACCCAGATACAGCATGGCTGTGGAGCAAGAGAATTTTTTACGCTTCATTTTCTCCGGTGTATATTTCTTAAGTACGCCTGGTTCAAACAGATGGTTCACGGCATGCGCAAAGTCCGCATTAACAACGACATGATCTGCTTCAATGCGTTCGCCATTTTCTAGCAATACGCCTTCTGCACGACCATTGCGAACAATGACCTGTTTGACCGGACAGGATGTATGTATTCGTCCTCCATATTCTTCAACGACATCAGCCATGGCTTGAAATACGCGATTGACACCGCCAGTAGGATGAAACAAACCATAGTTGTGCTCAATGAACGACAGAATCGTAAACGTACCCGGGCAATCCCATGCAGACATGCCAAGGTATTTGGATTGAAACGTGAATGCCCAGCGCAAGCGCTCATCCGTGAAATAGCGGGACAGAATGCCATAGACCGTATTGTTAATATCGAGTTTTGGCAGAGCTGTCATGGCATCTCTTCGCAAATAATCTGCCAGCTTGCCGAAAGGCCTGCGCAGCAAAGGCATAACTTTGCCAAACTTCACTTCCTCTTCCTGCATGAATCGAAGGTAATTGTCCTCGTTGCCGGGGAAAAGCTCCTTGATCTGTGCGGCTGTATCTTCACGGTTACGGGAAGGTGTAAACACCTTGTCGCCAAAATTTAGGGCATACAGCGGAGTCAGCTCTTTCATCTCCACATAGTCGGATAATTGGCGTCCCACAACATCAAACATCTCTTCAATCAACTGCGGCATCATCAAAAACGTTGCACCCCGGTCGAACCGATATTCGCCCAGCTCCAGTCTGGAAGAACGTCCCCCGATGACTGGCTGTTTCTCATATACATCTACTTCGTACCCCTGGCCGGACAATAACATCGCTGCTGCAAGTCCACCCGGACCTGCACCAATGACTGCTGCACGTTTACGCTGCTGATTCGGTATCATGCCACTCACCTTTCCTATGTTAAGAACTATCTCTAGTACTATAGTCTCTAACCTATTATTAAACCGGCCTTGAACTGTTCAAGCGGGTAAACGCAAAAACATTATACAAATGTAGTACAAATATTATACGACCTATTAAATCAAAAAATGACCCGCTGGTCAAATTCTCTATTAAGATATTTTAGAAAGCAAAAAAAACACCCTTCGCGCTCTTGCGTCAAAGGATGTCCTGTATACCTAAAGCTATACATGTTATTTTAAAAATACATTTTCAAAAAGACACGAATCAGTTATCTTCGCCCAGGCGATGGTTCAACAAAATACTCACGTTCCATCCACGATTGCCAATCCGCTGAATTTCCGGGCATAATCCACTGCGGGTAACGTGCGTTCTCTGCACGCTCATAGCCCTTCCCTCCAAGTACAAAGCGCATATCAGGGAACTCGTCCAAAATTCGTCCTATGAGTTGATCACACCGTTCAAGCAGTTCTGAACTGGTAACCGAAAGACAAACTAACCGAATTTTCTGCTCCCGGATAATTGGATAAATTCCTTCTTCGGGTGTGTCGGCTCCGAGATAGAGCACTTCAGCACCATTTTTACGCATAAACAGGGAGAACAACAATAAACCTACCTGATGATGCTCCCCTTCCGGGCACAAGGCTAGAACTTTGGGCAGATGCGGATAGATCGGGAACAGATGGAAAAACTGATAAAAGCGCTGTGAGATCAATTGAGTCATAAAATGCTCTTGAGCGACCGAGGCCCTACCCTGCTCCCACGCATCCCCAACACGAACGAGAATAGGCACCAGCACATGATAAAACATGGAATCATATCCGTACATGGTGAAGCCAAAATCAATCAAACCATTGGCCCGTTCGCCCTGAAAGTTGTATAACGAGTCGTAGATCTGATCGGCTATACGTACATATGCTTCTTCCATCGTGGGTACTGGTGGGGTAAATGACGTAGGCACTGCAGCAGCTTCCTGTGATCTGGTTTTGTTCACCTTCAGCATGCGTACTGCTTCCGAAATATTGGTCTGGTGCTGCTCCACCTGCTCTTTTAACCAGCGCAGATCTGCAACATTCTCTTCCGTGTACAAGCGATAACCCGATTCCGTCCGCTCAGGGGTGACCGCACTGTACCGATTCTCCCAAGCCCGGAGCGTTACCGTCGGAATACCCAGCATGGCAGCGACTTGTTTGATGGAATACACCTTATTACCTACTTTCTTTCCTGAAATAGCCGGACTTTCATAGGTTAAACGAATCCTTATCCCGTCCTTGTCAGGTATATGAAAATCCGAACATTCCACAAAAATAATACACTCATTATACACAACGCTCATATGCATGTCGATTGAATCGATCGAATTGGTTTTGCACTGCGTCAATGTTGTCATCCGGGTGGTAATAGAAGTCAGCAAGTTCAGAAAGGGGAGTTATTGTTGTTTTCTTATCGCCGCCAGACATCAGACCGCAAGTCTTCACGCGGCAAATTTCCATACATACGAACATGTCTCGTATTACTGGTCCTATGGCTCATCGCCGTCATGCTCTACCAGACCTATAAACCTTTACCAGGCGGCGTTTCCTATGAAAGTCCTGAATACCGTGTGGATCAGGTGCAATTTCTGCATGATCTGACTTATCCCTCTGCTGACGGACAGATGGAGCATGAACAGCAGATCTTCCAGCGCATGCAACAGATCGTTGAAGACGCGGAACAGTTCGTCGTCGTTGATATGTTCTTATTCAATAACTACCAGCACAAAGGTCAGCAATTCCCACCCATAAGCACAGAGTTCACAGAAACACTGGTTGCCAAAAAGCTTCAGAAACCGGATATGGATATCTGGTTCATTACCGATGAAGTGAACACCAACTACAACTCTGCACCCAACCCGTTACTGGAACAGATGAGACAGGCCGGGATTCACGTGGTCATTACAGATGTGGACCCTTTACGCGATTCCACTCCCGTGTACTCCGCGGTCTGGCGAACCTTCTTTCAATGGTTTGGTCAATCCGGGAAGGGATGGATTCCGAACCTGATGGCAACCGACGGACCGGATGTCACAGTACGTTCCTACCTTAAGTTGCTCAATGTAAAAGCAAATCATCGTAAAGTGGTGGTCAGTGAGAAGACGGCTATTGTGTCCTCAGGCAACATTCATGATGCCAGTGCCTACCATTCAAACATCGCTTTTGAAATAACCGGACCGATCATCGGAGATATCCTTGAGTCGGAACAGGCTGTGCTGAATTTCTCAGGCGGGGGAAAACTTCCTTCCTATACAGCTCCCTCCACAGATCCGAATAAGGGCGATTTGCGAATTCGTTATCTAACCGAGGGCAAAGTGAATGAGGCAGTGCTCCATGAGATCAATCAATCGTCAAAAGGTGACACCTTGTGGATGGGCATGTTCTACATCGCTTCCCCCAAAGTATTGGACGCCCTGCTCGAAGCCTCGAAACGGGGAACCGAGATTAGGCTTGTACTCGACCCGAACGAAAATGCTTTTGGTCAGGAGAAAACTGGCATTCCCAATCGTCCTGTAGCTGCCGAGTTACATGATAAATCGGATGGCAAAATCCAAATTCGCTGGTATAACACAACCAAGGAACAATATCATACCAAGATGATGTACATCGCCAAAGCCACCGGGGATCATATCGTTCTTGGAGGATCGACCAACTTCACCCCCAGAAACATGAATGATTATAATCTGGAAAATGACCTCTGGGTTGCTGCCCCACCAGACAACTCATTCACTCATGATGTCGCGAATTATTTTGACCGGATATGGAATAATGAAGATGCCGAGTTCACACTGAACCTGGATGAATTCCAAGAAAAGACTACATTTTTGAAAGAAATCGTATATAAGCTGCAGCTGATTTTGGGATTAACGACCTTCTAATTGAAGATGAAATCTCAAGCATAAACCCGCCTGTACACTAACGTGCAGGCGTTTTTTGTGCCTTGACAGGGAATGTAAAATGTGAAAATATAGGTTACCTAACGACCGTTAGGAAGGTGATAATGATGACAGCACATTCGATTCGAGATGCAGCCTTGTTCCATTTTGCAAGAGATGGATATGAAGGAGCTTCCTTAAGAGCTATCGCTGACGAAGTCGGGATTAAAAAACCGTCCATATATGCACATTTTAGCGGCAAGGATGACCTGTTTTTGCAAACCCTTGCGCATGCGTTTAAGGATGTTCAGCGTCGAACGCTGGAATATTTTCGCGATCACGCCGATCTGCCACTGGAACAAAGGTTGAAGGGTTTGCTGATATGGTTTGAGCAGGAGTATAACTGTAATGCCTCTGCCCGCTTTATGTTGCGTATGTGTTACTTCCCGCCACTTTCGCTATATAGCGAAGTGATGGATCTAGTTTATCCGTTTCTGGACGGTATGGAACGGTCACTGACACGACTGCTGCAAAGGGCGACGCGCAAGGGGGAACTACAGGCTGTTCCAGCAGAACAAGCTGCGATTACTTATATGACTTTTCTCGATGGCATCACGGTTGAGATTATTTATGGAAGTTCACGTCGATACCGAAGACGGATTGAAGCTTCCTGGCCAGTCTACTGGCATGGCATTCATCATCTGAAACAAGAGGCACAGCCCGTTGTGCTGAAAGGAGATTCATCATCATGAACCGCAACTGGTTATATGTATTTATCGGGGGACTCATTGAGATTGTATGGGTTAGTGGGCTGAAACACGCCTCCAATGTGTGGGAGTGGGCTTTGACGGCCCTAGCCATCATCCTCAGCTTTGGATTAATTATCGCCGCTTCCAAAAGATTGCCTGTGGGTACGGTATATGCCGTATTTACGGGGATTGGTACAGCAGGTACGGTACTGACCGAAATGCTGCTATTTGGTGAAGCATTCTCACTCGCCAAAGTTTTGCTAATCGGTCTTTTGCTATGTGGTGTGGTCGGACTGAAACTGGTCACGGATCAACAATCGGCAAAAGGAGGTGAAGCATAATGGCTTGGATGGCAATTGTGGGTGCAGGCATATGTGAAATTTTTGGCGTCATCGGCATTAATGGTGCTTCTTCCCGGAAGGGCTGGCCGTATATCGTGCTCATGCTTGTATCGTTCGTAGTCAGCTTCTCCCTTTTATCCTATGCGATGACTTCCATTCCCATGGGTACCGCGTATGCGGTGTGGACTGGAATTGGTACGGTGGGCAGCACGCTAACAGGTATGTTCCTGTTCGGTGAGCGGAAGGAGGCCAAGCGGCTGCTGTTTATTGCCATGATTTTGGTGGCGGCGATTGGATTGAAACTGATTACGTAAATACCTTCATTACAATTTTTATAATATTTAATTATTAATAAAGACGACTTCGTTCAGGAAGTCGTCTTTTTGGGATATGATATAAAAGGAAACCTCCTTACACTCTGTTACGTAAGAAAGGATGTCGTGATGATGAAGAAATTGTTCGCGCGCATGGGTTCTTTTACCGGTTACATCTTTCTGATCGCTGTGGGAGCCTTTTATTTGTTTGCTCTTGTAGCCATCATCCTTCTAGCCGTTTACGTCTTTAAGGGCGGAGCCTGAAATAGATTATTTTGGACTCATCCTACTCAGCTTGCTCGCCCTAACTAGCCTGAGTACTCATGATTATCATACATACTGCAAGGAACATTCGTCGCTCATTACTTTATATAGTTTTTATGGTGTCTAGATGACGTAGAAAAATGCTTCATACCCCTTATATTACGCCTCTTCTTTTTCCATTTTTCTCCCATTTGAATTCCGTTGTCTTTATCGTTTATACTTGATTTGACCCTAAAGTCAATTCAAGAACTCGTAAGTTCCGCAGGTGAGGTGACTGTATCGTTAATGAACCCTATCCATGAAATGAATGAGAAGAAAAAGCTCATTATTACCACAGCACTCAAGCTATTCTCAGCCAAAGGCAGTGCTGCAACCTCCATGCAGGAGATTGCAGAAATATGTGGGATGTCGAAAGGCAGCCTCTACCTCATGTTCAAATCCAAAGAGGAATTAGAGGCCAGTACGATGGAATACTGCATATTCACGCTCATGGACGAAATGTCCCAGATTGAACATGAAGCTGGGCTCACTTCGAGAGAACGTCTGCACAAACAGATTGAAACACTGCTTGTACATGTATCCGAGCTGAAAGAATTTCTACGTGTGCAAATGCGCAGCATGATGATGGACGAAGAGCAGCATCGCAAGGAAAAGTGCAAACCGCATAACAAGGACCTGGAGATCCGTACCCTGCACTGGTTTAAGGATAAACTGGAGGATCTGTACGGACCGGAGATTGAACCTTATACCATAGACCTTATTTTGCTCACGCATGGTCTGTTCCTCTCCTACGTCAAAATCTGGTTTACGGAGATGCCTTCCCTTACCGTATCCAAGATGGCAAGCAACATGCTGCAAACGATCGATTATGCAGCTCGCGGATTGCTCGATCAACGCCCCGCCCCTCTGGTTCCTTTGGAACATTGGCCAGCATGGAGCAGCGATTCAGATACAGATTCCACAATGATGCGTCATCCCATTCATATCATCAAACAAATGAAGGATATCATCACTTCTGATATGCCTCCAGGGCAATTGCGCAATGACGCGATGGAGACCATCGCCATCCTGAGACAGGAAATGATGGAATTCACACCGCGACGTGCCATTATTCTGGGCATGATGCGCAATCTGGATCACATTCATGTCATCCAGCCATTGCACTCCGAGCTTCAGCACATTATGGATGCCATGTATAGCCGGTTCATCCAGGCTGACTCGTCACAACAATAAAGAAATACAGGGAGAAACAGAGAGGAGAAGAAATCATCGTATGAAAGGAATTATTAATTTTTCACTGAACAACAAGTTTGCGATCTGGATTCTGACCATCATCGTTTCCTTCGCCGGTTTGTACAGCGGACTGACGATGAAACAGGAGACCATTCCAAACATCAATGTGCCATTCTTGAGTGTTACAGCCATTGATCCAGGGGCAGCTCCAGAGGGTATTGTCGAGGATGTCACCAAACCACTCGAACAGACCTTAAGAAATGTAGAGGGAATTAAGACACTCACCTCCACTTCCATGGAGAACGCCTCTTCCATCACCCTCGAATTTGATTATGGTACCGATCTGGATAACGCTACCGCTGCGGTACGCGAAGCACTGAATGAGGTGCAGTTGCCGGATGGTGTACAGAAACCAACCATTTCCAAGTTCAGCATCAACTCCTTCCCGGTTGTCTCGCTCAGCTTGTCTGACAAGGACGGCGGCGATCTGGAACAATTGACTCGACTGGTTGAAACGGATATCCAGCCTGCACTAGAAGATATTGACGGTGTAGCTCAAGTCCAAGTTTCCGGCCAATATGTTAAGGAAGTTCAACTGAAGTTTGACCAGAAAAAAATGAAAGAACTCGGTTTGACTGAAGATACAGTCAACGGCATCGTTCAAGGCTCTTCTGTCCGTGTACCACTCGGACTGTTCGAACTGGACAAAGCGCAGAAAGCTGTCGTTGTTGATGGCAATATCATCGATCTGGATGATTTGAAAAATCTCGCCATTCCGGTTGTACCAAGCGGTGCAGGAGCAGGCAGTGGTTCAGCCACAGCACCACAAGGGGCCGGTGCACAAGCTGGTGGGGCTGCTCAAGGCTCTGCACAAGGTTCTGACCAGGCTGCAGGACAAGCCGCTGGCGGAAATGCCAGCGTGGGCAGCACTTCAGGTGCCGCTAACGCACCTGGAATTCCAACGGTTAAATTAAGCGAGATCGCCAAAATTGAAGTCATTGGTCAGGCGGAATCCATTTCCCGGACAGACGGTAAGGAATCCATCGGGATCTCCATCGTTAAGTCCAATGATGCCAATACAGTTGATGTCGTGAAGGCGGTTAAAGACAAGGCCGAAGAGTTGCAGACGCAGTTCAAAAACGCTGAGTTGACTGTTTTGCTCGACCAAGGTAAACCTATCCAGGACTCCGTAAACACGATGTTGTTCAAAGCGATGTTTGGTGCTTTGTTCGCCATTCTGATCATTCTGTTGTTCCTGCGTGATATTCGTTCCACCATTATTTCTATTATCTCTATCCCGCTCTCCTTGCTCATTGCATTGACAGCACTGAATATGATTGACATTACGCTGAACATGATGACCCTGGGTGCCATGACGGTCGCGATTGGACGGGTTGTCGATGACTCCATCGTTGTTATCGAGAATATCTATCGCAGACTGACACTCAAGGGAGAGAAACTTAAAGGCCGTGATTTGATCCGGGAAGCTACCCGGGAAATGTTCATTCCGATCCTCTCTTCCACCATCGTAACCATTGCGGTATTCCTGCCGCTGGCACTCGTGAGTGGTATGGTCGGTGAGCTATTTATGCCATTTGCCCTGACGATGGTATTCGCTTTGCTGGCATCCCTGATTGTGGCTGTTACGATTGTACCGATGCTGGCACATACATTGTTCCGCAAAGGTCTGAAGAACAAGAAGAATCATGAGGAAAAACCGGGCAAGATGGCAGAAGGTTACAAACGACTCTTGAACTGGACATTGTCACACAAACTCATCACCGTTGGCGCTGCTGTATTGCTGCTCGTCGGCAGTTTGTTCCTGTATCCGTTCATCGGTGCAAGTTTCTTGCCGGAACAACAGGATAAATATGTGACGATTACGTACAGTCCGGAAACTGGAGCTTTGCGTGAAGATGTAGAAAAAGAAGCACTTGTAGCCGAGAAATGGTTGCTTACGCAACCAGGTCTGGAGAAAATGCAGTATTCCATCGGCGGCAGCAATCCGCTGAGCAGCATGGGTGGAGGCAGCTCCAACTCTGCTCTCTTCTATATCGAATATAACGAAGATACGAAAGACTTTACAAAAGTGAAAGAACAGCTTGTGGAAGGTCTGAAGAAAGAAGTTACTGTAGGAACCTGGAATGAGCTTGACATGTCCGGGGGTCTGGGAGGCAGCAGCTTGAGCCTTTCCATCTATGGTGACAATGTAGATCAGATCAAACCTGTCTCTGATGAAATTCTGAAACTGGTTGAAGCAGATACCGAATCTTTTGAAAAAGCCGACACCACGCTCTCCGATACCTACGGGCAATACACACTCGTCGCGGATCAGGAGAAACTGAGCTCGCTGGGTCTGACCGCTGGCCAACTGGCCATGACGCTCAGCCCTGCACGTGAACGTCCTGTGCTCACGGAAGTGGATATCGACAACAAAACGTATAAAGTCTATGTAGAGACTGACAAAAAGACATTTACCAGCATTGCTGATATTGAAAACGAAAAAGTCACTTCACCACTCGGCATCGAAGTACCAATCAAAGATGTCGCGAAAGTGGAAGAAGGCACTTCACCGAACTCCATCATGCGTATTGATGGCAAAGTCGTTGTACAGGTGTCAGCCAACATTTTGGCTTCCGATGTGCAAAAAGCGTCATCAAACTTGCAGGCGAACATCGACAAACTGGATCTGCCTGATGGCGTTGAAGTGAAGTTTGGCGGTACGACCGAACAGATTAATGACACGTTTACCCAACTTGGCCTGGCCATGCTGGCAGCCATTGCGATTGTGTACTTTGTGCTTGTCGTTACGTTCGGCGGTGGACTGGCGCCATTTGCCATCCTGTTCTCCCTGCCATTTACCATCATTGGTATTATGGTTGGCCTGTTCGTGGCTGGTGGTACGCTTGACGTATCTGCCATGATGGGTGGACTGATGCTGATCGGGATCGTGGTCACCAACGCCATCGTTCTGATCGACCGTGTTATTCACAAGGAAAAAGAGGGAATGCCTACTCGTGAAGCCTTGCTGGAAGCCGGAGCAACGCGTCTGCGTCCGATTCTGATGACAGCTCTGGCTACCATTGGTGCCTTGCTGCCACTGGTGACAGGACTTGAAGAAAGCGCAGGGATCATCTCGAAAGGTCTTGGAATTACCGTAATCGGCGGTCTGATCAGCTCCACGCTGCTGACTCTGGTTATCGTGCCAATCGTGTATGAGTTCCTGATGAAGTTCAAAAAGAAAAGAATTGAAGATTAATCGACACCTGCTGTTGATCGAATTCAATCATCACTCCGAATTAAGATAAGCTTCTAACATAGAACACCCCTTAGCCCACATTAGAATGGTTTGTACATTCTGATCTCCGGCTAAGGGGTGTTTTACATTTAGATATGATCTCTTAGCATCGATTATAGAAACATCCAGATGTTAGATAGAGCTACATAGGAATAATACATTTTGTTTTATTTCATAAAAGGAAGATATCATTTTGTGAAATAAAACAAATGAACGTGAGATTTCAGCTCATCTGCTGTAAACGGACTTATAATCAAAACAAACGCTCTTCAGAAGCCCGACTTACAAAACGGGTATGTAAAACTGCATGTATTTGTGGGAAGGACGGTGGTTGTGTGGGGGAAACGACGCTGCATATTCAGATGAGAGACATGCTGAAACGTCCGGTGTTCCGCAAGGCTGAGGTGCTCGCCAGTGAACGGGCCTTGGAGCGATATGTGCGTTGGGTGCATATCATGGAGGTTACCGAGGTAGGCAATTTGCTGAATGGCGGGGAACTGGTGCTAACAACCGGCATTGGCTGGCAGGATGATGAAAAGCAGGGACTGTCTTTCATGCGCCAGTTAATTGCTCGTGGAGCTGCGGGACTCTGCATCGAACTCGGGGCTCACACCAAGTCCCAGCTTGAATCCATGAAGGAACTTGCAGCAGAAGAGGATTTTCCACTGATCTGGTTTCACGAACAAGTACGTTATATTGATATTACACAGGACCTGCATTTCGCTCTGATTCGCAGCCACCAGCGTATGCTTGTCGAGCTCGACAGCCTTACCACCTCGTTCAACCAACTTCTTTTGAATGGAGACGGTGTACAACCACTGCTCCGACTATTGTCTCGAACAACGGGTTACCCTGTAGCGTTATATCCACTGGATGGCGAAGCAAGTGCCGTTCCCTACTGCCCACCAGACCAACTGGAGATGCGTCGGCAGGAGTGGTTCACACGTGGTGGTCATTTGGACAATGGAGATCATCTGGGAGATCATTTCGTGCACAGAAATCATTCGGTGCCTTCACTGGGTGCACTCACCCTGCCTGTTCAGGCACTTGATTATGTATTTGCCGATCTGGTGCTCATGCTCGACAAGATGCCGGACCACGATCAGGAGCTGCATAACAGACCCTCTGATGAGTTCATCATCCAGGCACTGGAACGTTGTGCAGCCGCCATTGCTCAGGACTGGATGCGTACCAAATACATGGAGGAAAAGCGACGCTACAAGGAAGATATGTGGGTCATTGACTGGCTTAACGGACATCATTCTGCGAAAGAAATCCATGAATATGTATCTGCCGCCGACGCCCAGCTTGCTTCTGGAATAGGTACCGTCATTTTGTTCGATAGCAATCCCAACTACACAGACAGTCTCAAGCTACAGAAACTGTTAATTCAACGCAATATCGTTGCCCGTTCCGTGTTCTCACGGGAAGGATTCGCCCTGTACAGCACGGTTTTAAACCACCAGATCATTCTGATTATCCTTGACCCTTTGCCAGGATCTCAGCGGAAAGGCAGTCTTTGGCGCTGCATTGAACAGTTGCAGCAGCATGAACAGGAACAGACCCACCGCCTCTTCTCAGGTCTGTTCGGCATCGGTCACAGCTGTGCTGATCTATCACGTCTGAAAGACAGCCTTGAGGCAGCCAAGGATACCCTGCGCATTCAGAAGGACATCGGTGTGATGCAGCAGCCCTTTTACAGCAATCTCCACTGTTACCGCATTATTTCCAGCATGAAGCAGAGCGGTAGTCTGGATGATTTCATTGAGGAATATCTCGGGCCGATCATTCGTTATGATGCCGAAAAAGGCGGCCAGTTGTTACGTACGCTTAAACAATATTTTATTCTATGCTGCTCCAAGCAGGAGACGGCCACGGCTTTATTTATCGTCCGACAGACGTTATATCACAGATTGCATAAAATTGAGACACTCCTGGGTGATGACTATACCCTCCCCGAGAAACGCGTCGCCATCGAACTTGCCATCTATGCATATGAATACGTTCATGGACCACTCGCGTGACCTTCTACGCTCCTTTTTGCTCCTGAAGCTGCCTGATCAGGATATGACTGAACCACTTCCGCCCAGACGCCGTGCCCACATATTGCTCCTGTTTTTCTCCGGGAAGGTCGGGGTGCCCCCACACGACATGAGCACCCTCCAGATGTTCCCGAACGGCATAAATGCGATAACCCTGCGCCACCATTCGTTCAATCGCTATCTTTTCCGCTTCAAATACTTCATGGTCAGACATCAGCTTCACCCTCCATTTACTGCCGTCACAGGCTGTCTTACAGTTAATGGTGCACCGGCATCATATTTATCACGCTTCACATACTGACCCGCGCCTGCCACTCCGGCAAACTGCCGATCCCGAATCACATATTCCCCGCGGCATAGCACCGTCACCGGACATCCCTGAACCTGCATGCCCTCAAAGGCGCTATAGTCCACATTCATATGGTGGGTAGCTGCCGAAATCACCCTTGAGATCGATGGGTCAAAAATAACGATATCCGCATCCGTCCCCACTGCAAGGGTCCCTTTCTGCGGAAATAACCCAAATAACTTGCTTGCCCGTGTAGAGCATAAATCCACCCACTGATTTAGCGAAATCCGTCCCTTCATCACCCCTTCGGAATATAAAATGCTTAGCCGATCCTCAATGACAGGCCCGCCATTCGGGATTTTGCTGAAGTCATCCCGTCCCAGATCCTTCTGACCCTTGAAGTTAAACGAACAATGATCCGAGCCAATCGTCTGCAATTGACCGCTCTTGAGTGCATTCCACAGCACTTCCTGATGGGGGGCTTCACGCAGCGGGGGGGACCAGACATACTTCGCACCTTCAAAATCCGGTTGATCCATCTTCGATTGATCCAGAGTTAAATACTGCGGACAGGTCTCGCCCCAGATTCGATAACCCATGTCTCTCATACGCGCAATCTGCTCCACGGCTTCAGCACAGGTGACGTGCACCACGTACAGCTGTGAATCGGCAAGTGCCGCCAAACGGGCCGCACGCCCTGTAGCCTCACCCTCCAGCACCGAAGGTCGGGTAAGTGCATGGTGGATCGGCTCGGTTCTACCATCCGCCAACGCCTGCCGGACCAGCAGATCAATCACATCGCCGTTCTCGGCATGTACCATGACGAGTGCGCCGTACTCCTTGGCCTTTTGCAGCGTCTGAAAGAGAATGCCGTCATCGGCCTGGAACTGATTTTTATATGCCATGAACACCTTGAAGGAAGAGACACCCTCTTCTTCTATGATCTGCGGCAGTTCTTCCAGCACCTGATCATTCATCTCGCCAATCATCAAGTGAAACCCGTAATCAATAGCTGCTTTGCCCTCAGCTTTGGCATGCCATTCCTGAAGGGATTCCAGCAAAGATCGGCCTTTTTGCGTCAAACAGAAATCAATGACTGTCGTTGTGCCGCCGAAGGCAGCAGCTGCGGTACCTGTTGCAAAATCATCCGCCGTCACCGTTCCGCCGAACGGCATATCCAGATGCGTGTGCGGATCAATCCCGCCAGGGATGACATAACAGCCAGACGCATCCACAACCTCCGTTCGTTCATCCGGCACAAGTCCCATGCCAATCTGCATGATCTTGCCATTTTCAATGCAGATATCCGCTTCAAATGTATCCGACGCTGTGACCAATATTCCATTACGAATCAATTTGCGGGTACTCATGATATCGCCTCCTTGGTCGATTGATCTCTGGTCGATTGCAGCAGGGCAATCGCAGACTGACGGTCATTCCAGGTTAACGGTTCCTGTTCATGTGCGATCTCTACCATCTCAATTGCACCGTCCACCGGACAGACAATTGAGCACAGATTACATCCGACGCAATCTTCCTCAACGACCTCCAAATACGAGCCAGAGGGGTCAGACAACATATCAATACATTGATGCGAGGTGTCCTCGCAGGCGATATGGCATTTGTTGCAATTGATGCAGACATCGCGGTTGATGCGGGCTACCACTTTGTAATTCAGATCGAGATTGCCCCAATCCGAATAACGCGGAACCGTTTGGCCAATCAATTCAGATACACTTCGCAGACCTTTCTCATCCAAATAATCGTTCAAGCCATCAATCATATCCTCCACGATACGGAAGCCATGATGCATGGCTGCGGTACATACCTGGACCCCCGTCGCGCCCATAAGTAAAAATTCTGCGGTATCCCGCCAATCGGATATGCCTCCGATACCGGAGATTGGCACACCAACTGCCGGATTGCGCGCACACTCGGCAACCATGTTCAGCGCAATCGGCTTCACAGCCGGACCGCAATAGCCGCCATGTGCCCCTTTGCCACCTACATGCGGCACGGTATTCCAGGAATCGAGATCCACACCCGCCAGGGAGTTGATCGTATTAATCAGGGAAATCGCATCCGCACCGCCACGCACGGCCGCCCGGGCAGTCGCCGTAATATCGGTGATATTAGGCGTTAGTTTCACAATGACCGGCGTGGTCGCCACTTCCTTCACCCACATCGTCTGCAATTCGACCAGATCCGGTTGCTGACCAGACGCTGCTCCCATACCACGCTCGGCCATGCCGTGCGGACAACCAAAGTTCAGCTCCAGCCCGTCTACGCCGACAGCTTCAACTTTCTTCACAATCTCATGCCACTTCTCCCGTTTCGGTTCCACCATGAGTGAAGCAACCACTGCCCGATCCGGGAAACGCCTCTTGGTCTCGGCAATTTCCCGCAGATTCACCTCGAGCGGACGGTCGGATATTAACTCAATATTGTTAAAACCCGCGACGCGCTGCCCGCCAAAATGAACGGCTGCAAAACGCGAAGAGGTATTAATGATTGGCTCACCCAACGTCTTCCAGACGGCACCACCCCAACCTGCTTCAAAGGCGCGCTGAACCTGGTATCCGGTATTGGTCGGCGGCGCCGAGGCCAGCCAGAATGGATTGGGTGATCGAATACCTGCCAAATTAATGGATAAGTCAGCCATAACGATCCCTCCTTGGTGTGGTTTGAACTCACAATGGTGTTTGTTTGGACTTTACACGTTATACAAGAGCCTCGCGTATTTTCCGTCCAGAATTCTGCTTCCCTCACGCCGTCTCTTCCACCTGTCCAGGCAAAGCCTTCATCACCGATGCAGCCGCCAGTTTGCCTTGCTGAGCTGCGGAGACCACCATCGCTTCACCCTGCCCCTGTCCGAAGATAACATCGCCTGCCGCATAAATCTGCGGATGTGAAGTACGGTACGTATGTGCTTCCACTTCAACAACGCCCCAGTGATGACGCAGGCCAAATGCCTCTATTAATGGCAGCAAACGGTTCTGTCCAATGGCCCGAACAACGGTATCACATTCAAGCATGAACTCCGATTCCTCGATCGGCACAGGTAACGCCCGACCACCTCCAGGTGGAGTAACCAGCTTCATTTTCACACACTCTATAGCCTGGACTCGCCCATTCTCGTCTCCAATAATGCGCTTCGGCATAGTGAACCAGCGAAATTCCACACCTTCCTGCTTCGCAAATGTATATTCAAAGGCATAAGCTGTCATCTGGCTCTCCCCGCGTCGATAAAGCATCTGCACACGCTCTGCCCCCAGGCGTACCGAACAGGTCGCTGCATCCACCGCCGTATTACCTGCACCAATAATGGCTACCTTCAGACCGTTCAGTGCCGGGGGCACACCCTGCTTCGTGGATTCCACCAGCTCAATGGCATCATAGACACCTTCCAGCGTCTCTCCTTCAATGCCAAGCATCGGTACCGCCCCCATCCCGCAGGCCAGAATAACGGCATCGTGCTGCTCCAATAACTCTTCAGCGGATACATCCACCCCAATACGCACACCATAACGGATCTGCACACCCAGTGCCTGCACCTGCTCGACTTCCCATAAAGCTACGGATTCCGGTAGGCGAAAGGACACGATACCATACGTGTTCAGCCCGCCGCCTTTCGCTTTGGCTTCATAGATCGTCACCTCATACCCTGCACGCCCCAACTCTCTCGCCGCAGACAATCCCGCTGGCCCTGCGCCTACAACTGCAACACTTCTTCCGTTGGCAGGCGCTGCCTTGAATAACGGTTCATTCTTCGTCCGTGCCCAGTCTGTTGCATATCGCTGCAAATCACCGATCCGAATCGGCTTGGATGACTCGTTCAGTACACAAGCGCCTTCACACAGTTCCTCTGTCGGGCAGACCCGTGCACAGCTAGCACCAACCGGGTTGGCTTCCATAATGGTCCGAGCCGAACCTTTGAGGTGACCCGTCGAGATTTTTTTGATAAACGAAGGAATATTAATGTCGGTTGGACACGCCTTGATACAGGGTGCATCATAACAGTACAGACAGCGGTTCGATTCCTCCATCGCTTCCTTGCCCGTCATTGCAGGCTTCATTTCGGTAAAACGACTCTCCCATCCGTAATCGGACAACGTTGCTCCTGCGCTGTTCATCATGTCTTACACCTCCAAGGTTGATCTCTGTTATCCCCAAATTTTCATTCCAGGCCACTGCTACAGGTTAACGAGATGTTCGTAGGTCTCAGGCCGTCGATCGCGGTAAAATTGCCACACATTGCGTACTTCCCGAATCAACTCCGTATCCATCTCGCCAATGATAACCTCATCCTGATCCCTGCTGCCCATGGCCACCATCCTGCCTCGCGGGTCCACCAGATACGACTGACCATAAAATTCACCCATATTCCATGGCGATTCCACTCCCACTCGGTTGATGGCAGCCACATAATAGCCATTAGCCACCGCATGAGCAGGCTGCTCCAGCTTCCACAAATATTCCGATGTTCCGGCTACCGTTGCAGAAGGGTTGAATACAATCTCCGCACCAGCCAGCCCAAGCAGCCGTGCTCCCTCCGGAAAATGACGATCATAACAGATATACACGCCCACTCTCGCGTAGGCTGTATCAAATACCGGGTACCCCAGGTTGCCGGGCCTGAAATAATATTTTTCCCAGAATCCATTCGTGCCTTCGCCCGCTTCCACATGAGGAATATGATGTTTGCGGTATTTCCCCAGGTAGGATCCATCTGCATCAATAACCGCAGCCGTATTGTAATACGAAGCGATTCCTTCTACCTCGTATACAGGCAAAATGATCACCACCCCAAGCTCCTTCGCGAGCTCCTGAAATCGCCCGGTCGTTGGCCCTTCCGGAACCTGCTCGGCAGATGCATACCACTTGGGACTTTGTTCCGTGCAGAAGTACGGCCCGTAGAACACCTCCTGCAATCCAATAATCTGTGCTCCCTGAGCAGCCGCTTCACGCACCAGCGCAATGTGTTTCTGAATAGCGGCCTCCTTATGCACTTCAACTGGGGCCGACCCCTCAACCTCGTGTGAAGCCTGAATCAATCCGATGCTGATTTTGCCCATAATGTCACATCGCCTCCTTCGGAAATGGTTTGATATGAACAGCCTTTACACGTCAGTCCCGATACTCGAAATTTCCGGTATGCACATCTGCCTGATCGTGCGGTACAACACTTCTGTACCGAGAGCAATGTCCTCGGACGAAGAATACTCACTTGGATGATGGCTGATCCCATCCTTGCTGCGAACAAAGATCATGCCATAGTCACACACGTAAGAAAGGGCCAGCGCATCATGGAACGGTCCACTCATCAACTCCGGTAATGGCAGGCCGATCTCTTCGGCAGACGAGCGAATGGCATTCTTGATTCGTTCTGCACAATATCGCGGCTCACTGTTGGTATCTTCAGTCAAGGAGTAGGTCAGGCCATATTTCGAGCTGACGTCATCCAAGAGGCTCATTAACCTTCCTTCAAGCCGATTTCTACGCTCCATCTCCATATCTCGCAAATCAACCGTAAAGCTGACCTCTTCGGGGATGATGTTGCGTGAGTCAGGGAAGACACGGAGGCTCCCCACGGTCCCTACTGTCGGAGCTTCCGGTTCTTCTCTGACCATATCGTCAAAAGCGGCAATGACCTTAGCGCTACCCACCAGCGCATCATTACGCATCCCCATCGGTACAGAACCAGCATGCCCCGCCATGCCTTTCATCGTCACCGTGAGCCACAGCGGGCCCGAGATGCCAGTCACCAGGCCTACCGGAGAGTCCAGCGATTCCAGAACAGGTCCTTGCTCAATATGCAGCTCCAGATAACTGCCAATGGAACCTGCCGGATAGATCGCTTCGGCGAATTTTTCGGGTGCACAACCAAAAGCCTCAAGCGCCTCCCGGCGAGTAACCCCATTTTTATCCTGGCGCTCTAATTCACCTTCTTCCAGTTGTCCGGTTATGCCGCGTGAGCCAAATAAACCTTTGTTAAAACGCGAACCCTCTTCATCGCAAAAGGCAATGACCTCTATGGGCATCCGAGGGCGAATGCCTTGTTCCATCAGACACTGCACAGCTTCCAGCGCACCAAGGACGCCGATGGCACCATCATACCGACCGCCATACGGCTGGGAATCAATATGTGAACCGATCATGAGGATCGGCAAGGACGAATCTGTACCTTCAAGGCGACCAATCAGATTGCCAAACGGATCAAGGCGAGTCATAAGTCCGGCCTCTTCCATCCAAAGTCGAACCTGAATAATGCCCTCCATGTCTTCTTGAGTCAACGCGAGTCGGCAGACACCCGTCTCCACAATTCGGCCAATACGGGACAGCTGTTCAATTCGCTCATCCAGACGCAGCTGATTGATGATTTTCCCGGTGGTGGTCTGCATCCTCCCTCGCCTCCTTACCCATATTCACAAGTACGATATAAATAGAGATCCCACTAGATTAGCGCCTCTCCTCCATCACTACCCAGCATCCAAACTACGGAGTGCAGTCAACAAACTGCCAGCGATCAGATCCAATTCTTCCTCGGTGGTGACAAACGGCGGAGAGATGGTCAAAATATTCGCAAATCCCGGTACCGTATCGCCGTTCTTGCCAATCAGAATGCCGTCCTTTTTGCAGCTTGCCAGCACTTTCATGACCTTATCCGCATGAGCAGGCGAACCATCGGCCTCAATCAGCTCCACCCCACAGGCGAAGCCAAATGTTCGGATATCTCCGACCACCGATAACTCCAGCAGCGGCTCCAGCTTATCCCGAAGCAGGTATCCAAGTTCATCGGCACGGCTAACCAGATTCTCTCGTTCCAGAATTTCGAGATTCGCCAGTGCCACGCGGCAGGATACAGGATTGCCCCCGAACGTATTCACATGACGAAAGTGTGAATTGGTTCCGGGTTCTCTGAACGTTTCATACAGATCCGCTCGAACGGCAGTCGCCGATAATGGAGCGTACGCACTCGTCATTCCCTTTGCCATCGTGACGATATCGGGCTGCACGCCATAATTCTGATGACCGAATTTTTGCCCGGAGCGTCCAAATCCGCAGATGACCTCATCCACAATGAACAGCACCCCATAACGCTCACAAATCTCCTGCACGGTACGCATATACTCTGGAGGAGGGACAATCATGCCGCCCCCTGTAATGACCGGCTCCATAATAACCGCAGCTACCGTCTCCGGCCCTTCCCAGCGAATAACCTCTTCATAGATGGTGGCGCATTCCATTCCGCACCCATCCTTGTTTCGTCCAAATGGACAGCGGTAGCAATAAGGAGGCGGTACATGAGAGAAGCCTACACCCAGCGGCTCGTATTTGATTTTGCGGGCGGCTTGCCCCGTAGCGCCCAGTGCGCCCATGGAGTTACCGTGATAGGCACGGTGACGGGAGATGAATTTGTGCCGAGTAGGCTCACCATTCTGATGGTGATACTGACGGGCTATTTTGAAAGCCACCTCATTCGCATCTGAACCCGAGTTGGAGAAGAATATTCGATATTCCCCTTCCAACCAGTCATTCAGCTTCTCTGCCAGCAAAATCGCCGGTTCGTGACTCTGCGTCATCGGTACATATGCGAGTGCTTTCATCTGTTCGTAGGCACTTCTCGCAATCTCCTCACGGCCATGGCCCACATTCACACACCACAGTCCAGACATCGCATCCAGATAATGTGTACCATCCTGATCGGTGATCCAACTACCCTCCCCACTTACCGCAATCATCGGATGATCGTTATGAGGCGAGATGTGATGCCATACGTATTTGCGATCCTTCTCCAGCCATTCTTCCTTCGTACCACCAAGCGGCTGTGGCTGCTGATCAACTGAACTCATTCGTCATCCTCCTCTCCAAGCTGAACCTATGGACTTTACACTTGACCGCTCCGATTGCAGTACCATCTTCCGATGAAGCTTTCTTCCTGAAAGCTTTTAGGCGCACGCTTCGCTTCTTCAAATTGTTCTGAACTCTTTGTTCTTGTGTAAATGTTCGTCCACGCTTATTTCACCGCTTCTTCATAGATGCTTTTCTCCAGTGCTTCATCCAGATTGGCGGCTTTCTTGATCAAGCCATACTTCAGGGCAATATCCGCAGTTCGGGTAAACGATTCATCCACAAAACTGCCCACCTGTTTCTCCGTAAATCCTTCCGGGCGAATCAGCTTAGCAATCTCTTCAAGCATGGTCACCTGATGTTCGCGGGTCGTGCTGCCGTCCGTCACATTCTTCATCACGATATCCACCGTTTCATTCTGATTGTCGATGGCGTAGTTCCAGCCCTTCAGAACGGCACGGGTCACTTTCACCGCGAGCTCTTTATTACTGTCCACCCAATCCTTCTTGGCAATCAGCGTATCCTCCAGCATCCCAACACCGGCATCTTCAATATTGAACACATCCAGATCAGACTCTTTCGTTCCGCTTTCCAGTACCACGTGATATTCGTTATAGATCGTTGCCGTCGCCACATCTACCTGATCATTGAAAAACTGATCCATTGTGAATCCCTGCTTCACCAGTTCAATATCCTTCTTTGGATCAAGGCCGTTCTTCTCCATAAAAGCGAGAACCTGAAACTGCTGGCTACCGAACCATGTGCTCACTTTCTTGCCTTTCATCTGGGCGGGATCGGTAATACCTGCGGACTTCTTGGCAATCAATCGATAACTGCTCTTCTGCGAAATCTGGGCGAGGGAGACCAGCGGAAGACCGTTATCCCGACTGACCAGCAAACTGTCTACCCCAGTGATGCCCACATCGGCTGCGCCGTTGACCACCTGCTGTTCGATCACGATATCCGGGCCACCCGGAATAATCTCGGCATCAATACCTTCATCTGCAAAAAAACCTTTCTCTTTAGCCGCATATATCCCGGCGAACTGAGCCTGAGGCACCCATTTGAGCTGAATCTTCACTTTGGTTAAGGGCTGATCTGACCCTGCCGCTCCCTCCGAGCTGGCAGCGGCAGGGGTGACGGACGGCTCTGATTTCGCAGAGCATGCTCCCAGCATCGCAACGACCAACAGTACCAGCACCAGAAAACCCGGTTTTAACGTTTTGTACATATACAGAACAACCCCCTGTTTATATAAGGATTTTCAATCAGGTACTGTGAAGCCCTGCTTCACGAGTCAATCAATCTGTGGTTGGCACCTTGATGAGCTTTACGGATCGGTACGTGCATGATTCCACGGGATCAGCCGTTTCTCGGCCAGAACGACGGCCTCATACAACACAATACCGAGCACGGCAGCGATAACAATACAGGACCAGGCAAGTGGCATGTTTGCCAGTCGGATCTGATCCGAGAGCAAGTAACCCAGCCCCTGGGAGGCGATGAAAAATTCACCCACAATGGCGCCAATAATGCTGGTCGACATATTAATTTTCAGACCTGCGAAGAGGGAAGGCATTGCATGTGGCCAGCGCAGCTTCACGAAAACCTGCAACCTACTGGCGGCAAGACCACCCATCAGATCACTGTATTGCGGCTGAATCGAGGTCAAGCCCTTGAATAAACTGACAGCCATGGCAGCCATCGTAATTACAGCCACAACGGCAATTCGGGACCAGATACCATCCCCAAACCAGTTGTTCATAATCGGGGCCAGCGCAACAATCGGAACGGCGTTCAGTGCTGACATCACGGCAACCGCCGCCCTGCCGCTCGTCGGGAAAAAGGATGCACCCGCAGCGGCCAAGGCTCCCAGCAAGGAGCCGAGCAGAAAACCACCCAGCATCTCGGTTCCGCTATACATCGCGTATCGGAAAAGCATCTCTGCGTTTTCCCTGATGGACGCTGCAATCGCTGACGGAACAGGCAATTGGTAACTTTCAAGCGAGAATAACTGATGGAACAATCGAAGCTGCCACAGGGTAAGAAATAAGGCTCCGGCAAGCCACGGCAGTAGGCGCAGTCCAATTGATCTTTTGCGAACACCACTACCCAGCCGCCTCTGTCCGGCTTGTCCCTGATGTCCATCGATATCCGTACTTGAAGGGGATGTCACCCTAACCGAATCCGCGATAGACTCCCCAATAGATACCGTACCTGAGACAGCTGCCGTCGCACCCTCCTCACCTTTGCGGCTTACCACCACACTTTCATTCATCATGCAGCACGCCCTCCCTTGCCCCTGAATTCGGGCTGCCATGGGGTTAGCCAGCGCTCAGCAAGGCTGATGGCAAGATACGAGATGAGTCCAATGCCAATGCTGAGCATGATGGTCGCCCAGAACATGCCAATTTGGGCACTGCCATAATACAAGGAACTGACCATCAGTACACCAAGTCCATCCGGGGCTCCCATTAGCTCCACCACAATGGAAGAGGTGACTGCAAGTGGAGCAGCTATTTTCATACCGGAAAACAGACCGGGCAGCGCTGAGGGCAGCAGACATTTGATATAACGCGCAGGCAGGGAAGCTCCACAGGAACGCATAAGCTCCAGATGCTCCGGTGCTGCACTTTTTAATCCTTTGAGTGTGTGGATGATAATCGGGAAGAACGTAACGTAAGCCGCCATTATAATTCGGGCCCACTCGGCGTTATGGATGATGCCATAGACAATGGGCGCAAGACCGATTACGGGCACCATCTGGGAAGAGATGACATACGGAGATAAGGTGCGTTCCACCCAAGCCGCCACACTCATGAGCAGGGCCAACAGCAGACCCAACACGGTCCCACCGGCAAAACCGATCGCTGCATTCCCAAACGTTACGGCCCCCTGTTCAGCCAATGTGCCTGAGTACCGAAACAGGGCTGCGAGAACCTCATGGAGATAAGGAAGACGGGATGCTGCTTGCTGGGGTGACATGAACAAGTGGAGAATCCAGGCGATACCTTCCCACAGGAGCAATACGGACAAAATCCAGATCACTACCCAGGAGCGAAAACCCAGCTTATTGGTGTGCAGGAACATGGATTGGATCACGCTCCTCATAGAAACAATTGCGGATGGTGGTCATCATGCGGTAAAAGGCTTCGGTTTCCCTCAGCTCTCGGTCCCGCTCAGCTGGCAGGTTGACGGAATGAATGGAGTGCACCTGACCAGGGTGTGCGGAGAGGACGATGATTCGATCAGATAGAAATACGGCTTCGGGGATACTGTGTGTAACAAAAAGGAATGTCTTGCCTGTAGATCGCTTAATATCAAGCAGCTCCAGCTGCAGCTTCTCCTTCGTGAATTCATCCAGTGCGGAAAAAGGTTCATCCATAAGCAGCAATGGCGGATCAAGCGCGAGTGCACGTGCAATGGAAACACGCTGCTGCATGCCCCCACTGAGCTGCCATGGATAATGGTCAGCAAAACGGGTCAGCCCGACCATTTCAAGCAGTTCACCACTCATGCGGCGGCACTCCTTCCGGCTTGTGCCGAGCAGTTCCAGTGGAAGCTCTACATTGTGGCGCACCGTGCGCCAATCAAACAGAGCTGGAGTCTGGAACACGATACCGAACTGGCGCTGCAACCGCGCCCGCTCCGGTTCTTCTCCGGCAACACGGATGCTGCCTGTCGTTGGTTGGAGCAAATCGGCTACGAGTCGCAGCAGGGTGGACTTGCCACACCCCGAGGGACCAAGCAGAGAGACAAATTCATTGGAATGGATTTGAAATGAAACATCGGACAAAGCGGTAATTTGTTGTGCTCCACTGCCAAATACAACGGACACATGATCCAGCTCAATATGGCAGGTGTCGGGGACGATGATAGAGGACATAGGCATTCTCCTTTTCGCGGGAAGCTCGCAATCTTTTCACACCAAGGCTGAATGGAAGGTTTATATACACGAACGTAACAGGTTTTGCTTGTTAGGTAATACTATATATCTTTGGGCCGGAATTACATTATACAGACTGTTTTGAATATGGGCCTGTTCATGTTACACAGTGTAAAATAATACCAATTCTCAGTCCTAAACATGTCAATGTCCGTGTATGTTATCTAACATCTTCTTCACTCACACAGAACTCTTGTAATATTCAAATAAAGGCGCATAATCATTTGTATTTATTGAATAAATATTCGGAAAATATGACATATACCCTCGTATTCTTGGTGATTTTCTTGTATAAACATTGATAACAGCATTTTCGCAAAATGCTCATATAGAAGGACGTGAAATCTCGCCCCGATACGGTGTCTGGTTCTGGGATCATGAAGGCGGTGTCATTGATTCCCGTCCACCACCCATAGTGGCTGGATAATCGCGTTTCCGAACAGTCTCGCAAAAGATTTTCAAAATCAGAAATCGGGGTGGTCCGTATGTTTGATTGGCTGGGATGGAGAAAAGGGTGGCCGCTGTGGCGGTCGTATCGGTTGAATGCAAATATTAAGCAAGATGTAGAAGAAATATTTGAGGGGATCGCCGAGACCCGGCGGCAGCTTTTGATGGATTGGGCTGAAGAGCAGTGGAATCATCTGGATCGATTGCTTCAGCAAATACGGACCGTTCATCCGCAGGGTGTACTGCAAAGTACGGAAGATGTACAAGGATTGGAGGTATGGTTCGCAGCAAGTTATGTACGCGCTACGGATAGTACTGAGCTTTTTATGCTGAACGAGCAAAACCAGGTTGTATTTTCTACATATAAGAAACATATTGGACAAGTCTACGAAGATGGAAATGATTTGATAGGACCAGGATTGAGGCATACCCAAGCGGATATCAACGGACAAAAGTGCTTGTTTGGACCTTATTCTGATCCGCTCACACTAGAAATTGGACCACGTTCTTCCACTTTTCACGATGATGTAACCTTGATTTTTATCGAACCTATCATGGAAAACGGCCGTTACATCGGTTCCCTGTGCAGTCGTGTGCCTAATGATGTATTGGGCGATCTGATCCAACGTGAATCAGGCCACATCTACCCCGATTCCGGGGATAATTATCTTTTTATGGCTGAATCAAGACTGCGGCCCACGCTTCAACCCGGGACTGCCCTGTCCCGCAGCCGCTTCGAGGATCTTACATTCACTCATGGGGAGAATCTGAAAGACGGCGTAACCACCGAATGGGGCGTTGTATCTGTTAAAGAACATACCGAATTGGAACTGATGTTTACCGATCCTTCCACCAACGAACTGCATCCTGGTGTAGCGAATACCATTCGCAATGGCTCCAATCTGTTTGTGGCTTTTCCGGGTTATTCAGACTATCGTCATATATCAGTTATTGGTAAAGGCATCACGTTCCAGCTTCCCCACTGTCCGGATCTGTGGGGCATGATGTGTGAAGGTGACCTGGAGGAAGTGTACCGGATACGCAGCATTGGCTGGCGCCAATTCAAGCAGCACAGCTTGTACATCCTGTTGTCGGGCATTGCGGGAGCGGCACTTGTATATGCGCTGACTGGAAGTGCATGGAGCGCAGCAGCCATCGCTGCCTTTAATATCATCTATGGATTCCTGACTGCAAGCCAGCTGCAACGAAAACATGTTCAACGGGTCCATGAGGATTTACGCCGCATTAGCCGATTTATTCGAATTAACGCCGAAGGCAAAGGGGATCTTACCCAGCGTCTGGATACGTCGGCTTTTGCCCAGGATGAATCAGGTGAGCTGGCGAAATGGATTAATAATATGATCGACTCTCTTGAAGGAATTATGCTCAAGGTACAGCTTGCCACCGTGGATGTGATGAACAACCAGCACCAGATGCGGGCGTCAACGGAAACTACACATGGAACAACCGAACGTGTAAATCTCAAACTCGGCTCCATGATTCAGGGGATACGCAAGCAGCTAGAGGACCTGGATCAGGCCAAAGTAGCCGCCGACGAAATGCGCCTCACCTTACAGCAACTTGAAGTGTCCGCCACAGAGCAGATTGACGTTGCGCGTCAGGAAGTGGAGCGTATCGGAGACAAAATGACTCAGATTTCTGGAGCAGTGTCCGACACCAACCATACGATTCTATCTTTTATGTCGACCATGCAGGACATCTACCGTGCACTTGCTGTCATTGATGAAATTTCGGCACAAACCAACCTGCTCGCACTGAATGCTTCCATAGAAGCAGCCCATGTTGGCGAACACGGACGTGGATTTGCCGTCGTTGCCGGTGAAATCCGCAAACTTGCCGAACTATCCCGTTCCTCCACGGAAGATATTCATCAGATTCTGGATAATATCTCTGTAGCGGCAGGAGCAGCCTCACAATCCATCAAGGAAGGCGATCAGGTGCTGGCTGAAGGCACCACCCTTGTTCAGGCTGCTTCGCGTTTGCTCCAAAGTGCGACGGCTGAAGAGCCCCAAAGAACACAGGTTGTAGATCAGGTCGTGGTATTGATGGAGAATATCGCAGCCATCAGCCACAAAAACCGTTCCACGTCTTCGGAGGTGGAAGCTGAGATGGTCGAGCTTATTAACGACATGCTGCACGTTCAGCATTCATCGCACAATGTAGAAGCCATCACGGTCTTCTTGCAACAGCTTGTCGGACAATTTCAACTGACCCCTTCCGATAAAAACGTAATTACCTGACGTCATCATTGACGCGGATTGGAGAAATAGCTAAAATTTGATGCAACTGTTGGTTTAGATATTGTCGGTTCATCTCATATAGAAGCTTTCCAATCTGAATCAATGAAAGGGTGGTCTGCATGGAAATGCTCCAGGATTCTTTTGGCAGAATACATGACTACATCCGTATTTCTGTTACGGACCGCTGTAATTTGCGTTGTGTGTACTGTATGCCCGAAGAAGGCATGGAATTTGCCCCGCATGACCAAATTATGAGCTACGAGGAAATCGCACAGGTGCTCAAAGTGCTGGCTCCAATGGGAATGCGCAAAGTCCGTCTGACCGGAGGCGAGCCTCTGGTACGGAAAGATCTGCATCAACTCGTAAGTATGATCTCGGCCATTGACGGGATTGAAGATATTGCGTTAACTACCAATGCATTGTTGCTGGACAAACAGGCCCAGGCCCTGAAAGATGCTGGACTGAACCGGATTAATATTAGTCTGGATTCCCTGCAGGCGAGCCGGTTCTCCATGATTACTCGCGGCGGGGATGTAAATAAGGTGCTAAAAGGCATTGAAGCCGCCACGGCAGTTGGACTTGCTCCGATCAAGCTGAATGTCGTCTTAATGAAGGGCATCAATGATGATGAGATCAAAGATTTCATTGCCATGACCATAGATCAGCCATTACATGTGCGCTTCATTGAATATATGCCGATTGGGCAGGCTTCAGATTCATGGCGCAAATCGTATTTGCCGCTGGAAGCAGTCACGGACGTATGCGCGGAGGCTGGCTGGACGGTGGAAAATACGACAGGTCCGGCAGGTAATGGTCCATCACGAAACATGAAGATTGCCGGTTCACAAGGGACATTCGGATTGATCCATCCGGTCAGTGATCACTTCTGTGATAACTGCAACCGACTCCGCCTGACAGCAGACGGGCATATCAAAGCTTGTCTGTACTGGTCGGATGAATACAATGTTCGCCGCTTCGTAGATGCCCCCGATGCTATGGCAGCTCTCTTCCTCAAGGCCCTTGGCACCAAACCGAAGAATCACGAAATGGCGCTGGCCCTAGAGCAAAAAATGCAAAGTCATACACCGACGGTACGACGGATGTCCCAGATTGGTGGTTAGAAAAGCGTGATCCGGCGGGTAACACATCCATATGTATGTGCATCAGCGCAGGCAGATATAACAAATGTAAGCACCCGATATACTTCACAAAATACAGCCATTATCAATGTACTAAAAGCTGCTGAGGTCAGATGATCCTCAGCAGCTTTTTTTTCATATATTTTTCTTTTGTCTAACCTTTTTGATCCATTTTCCTGATTTCAAAATTAAAATAAAATTATTCTGCCATTTGCCCTATTTAGGCCTTCAAGAATCCAGCAATTCTGACGATGAATATACAATACATCACGATAATACGCACACATATATAGGAGTTGATCCAATTGAATATTGTTGAAGCACTTGTTGCAGCAAGCCCGTATTTTAAAATCATGCTCAAGGAAAATGATTTGATGATTGCTGTTACCGATATGGAACAGTTCCGGTATTACGTTCGGAGCGAAGATTTGGATCTCGGTATCAAGGCTGGAGATCCGATCTCGCTTGAAGATCCTACACTACGCCGGGCACTTATCCATGGTGAGACTTCAGCCAATCGTATTGAAGCGCATCATTACGGGACTCCCATTAACTCTGCGGCTACCCCGCTTCGAGATGAAGCAGGCCAGATCGTAGGCGCATTGGCCATTGGATTTTCACTCAAAAACGAGGAAAAACTGGAGCACTTCACCGACTTGATCGGAGAAATCAGCGGTAAGTTAACCGATATGGTTCAGACTGTAGCTGCCCAGTCCCAGCAACTGACCGCTTCATCTTCACAGATTTTGGACAACACACGGATGGCGGTGCAAAACTCCAGTGAAGTCACCAAAGTGGCTTCATTTATTCGTGAAATTTCGGAGCAGACGAACCTGCTAGGCCTGAATGCTGCCATTGAGGCAGCTCGAGCAGGAGAAGCAGGCGCTGGCTTTGGCGTTGTTGCTACCGAAGTACGCAAATTATCCACCGGAACCAAAGAAGCTACAGTGAACATTGAACAGTCTTTGAAGGAAGTACAGCATTCCATTCGTCAGATGGAAGAGGAGATTACATCCATCGCCCAATCCAGCAACCAGCAGGCCGAACTCGTCACCGAGTTCAGCGAGGTGATTGATCAACTGAACAATGCATCTCAGGATCTCAAAGCTTTCATTGAATCCATGCTATTGAAGGCAGAATAATATAGAGTACTCATTTGGCGCATTAAGTATATGGCCAGCATATAAACAATCCCCACACGTTTAATGTGAGGGGATTCTTTTCTATTTTTACGAGAGGATCAGCTTCCACAACATCATGCACGCCATTCCGACCATGACTACAGCGGACAACCGATTAAAGAAAACACTGACCCGGCCTGTACGATCTGTTCTACCTACCAGCCTGCCAGCACCTGCCAGTCCCAGAAACCATACCCATGATACCACTGCCGCCGTTATTGCAAAATAAAAGCGTGCCACCCCTTCGTATTGAAGTGAACTGGTGCCGATTACGGCTACCGTGTCCAGCAAGGCATGCGGGTTAAGCAAGGAAACGGAAGCAGCAAAGGCGATCTGTCTTCCCGCAGACAGCACTGCTGCTGAACTGTTCGCAGGCCCGGATGACCTCCATATGCTCCATGCCATATAGAGCAAAAACACACTCCCTCCTGCATACAATACATTCGCCAGAAGCGGCCATTGCAGCAAAATGAGGGACACCCCTCCGACGGCTGCTCCAATCAACAACGTATCACTGAGTCCTGCGGTTACTATAGCTGGCAGCGCCCGTGCATAACTTCGCTGAGTCATGCCCTGATTAAAAATAAACACATTTTGTACACCAAGTGGCAAAATCAGACCAAACGCCAGCACCACCGCGTGAATAATTACACCCATCGTTCATCCCCCTTAGATATGTCTCCATAGTAGTAGAGATAACGTCAGGCGTAACCAACCACTTGGATGGCATCGGACCCAACCAAATGATATAGTGTTCAAAATAAGAGAACACGTAAATCCCATCACTCATTCTATAAGGGAGGCAAATCTACCCATGAATCGTTCCGATTCTCGACAAGGGGGCAGCTGGAAGCCGGACCCCTCCCATTCCCTACCTCTGTACCGACAGATTGAAGTCTATATCAGCGAGAAAATTACAGCCGGGGAATGGACCGCAGGATATCGGCTTCCTTCCCAACGAACATTGGCTCAATCCATGGGTGTGAACCGCAGCACGCTGGTCACTGCACTGGAAAATCTGGCCGCAGCAGGCATGATTGAAGGCAGACATGGAGGCGGAACATATGTCTGTGGCTCTGGCTGGCATGCGCTGGCTCACGGAGCGCTGGCTCACGGAGCCCTGCCCAACTGGGAAGAAGCCATCGAAGAAGGCTGGTATTATCCCAATCTGCCAGAGGTACAGCAGATTAATCGGGCCGAGTTCCAGCCAGGCATCATCAGGCTTGGTACAGGTGAGCTTGCCCCTGAACTGATGCCCCAGGAGGCTTTTAACGACATCCTCCTTGCTCTATCCAGTCATTCTCGTACACTAAACTACCTCGAACCTCAGGGTAGTCTGGAGCTCCGTCAGGCTTTGTCCGTTTACTTGCAAGCAAGTGGCATCCAAGCCTCCCCTGACTCCATTCTGATCGTATCCGGCTCTCTCCAGGCACTGCACCTTATCTCGGTCGGGCTTCTGCCCCGCGGATCGGCGGTCCTGCTGGAGAAACCATCTTATCTGTACTCCATTCATGCCTTCCAATCGGCCGGATTGAAAATGAGCGGCATTCCGATGGATGCCGAAGGAATACACACTCCGCGTCTGGAAGATGCCGTACAGAATAATGCAAACAGGGACAGCATCTCGCTGCTCTACACGATTCCGAGCTTCCATAACCCTACCGGCTCCGTCATGAGTGACAGCCGCCGGGAAGAACTGCTCGCCACAGCACGGAACACCGGCATCTCCATATTGGAAGATGCCGCCTACAGCGACCTGTGGCTGGACAAGCCCCCGCCGCCATCGCTGAAGGCGCGTGATAAAGATGGACGGGTGCTGCATATGGGCACCTTGTCCAAGGCGGTCAGCCCCGGCCTGCGCCTCGGCTGGCTGGTTGGGCCGGAGCCGGTCATCCGTCGCCTCGCAGACATCAAGATGCAGACGGATTATGGCACCAGCTCCCTCGCTCAGGAGGCTGCAGCACTCTGGTTTGCCGATGGATACCATGAGCAGCATATGGATCGCCTGCGGCCAGAACTGCGCAGACACAGAGACTTTATGCTAGATCTTCTGCAACGCGATTTCAGTGAACTCGCCGAGTGGAGCGTACCTGCCGGAGGATTTTATATCTGGCTCCGATTTACCGCCAGTCCTCTATCCATTCGCGAACTGTTCCATGCCTGTCTGGAGAAACATGTGCTGATCCATCCGGGGTATCTCTATGACCGTCTGGATGCAGAGCACATTCGTCTGTCCTATGCCTATGCTTCAACGGATGAGATGGAGCGTGGTCTTCACTTGCTGGCACAGGCAGTCAAAAAGCTGATGACATCATGAAATGAAAAACCGCCTTGATCGGAAGGAATGAATGACATCCCTCAGATCAAAGCGGTTCTTTTGAGTTTTTGTATTAATAAGACAGAAACATCTAGATCGCAAGCAGGTTTTCCTTACCCTTTTACCGCCCCTTCTGCAATGCCCTCCATGATGAACTTTTGGAAGAACGCATAGATGAGAACTACTGGAATCGCGGTAAGTACAAGGGAGGACAGAATCAACGGCCATTCCTTATTGTACTCGCCAAACAGCATGTTCGTGGACAGAATCAGTGTATAGCGATTCACATCCGTCAGCATGAGCAGCGGCAGCAGGAAGTCGTTCCAGATCCACAGGAAGTCCAAGATGGCGATGGTGACCGTAATTGGCAGCAACAGTGGGAAGATGATCTGAAAGAACGTCTGGAACTCATTACATCCATCCATCTGTGCCGACTCTTCCAATTCACGCGGGATGGACTTAACAAACCCGTGATAGAGGAAGATGGCCATGTTTACACCAAGTCCAATATAGATCAGGGCCAATCCGTATGTGCTTCCTTGGACGTGAAGTCCTTTGGCAACCCGTGTCAGCGGAATCATGATCGAGTGAAAAGGAACGAGCATGGATGCCACGAACAGGAAGAAGATCAGGTTGCTCAATCTGCCTGAAGTACGCGACAGCTTGTATCCGGCCAATGAAGCGCAGAATACTATACCGCCAATACCCAGGAAGGATACAATCGCTGAGTTCAAGGAGCTGCCCAGCAGGTTGATTTTGTGAAATGCATCCGAGTAGTTTTCCCAATGAAATGTCGTTGGGAGAGCTATAAAGGACTGGAACATTTCGCCTTGTGTTTTGAATGAGTTCACAATCGCCATGTAGATAGGCAGCATTGCGACGAGGGAGCCCAGCACCAGCAGCAGTCGAATCAGGTAGCTGTTAATTCGTTGCATCCTCATGCTTCCACCTCTTTCTTCTTCATCACCGTAATCTGAATGAGCGTGAAGATGAGCACGATGACGAATAACACAACCGACTTGGCACTGGCATATCCGTATCTAAAATTGTTTGAGAATGCCTCTTCATAGATATTCATCGTAATGACCTGAGTGGCTCTGCCTGGACCGCCACCTGTCAGACCGTACACAACTTCAAATACTTTGAAGGCACCGTTCAGTGTCAGGAAGAAACAGATTGTCACGGCATGAGTAATCATCGGCAATACGACATTACGCAGTACCTGGAACGCGTTGGCTCCGTCAATAACAGCCGCTTCCTTCAGACTCTTCGGCACACCCTGGAGTGCAGCCAGGTAGATGATCATCATATATCCCACACCATTCCAGAGCGATACGATCAGGATGGAGTAGAATGAGAATTTCGGATCACCCAGCCACTGTTGGTCCAAGAAGGAGACCGCCAACTTCTCGGCCAGCTGCGGCAGCACCTGAGAAAAGATGAATGTCCACATAAAGGCGCTGATGATTGTACTGATCATGTTCGGCATGAAAAACAGGGTCCGGAATAACCCCTTGCTGCGCGTCCGTGTCTCAATGAACACGGCGAGCAGCAAGGCAATTCCATTTTGCAGTATCAGCATAAACACCACATATTTCAACGTGAACCACAGGGAATTCAGAAAGTCGGGATCTTCCTTGAACAGCTCCACGAAGTTCCCCAGACCGATAAAACTGTAATCCCGGTTCAGACCATTCCAGTCCGTCAAGCTGTAGAACAAGCCACTAAATGTCGGATACAGCAGGAAAATGGCATAGATGACAAAGGCAGGCGCAGTGAACGCTAGCAGCGACAGATACTTCTTGAATACATTCGTAGCCATTGGTTCTCCCCCTTTTCACTATAAGCAGACTCGCGGAAACGGGGGAACGAAGACCGTTCTGCCAGCCGTTTCATCTGCTTACTTGTTGACTTTGTTGTAGGATTTCCACGCCTTGTCGAGCGCATCAATCACCTGCTGCTGATCCAGTTGTCCGGAGTAGTAACCTTGCAGCGCTTTGCCTGATTCATCCTTAACGGCTTGAGGAATGGAAGGATCTTGATACGCTTTGCCTTCATTAACATATTTCAGGGCATCGTCTACCCAAGGGAAACTTTTGAAGTCATGAATTTTGGCAACCGGATTGAATTTTAGTGCTTCATAGAATGCACTTGAATCCTTGTCATCGAGAACATAGTTCACGAAATCGAGTGCCACTTCCTTGTTTTTGCTGGATGAAGATACGGCCAGTGAAGTCGATGTGCTCAGGTTGATTTTGGTATCATCCGGGTTGTCATTGATTGGCAGTGGAGCTACGCCAAAGTTGATATCCGGATTGGATTTCAGAATGGTTTCTGCAAACCAAGGTCCTTGAATCCACATGGCTGCTTTGCCCGTTGCAAAGGCTGCTGAACCATCATCGCCGCCCACTTCAAGTGCTTTCTCCGTACCATTGGCATTGACGAGATCGAAGATGTCGAACAAGGCTTTCATATCTGAGAAGGAACCTTGATCCTGATTCATCTTATCCAAGAAGTCTTTATGTTCTGACTGAGTCAGTGCACCTACAGTAAGTGGCAGGAACAGTTGTGGAATCCATGCCTCTTTGTAGGACAGTTCAAACGGTGTGATGTTGGCTGCTTTCAGCTTTTCCACGACCGCTTTCATTTCCGTCAAAGTGGTAGGTACCTCTAGCCCCTGTTCTTTGAAAATATCCTTATTGTACAGGTATCCCCAAGATAACGTTTCCAAAGGAACGGCCACGACTTTACCCGACGCATCCGTTACAGAAGGCTTAACGGAATCCAGTAATTTATCGACAAAAGGTTGACCCGAGAGGTCTTCCAGATAACCCGCTTTGCTGAACGGTGGAATTTCATTGACCGCATGAAGTGCGAACACATCCGGTGCATCATTGGAGGCAAGTCGTGTTTTCAGAATCTGCGGCGCATTATCTGCTGGCGGCATCTCCAGTTGTACGTTGACTTCAATATTCTTTTCGGCTTTCTCCTTGGCTTT
Organism: Paenibacillus sp. BIC5C1; assembly: GCF_032399705.1. Lineage (NCBI taxonomy): Bacteria > Bacillati > Bacillota > Bacilli > Caryophanales > Paenibacillaceae > Paenibacillus > Paenibacillus sp. BIC5C1. The sequence continues at coordinate 6,478,827 of NZ_CP135922.1, forward strand.
GAACTGTTCTATATATTTATCGTAATGTTCTTTCAGCCGCGGCTGTGCAATGAATACTTTGAGGGACACCGTACTGCCCGATGCAGTTCCCTCTTCCTTACCATCCGTACCCGCATTGGAACCGCAGCCTGCGAGCAGAACACTCACAAGTACCGCACTTGCTACGCTTTTCCATACTTTCATCTCTTATGACCTCCCGGTGTAACTGGTTTGTCTTTCATAGGATCATTATATATCACGAAATGAAAGCGCTTCATTGGACATTATTAGACTCGTTTATTGGATTATTTTAAACCTTAATCCAATAGTAAACTCTCTGTGAATGAATTATTTAGGGCTGTTACCTGATATTCGAGGTTGTCCCTTTCTCATCTCTCCAGGCGAAACCCCGAAGTGTTTCTTGAACACCCGGTAAAAGTACGATACATCCTCATAACCCGTCATCTCGGCAATATGTTTGAATGGAATCTGATCATCGAGCACCCATTCTTTGGCTCTTGCCATGCGTAATTGGACAATATAGTCGGTCACATTCACGCCGTATTCTTTTTTGAACACCTTGCTGAGATATTCTTTGCTGACAAAAAAGATCTGGGCAAGCTGCTCCAGCGTAATCATCTCCATGCAATGCTGCTCGATGTATTGCTTCACCTCATCCAGGTTCAGCTTGTTCTTGAATTTGCGCTGCGCAATCAGCTGCTCCAACGAAGTATAATAAGGTGCTGATATCCAGTTCACTGCCGATGTGATGGACGCCAGAGCAGTTGGCGGCGGGAGTACAGCTGCTACAGGTTGCTCGCATAAGCCGTTGGAAACACACAGCTCGCCCAATAGCGTCTGCAGTTCGTATGCGATCCGCCCCAGCTGCTGCGGTCTTCGGATATCACTGGTATCAAGTCTGTGCTCCAACTGCCCGAACAGCTCATGCAATCCCTGAACGTTCAAATCGTTAAAACGTAAGCGCGCCTGCTGCTGAAACAACGAGAATTCGCCAGAAAAAACCGATGGATAAGGTTCCCAGGACTCCGGCCCGGACTCGGTCTTTTCCAATTCACGTTTACACTTGGCCAGAACGTTATTCAATTCATCGGGATTTACCGGCTTGAGCAGATAATCGGCGGCACGGTGACGAATCGCATGTTTCGCATAATTGAAATCATCATATCCACTAACCACAATCACTTTGATATGCGGATATTGTGCACTTAGCGTCTGGAGCAGTTCTACCCCGTCTTTACCCGGCATACGCATGTCTGTAATGATAATATGGGGCTGATGCTGCTCGACCAACCGGATCGCCTCTCCGCCATCCTCTGCCTCACCTGCTACCACCATGCCAAGCTCATCCCACGTGCCCAAATTGCGCAAAATATCTCTGTTCCATGGCTCGTCGTCCACTAATAGCACTCTATAATGATCCTTGTTCACGTGATCTCGCCTCCTGTATGGCAAGGAATTCGAACAGTGACACTGGTTCCCTGCCCTTCCCCACTCTCCATGTTCATACCGTATGCAGGCCCAAAGTGCATCACGATGCGTGATGCGGCATTGACCAGGCCGATGCTTGTCCCCGAGCTCCATACTCTGTCTCCTTGCTGGGACAGCTTGGACAATCTCGATTCCATCTCGGCCAACCTCTCTTGATCCATACCCACCCCATTATCGGAAATACGGATGGTTACCTCACGATCTAGTTGGACAACTTGAATGTTCAATTTCCATTCTCCCTGCTTTTTCTCCAAACCATGGACAAATGCATTCTCCACAATCGGTTGCAGGGACAGCTTGGGAATGTAGCAGTCACTCAGCCCGCCTTCAACCTCCAGTTTATATTCAAGTCTGCTGCCAAAACGCTGCTTCTGAATGAGCATATAATGCTCCAACTGGTCCAATTCGGACTGCAATGGCACGAGTCCATCCGGCGCTCTGACAATATAACGAAACATCTCACTTAATGCACGAATAACTTTATAACTGTCTGCCGGCTTCTGCGAGTACACCATACCTCCGATCATCTGCAGCGTATTTTGCAGAAAATGGGGGTGAATCTGAGACTGAAGCGCTTTGAGCTCGGCCGTCTGTTTCTCCAGATTCATGAGATAGTTATCCCGGATATGCTCTCGAATGCGGCTTGCCATACCATGCAGATTTTTCTCCAACAGGCCAATCTCATCCACTCGACCACTGCGCACCACTTCCTTGTCCTTGATCAACTGGATTCCCTTCATGGAATTCGCCAGTCTGACAATCGGCTTGGATGTTCGCCAAGCCACAAATGCTGCCAACAATACCGAAACTACGGTAGCCAGCCCACCCACAACAAGACCATATTTCATCGTTTCCATTGCACTCTCATTGATGATATGGGAAGGTACAATTTTGATCAGACGCATCCCTGACGGATCAATGGCATGATAGAATACATATTCCTTAGCTGTTCGAATGAAACCGGAACCATCCTTTGTAGCTGCAAGCTTTTCCAGTGCCTCTGCTGAAGGCTGTATCTCCTTGTTTGGCTGATAGACCGGACTTCCCGTACTATCCGCGATATACACCGCATAATCCCCCCGGCTGTCCAGCAATTCCAGCGTCTGATTGAATTCGGCCCACTTGACTTCCAGACTGATCGCGCCGATCTGCGCCTGATCCTCAAAACGGTTCATACTGCGGGTCATATGGAACTTCTCCGGATCATTCGGATCATTAATTATCGTAAAGTCCTTATGCTGCTTAAAAAGTTCATGGTATGCCGCAGGAATGTCCGGGACCGATCGAATTCGGCTTTCCATTGAGTTGAAGGTGAACAGCGTATCCAGTTCCTTCAGGTATAATTCCACGCCAAATACATAGTTACCAGCCGAATAATATACACTGTTCAGCATATTGAACACAGCCTTCTGCTCATCGAATCGACTGGCAGCGGGAGCATCCTGATTCAATGCCAAATACTGATGCAGCTCATCGCTGATCTGAATGGAATAAATGAGATTGTTCATCCTAGCGAATTGCTCACCCAAATAGATGGAGGCCCAATTCATATTCGCACGGTTGGTCTCCATGATCTCTTCTTCCATGGAAGAACGGGTATTTTCGGCTGCTACAACCGTCATGGCAATGACGGGCAGAATGGCCAGAAACGTCATGGTGAGGATTAATTTGTTGCGAATGCTGCGTTTGAACGGATCAGTAAGCTTCCGATATAATTCGGTAAACACGAGGCATCCACTCCTGAGCTATGAGCTAAAATAAGATAAACGCCCCAGCATGAAGCCGAGGGCGCTTTGGTCTTGGTATTCTTTTTATAATCATTGAAAACAGACTTGTCAATTCATTTATGATTTCCCATTATTGCTCAATAATGCAGAACCCCCATGGTTCAAGCACCATATTCTGCCCTCCGGTCACCGCTATTCCTGCCAGAAGTTCCGTTCCGTCTCCGTAGGCATTAACGAACGAAGTCGCCTGATCAGAGTAATTAAAGAAATACCGAATCGTCCTCCCTTGATCATTCACTCCGCTCTTCACGATGATTGGAAAAGCCAATTCCTGATCGGTTCCCCACAGCCCGGCTTCCTTCATGACACGCTCCAACACGTTGCGGATCACCGCGGAACTGGTATAACATCCAACGTACGTTGCTTTGCCCTTGCCATAGGTATTCTGGGTAATTGCCGCATATTCTCCCCAGTGAGGATGATCGTACCAGGCCAGCACTTCTGCCGTTGTTGGTGTGATCAGTTCCATCCAGGTGTGAATCTGATTCTGTTCCTCTCCAACCTCGAACGGATCATCTCGAAGCGACACATTTTTCGGCTCAACGAACAGGTTGTAACTGATGCCACAAGCCTCACTGATCAGTCCAGGCTGGCGGGTAGAGCGGACCTTAATATGCTCATTGGCGAATCCGCTCTTGAAGGAGTACACGACATGCCCACCATCCTGTACAAATTGGTTCAGCCTCTCAAGCAAGACATCGGAAGCCGCGTACAAAGCAGGCACAACGATCACATCATAGCCTTCATAACTCTCCACAGACGGATCAATCAGATCACAGCCCATGTTCATTTTGTATAATTCGTCATACATCCAGCGGATAACGTCGTTGTATTTTTTGTCACTCGTAAAGTTAAATCCGAACCACTTGATCGACGTCAACGCCTCATTGCTGAACAGCACGGCTACCCGATTCGTTTTCTTCAAATTCACCAGTTGCGGGCTAAGTCTGGCAAAATCCCGACCGATCGTTTTGGCCTCGTTGTACACCGGATTTGGTTCAAAATCATGACTCAGCAATCCTTTCCAATACGTCTCGAACGAATTATGCAAGGAGTGCCAGTGCCAATAGGCGACCATGTTTGCTCCGGAGGCCAGGTGGCTAAACGCCTGAAGGCGAAGCTGCCCCGGATAGGGAACCCAATGCCAGAAAGCCTGCGCTTCCGTCTCCAGTACAAGATAGTTCGATTGTTTGGTGGAACGTGCCACGTCACCGCCGAATGAAATCTCAATGCCGGTCAGATCATCCTGTGACGGATGGTAGATGTCCACACTGGTGATGTCAAAAGGTTTGGAAGCGGCAAAATGATCCACATCCCCCTGAATGCCGTACGAGTATCCACGCCAGTCGAAGTCAAAGTTTTGGGTGACAAACTGCCCCTCCTGTTTGTACTCATTTACAATTCCCACCTGCCACGCCAGAAAGTTGGTTACCAGTTGACGCTGGAATTTGGCAAATTCAGCTCCAAGACTGCCGTTGATTGTACCGACAACTGACGGGAAGTCTTCCCAGCTATTGATGCGGTTACTCCAGTAATCTAGCCCAAATTCCTTATTCAGATCATCCAATGAGCTGAACTTGTTACGCATATATTTGACGAATTGTAATTGTACGTTATCACCGGCAGTATTGTAATGCTTCGTTTCGTTATCCGTCTGATAGCCAATCACGGCAGGGTGTTGGCTGACACGGGAGATCAGCTTGCGAATGATGCGCTCCGCATAAAACAGGTACGTCGGATGTGTGATATCCATGATCTGCCGCGCCCCATATTTCCCTGGTCCCTGTGCCGTTGTTGCCAGAACATCCGGGTGTTCCTTGACCATCCACGTCGGAACAGCATACGTAGGGGTACCCACAATAACCTGAATGCTCGCCGCATGCATGGCATCCAGTACACGATCTACTGAGGAGAAGTCGAATACACCATTCTGTGGTTCATGCGTACTCCAGGTGGATTCCGCAATCCGCACCACGTTAATGCCTGCATCTTTCATCATCTGAATATCCTTGTCCAATCGCTCATAAGGCATATATTCGTCATAGTAGGCTACCCCGTACAATAACTTGTCCATGTTAAAATCCCCTTTTCATCCGGTAGTATGAAGCTCTTGGCATTTATACAAAATGGAATGATTCAATTGAAAAATGATAACGTTTACATTATTATCTATTGAAGTACATTAAACACTTAGCTATCTGTCGAACGCTCTCCTGTTCTACGATTTTTAATGTTAGCGTTAAACTGATTATAATGAAGTATACTATGAGTGCCGATTGTACAAGGCGAGTTGTTTTTACCCTTTTCCGAGGTGAATGTCATGGATATCCGATCGCAGCTTCGAGAAATGCCACATCATACATTGGCTCACTGGCTGCCTATTATCGACTGTAACATTAAATTCTATGGAGCGCACAGCCAACAAGTTCCATACGGTTGGGCGATGCCGGAGGAATCCCATCCGGGCTTTGAAATTATGCTGATTATAAAGGGGACCCAGGAGAGTGTAATTCACGGGTATACCTATACGGTTGAGGAAGGTTCTATTCTGTTGATTCCACCCGGATTCAAACATACAAACCAATGTGTATCATCAGAGGGCATGACGTATTTCAGTGCTCATTTCAATGTGGATGATCCCGTATTCACCTTGAAGCTGATGTCACATCACAGCCGAATCTATGAGGCTGGCACCACAGATAACATGCAAATGCGCCCTGTCCTGGAGAACTGGATGAACATGATCCGAACATCGGAGGCATACACTTCCACAGACAAATTTATCATGCAGGCACGCATGTTTGAATTGTTTGCCCTGCTGTCCCAGGCGGCTGATCGTGAACCACTGCCTACCCGATCGGATGCATCGCCTAATGCTCCAGCTCCCGCAGCCATGCATTATGCAGGGGCCATCGCAGAAGCCATCAAACAGGCATTCCATACGCAGCTCCGAATTAAAGAGGGCAATGTATCCACCGTCAAAGTGGAGCAGATCATATCCTCATTTGGCATCAGTCCGGGATATGGGCTGCAGATCTTCCGCAAGGTGTACGGACAATCTCCACGGTCCTACCTGTCCAGCCTGAAACTGCAGGAAGCCAAAGTGCTGATCGAACAGCCAAAGCTCTCTTTGGGGGAAATTGCATGGAAGCTGGGCTACACCCATCTGTCACACTTCAGTCGGCAATTCAAACGATGGACTGGCCAGAGTCCACTTCAATATCGCAACTCCGTTCAGGACCTCTCCAATGAATCGGGTCCAGAGGACCTGAGTTGGGAGACCGAATCGGACTAAAAAGTATGAGATGATGAATGAAGTGATAGGTCAAGGGCCGTATGATCGGTTACGAATATGCTTATACTCTTCCGGAGTATTCATATTACTAAGTTGAATAGCCACATCATGAACGCCAGCGCTTTCCAGCTCATCCACATCGACATATTGGCAGCCGATCTCTTCAAGCCATTGGGTTACCTTCAGTCTGTTATCTATTAAGCGCTGCTCCAGTTCAGGGAGAACACGTCTATGATATGCACCTGCAAGCGGATGAACACGCCCTGCCAATCGTGGAACGATCGCATGATGCTCTTGACCTGATTCGGCGAGCCACTTCATGCCTTTGAAAAAGGATGGCTCTAGCAGCGGCATATCACAGGCGCAGATGAGGTTCCAGTCTGTCTCTGAGGCTTGCAGCGCGGCTTGCAGCCCTGCGAGCGGCCCTTTTCCGGGGTAATCATCCTGAACCCTGTCGTAGGGCAATGCGGTGTATGCAGCCGTGTTGTTTCCTGTGGAAAGGATAATGCGATGTACTGCTGGTGCCATCGCTTGAATGATCTGCTCCAGCACGCTGGAATCATTCCATTCCAATAATGCTTTGTTGAAGCCCATACGGCGGGATAAACCTCCTGCCAGTATAATACCTGTCCATTCCATCTTGCTCACGGTAACCCTCCTCGTTCAATAAACGTATTCTATACATTGAATACCCTTTCAACAAATGATACATTGAAGAATATGATTCTGAAAGGAATGGCTCTATTGGATAGATATGCACCCGGAAGAGGCAATCCCTCTTTGGTTTCGCTGAAACTATATAACTTTTTCATTTATGGAGCCATTTCAATCTTCGCCGGTTTTCTTCAGTTGTATTTGCAGGAAATCGGAATGACCAAATTGGAGATTGGCAGTCTCATGGCGATTGGTCCGTTTGTATCCTTGTTCGCTAATCCGTTCTGGGGCTTCTGGAGCGATAAATCACGCAATATTCGTATTATTCTGATGATGATGATGGGTGGCACCTTTGTGCTTGCTCAGGCCGTATTCTATGCGCCTACGTATGCCTGGATTTATGCAGCCATGATCTTTTTTTATTTTTTCCAAAGTCCGTTGTTTGCCCAAACCAACAGCCTAATTCTCGGTTATATCGATGGTACGAATCAGAAATTCGGTACGTTTCGGCTCTGGGGATCGCTGGGCTGGGCCCTAACTGCTGCGGCTGCCGGACCCCTGATTGACCGTCTGGGAGCAGGCAGTGTATCGATTGTCTTTGCCTTCATGATTGTCATTGCTTTTGTCTTTGCGTTGTTTCTACCCAGACAGCCGATCGCTTCAGATACACCTGTAGTGAGCTTTCGACGTTTTGGCAAGGTGATGTTCAATCCGTACTTTATGATCTTTATCGGGCTTGGGGTGCTCGTTTCCGTACCCAACGCCATGAACAGTACATTTATGTCATTATACATCGTGGAAATGGGTGGCGATAAACAGATGGTTGGCTGGGCCATCTTCACATCATCCATCCTTGAAGTGGGTGTATTCTTGCTCCTGGACCGTTTTCTCAAACGTAAAATGGGCATGCTTCTCTCATCGCTCATCCTGATCAGTCTGCTGTTCGCCATCCGCTGGCAGCTCATGGCCTTAGCGAACAACCCGTTAGAGATTGTGTTCATTCAGCTCATGCACTCCATTACGTTCGGCGGGTATTTCTATGTAGGGACCCAACTGACGATGCTGTTCATTCCAAGGCCGTACCGTTCCTCTGGTCAGGCCGTGTATACGATGGCCTGGGGCGGCCTCTCTGGTGTCATTGCCGGTCTGTTCGGTGGCTGGCTGTTCCAGAGCTTTGGTGCTGAGGTCATGTATAACATCGGGGTATTCTTCTCCCTGATCGGTGCTGTTGGCTTTGCAATCATGTGGTTCTCAAATCGCCGCAATGGCTATCAGCCAACAGTGCTGACGGAAATGGGTGAAAGGTAATCTTTTGTTGGCAAAGGTTGAACCTTTCAAGATTTACACTGGAGCACTACGAGGACAGAACAATCTTTCGATCGCTGTTATCCCCGGATTTTTTTGGATTCCCTTTATTAAAGGGTAAAATCCAGGGATAAAGGCGAACGCTACGCTTCTCCAGCTTTATTCTGTCCTCTCCGTTATGGTGTAAATAACAAAGTTCAAATAATCAAACAAAAGATTAAGAATAGTAGTAATAAAAAGAGAAAGGCGTCTCCAATGGCTTATTGCCCTGGAGACGCCTTTTACGTGTATAGATTTAAGTTTATACATTTAAGTTTACAGCTTAGGCGTGTAACCCTAACTTGTTTTCTCACCCTAAACCTCTAACTTTATCTATTGTTCTAACTTTGTACTTCACCTTATGCTTTTGGCAGTTGGAACGAGCTCTTCAGGGATACGACCCGGTTAAATACCGGACGGCCTGGCTCGGAATGCTTCGGATCAACGCTGAAGTAACCGTGACGGAAGAACTGGAATTTATCCTGTGCTTTCGCTTCCTTCATCTCTTGCTCCACAAACCCTTGAACGACTTCAAGAGAGTTTGGATTCAATTGATCCAGGAACGTTTTCTCCGGCTGCTCTTCCACAACCTCAGCGCCTGCCACAGCCACTTCTGTCTCGGTATCGGCTTCCGGTGCTTCTGCGGAGATCAGAGGTTCATACAGACGGAATTCAGCAGGTACCGCTTGAGTCGCTTCTACCCAGTGGATTGTACCTTTAACTTTACGGCCAGTGAAACCACTGCCGCTCTTCGTTTCTACATCATAGGTACAATGGATTTCAGTTACATTGCCTTCTGCATCTTTAATCACATCGTTACATTTGATGAAATACGCATGTTTCAGACGAACTTCGTTACCAGGGAACAAACGGAAATATTTGTTCGGTGGATTTTCCATGAAATCGTCTTGTTCAATATAGATCTCACGGGAGAACGGAATTTGGCGATTGCCCATCTCCGGGTTCTCCACATTGTTCTCTGCTTCGAGCCATTCCACTTGCCCTTCAGGGTAGTTGGTAATGACCACTTTGAGCGGGTGCAGGACAGCCATCGTGCGCGGAGCTTTCAATTTCAGATCTTCACGTACAAAGTGCTCCAGCGTTTGCAGGTCGATGACGCCTTGGCTTTTGGAAATACCTGTTTCGAATACGAAATCACGAATCGCTTCCGGTGTATATCCCCGGCGGCGCAGACCCGAAATCGTTGGCATACGCGGATCATCCCATCCATCCACATGGCCTTCATCCACGAGCAGTTTCAGCTTCCGTTTACTTGTCACCATTTGCGACAGGTTCAGGCGGCCAAACTCATATTGATGTGGTTGGTTCTCCATCTCACATTCGGCAATAACCCAATCATAGAATGGACGTTGATCCTCAAACTCCAGGGAGCAGAGGGAGTGGGTTACTCCTTCAATGGCATCTTCAAGTGGATGTGCGAATGCGTACATCGGATAGATGCACCATTTGTCACCCGTATTATGATGATGTGCATGAGCAATACGGTAAATGACCGGATCACGCAGGTTGATATTCGGTGAAGCCATATCAATCTTGGCACGCAGCACTTTCTCACCGTTCTGGAACTCGCCCGCACGCATCCGTGTGAACAGGTCCAGATTCTCTTCTACAGTGCGATCACGATATGGGCTGTTCTTGCCCGGCTCGGTGAGCGTTCCACGCATAGCACGGATTTCGTCGGCGCTTTGGTCGTCGATGTAAGCTTTGCCTTTTTGGATCAGCAAGACCGCGCGGCTGTACATTTCATCAAAATAATCAGAAGCAAAACGTTTCTCGCTCCACTCATATCCGAGCCATTTCACGTCTTCTTGAATTGATTGGACATACTCTACATCTTCCTTGACCGGATTCGTGTCATCGAAGCGCAGATTTGTTTTGCCGCCAAATTCGCCACCCAGTGCAAAGTTAATCCAGATCGCTTTGGCATGGCCGATATGCAGATAACCGTTCGGTTCCGGAGGAAAACGGGTAATGACTTCCTGGACTTTCCCTGACCGGAGATCTTCGGTAATAATATTTTTGATAAAGTTAGGTGGGGTTGTACGATTGTCCACAGGTATCAAACCTTTCATGAATTGATTGGAACTTTCAGCATTTACAATGCGTTTCATCTAAATATACCTTTAACGAGGGACGAGTTCAATAAATAACGGCACCAAAGTCATGACGGGCTGCACACAAGATAGGCCCAAAACCATTTTGACGGGTTCGCACGAATCATGTAGCATGATAGAAAAACAGAATTTAAGGGAGGGTTTCCCATTGAACGCGCTAAAACTGTCCAAAGAACAACAGGATGAAGCCATACGTACCATCCAGTCGTATTTCGAAGAGGAACGCGGCGAAGAACTGGGCGATCTGGCAGCTTGGGGTGTGCTGGATCTTTTCATGACCCAGTTGGCTCCCTTCATATATAATCAGGCACTGGGTGACGCCCGTACTACGGTGAACCAACGCATGGCCTCGATGGAAGAAGACCTGTTTGCATTGGAGCGTAAGCTACCGAAGAATTCCCGATAAACCATTATTTCAAAGAAAGAAGGTTGCACTCATGTTTACCTATTCATTGGATGAATATACCGAACTCCGTCCACTTGCCATGGAGCACACCAAACCGTTGTTCGAACTCACGGATCGCTCGCGGGATCAGTTGAGGCATTGGTTACCGTGGGTGGACAACGTAACCGAGATTGAGCATACTTCGAATTTTATCAGCAATGCATTGAAACAGGGCGCGGACAATGGCGGTTTCACCGCAGGTGTCTGGCTGAAAGGCGATCTTGCAGGCATCATTGGCTTCCACGAAATCAACTGGACCAACCGCTCGGTAAGCATCGGATACTGGCTTGGCAAAGGTTTTGAAGGTCAAGGCTTGATGACCAGCGCATGCCGCGTTCTGGTTGACTACGCTCTCGTCACCCTGGATCTGAACCGTGTCGAGATTCGTTCAGCAACCAACAACAAGCGGAGCCGGGCCATCCCTGAACGGCTAGGATTCGTCCTTGAAGGCGTTATTCGCCAGGCTGAGAAACTGCCTAAGGGCTATGTTAACCATGCGGTGTATGGCATGCTGCAGCATGAATGGGAACTTTTGCGCTAAATTAGACTTACATAATTCAAATGGTTGAAGGACTATTTCCTACGAAATATGTTCCTCATAATGGCATACATCAACGCTTAAAGCCCCTCCTACTCCACAACACGTGGAGAATAAGGAGGGGCTTATCTTATTTGCGCATTTATGCATCCATATAACTTCAAATCTCTATATCCGACTTCTTAGAGCGCACGTACCATGCCACCATCCACCACAAGGGATGTACCTGTAATGTACGTATTTGCTCCTGATAAGAGGAACACAACTGCTTTGGCAAACTCCTCGGGTTGACCATAACGTCCCAGTGGAATTTCCTTACGGAATTGTTCGGCAACCACTTCCTCACTTATTCCGCTCTGCTCTGCACGCGCAGCGTCCAGTTCATGTATCCGATCCGTTCCAATTCTACCCGGTGCAACCGTATTGATCAGAATGCCGTATGGCGCGAGTTCCTGTGACAAAGTTTTGGCCAATCCGAACACACCCGTACGGAACGTATTGGACAGAATCAGGCCGGGGATCGGCTGCTTGACAGAAGTAGAGGCAATGTTCACGATATGTCCGCCGTTCTCCTTCATGTAAGGAAGCGCACCACGAATCAGTCTGACATAGCTAAGTACATTTAATTCAAATGCGCGTTCCCAATCTTCATCGGTCAATGATTCGAATGTTCCTGAAGGCGGGCCACCTGAATTGTTCACCAAAATATCAATCTGCCCAAACTGTTCGCCTGTCTTGCGAATCAGGGCATCGATATCTCCCTTGCTTGTCACATCGGTTGCACAATATTCGATACGTCCGCCACCACCGAGCGCCAGCAGCTCCTGTTTCACCGCTGCAAGCTTCTCTTCGCTCCGGCTGGCGAGCATGACATCAGCGCCTTCTGCCGCCAATTGAGCGGCTACCGCTTTGCCCAGTCCTCGACTGGATGCAAGCACCAGTGCCTTTTTACCCCGAAGTCCCATGTCCATGGTTGTTCCTCCTTCTACTCTGTTCTATCCTTTGGGATGGATGAAATAACTCATAAGAATATCGTCCACATATTTGCCTGCAATATAAAATTCCGACACCAGTCTGCCTTCCGTCACAAATCCGCACTGTGTATAAAAAGCAATCGCCCCTGGATTGCTGGATAACACCCGCAACCTAAGCTTGATGATGCCTTGTTCAAAGGCATGCTGCTTCATGGCATTCATCAGAGCTGTGGCAATGCCACAGCGCCGATCATGGGGATGAACAGCGATATTAATCTCGTATACATGGCGGTTCACAGGCATTCCTGTCGGCAGATAAAAGCCTACATAACCACATACCCGCTCTCCCTGAACGGCAATCAGCTGACTGCCTGGCGGACAATGCTGCAAATATTGTTGTCTGGATCGCCACTGAAACGGGGCCGGAGAGGTATGCTTATCCCATACCAATGCATCCAGTTCCATCAGTTGGGCAGCATCCTTGATCTCGGATGGCCGAATGGTATACGTATGGCTGATAAGCATAAAAATTCAACCTTTCGTGCAATAGTCGATAACCCTGCGCACAGCAGCGTTAGAAAAAATGTCTTATACCTTACTCATTTCAACATTTTGCAATTGAATACGATGCAAAATGCTCCTTTGCGTTATATTGTAGCATAGCCTCAGACTTGACTAAAATTTCACTCGGTGGAAAGAAATGAACACTTAACCTTGTCGTAACGTCATCGTTTATACTGAACTGATAAAGGAGGTGCACGTGATGAACATCAAAGAAGCCGCGGACAGACTCGGCATATCGGCGAGAGCCATTCGCTTCTATGAGGAAAAAGGTCTGATCTCCCCCGTCAAACAGACAAGCAACGGATATCGTACATATACCGAGAATGACATCTGGCGGCTGCAGACCATTGCAGCCCTGCGCGAAATCGGGATGTCGCTTCAGGATATCACCCAAGCACTCGGAGAGATTGACCAGGGCAATCAGCAGCGGCTGGAAGAATATCTGGAGCTGCAGCAGGCGGTCATGTATGCCCAATGGGTTGAGCTAAAGCGCATGCTGGATACAACCCAGCGCATGATTGATCTCAACCGCCAGGACGGACCACTGGATGTCAGCCATCTGCATGATCTTGCAGATAGTTCGCGCCGCCTTAGGGAAGCTCGGCAGAACTGGCACGACCGCTGGAACTACGATATGCAAGCAGCCATCCACGATCAGCGCGTACAGGCGGCGAATGGTCGTCTGCCAGGACAAATTGCCTCAAATGTCAGCATTGAATCGGGACCTGGAGCCATACAGGCAACGGTTGAGTCGGATCGAGAAGGCAGGCCAGATCATAAAGGTGATCCGTTCAATATATATGACAACTATGACGAGGCGCTGGAGCAGACAGCAAGCTGGATATCTCCTGTGCCTGGCGAAAAAGGGCTTGATATCGGTACAGGCACGGGGAATCTGGCAGGCAAACTGTTAGAGCACGGCGCAGCGATGACCGCCATCGATCAATCTAGGGAGATGCTGCGTACATGCCGCACCAAATATCCAGAGATGCATGTGAAGCTTGGCAACTTTCTGGCGTTGCCTTTCGCCGACCAGTCCTTCGATTTTGTCGTATCCAGCTTCGCCTTTCATCATTTGAGCCCAGACCAGCAGCAGTTGGCGCTACAGGAAATGCAGCGAGTGTTAACTGCACGTGGACGGATCTGCCTGACAGACCTGATGTTTGCTGATGCATCTCACCGTCAGACGTATATCCAACAGGCTGAGGCAGCAGGTCATGAGGAACAGTTACAAACGATAAGGGAACGTCATTTCCCGCTGCTGGACGGCCTGTGCGGCTCGCTGGAGGACGCAGGCTACGTGACAAAGCATATACGCCATAATGCGCTTCTGCACACGTTGCTGGCCGTTCCATTGCGTTAGAATGATCATCGTATCGTAACAGAGGCCTCTAACCTACCAATAAATCTTCTCAAATAAAAAAAGGTCACCCTGCCTGTTAAGGAGGATGACCTTCCACTCTAGTGAAACATCGATCTTGTATTGAACTTACATATAAATTTCAACAATCGTGCGCTCCGAAGCATTACGCGCTTGTTTAAACTCATCCAGCGAGATACGAGCCCCACCTTGACGGTAGCGGTTTGCTGTTTGCTCGGTGCGGATGTCCTTGCCATTTACCGTTACACGGTTAACCGAACCTTCGTTCAGATGGTAGATAAATGTTACCGGCTCTCCTGCATATTCGAATTCGAATTGCATTCCATTCAGTTCAGCCGGCAATACAGGGTCAATAACCAGATCTCCGCCTTCCTGACGAATGCCAAGTGCGTTCGAGATCAGTTGGTTCATGTAGATTCCAGGGCCGCTGGAGTAGATTCTCCATCCACCTTTCACCTGTACTGTTCCTTTGCGTAGTTGGTCAAAATGCTCCTGCGCCTCGTAGCGCGTATTGAACTTGCCGTCGGAACTACTGAAATACGCGTTCGCCTGACGAATCTCCGCATTAGGGACAACTTCGCCGATGCCAACCGGGTTAATCATGGCAAGACCATTCCACACCTGATCCGTCTTACCAAGCTTCGCCATCGCTTCAACGTAACGGATATGAGCGTGTACATACTGCAAACCGATCTCGCGACCGAAGTTGGACGCTTGCTCTGCACGTTTGAAGTGAGTGCTCACACCGCCTGCATATTGAGCTGGACGATTCATCAGACGTACCCCATCCGGGCACAGGAACTGTTCACGAATCAACGCATAATGCGATTCTGCCTGTTCTGCATTCAGCAATTCACCGATCATGCTGCGCGTCATCGGCAGAAGGCGATATTGAATGCCTGTCTCCGTATCTGTTGGGTGAAGCATCAGCTTCGCCTGATCCGCTTCTTCCATGTATACGAAACCTGGGATCACATCTGTACCCAGCATGTAACGATTAAAGTCTTCACGGATGCCTTGAGCCAGAACATCCAGTTCTTGCGCAAATCCAGCATCTTTATGTTGCAGCGCCTGTGCGAGAACATTTACGGACTGATAAGTCAAAGCAACGGTCCAGCTGCTCACCATATATTGTTTGAGCTGTGCATTGGCTGGCTGGAGTGTATCATCCCAGTCCCCATCACCGTAGGAAGACAGGAATGTATCGTGCAGGAAGTGTGTACGAATATATTCGATCTCTTTTTTCGCGTGATCCAATACAGTCGCTGTTTCTTCCGTGAACCCGAAGCTGTGCTTAACGGTATAAGGCACTTTCTCATCCAGAATCGCATAGTCACGAGTCGCTGTCAGGTAATCCGCCAGCACTTTCAGCGGCCATACGATGATGTCGCCATGACTCTCTTCCTGTTGAATCGCAAAGTATTTATCAAACATGAACCATTGCGGCCAGTTGCCATCATCCTCATATTGGTGGGTATATACCATTTTGATGATATCGCGAACCTGCTCATATTTTTGCGTTGCCATGAAGTATTCAACCGGACCTTGGCATACATCCCGAGTCCCCCATGCTGCGCCGCCGTACTGCTCCAATCCGTGAGGCACGGAGTAGTGAACCAACATGTTGTGTGTGTACCACCAAGCCAGTGCATTCACTTTGAACAGATCTTCTGCACTTTGGCCTTCACCACGAGACAAACGGAAACCGTTCATTACACCTGCGAAGAATTCGCGGTACGCCTGAACTTCCTCTTCAAAAGTAAGACTGGAGCCTGCTACGACAGAACCTTCTGCTTTGTTAGCTTGACCTTCCAATACGCCTTGTACCTTCAGTGTCCACTCTGCACTCTCTTCCAGACTAAGTGTAACCAGCGATGCAGATCCACTGCGGATGCCACTCGCCAGCAACGTTTCGTCCCCAACATTTACGGTCGCGCCATCCACCGACATGCGGTATTGCAGATCAGGATACGTGCCAGCACTAATCGCTTGCGGATCAGCCTTGAAGATCAGCGTGTTGCCATCTTGCGTCATATGCAGCGGATACTCGTATTCATTGACATTCATCGTAATTTGGTTGGTTACCAGATAGCGATATGCTTTGCCGCTTGTCGAGCGAACGTTCATGCTCACTTCAGTAGTGTGTGCACCTGTGTAGTTGGTCACGATAATGGTATCCGCTTCGGTTTTGTAGATCCAACGTACATAGTTGAAGCCAATCTCGAACAGGGAAGGCATCGTCAGCAGACGATATTGTCCATCCATTTCCACATAAATGCGTTGTCCAGCCGTCTTCGGCACGTTCAGTGCGTTGCGGGCATTACTGATCATTTTATTAAAATTGGTGTTACCAATAACGAGTTGTGAGTTGAAAATACCGTACATATACGATGTCGTCGTAATAACCTGCGCACCAAGCTGTACATTGCCACCACTCATCAGAATATGGCCGTGCGGACGCTCTACAAGCAATTCTTTCGCTTTCAGGACGATATGTTCATAGCTTCCCGTGAAGAAGGATAACAGTGAATCACCGCTACGCTCTTCCTGATGACGGTCAGGGAACAGATCATTAATCTCATCTTGTGTCAAATCAAGCGCAGCAAGCGGTTCACCCAAGAAGGATGACAGTTTCACCTGTTCCAACATCTCGCCTTGCTGAGCAGTCAATGCTTGTACTTCGTTCCATGCTGCAGTCACTTCATCCCCGAATTCCAGTGCGGAGATTCCGGCAGGATGATCTGCTTTGGCCAGTCCGTAGAAGACTACTTGGGCTTCCCCGTCCAAGCTTACGCGCTCCGATTGCAAAGCTGTGTAGGCAAATTCATACTGGTACGTCTCATTTGCCAGTGTATTATGGCTCAGGCTCTCAGGCTGGTTCGTTTCCTTGTAGGACAGACCGAAGAATTGGAATCCGTCTGTAGAGTAACCAACTGCCTTAGTCAGAGAACCTTGTTGCATGTAAGGGAAAGCACCGCCCTGAGGCTGGTTTTGACGGGAACATACCACATATCCCTTCAATTCATCTTCGAATACCGTATGGTCAATATACTGCGACAGATACGCTTCATTGCTGCGTACTGCACCTGGATCAGCAAGACCTACATCTTGTCCATATACTACGTCAACGTTATGTTGTTGTCCTGTGAGCTTCACATCCCAGAACCAGACACCTTGCGTTGTGGCTGTAAACACAACCTGATAGCCAATGCCTTGTTCTTTGCCTTCAAGCTGTACGGTACCTTCCCAGATCAGTTGATTGCCGGAATTCGCTTTGCTTGTGATCACTTTGCTGTTCGAACGCACACCCAGCAGTGGGAACGAGCTGATTTTATCTCCCTCGTGTACACGCAGATACAGGTTATTCAAAGATCCATCGATCTGGTTGCTTAGTAATTGATTCAACATGGTCGTACCGGACTTGGCCTGGTACAGGTCCCCACTGTTCAAAAAGGTAAAGGATAAATCCCCGGCAGTCAGCCGGATTGGTTCATTAATCATCGTTGTCATACTATTCACTCCTTCAATTAGTATAAAATCGAAACGTTTCGATAAATCTGAAAAAGAATAGGGGTCCTTTGCGAAATGACCTTTTCTGGCCATTTCGGACGGTGATCCCCTTCATTCAACTCTCAATTCATAATTTCTAGCCATCATGAGCAACCATCAAGCCAGATTCCCCACCCATTGATTCACTACCTAGGCCGGCTGAATTCCTGACTCGACCTGTACCGATCGTACAGACTCGCGCACCACTAGATCAATGGTTAACGTATACGATGGGTTCACCGCTTCGCCGTTCAGCATCTGGAAGAGCAAATGCCCTGCCAATGAACCTGCTTCATGCTTGGGCTGCCGCACCGTTGTAAGCGGAGGATGAACATATTCGGACAGTTGAATATCATCAAATCCGATGACCGAAATGTCATTTGGTACCGAAATGCCGCTCTCTTCAAATGCTTTCAGTCCACCAATCGCCATTTCGTCATTCCCGTAAAATACAGCTGATGGAAGCTCGCCCTGCATAACCATCATCTTGGTTGCACTATATCCGCCCTCACGTACAAAATTACCGCTTAGACGCCATTTGGACTTCTCTTCAAGGCCCGCCTCCTGCATTGCTCGCAGATATCCTTGATAACGCAGAGCATTATCATAAGAATTGGATGGCCCGCTGATATAGGCGATGGTCTTATGCCCCTTCTGAATGAGGTGACGTGTAGCCAGGTAGCCACCTTGCTCCCCGTCCACCAGCACGTTGACCAGATGGCTACTCGACAGCTGCCGATCCATCACAATGATAGGGAAACGTTCACCTGCAGATTCCACCAAGATATCATCATGGATGTTATGAGCCAGGATAATAGCGCCATCCACTCTTTTTTCCCGCAAGAAACGAACCGCTGTGGAGTCGCGCCCTCCCATTGAGCTGCATGCAATCAGATCATATCCGTTAGCCAGCGCTACGTCCTGTACGCTGCGAATCAATTCGGAGTAATACGGACCCGACAGATCTGTAAGAATCAACGCAATCGTGTTCGTCCGGCTCCGCTTCAGGTCCATGGCAAAGCCGTTTTTGCGATAATTCAGTTCCCGTGCTGCCGCCAGCACTTTCGCTTTGGTCTTGGCACTTACCTTGCTGTCCCCATTCAGTGCATAGGAAGCGGTCGAGAGCGCCACGCCTGCCAGCTTTGCCACATCCTTAATCGTTGCCATTCCACGTTCGCTCCTTCTAACTTTCTTGTTACCTATCATTTTATACTGTAAATGGTTGCAACAACCACTCATTCCTATGCATTATCCATTATAAATGGCATCAATTCTCATTTATCGAAACGTTTCGAAGTGTTATCAAAAAAAATTTGTCTTCACGTCTTTTAAGCATCACTGCTGAATCATATACCCTTTATATTGTACATATAGCTTGGTCGATTGACAACATTCCAATATTGGACAAGAGGAAGAATTCATTATAAATCACAATGAACACGCCTGTAAACCATAGATTGAAACGTTTCGACATTTTCATTATAGTCGGTGTTGATAGCGATTTCAACCTCTTTATCCATTTTTCACAGAAATATGTGAAGTGAATGATTCGCAGGGTCCACATTACACCTTTGTGGTATTATACTGCTTATTAGTCCAATCCTCTATAAGGAGTCCATTATGTTATGAGCAATCTGGATCTAAGCTTTCATAAATCATCTGTGAACAACCCCGGCCGCTTGCAGCAAATCACAACCGTGCCTCCCGCAATGTTCAAACTGTGTCATCTGGTGCAACTCCATGATCGGGAAGCCTTCTCCAGTATCGATGAACTGTGGAGCAGCAAGCACGTTCTTTATGTCATCACCTCTGGTCAGGCAAGACTGATCAGTTCGAATGGTCAATTGATGGTAAATACCGGATCAGCTGTCGTTCGCCAAGCTGGAACCCTGCTTCAGCATGAAAGCAAGCGTGGTTCCCTTTCCCCGGTTCAAGGTATTGCAATGGCCTTTGATTTTGCAGATAACGAGCAAAGGCTCTGGCCGTTCGGACATCCTGTTCCCGTTACGAGCCGTCTTATTGCAGAGCTGATCTCCGAATTGGTTCAGTCCAGCTCGAAACGTGATGAGTCGGGACCATTCAAACCTCATATGCTGTTTTATCAGCTTCTAGATATGTTGCGAGATCATGCTGTGCGTTTGGCTCATGAAGATCATTCCTGGCTGGACATTGTCCTCGCGCGTATCCATGAAAGAGTTACTCATTCTTTTACACGTGAGCAATTAGCGAAAGAGGTTAATGTGAGTCCAGAGCATTTTTCAAGAGAATTCAAGAAGTACACCGGACTTACGTTTGTGGAGTATGTTACCCGGTTAAGAATTCGAATTGCCCAGGAACACCTGCTGTTTGCCAATCCCACATTGCATGAGCTTGCGCAGTTGACGGGATACAGAGATACCTTTTATTTAAGTCGAAAATTTAAACAAACGGTAGGTTGTGCACCGACTCTCTATCGGAAAACGCCAAAAAAAATCGTAAGCCTTACATACAACTACACCGCTTCCTTGCTGGCACTGGGCCATATTCCTCATCTGGGTGCCGTTGCAGGATGGATGAAAAATAGACTTATTGAAAATGGACAAGACCAATTTGATCAGTGTTATGAGCATGATCTTATTAATCATCCGGATTTGATTTCAGACTCCCGTCCGGACGTCATTCTTGGATATGCACCTCATTCCGGCATGGATGAATTACGGCAGATTGCACCAACTATTTTGATGCCTTTTGAAGAACTTGACTGGCAGGAGCAACTCATTCATTTGGGACGCATCACAGGCCTGGAAGTCAAAGCTCGTGCGCTGCTAGACCAATATGATGCGCTTCAGCAAGAGGCCAATCGTACACTTGATCAGATCATGGGTGAACGTGGTTCAGCGGTATGTATATTCATGATTGGTGAGAGCGGAGCGTACATCTATGGACACGGATGGGGCAGAGCTTCTCATATTTTGTATCAATCGCTTGGCTTCGCCCCTCCTGCAAGAATGGAAAAGGATGGTCAACTGCTCACAGGTTACATCCATGTTCCGCTAAATGAAATTCATTTGTACGCTGCAGATCATATTTTTATTGACTATGCCAGGGAGCCATCGGAGCAAGATGCTGTGGACAAACTGTTCGCTCAGGAGGCCTGGAACAACCTGAGTGCGGTCCGAGAAGGGCAACTGTACGAGATTGAAGCGAATATGTTTTATGGATTCGACCCCATCTCGATTATGGAACAGTTACAGCACATCATGCACCAACTGACATCACATCTGTCCATGCATTAGTCATCATAGATGTCCATGTACAAATGTTACGTCATCCTCTATGTTAGTAATGAGAATAATAATCATTATTGATTATATACAGGGGGAACAATCATATGTTTACTGCAAAAAAACGCTTTTCCGGCTTGCTGCTTATGCTCGCCATCATCATGATCCTGGCTGCCTGTAACAGTGGTACGGGTTCCGGCACAACGGAGCCAACAGCGGCGGGTTCGGAATCAACAACAGATTCAACCGAAACAAATACCAACTCTTCCGGTGCTACGCGGATCTATAAGTCATTAAGTGGGGATGTGGAAATTCCGGCTGAACCGAAACGGATTGTTACGGATATGTACGTAAGTGATCTGCTTACGCTGGGTATAAAGCCTGTTGGCGCTGTTCAATATTATCTGGAAAATCCATTTTATGCAGATCAGGTGGAGGGTGTAGAAAATATTGGTGATCGGGGTTCCGTATCCCTTGAGAAGGTCGTTGCGTTGGACCCGGATCTGATCATTACCTACTCAGATAAAGCCGAAGAAATTGAGAGCTATCAAAAAATCGCACCTACCGTGGTCATTCCCTACGGCACGTTCACCAATGTAGAGGATGAGATTCGGGGCTTCGGAGAACTCATGAACAAATCCGAAGAAGCCGAAGCCTGGCTGAAAACGTACGATGAACGTATTGAAGCCGCTCGCGCCAAAGTAAAAACTGTCATTAAACCGGAGGAAACCTTCTCCATCCTCGAAGTATCAGACAAGAGCTATTATGGCTATGGAGACAACTTTGGTCGCGGTGGACAAGCCGTTTATCGCGCTTTGCAGCTTGCACCACTCGAAATCACGAAGAAGGAACTGATGGGCGATACCCAATGGAAAGAGATTTCACGTGAAGTCGTTGGTGACTATGCAGGAGACCATATCTTCCTAACCGTAGGGGAGAACAATAAAAATTACCAAGGCGACTCCATCTGGCAATCACTCCCGGCTGTGAAAAACAATCAGGTGTACGAATTACAGGAAGATCGCTACTGGTACTTCGATCCGATTGCAATTCAGAGTCAGGCCGAAGAATTCGCCGATATGATCGTAGAACGTGCACAGCAAAATCGCAAATAACATATGAGAGATGCAAGTGTCTGGTCAGGCTAGGGAGCTTGTCCGGGCATTTGCGTTATATGGAGGAGGACTTACATATGCTTCGCCGTTTCATGGCCTATTATCGTCCTTATCGGGGACTCTTTATATTGGACTTCTCCTGTGCCATTCTGGCTGCACTGCTGGAGCTTGCGTTTCCCTTGGCTGTAAACAAAGTTGTCGATCAGCTGCTTCCCGCAGGCAACTGGTCCATGATTTTATCTGCCTGTGCCGGATTGCTGGGTATCTACCTGCTTAGTTCCTTTTTCCATTATGCAGTCACCTACTGGGGACATAAGCTCGGTATTAACATCGAATCCGATATGCGGCGGGAACTGTTCCAGCGTGTGCAGAAGCAATCCTTTCGCTTTTTCGATAACAACAAGACGGGGCACCTCGTCTCTCGCATGACCAACGATCTGATGGATATTGGTGAGATTGCGCATCATGGACCCGAGGATCTGTTCATTGCCCTTATGACGTTGGCGGGAGCCTTCGGCATCATGCTGGGTATCAACTGGCAACTGGCTGTCATGACCTTCATCATCGTACCGCTGATGATCTTCCTGTCCCTCTATTTCAGCCGCAAAATGTCCAAAGCGTTCAAGCGTATGTTTGCAGATATTGCAGACTATAACGCACGCGTAGAGAACAATGTGAGCGGAATTCGTGTAGTGCAGGCCTTTGCCAATGAAAAGCATGAAGTGAAACGTTTTGTCGAAAATAATGAACGCTTTCGCCTTACCAAATTAATCACCTACCGGATTATGGCGTGGAATTCCTCGCTCAGCTTCATTCTGATGAAATTTGTCTCACTGTTTGTACTGGTGTGCGGTACGTGGTTTGTCATTCAGGGCAGCATGACCTACGGAGAATTTATCGCCTTTGTCATGTTATCCAATGTATTTCTTGGACCGATTCAGCAAATCAATTCGGTCATCGAAACTTATCCCAAAGGCATCGCCGGATTCAAAAGATATCTGGAGCTGCTGGAGGCCGAGCCCGATGTGGATGATACACCACAAGCCAAACCCATCCCCCATGTGAAAGGCGACATCGCCTTCCATGATGTTTCTTTTGCTTATGGGGAACACAAACCGACCTTGGATCAGGTCAATCTGGAGATTCAGGCAGGACAAACAGTTGCGCTGGTTGGACCTTCGGGTGCAGGCAAATCTACGCTGTGCAGTCTTATTCCACGCTTTTACGATGTGGATGCGGGGCATATCTCTATTGATGGGATTCCGGTAAAGGATATGACACTGGAGTCACTGCGATCCCATATTGGGATTGTGCAGCAGGATATTTTCCTGTTTGATGGGTCGATCCGTGAAAATATTGCCTACGGCAAACTGGATGCACCTGATGAAGAAATCTGGCAAGCCATCCGCCGGGCCCAACTGGAAGAGCTGGTACAATCTCAACCGGAAGGACTGGATACTCTAATTGGTGAGCGGGGCGTCAAATTGTCTGGCGGACAAAAGCAACGTCTCTCCATCGCTCGCATGATTCTAAAAAATCCGCCGATCCTCATTCTGGATGAAGCAACCTCCGCACTGGATACCGAAACGGAAGCCGCCATTCAGTTGGCTTTATCCGAGCTGGCACAAGGACGTACAACGCTGATCATCGCCCATCGGCTGGCAACGATCAGACACGCCGATCGTATTGTGGTTGTGGAGAACAGCGGCGTAGCCGAGCAAGGCAGCCATGATGAACTTCTGGCGCGTCAGGGCTCGTATAGCCGATTGCATCAAGCCCAGTTTGGTTAAAGGTAGGCTTAAAAGTGAAACCAAGTGGTTTGTAGACTTAAACACATGGTCACGACAACAACAGAACAACCTTCCCTCTGTCCTAGAGTGAAGGTTGTTCTGTCATATGAGTGGCAAGTGTAACTAACGTTTAGTCAATATAGATCACTTTCCATTCAGAATGGCATTCGCCCGCTCACGGAATTCCTTCGCCGCCTGCTCCGGCGTAATTTTGCCAAACAGCAAAAGATCATACAACTCACGCAGCACCGCAGTAACCTCGGGTGCACCTACAGGATCAGGCGGGTCCATCTGGCTGCTATTATCCGCAACCCAATCCACGTAGTCAAACACCTGTGCCAGCTCCGGTTCAACCACCAGCTTCATTCGCTCTTTGACACTGGATGAGACGGGCACACCTCGCTCCCCTTTGAGCAGCAGATTGGCTTCCAAATCATTCACGAAAAAGCTGATGAACTTGGCAGCCTCCTCCTTATGTCTGGAATTGCCCGCCATGGAGAAAAACATGCCTGGCTTCAAAAACAACCCATCCTGGCTGTTTGGCCCAGGCATCGGTACAATCGATAACGGCTTGTCATAACGCTGAGCGGTACTGATAAATTGGTTGGAATACCCCCAGCTGAACAAAGCCTCTCCCAGATAGAACGGGTCGTTATCAGGCTGGCCAATATCTGATGTCCAGATATCCGGTGCAAAAATAAGCTTCTTCTGCGCCAGCTGCTGCATCCGCCCAAAATAATCGATAAACAGCCCATCATCCTCATACCCCAGCCTTGTGCCATCCTCGGCGTACAGCTTGGAACCATACTGTCTCAAGTAATACGCGAAAAACTGTTCCGGCGTGAAATACGTTCCCAGATAGATGCCTTTCCCGAGCAATTGCTCGCCCATCCGGTCAAAATCCGTCCATGTCCACGTATCCGTTGGCAATTCAATATCATTAGCCTTCAACACTTCCGGATCATAGATGCTGAGCATAGCGTTGACACCCAAACTGAGACCATAGGTTTTTCCATTCAGGCTACCACTCTCCAGCTGTTCCTTCTCCATATCTGTTGTGTCAATTAGCCCGCTCTGCATGTACGGCGTCATGTCTTCCAACAGCTGCAGCGAACTATACTGGGACAGATAGGAGATGTCCATCTGGATAATGTCGGGCAACGCATTGCCTGCTGCATGTGGGGCAAGTTTTCTCCAGTATTCGTTGAAGCTGCTATATTCGTATTCAATGTTCACATGCGGATTCAACTTCTCATACAAGTTGATAACGGCAATGGTGGCATTGTTACGAAAATCCCCGCCCCACCAAGCGATTCGCAGCGTTATCGGCTCTTCTTCCACAATCATGCCTGGCCTTTGATCCAACTGGTTCACACAACCAGGAAGAGTCAGCATAAGACAGATCATGCCTATGGTTCGCATCAATCTTCCCACAGCCTCTCCTCCTTACCTGGTGATGGGGGTGGCAGCAGCACTGTTACTCTCGTTCCAAGCCCCGGCTCGCTCTCCAACAGAACATCATATTCTTCACCAAAAGCCAGACGCACCCGCTCCCTGATATTCAACAATCCAATACCTGTTCCTCGGGTTTTCACTTCACCACGCAGCACTTGTTCCACATATTCGGGCTCCATGCCAGGACCATGATCCTCCACGATAAGAGCCAGCCTGTCACCTGACATTTCAGCATACACTCGAATCAGACATGATCCAATCTGTGGTTCCAGGCCATATTGAATGGCATTTTCCAGTAGTGGCTGCAGGGTCAACTTAGGAATGGCACAATTCAGATAAAGAGCGGGTACATCCATACGAAAATCCAGCCGCTGCCGGAAACGGTAAGTTTGAATGGTGATGTAATGGTTTACGATCTGCAGCTCTTCTGCAAGGGTAATCATATTTTGCTTGAAGCTAATGGAGGAACGCAGTAAATAGCCAAGTGACAGCACCATACTGGAGATTTGTTCCTGCCTGTTCTTTTTGGCGAGCCAATGGATCGAATCCAGTGCATTATACAAAAAGTGGGGATTGATCTGCGCCTGCAGCGCCTTGAACTCCGTTTCTTTAATGACCAGCTGACTTGCATAATTTTCTTTGATCAATGTATTAATATGTGTAATCATCAGTCGATACGTACGCTGTAGCAATCCAAGCTCATCCATGTGCTGATGTGTGGGAATAGTCAGATTGGCGTCCATGTTCTCCAGATCTCCATACTGGACCTCCTTCATCTGACTGATCAGCTGCCTGATTGGTCTCGTCAGACTGCGTGCAAACACCATTCCGAGCGCGAGAACAACCAGAATTGCGATAAGATAGACGACAATCAGTATATTTTTCAACCATATAATGCGTTCAAAAATCGCATCGTAAGAGGCCATATTATAGTAAACCCAGCCGGTGTAGGCGGATTTCTTCTGGGAAAGGAATATCGCCCTCCCATCCAGATTCTTGATCTCATATCCCCCACTGCCTGGAAGTGGATTCAGTCCGGCGGTCACCGCTTCCGGAAGCTGGCGATAAGGATAGACCACTTCACTTCCTGCTTTTAAAATAATGTCACTGTCCTGACTGTCCATACCTGCGTATTCCTCCACGAGACGTTCGATGTTAATACGCAAAAAGAGAATGCCTACCGGCTCCAGGGTCATCGGTTCATAGGATCGCACCTGACGCACCATGACCAGCATCGGATCATCATCATCCGGGTATAGCCAGCGCACTGCACCATTGGCCTGTTCCGCAGCTTCAATCATCCGATCATATTTTTCCCGGGATACCGTCAACGTCTCACCATATTTATTCACCCTTCCTGTGGAATCAATTAGATGTACGGACTGCACATATCGTGCAGCCCCACTAATATGCTCCCATAGCCGATCCGTGATCTTCTTCCGTTCCATAAAGCTGGAATATGCGCTATCTTCAATCACCAGTGACTTCAAGGCCCTTTGAATCTGAGTATCGGAGATCATGTTTAGTGATAACGCTTCCAACTTCTGAAGTTCAACGTCCACGGTAGAGGAGGACAGGTTCAGAAGACGAGATGACTTGTCGAACAGCTGTTTGTCATAAACGGAGTACGTATAATACAAGGAACCAAACGCCAGGATGATGATAAACGCCATCATGAACATAATCATCAGAAACATTTTCATTTTGATGCTCAGTTTGCGGTAGGCTGTCATGATCATGATCCAAGCGCTCCTTTGACCTACGTGATACTACTAGATATATCATATCCCGAAAGGTTTTCCCAAAGTTTTAGCGCTTCATTCCTCGCGTATTATTTGGACTGATATCGGTCATAGGCCGCCTGATGAACCTCAATCGCCCGGTCAATGCCCATACTCTTGATCGTTTCGGCCATGGTGTCAAATTCGGAGATCGGCTTCTGTCCGCTAATGATGGCAGTCATCGTCTCATTTAAATACGTATTCACCTGGCTCATAATGGACGTACTTGTGCTTACCTCATCTGTTGACAAACGAATTGGCGGAAGTGTCAAGGCAGAGCTTGCTTTCATCCATTCCGCATTCGCTGCACGCTGTCCGTCGTCAAAAAGTAATGCATCCAGATAACGGCTATCCTGATTGATTGGACCGTCCATAATGGATAAAGCATAGGAAGCCAGTGCCTGGTCATAAGTCAGACCGTTCGGATTATTAATGATGGTATCTGAGAATTTGACACCGTCCCCGTCGCGAACATAGCTGTCATTTTCGATACCGAAATTGAACAGATCACTACCCTCTTCGCTATAGTTGTAGTCCATCCACTGCACAATATATTTCAGTTTATCTTCGTCTGCGGAAGCCGTAATAGCCTCACCATAACTCAACACTTTGGTGTCCATATTAAATGTCGCATAGGAAGTCCCATCCGGAGACACAGGCCACGGCACGCCGGTCACATTAAAGCTTGGATCTGTATCTCTCATCAGATTGAAATATTTACCCATACCGCTGAACACACCGCCCTGATACGCTCCTGCGAGATTGCTGGTGATCTTATAGTCGAATGCCTTGCCATCATTGGTCATAATCTCAGGATCAATTAGCCCTTCCTTGTACCACTTGGCCATCGTCTCCAGAAAGTCACGGTAGCCCGGCTGGATGGGTCCGAATTCCACCTTGTCTCCATTCATCTGGAAGCCACCAATTACGCCAAAAGCCGCAGCAAAATCATGGAGCTTGGTCAGGTTTCCCGGTCCCCAGTTTCCGGTGAATGGCAGCTCATCTGGCTTGCCATTGCCGTTAGGGTCCTGTTCCTTGAATGCCTTGAGGACCGTATACCACTCATCGATGTTGGTAGGTACCTTAAGGTTCAATTTATCGAGCCAATCCTGGCGGATAATTAAACCGGAGGTGGCATTCAGCTTCAAAGCATCCAGCTTGAGCAGCGGGAACATATAGATCGTACCATCGTCGAGAGCGATCTGCTTCTTCACATCTGGATCGGATTCAATAATTCGCTTCAGGTTCGGGGCATAACTATCGATCAGTTCGTTTAGACGAATGATACGACCGTCCTTGATCATTTTTTCCGGTCCACCAACGGCATCTGCCCAGTTATAATAAATGACATCCGGCAGCTCCTTCGTAGAGATCAACAGATTAAACTGGTCACGCTGTTGTCCAAGCGGAGGATGTGTGAACTTCACCTTGATACCCGTCAACTTCTCCTTCTCTTTGTAAGCCCCCATATCTCCAAAATTGTTCAAGGAAGCCGTCAGTTTGGCATCATTGGCGCGCCAGTAGTCAATGGTAAAGGGCTCACTTGTAATCGGTAGCGGTATCTCAGTCAACGCCTGAACCGCAGGTTCTGTTGCTTCTGCTGGCTCTGCGTTGCCTGGTTCATTATCCCCCGTACAACCCGCCAGTAAAGACATGGTAAGTAGCGATGACAACAGGATGGACCCCATTCTTTTTTTCACGTAATTCGCCTCCATAGGATACATTTTTTATTGTTTCACAGCACCGATTAGAGCGCCCTGAACAAAATAACGTTGGATGAACGGATATACCAGCATAATCGGCAGCGTGGAGATAATGATGGTGGCATATTTGATGTTCTCCCCAATGGCAAAGCCGGTATCGGCTCCAGCGCCCATGGCCTCTGTACTGCTGCTGATCAGAATATCGCGCATAATAATCTGGATCGGATATAGCTCCTGACTTCGCAGGTAGAGCATCGGTCCGACATAATCATTCCAATGGTCCACCGCATAATACAGCATCATGACCGCCAGGATTGGCCTTGACAACGGTAGTACAATTCGGAACAGAATCAGAAAGTCATTGGCGCCATCAAGCTTCGCCGATTCGATCAGACTGATCGGAATACCCTCAAAGTTGGTTTTCATAATGAGGAAATAAAACGTACTGATGGCTCCTGGAATAATAAGCGCGAAACGGGTATCCACCATCCCCAGATTTTGGATTAGCAGAAAAGTCGGAATCATGCCCCCGCCGAAGAACATCGTGAACGTAATTAATTTCATCAGCGTTTTTCTGCCCATCAGATCACTGCGTGATAAGCCATAGGCTGCCAGCGAAGTCATGAGCAGATTGATGGCCGTGCCGACCACAACATAGAACAAGGTGTTCATATATCCGGTATAGATGCGAGTATCCTGAAATACCGACTTGTACGCTCCCAACTGGAAGCCTTCAGGAATGAGCATCAGTGACCGGGAACGCAGCATTTGATCCGGATCACTAATTGAAGAATTGAAGACGTACAGCATCGGGTAAAAGCATAAAATCATGATTACCAAGAGCAGCAATATATTGAATACATCAAAAAGTCGTTCCCCTATAGACTGTTTCATCGCTTCACCTTCCAATTACCAGAGACTGGTTGAGTTAAGCTTTCTGCTGATCGCATTCGCGATAATGAGCAGAGCGAAATTAATGACACCGTTAAATAGTCCGATGGCGGTTGAATACGTATAGTTCCCTTCCAAAATACCGGATCGATAAACAAAGGTGGAGATGACATCTGATGTTTCATAGGTTGGTGCCGTTTGCATCAGCAATATTTTCTGAAAATCAGCGTTCATGACTGCCCCCATGCGCAAAATCAACATGATCACAATCGTTGGCATGATGCCCGGCAGTGTAATATGTAGCAGCTGTCTCCAACGGCCTGCGCCATCAATTTTGGAAGCCTCATACAGCTGTGGATCAATCCCGCTGAGCGCTGCCAAAAAGATAATCGATGCCCAGCCCGCCCCCTGCCAGATGTTGGACAGGATGTACATCGGACGGAACATATCCTTCTCCGCCAGAAACATGATGGGTTGCAGGTCGAAAAAGTCACGAATGACGTTAAATAGCCCACCATCCAATGCGGAGAACGTTTTCAACATTCCGACCACGACGACAACCGAGATGAAATGTGGCATGTAACTAATCGTCTGCACCGTGCTTCTGAACCACTTTTTCCGTACTTCGTTCAGTAACAGGGCCAGGATGATTGGAGCCGGGAAACCAAACACAATGCTGTAAAAACTCAAAATCAGCGTGTTCTTGATCAGTCGCCAGAAATAATAACTTTCGAAAAACATGGTGAAATTGTCAAAACCAACCCATTCGCCTGCCAAGATTCCTTTGACCGGGCTGTAGGATTCCTGAAATGCCATCAGCAGCCCGTACATAGGCCCATAGCTGAAAATCAGATAATAGGCTACAACCGGAACGAGCATCAGATACACGTATCTGTTGCGGACAAGCTCCTTTTTCACTGAACTCCATTTGCCGGCTGGCTTCAAACGCCCAGGTTCAATCCCCCGGCTTCGATTCAGCTCCATCCACTCAACCTCCACTCTCGATGTTCATTCATTAACATGACACCTCTAATGATAGAAGCGAGCGCCTTTTCTTCCCATGCTCATTTCCGTTAAATGGATGTTCAAAACCGAGTTCCGTCCGACAAAAAAAGACCCTGCTGCCGATGAAGGCAAACAGGGCGAGGTATGTAGATGAGGTACAAGTGAAATATGCCAGTGAGATATGTTCATGCGACAGTAAAGCTGTTCTAGGGCACTTTCTTGTACTCGGAAGGGGAGAAACCCGTGTATTTTTTGAACATTTTGCTAAAATACGGCCAATTGGAGCCAAAACCCGTCTGTTCGGCAAGCCAGGATACGGTACAGTTTCCGTCCTGCTCCAGCAGCTCCAATGCTCTTTGGATGCGGTAACTTAACACATAATTGGTGAATTTCTCACCTGTTTCTTTTTTGAACATTTTACCAATGTAGTCCGGGTTCATATATATTTCTCCGGCGATGGACTGGAGCGTCAGTGTTTCGTCCCTGTAGCGCTTCTCTACGATCTGCTTCACACTGCCCACCATCTGTGATTGTCTGGAGCGGTGTTGTTCGTAGCGACGCAGCGTAATTTCCTTGGCAACGGCAAGCAGAAACTGTTGAAAGGAATACAACGTGCTGGATTCAATCATACCTGGCAACTGGTCCATATACCTTTTCATCTCGGTAGAGCCGCTGAGCCGAATCATTTCCATAAATATTTGAATAAGATAGGACTTCGTTTGAGATATATCGTATCGCAAGTCAGCGAGCAGCTGAAACACTCTGTTCAACTCTGTTCCGGCTTCCTGCCAGTGTCCAGCCTTGATCGCCGTAGCCATCCGCTCTGGATCATATTCGAATTCAGGAAGAGTCCGCTCGCCTGGCGAGTAGACATCCCGCTCCATAATAAGACTGCCTTCACCGAGGTAAAAGCGGTAATTGAGATAGACTAGCGTCTGCATGTACAATTGCCGTGCCTGTGGAAGATCTCCTGGTTCGCTAAGAGCAATGGTGAGATCATCATGATAGTATCGGGTAAATGTGGCGCGGATCTCATCAATATTATGGAACAACTGCGGTTCAGACAACTTGTCCTCCATCATCAGTAACACATGACCTCCAACCGTGGTACTTAAGATCGAATTATGAAAGATATCCTCGGCGATGTTCTTGACCGCGAACAAGTGCAAATACTCATGATCTCCCTCAATCTCTACCAACAGCAACCGCACACGCTGATCCTGAAATTGTACATCGAACAGCTCCCCGAAATACTTCCATTCCTTGACCCCGTAAGTTCTGTTAGTGACCAGCTCCTTAAGAAAATACTCCTTGGCATGCGGTAACACACGCTCCAGATTATATTGTATCGACTGTACAAAACGCTCCTGATCCGTCCACTCCCGCTTCTCACTAACCAGTTCACCAATGGCCTGTACGAGATGCTCCTCACTGCAGGGCTTGAGCAGATAATGCTTCACGCCATACTGCATCGCTGTCTTCGCATATTCGAATTCCGTGAACCCTGTGAGCAGGATAAACGAGACATCTGGATACTTCTCCGCCACAGCTTCAACCAGCTGTAACCCATCCATTCCCGGCATGCGAATGTCCGAAATGATAATATCTGGACGCTGCTGTTCTATAAAAGATAACGCTTCCAATCCATCCTGCGCAATGCCGATCAGCTCTGTCCCCAATTGGGACCAGTTCACGACACTGGAGATCCCATCTGAGATGATAAATTCATCATCGACCAGCAATATTTTGTACATCGTCCCCCTCCTCCTGCCTTTAACCATATCCATTCTATTATATGAGCATTATGCACAAATGGAGGGCAGAACGTTGAATGACATGGGATTGAACTATAACAAGTCGGATTTCTGAACATGTGTATCACATGCGAAGTTATTGGCTACCGAATCATGGTCTATGTTGTTCTTGGTTCAAACCAAACAACCCCACCCTGCTACAGGGTGAAGTTTGTTTGCTGCTATGCAATTGCGGGCTATCTAGGTGACCCTATCTGCCCAGATCGATTTATTTTTTTACCGCGTGAATAAAATGTATCGTTTCAAATGCCATCAGATGATCGGTTCGATCCTGGAAAAACTGTTCCTGAATCGCCTCCGGATTCAGATGCTCATAAATTAGCAACCCTGCTTCATCAAGCAAGGCTTCCATCTCCGCATAGGCGTACCCGGATTTCATCGGCTCACCGCCAGCCGCAGCCATCTGGACCATATGGTCCACGCGATTATATATGCCCTTCGTTTCAAAAAGATGCTCGTCAGCGTAGTCAAAAACAATTGAACTGCCGGACGGTAGGTTCGTAAACAACACTCGCAACAGCCGGGACAGGTCTTCTTTGGTCCAGTAAAAAGAGACGCCAAGTAGACTCAAAAAGGACTTCTCCCCACTTAACTCTTCGTCCAATAACGTTGGAAGAGAATCCTTATTGGTTAAATCCATGGCCACAAAGCGCAGATTCAATGGAACAGGCTGTTTTAAGGATGCCAGCCGACTGAGCTTGAATTGCTGTGTTGGCGGGGCGTCCACCTCAATAATCCTCAGGCAATTCTTTAATTCCATATGCCGCAGCGCAAACGTATCGAGACCGGCTCCAAGAATCTGATATTGTGTGCTTCCCAGTGCCAGTTCATGAAGCAGCACCCTTTCACAATATGCAGCACGGGCCAAGGGGGTTGGAGCAAGCTGGGTCTGTACAATCCACCTCAGTATTTTATCCGGGTCGTCCTTGATCAGATGAGCCATGTCAGGGTTGAAAAAATGGATACCTTGAATCATATTCTCACGGATATCCGCAAACTCTTGAGGCGTGATAAGCTCTTTGGCTATATAATCATCGAAAATAAGAGGTGTATCGTATTGGCAGTGATAGGCTCGGCCAAAAGCCGAAATCAAGGATGTGATGCTGGACTCATTTTGCTTCATATTTCATCCTCCCGTACAAACAAAAATAAGATTCCCCCTGGCCAGGAGAACCTTAGTATATACGGAATATTTTAATATGTAAATTATAGCATAAAAAGATTTTTTTGTCAATCTAAATTCGCAGGATGCTCCGACAGATTTAAGTGGCTTTCTTTGCCCATCCACTCCAATCTGTCCCCTGCCTCCCTCACACCACTCAGCTCGCAAAGGCTAAGCGTCCAATCCGTACTCCTTCACTTCACGGTTGCGGTTCAGCACTGCATGCAGTACAAAACCAAGCACCGCAATAACCGCCGTGCCAGTTGCCAGCCACGCTACAGGGATCAATCCCTGTTTGTCGTACATGACCCCCATTGCATACGGTCCGATAACCCTTCCGACCGCACCAATCCCACCGGATATCCCGATGTAGAAGGGTGCCGATCTTCCTGCGTTCTCTGAGATGAATGCCGGGGTAGCAGGTGAGATCAGCATTTCCCCAAAGGTAGCCAGTACCATCGCAAGCACCATCCCCGGATAGCTATACATGGTGATCATGACGATGTAAGCCATGCCATAGAACACGGCACTTGCAGTCATCTGAGCAGTCGATGTACGGGCCATCGTGCGCTTAACCCAGCTGGTAAAAGGTTGTCCTACAAAGATCAGCACCCCATTCAGGGTCCAGAGCAGACCGTACATTCTTTTCTCCATACCTTCGGAAATAATATACGGAGACACACCCGTATTCCATATGGAATTACCGAACAGCAGGAACAGCACACCCAGGCTCATAAACAGATATAATCTGGTGTTGCCCAGCAGCGCCCAGACGCCCGGCCCATCGGGAACCGTTTTGCGCTTGGTCAGATGTACTTCGCCCTGATCCGGTTCTGCCCGCGACAGATAATACCAGAAGAAAATCGCAAAGCCGGCGGAGGTCACCCCGTTCAGTACAAAGCTGAGGTGATAGGAAAAGTCAGCCAAAAAACCACTGAGCGCTGTACCAATTGCCACACCGATATTGTTGGCGACATAGATCACATTGAACAATTCCCCGCGTCGCTCCGCAAACCGGAAGCCAATAAAGGCTTGAATCGCTGGTAACGACAATGAACTGAACAAGCCAATCCAGCCCATGGCACATATAAATACAACCCAATACGCGCTAATCCACGGCAGAGCAAACAGCCCGACCGCATTTAACGCCAGCGATCCGATGATCAGCTTCTTGACGCCCACCCGGTGGTACAATGCACCGCCGAGCAGTTGCCCGAAGATACCTCCCAACGACTGGATCAGAATGACAAACCCCGCGTTCGCCATCGTGCGTCCAAGCTCGTCAAATACATACATCGTGGTCAGCGGCCACATCAAGGCACTACCTGTCGCATTGACCAAACTTGCCAGCAAAAATATTTTCACTTCTTTTGGATACGTATCCAGCCATCTCATCATGTTGTTTATTCTCCTTAGTACCTTCAAAAAGCATATTGCCATAAAAAATAGACCCTTGCCCTGACGGCATATAGCCAGAGCGAAGGCCACTTGAATTTAGAAATTTGAATTCTGAATCTTGCTCTTTATCATTCTGCTTACGATCTATCCATTGTTCATCTTACCTTAAAAGATCCGATCTGCAAGCACATTCATTGACGCTTCACTTCGACAGTGGCCGAGAAGAATGTTGCTCCGTTCCCCATGTCAGACAGACGATTGGACGTGAGCGAGTTCGCCCGCTGTTTCTTGCCATTACCATCCCACCATAAGCCTTGACTGATCACCGTTCCTGGCAGCATGGATTCACTCACCTTGGCAGTTAGTTCAATCCGGCCACGGTCGTTCCATACGACCACCGCATCCCCGTCTTCCACCTGTCTGCGGGCGGCGTCCTCCGGGTGCATTTGCAACAATGGCATCTTCTCCAAACGTTGATGTTTGGCCGAATTGGCAAAGGTGGAATTCAGGAAATTATGATTTGGCGGCGACAAAAACATCAGCGGATAAACATCAGCAGGTCCAGCCGGTTTTTCCCCGTCATACCCCTCAACGAGAGCACTGTACGTAGGCAGCGGCGGTAATCCCTTCTGTGCCATCGTTTCCGAATACAGTTCAATTTTCCCCGAAGGCGTAGGCAGCTGATCCAAATAGGAGTCATGTGCAGACATATCCAGCTTGACGAAGTGATGCTGCTTCAACCCCTCCAAGGTTACTCCGTTCATGTAGGGATTGCCCGTATCCTGAAGTGCTTCCTCGATCATCTGTTCCGGCGTCTCCCCGAAAATCTCCGGGTCATACCCCATCGCCTGTCCAAGCAAAGAGAACAATTCAACATTACTCTTGCTCTCACCCAAAGGCGCAATGACTGGCTCTTGCAAATGAACATACTGATGCCAGTAGGACGTATACAGATCGGTCGTTTCA
The DNA here is from genome assembly GCF_032399705.1 of Paenibacillus sp. BIC5C1. Classification (NCBI taxonomy): domain Bacteria; kingdom Bacillati; phylum Bacillota; class Bacilli; order Caryophanales; family Paenibacillaceae; genus Paenibacillus; species Paenibacillus sp. BIC5C1. Next base: position 6,515,324 of record NZ_CP135922.1, read on the forward strand.
AATGAAGACGTCGCAGGCAGCACAATATCCGCGTATTTCGCCGTATCCGTCATGAATAGGTCATGGACAACCGTGAACAGATCCTCCCGTGCAAAACCTCGCTCCACCCGCTCGGTATCTGGTGCCACCACCAGTGGATTGCTGCAGTAGACCATCAATGCCCGGATCGGCTGCTCCGCTTCCAGCAATGCTTCGCCAATCCGGTTCATATTCACCACGCGCGGCTCCGGGTTCTGCCGCAGTTCCGGACGCTCGAGCGCATCGCTATTCGTGCTCGCGTAACTGTTGGTACGAATAGCACCACCGCCGCGCTTCAGCCACTGACCTGTAATGGCAGGCAGACAGGCTACGCTGCGTACGTTCATTCCACCGTTGTCGTGATGCTGGAGGCCATTGCCAATATGAATATGGGCTGCCTGTGCGTTGCCATACAGCTCAGCGAGCTTCACGATGTCCGCTTCCGGTACACCTGTAATACGTGCAACACGCTCAGGGGTGTAGCTGCTGACATGATCACGCAGTGCCTCATGGCCGACGGTATATTTTTGCATAAAAGCCTCATCCGTCAGGCCCTGCTCGAACAGCACATGCATTAATCCGAGTGCCAGTGCGCTGTCTGTACCCGGGTAAAGTGGAATGAACCAGTCCCCCCATTGGGCGGTCCGATTGCGATGGACATCAATAACGACGATTTGGGCGCCCTTTTTGCGGGCTTTCTCAGCCAGAACAACCTGATGCATATTCGTGCTGACGATGTTGCCTCCCCACACCAGAATGACATCCGCATGCTCCGTATCCTCGGGCAACGTTCCCCGGTTCGCACCCATCGTATATTTCCACCCGGTATTTCCCGCTGCATTACAGATGGTCTGTTCCAGCATGCTCGCACCTAGTGCATTAAAAAATCGACGGTCCATACCATCCACACCAAGAATGCCCATGTTTCCATAGAAGCTGTATGGCAGGATGCTCTCCGCTCCGTAGGTATCCGCCAGTGAACTGAATTTTGCTGTAATCTCGCCGATGGCGTCATCCCAACTGATTCGTTCGAACTGGCCTTCGCCCTTGGCTCCGATGCGTCGCATCGGATATTGCAGCCGCTCGCGGTGATACACCCGCTCCGTCATATTTCGGACTTTGTTACAGATGGCGCCTTTTGTAATCGGATGGTCCGGATTGCCCGCTACCTTCACGATCTTACCGTTCTCCTTATGAAGCAGCAGGCCGCAAGTATCCGGACAATCGAGCGGGCAAACCGCCGGAAATACGCCATTCTCCTGATCGATCATATACAAGTTCCTCCCCCTTCAAAGCTATCCTCATATCATATCTTCTTCATGGTAATCGCGTAAAGAGAACAGTCTTTTTTCACCGCCACAACCGCTCCAATTTTTTTCAAAAAAAACTTGTCTCCCCTTGATTCAATCTCAAAATTCAGGGGTAAATTAAAAATAAGGCATTAGGTTAGTGTTTCCCCACTTCCTCCTCATGCCATATCATGGACCACTCCCGAAATTCGCCATGAACAGGTTTCGTTCCCCCGAACCTTGTCATGGCGAATTTATTTTGCGTAGAAATGTGTTTATCAAAAAAAGCGATTCCCTCTCTTGTGGTCAAAGCCAGCACAGGACAGCCGCCGCCATGACTTGAACGAGATTAGAATCGCCAGTTCTGTTACTATTTTGTTTAACTTCTCTGTCTAACTTCGCACTCGTCTTTGCAGCTTACCGGGGTTGTAACGCTAACTCGGTTACTCGACAAAATGCCGCTACGCCTGCTTGCTCCACATCGGTCTGTCTTCCGTCTCCACAGGCTGGGCCACCGCCATGGCCACCTCAGGCTTCACTTCCGGCTCATGCTTGCGCAGGTACACCATCCAGTAGGCAGCCGCCACAAACAGCGCTCCTCCCGTCAGGTTGCCAAGCCATACCGGAATGAAATTCATGATGTATTGCCCCCACGAATAATGTCCTTCGAAGATCGCAGCAGGAATCAGGAACATGTTGGCGACAACGTGCTGGAATCCAATAGCCACAAAGGCCATCGTTGGGAACCAGATGCCCAGTACCTTGCCACTCATCGTATCCGATGCATAGGACAGCCATACTGCGAGAGCTACCAGCCAGTTACACCCGATCCCGGATATAAAAGCCTGAAGGAAGCTGTCGTCCAGCTTGTGTCCAGCCATATCGACGACTTTGGCCAAATAGGCACCCTCTGCCGTCAGACCAAGAACATGACCAAACGCATAGGCCACAAAAAGCGCCCCAAGGAAATTACCTATTGTTACTAAGATGAGATTCTTCAACATGCTGCCTGCGGACAGTTTGCGTGCAATCGTCGCAAGCGGGACGGCCATCATATTGCCTGTCAGCAGTTCCCCGCCGCCAATCAGCACCAATATTAAACCTACCGGGAACACTGCTGCACCAATCAGATTAACCATGCTGCCCCACTCGGCCGGAGCAGAAGCAATAACCCGAATATCCAGCAGAAATCCGAGTGCAATAAAAGCACCTGCCAGAAAACTGAGTATCAATACGGAGGACACCGGATTTTGAGCTTTCTTCATCCCCGTATGCGCCGTATATTGTGCAACCTCAAGAGGTGTTTTTGCTGCCATAACGATCCTCTCCTTCACAGTTCATGAACATCATAATTCAACTTGTTTGGTTGATAAGTTCATTGTATCGCGAAGGTTTCAAGAGGTTTGTTACTTTTATCACAAAGTCTGAAAACTACATTTTAATATTTCCGTAGTATCTTAATTGATGTGCATAAAAAGCAAAAAAAGAACTACCGCATAATGAATGCGGCAGTTCTCAGATCTTTCGTTACGTTTATACCATCGCTGGTGTTTTTAATTCTACTGAAGGCAACGCCTGAAGACCAGCCGAGTTCAGGAAGTTCCACGGTTTGTTGTAGTGTGGCTGGAAGAAGAAGTCGATGAAGGCCAGCTCATCTACCGTCATGTTGTTCTGGATGCAGACAGAGATCGTATTGATCGACTGTGTCAGATCAGCCTGTGACATGACCTGCGCACCAACGATGCGGCGCGTAGCCTGTTCATAGATTACTTTAAGCAGCAGCTTCTCTGCCGTTGGCATGAACTCTGGACGGTAAGCATCTTCAAGCGTTACAGCCTCAACCACCAGGCCCTCATCCGCAGCAGATGTTTCCGTCAGGCCTGTACCTGCTATATTTTGCTCATAAATTTTAATACCTGATGTGCCTTGTGTACCCATGTACGGTGTCGTAGGACGAACCAGGTTCCGCGCTACGAGTGTACCCATCCGCACGGCGTTGGTGGCCAGTGGAATGTACGCAGCCTTGCCGGTTGGGTTGTAATGAATTGCACAGCTGTCTCCAGCAGCGAAGACGTCTTTTTGGCTGGTTTGCATATATTTATCCACGATGATTGCGCCGTTCGGCAGCATATCCACTTGGCCTTTGAGCAGCTCGGTATTTGGACGGAAACCAATGCACAGAATAACGAGGTCTGTATCGAACTCTCCTTTGGATGTAATGACCTTGTTCACTTTGCCATTCTCACCGGTAAATTTCTGTACAGTTTGGCCCAGTGCCAGCTTGATGCCGTGTCCAGTCAACGTCTCTTCAATGGCATCCGTGAACTCGGGGTCGAGATATTTGTTCAAAATCCGGTCCACACTATCGATCAGCGTAACTTCCTTGCCGTTCATTTGGAAAGCCTCTACCAGCTCGATACCGATATATCCTGCTCCTACCACGGTAATGCGTTTGGCATGTTTGGCTTTCTCAATAATCGTGTTGGAATGGTTGTAGTTTTTGCAAAGTAAAATGTTATCCATCTCGATGCCTTCCAGTTTCGGTACGACAGGCCATGAACCCGTGGTCACGATCAGCTTGTCGAAGGTATCTTCGAATTCTTCCCCAGTTTTCAAGTTTTTAGCCTGAAGTTTGTGACCCGCAGCATCTACTGACGTCACTTCATGAAGCATTTTGGTAACGACACCGAGCTCGGCCAGTTGGTTTGGCGAAGAATAGAACAGTCCGTCTGGATCTTTCACGACGCCACCTACATAAAGCGCAATGCCACATGATAAGAAAGAGATGTTGTCATTGCGCTCATACACTGTAATGGTAGCATCCGGGTACAATTTGGCGGTGTTAACGATGGCTGCGGTTCCTGCGTGTGTACATCCGATAACTGCGATTTTCATGATAAGGTTCCCCCTTGGAGTATATAATAAAAAAATTGAATATAACGTCATTGTGGTTGTGAAATTTTTCACTTCTAAGCGAACAATGCTTATGTGATTTATTTCACTTTGTACATTCATTATAATGTGATATTTTTCACATTGCAATAGGTTAATCAAAATAAATTTGTCGGATGTGGTTTTCTTTACGATCAGGCGAGTCATCGACTCATCTTCATTGACTTCAGTTTTCCCTGCTTATGGCTGGTTTATGCTCAAAATAAGTGTAGTAACTCCCGAGGAGACTCGTATATGGAGAGGATATTTCGCACTAAAAATTGTGTCAAAAAAAGCCTGTCCTCCAATCTGGAGGCAGGCTTCTTCGTTCATTTTATACGCCAAGCAGCTTTTCAATCTCTGCAGTCATGGCTTCAGGGGATTCTTTTGGTTCAACACGTCCTACAACTTCACCTTCACGATTCACGAGGAACTTGGTGAAATTCCATTGGATGCTATTGTCTTCGCCAACACCAGGTTGCTGCTCACGCAGATACTTGAACAATGGATGTGCATCTTCACCATTAACGTCGACCTTGGCAAACACGGGGAAATTAACGCCATAGTTGATTTGGCAGAAGGATTCTGCTTCCTCACTTGTACCCGGCTCCTGGCCGCCAAACTGGTTACAAGGGAAACCCAGTACAACCAAGCCTTGATCACGATAGCGATCATAGAGCTTCTGCAATTCACCGTATTGTGGAGTCAGTCCACACTTGCTGGCCGTATTGGCGATCACCAATACTTTGCCTTGATACAGATCGAGTGGTACTTCCTGATTTGCGGTCGTTACCGCCTGATACGAATATACGGACATGACTGATTCCTCCCATGAGTATGATGTAGGTTGGGCTGTTGTATGTACTGTACCTAATGACCATGCGGCACACAGCCTGTCTCTATATTATAGACCTGAGGCGGTCAATTACCAAATCTGTGATTAAACCCTGCTCAAGTTCATATCGAAAAACTTCGTCCATCGACATGGACATATTCCCTTCCCTTTTAGCCTGACTTCGCCGCCACAATAGCATCATAACGCTCTTGCCGCTCTGCCTTGGTCAGTTTGGGACAACTGTAACAATAGTTCTGACCGCCATACACCTGATGGTGCAAGCAGCAGACTGGCTTCATCAGCATGGTTTCTCCAGGTTGATGCGGATTATCAATTTCCACCGGTTTGAAGGTTAGCAGATTCCTTTTCAACCCCAGAATCTCTGGAGACATCGCGATTACATGCTCATACCCTTGTATAACCGCTTCACGTTCCGTCTCCGTGATATTCATCTGTAACGCTGTCGTTTTGAACCATCTCAGCATGGATGCGAGTTGTGCCCACATCTGACCTGGGTTTGCTCCACCAGCAACAGCCACGCCTTCAATCATTGGACGCAGCTGGTCACCGTAATATGCTGTTAATACATCATTACACCAGGAGGATGGAACGACTTGTGATCCGCCCATCAGATTCGGATGTGATTGCTCGGTTGCATTGTTCAGTTGAAATCCAATCGCCGGACGGCCATCCTTTACCTCCAGCTGCATATTTATGTTCTCCAAAGACAGATCCAGATAGGTGTCACATAATGCCGTCATGTAGTGAACCCCCATCATCAGGCCACGAACCGAATGCATGAAATAAACAGCCGCTGAGCGAATAGAATCGGCCCGAAGATGCTCATTATAAGTTTCCAGCATAAGCTTGGCTTGCTCCGGATGTCTTAATGCTGACAAAGGCATGCTAAAGATCGGTTCATCGAACGCAGCGGTGGTTATTCGTCCATATTGCTGTAACCAGGTGTAGTTGATTTCTCCCATTCCTGTAGACCTCCTAGAATGCGAATGAGCCGCGTGCATAACGCACAGCGGCTTCATTCTATAGTTTAGGACCACATATGGCCCGTTTCATTAACTTCCTGTCGCGTGACGAACGCGTTGCTCTGTCAGTCCCCCAGCATGAACCATTGCACTGTTCATGACCATTTGTTCTGGAGGTGCAGATTGCTGACGTTCACCCGCAAGGGCGTAAGGCAAGCAGAGCGGTACACCGGAACGTGGATCAATCACGATATCAGCTTCGATGTTAAATACTTCGCGAAGCACATCGGAGTTCATAACCTCTACAGGTGAACCTGTAGCGATGGCTTTACCTTTTTTAATACCAATCATGTGATGCGCATAACGGGAAGCATGGTTCAGGTCATGCACTACCATAACGATTGTACGGTTTGCTGTGGCATTCAATTGTTCCAGCAATTGCAGTACTTCAAGCTGGTGAGCCATATCCAGGAACGTTGTTGGCTCGTCCAGGAACAGAATGTCTGTCTCTTGTGCAAGAGCCATGGCAATCCAGGCACGTTGACGCTGTCCACCAGACAGTTGATCGATTGGACGATCGTGGAACTCCGTCATGCCTGTCACTTCGATAGCCCATTCAATCATGCGTTTGTCTTCAGCACGCATCGAACCAAAACCTTTTTGATAAGGGAACCGTCCGTAGGACACCAGTTCGGTTACGGTAAGTCCTTCAGGGGCTGTTGGATTTTGTGGCAAAATCGCAAGCTGCTTGGCTACTTCACGCGTGGACTGCTTATGGATGGACTTCCCGTCGAGCAATACACTACCTGCTTTTGGATTCATGATCCGTGCCATTGTTTTCAGGATGGTAGACTTCCCTGAACCATTGGCTCCAACAAGTGCTGTGATTTTTCCTTGGGGAATTTGAATATTCAGATCTTCAACAATCAGTCTTTCCTCATAAGCGATATCCAGCTTGGACGTCTCCAGACGAAACATGCGATCATCCCTCTCTCATTTATCCCGGTTATGTATTCCGGCTATGACAACGAAAACGAAATTTTAATTCAGCGTATTTCCGGCGCAACAAGATCTTATACTCTAAAGATACTGATAATCATTATCATTTGTCAACACCAAATACCAAATTCCTTGATGGTTGGGAACTATTTTTGAAGTGTTTTACTAGAAATCGGTCAGATTGTCCGCACTTTATGTGAGAGCTTTTCTCATCGTGTACGTGCATTTCATCGCTCGGCGTTGGCCGCACTTGCCCAGCATCTTAATAATGTGTCTGAATTGTGAAAAATAGACCTTTATTGATTCATTTCGTAAATGTCACTCCCCATCACTTGTGCAAAACAAAAATACAGCCCCTTCGAAATTCTTCGAGGAGGCTGTATTCACATTTATAACATATTTAATTAATTCGGCTTAGAGCTTCGGCTCCGTGACAAGGTTAATCACGGTCGTTCCACTCTGAACACTCACGATATCCTTTAGATCAAAATCGGCCGGAAGCTCCACTTGGTGCCCATAAGGATAGAGACGGTCTGCTTCGGCAACCGTCAGGTTCTCCACAGAAGATGAATCTGCTCCTGTAGACTGAGGCGAATCTGAAGAAGTACCGTCTGCATCTCCCTGTGCTGTGCCTTCATCCGTAGTGTCAGAGGTTGTACCCTTGCCTGCATCCGTCGCTGTGCTCCCTGCTGCCGGATCTGAAGTGTTTCCCTCCGATGAGGCTGAACCTGCCCCTTGCTCGGCTCCTCCGCTCTGCGAAGTATCGTCCGCATTATCGGTAGAAGAACCTGCAGAGCTTCCTTCTGGCGTGCCTTCTGAACTGTTTCCAACCGCACCTTCACCATCCGGCTCTTCATTTCGGTTGAAACTTTCCCATTCTCCCTCAGTATGGAGCTGCTGTGTAGTACCATCTTTCAAGTTCCATTGGAGAGTATTCGTTTGCAAAGCGTTGCTGTCCGTTTCGTTTCTGTAACGGATCACCAACTGGGCAGGCGTCTGTGTACCATCGTCCGCTTCGGACGCCGGAACGAGATAGGCGATCTCTTCAGCGAGCTCCACCTCAGGTTCAGCGGGAACAGCCGGCTCCTGAGTCGGTGGAGGTGAGGCGGCAGGTGTCTCCGCCTTATCCCCTATCAAGGCATACGTGCCTCCAGCTATACCTAGGATCAGGATGACAATGACCGATCCTAGAAAAAGGTTCTTCCTTTTACCTGTCAGCATGCGCACCAGCGGGGAAGCCAACTCTGTTTTGGCGCGGTCGTAGGCCGGCTTCATCGTCTTGCTTGCTCTGGCATAATAAGGTTTGAAAGCTGACTTTGACTTAAAAGCTTCGCGGTCATGAGCCTTGAAATAGGCCACGATTGCATCCGAGTATCCCTTATGTGCATTGGAACCGCGAATAAACAAGCGTTGATTCCCCGACCACTCCATGAATTGATATAACACTTCTGTACGTCCTGAACTACTGTAGATAAATTCAATAAGACCTGGATAATCGAGCCTGTTGCTGCTACTGCCACCGCGATAGAAAGCCAGCGGCAGTGCTTCAAATGCAGCCGTATCTGGGCGATCGCGAAGCTCTCCAGCAAGCCAGCGACGCGACCAGCGCTGGAGCTCATTACGTTCGGCCAAAGAGAGGGATTCCAGTTCCTCTTCGTCACGCCCCTCACCGCTAAGCCATGCTCTCGCTGCCAGCATCATGTTTGTACGCGCAGATACATCTGAGCCCTGGCGAGCAGCCCAGTCCCGAACCTCGTTTCCGTGCAACAAAATATCAATGCTTAACAGTTGTTCACGGTTAACCCGCTCCAGATCGAGATCCTGGATCATAAACAAGTTAATAACGTAAGCCAGCTTATCTGCGAGCCGGGTTAAATCCTCCTGATACGCTGGTGGTTGGACAGCGGACCCAGGTCCACCTTTCCGGTTAGTGCGAACTGAAGCTCCAGACTGCCCAATTCGGGCGGTAATCCCCGTGTCTAGGGAGCCTGGAACTGGTAAACGATCCAATACACTGACCCGCTTAAGTGCCTCATTGGCAGACTGAACAGGGTTGGGTGCAGAACACAAACGTTCACGCAGCTCCGTTCCTGTCCGTTCCAGCAAGAAACTATTGTGGATGGCAGACGGGTGAGATGTAATCCATCTCTGGATCACTTCCACAACGTCGGCAGCTGATTCTGTGCGTTTCAACTGATTATCCAGATAGGGCTCGAACAACAGCTTGGTCAGTGATTCGTTCGCCAGCACTTTGTCGAAGAAAGCACCGCTTAACAGGCTGTCCCGATCCAGCAAGCCATACAGTTCCTGCACAGCACGCATACGTTTCTGCGAACGGGCGTTATTAACGCCATAGATGAAATAATCCACGATTCGGGACTGTACGACTGGCGCAGCGACCCGGAAATACTCCCCGATGCGTGCTGCAACCGATTCTTCAGGTACATTCTCCCGTTTGACACTGTCCAGCTCACGACTGAGCAACGTCAGGAACAACTCGTTCAAGCGAGAACGTTGTTGCGCTCCGCCTTCCGGTTTCAAGTAGGTGAGCAATCCACTCAGGACATCGCTTTTGTTATCAAGGTACAACTCTTCCATCCCCTGCTCCAGGCGATAGAACATAGAAAGTTCCCCGTATGCTTCAATGGAGAGCTCCCGTCCAGGTTCCATTCCTGACAGCATCTCATCCGCAAAAGCATAAAATGAATCGGCTGCCGCAGGTTCATGCAGCAAGGACCAGGCGAACTCCGCATAAGGAAGCTTCGCCACAGATGCATCTGCATGGGTAACTCTGCCCGATACCAGATCAAAGGTGAAATCCTTCTCCGTATTCCGATCTTTCGGACGCAGCGTGCCCCGCTCCACAAACTGAAGGTGGATGCCTTTCTTCGCCTGCGGCTCCTTCGCAAACGTCATAAAGCCGAGCTGCCGCCGGAACGCATAAGGCAGCGCCGTATATAACAAACGCAGCAGTCCTTTGGCTCCGGCTGTAACTTCCTCAGCTGAAACGTCCAGCGCAATATATACCTTCCGACGTGTGGCTACAGCTTGCATGACGGCGTAGAGCAGACGCTTGAATACTACCTCGTCCATTTTCAGAGCACTAAGAATCTGGCTTGGAGAGCTTTGTCCAACACCAACTGCTCGTGGCAACTCATGAAGCGATGGCAGCACTGTACCTTGTTCGATGTCATAGGACGTGGCGAACACAGCATCCAGCCAGCCGCCTTGCTTCATCTGCTCTTCCGAGCGTTCAGGAGACAAGACATAGTTATGAGCGAAAAAGGCGCTGCGCAGCCCGGTGAAATCGGCCGATTGGTACACATTTTGCCCAAGAATCGTCTCCCCGCTCTCCAGATGCAGCAAGTGAATTGATGGGGGGAACTTCGTCTCATCCTTCTCACTCCGCCCCGTGAGCTCCGCTGGAGCGTCATAAACGCAGTAGGGATGAAGCACTTTTTTGATAAAAGAAGGGTCCAGTCCCGGCGATGCGGCAACCGTATCGAACCCCTCCGTTGTGCGAAACACCCCGCGCCGCTCTCGAGTATACAGCTGTTGTTCAATTGGCGGGGTTATGGAAGAACGCATCATCCCACTCTCCCCTCAATGTACTTCAGCTTGTACAGCAGCCAGAGGAATGGCTCATCGACACGGATTGGGCTGACCACACCTTGCAGCTTCATATCCACCGGATTACTTCCCAGCGCAGACACCGCAAAGTAAGCCGTATCCTTAAAGTACACATCCATCGTGCCTTTAAACGGACGGTCCACCTTCTCGATAAAACGTCGGATCTCCCCGTCGATATTTTCGAATTCGGTCAGGTCAAACCAGTCGCGGTGCACCATGTTGCGGAACACATTGCTGTTGGATTTGATATAATCGCCCTCTTCGTCCTTGAGGGAATGCAGCATGTCGCTTTTGGTGAGTACAACGGCTGTCGGAATATTCGTCTTGGCTTTGTCCTGGTATGCAATAAAGTCACCGAACATCGTTAACACCACATCACGCGGCTCATCGTATCTTGGCGTCCACTCGCCCGGCTCGTTGCCAAGGTTGATGCGGATTTTGTCCCGAATGGAACGAATCTGAAGCGGGTCCACCATGAACAGAATGCCTGCCGAGTTCTTGATATGCTGCCCGTGAAGTCCCAGATAATCCTGCTCCACCATACCTTCACCAGCGACATCAAAGAACACCAGTGTCAGCGGAGCTTTATCTTCATCCTTGAATACAAATTGGAAAATAAACGGCTCCTGCAGTTTCTCCTTCTGCGTTGAATCCAGCAAATCACCCCGCTCGAATAGCGGTTCTTCATAATCGGCACGGAACCGGCGGCTAATCTCCGCATTCAGCGGCATGCAGGCCGCATCAAAGTGATCGGCTGTGTAATGCTGCAATGTATGAATCAATGAAGTCATGTAGACGGATTTACCCACCTGGGATGCTCCAATAATGGAAATGATATTGCTTGGTGCCTTGCCTGCTGTGACAGGCAGCTCGTTATGACACTGTGGACACAGCCGACGCCGTGTAACGACACCGTAACGATCGTTCAGTCCCATCACAATGTTATCCGAATAGATGCGATGTTCCTCAGGTACATCATGCGGAGCCAGCACGGCCTCCATATCAAACACCGTATCCAGTCCAAACCGTTCGCGATATCGATTCAGCTTCGCATCTTCCCCAAGTGCGTAGTCCTCATCGTCATCGCGATGATGTGTAGCCCGGAATACAACCTCCTCTGGTGAAAACTTGCTGAAACAATACGGACATACGATATCGTAAAACAACGGCCGCTCTTCCGGCTGCTGTCTCTTCAAAAACCGACTAAAAAAGCTCATAGCCACTCCCCTCCCCTGATCAGTTAGACAAAAAGCCCAACCATCTAGTCTGATATAAGCCTATAGGCGGCTCCATACTTTGGTCCGTCCGTGAAGAACAGCCTCACGTAATCGTCCTTTGCGACCTCGACGGGTGGCATCTCATTTCTCCCTGGAGCAAAATCACTCACAAAAGGGTACACCGTGCCATCTTCCTTATTCAACGGAACCCCGCCTTGCTTGCGAACATAACAGAGCGCCTCCTTCGGAACAGGTGCTTCCGTTGTGACGGTCATCAATACACTTTTTCGCTTCTGAAAAAAACCGCTCTTGTATCGGATCGAAAAGCGAATATCCGCCTTGCCTGCACTGGCAACTACCGTGTTGTCTCCATCATGCTGACGCACCAGAACCGGCCCGTCTTCCTGCATTTGACACACATACACCGTGTACCGAATGGCACCAAAACCCGTGATTCGATCCGTATATCCATTGCTCGCCTTATATTCTTCTTTCGTATATAACTTCAGCTTGCCCTGTGCAGTCTGTTCCCCGGTACGATCATCACCCATCATATCGAGCTCCAGCCGTTCAACATATACAGCTTCCACGCTCTCTGGCCAGAGCCAGCGAAGTGTACACTGGCTCTCATCCACTGCAAGTGTCAGTCTGCGAATCAGGGGCGCTGAAGGGTCTGCATCCGTAAAACGCATCTATCGCCTACCTCCAGACGTCAAAATCCTTTGCTGCGCGAATCTCTTGCCCGCTGACCGAATCCTTCCACCGAATTGGTTCCTCCACCAGCATCGCGGCGTCCACGCGTCTTCCGCGGTGTATTCTCCTTGATCGGAATGATCCAGCTGAACAGGGTTAACACACCAGATAATATGAGCATCGCTCCGAATCTTACAAATGTATCACCAACCGATGATCCGTCCAGACCCCATTCGAGCAGAAGTCCTGCCAATAAACCAGATACGGCACCACCAATTCCGAAACTGAGTGCGAGATGACGATTATCAAATACAAGTCCGAGCGACACTCCCAGTGCGACACCAATCAACAGTAAAGCAGCCACTCGGAAAATAGCCAGATACGTACTGTGCTCCATCATGCCTGTACGCTCGGTCACCAGCGTTCGTTCATCAATCGTATCGTAAATTTGCTGGAATGCCAGATTAAGTCCCCCGGAATCTGGCACATCATAGTACATACCGCCTGTCTGCTGTGCGATATGACGCAGCAAGTCGGTTCCGGAAGGGTCTACCAGACTCAAACCTACCGTATTGACGGCAATCTGTTCATTCGCATACTCAGACAAAATGCCGGATGTGTCTGCATCACTGAATCCATCGGATAACAGGATCGCTACCGTTCCGCGTTTCGGGTCCTGTTTGCCCTTAATCTGCTCCATCGCTTCCCACAGCACTGCATCGAAATTAGTTCCGCCCGAGGTCGTAACGATGCCGTCAATTTTGCTGTACACCTCATTTTTGGCAGCTTCGCTGTCCAACGGGGTGAACGGCTGTAGCAGCTCGGGTTGATCATCAAAGGTAATCACTGCCACCTGTTTATCGCTTTCCATTTGGCTAATCAGTGTTTTGGCCGCTTCAAAGCGACCGTTATCCGGATCTGTCTCACTCATGCTGCCCGAGTTATCGATCATCAGCACGATATCCTTGACTTGCTTCACACCGCCCGGATTAATCTGATAGAGCAATTGCAGGGCAAGTCCGACGACAAACAACAGCGCCAGCGTTGCCGGAACCAGCAGTTTCCAGGAAAGTCCCAGATATCGCAGCTTCCAGGAAGCTCCGTTCAGCTTTGGCGAGATCATCTCTGCCAGTAAACAGAATAATCCCACGCTAAGCGCCAACACGCCAAAGTATAATCCCATCAGCAATAGACGGGGCATTTCCCCGAGCCACTGACGCAGCATGATTTCTCCAGCCGCAAAGCCCACAGCTCCGCCAATCAGGCTGAACAGGACCAGGAGAAGATTGATTTTTCGCTGCATGTTTGCATGCATCCTTTCCAAACCAGCCGATGAACGGCTGAATTAATACAAGATGGGTTGATGAAAAATGAACGCTTAATGTACTGGACGGAAACAGATGGATCGATCTGTACCTCCCTTCCGTCCATATAAGATACAGCCTTATGTTTTAACGCATGGGTGACAGCTTCTCGGCCAGATCGGAGGGATGGAGCTCATAACCATTCTCCGTATACGAATCGTAATACACCCGACCATTGCGATACACCATCAGGTCTTCCAGATGGAAGCCCCCCATCAGATTCAGCTTCTCCACACCACTGCTTCGTTCTTCGTACACCACACCCAGCTTATAGATCCGTGACGTTTCTTCTGCATGCGCCGCATAGTCCATGAAGGCACTATGGTGATCACCAAAGAAATATTTTTCTTCATAACGATGCTCCTGCGTATAGTCGAATACCCTTACCCGAACGACAGCCTGTTCTTCCAGTGTACGATACAATCGGCGGAACAAATCATCACGAGTCAGTACATTTTTGTCGCCATAGGTAATTGTAACATTCGCCCGTAATAGCAATTCTTCTTCGAAAGGTACCCGGAGCGGTTCTGCTGTAAGCAGCATAACATGGCATACCTCCATTAGGCGTTGCAGGAGCCGTTCGTTTCCTTCTGTGGCAAGACGGTTCATATCCCCCATATAGCGGTCCTCAAACCAGACATCCCGTCCACGCTTTGCCTCCAAATCTGCAATCAGCGTTTCCGTCACTTTGCCATAGTACTCCATTACGTTCTGACCGATATATTCATCTGCAGCTGCTATGCTCTCTACCGCTGTCTCGCGCAAAACACGTTCCAACGCTGCCAGGGTTTCCGTTACATTCCGGCTGAACGTATGCAGTTGTTCCAGCTCTGTGTCGTAAACACGAAGCAGCTGCAATTCATTCTCCTGGCGCAGCAATTCAACTTTGGGCACATACACACGTTCCAGCAAACAATCGATCAGGTTGCGCACGTTCTGTTTGTCACGGAACAACGCCCGTTTAAACGACTGATCCTCTACCCGCTCCTGCTGACGCTGCTCAAGCAAGGCACGTGCGGATTCAAGCTGCACCGATTTATCACGAATCAGTCCAAGCAAAGCCTCACGCACGCTGCCGAACCCGCTGTCACTCCAGGCAGCCCACTGAAAATAGCCAACCTCAGGATGCTCCTTGCGCGATCGCTCAGCTTTACGACGAAGGGAGTCTTCCGTGCTGCGCTGACGTACTCGTTCCTCGGCAAGACGGACCACGTTATCACGGAAGTACGCCTCTGCCCCCTGCCCGAACAGTGCTCTCTCCGCTTCACGCAGCGAGAGCGGCTTCAGATCGGAGAAGCTGACGTTATGCGTCATAATGCCGCTCATGCCGCTCACCAGATCCTCATCGGGAAGAATTCCTTCCACTTTACGTTCTACCGAAGCCCCGTCCAGTCCCAAAAAGGCGAGCTTGTCCTTGATGCTCCATTCGGGTTCCTGCCGCATCCGTTCAAGCAAATAACGATACAGATGATACAACACCGCGAGTGCAATGGGTTTGTTCGGCCGTCTAATCTCGGCAAAACCTGCACTGGCATACCCATGCTGATCCGAGGTCGTACGAATGTTATTTTTGAACGACGTATTGTTATACGTGTTGGCCCCTGTGCTTGAGACGGAACCAGAGCTGTCGGCATCCTGCTTCCGGTTCTTGAGCAGACAGATTCGGCAGATGATCTCGGCATTTTCCATCCACCCACCGGGTACGCCAGTCCCCCGCTCATTCTTGTCTGACAAAATATATACGAGATCGAATAATGGAGAAGCAGGATGCGTAACCGGAATGGAGATACCGTCCTCTGTAACCAGCAGATTGCCACTGAACGTGTAGTCCAACCCCTGCATGTAATCCAGTTCCCGCAGAAAAGCGAGTCCCGCCGCGCTTGCATAACCAAAGGAATCGACCTGCTCCATCTCGCTGACCAGCACATGCAAATCGGTCTGTACCGACTTGAAGGATTGAGCCAGTATCGTTTCGGTCAGCTTGGTCAGCTCCGGCAACAATACATTCAATGGATCATCCGCCCTGGTCACAACGGTCACGTAGATTCGATCGAACGATGAATACAGGCGTCCGTATTCGGCAATACGATTACTCACCCGCCGCAAGGTACGATTCAGACCAAAGAGTGCCTGATCTGAATCGTGGAAACTGCGATGCACGTCCTTGCGAAGCGTTTTGGAAGGTCGATCCGTCTGTATGGTGGACAAGGGAAGCACGTGACGGGTCACCTGACCATCATCAGAAGTGCTACCATTCCTTGCATCACTCAAGCCGTTAACACCTGCATATCCTGAATGAGCACCATCGATGTAATGGTCATGCTTCGTTTGCACGGCATCATGGTCACGATGACGGGCATCTTCCTGATTTTCCGTTCCAATCTGTACATAGACTACGCCTTCTCCGTTATCCCACTTCAGCCGGTTGATTTCCTGGACAGCAGACACTGCCGGAGCGACCTGGTCACCCACGAACAGGAACAACGCGGGGTAATGGATGCTGCTGCGACCATCACCCAGGCTGCCTTGACTCTCCTGCTCTGTTGCATACTGTGCTGCATACTTCTCCAGATTGCGCTTCAGAGCATTGTTTGAGCTGAACTCCATCCCGGCCGCCATCTTACTTCAGCCTTCTGCGAATGTCATTCAGTTTCGATGACATCGTTCTGTAGAACTGGTAGATGTCTTCCCCGTTTGCCAGTTCCACTCGCTCGTATTCCAGACGATCACGGGATTCCATGAACAATGCAGCCAGATCATCCAGCTTCGTAAGCAGTGGCGTGATATCTTCGGAAGCGGTCAGGTCATTATCACGGCGGGAAGCTTTGCGCAGCAACGTGCTGCGATCCTTCTCTGCCAGTCCACGGAAGTTGCCAAACACTTCATATTCGGCAAAGTTGCGGCTCTTCATCAGATTCGCAAACGGCTCCCATGCGTCTTCTTCCGGATCACGGTCATAGACGTACAGCGCACCCTTCTTCACGATGGTGTCCGTGTATAGTGCTTCGATGAAGCGGTCATACCACTGCTCCTCGTCCTGATGCTGGGCGAGAATGCCTTCCAGCTCGGTGACTTTGGCCGAAATGGCGTTCATCTTCGCCAGTTCTTCTCGTACCCGCGCGATCAGCTGCGGGGAACGCACCAGGTTTTCTTTGGCCATATCTTCATTAATACTTCCGAAAATGTCCTTCACCGACACCCGTGGCAATCCTTCGGTTTGCAGGCGTTTCAATTCCATGACTGCCCGTTTCACTTCACCCAGATTCGGCGTAGTGGACGTTAGGCGCATGTCGTAGGCACCCAGCTTCGCAGACAGGTCAAACGGTTCCGTTGTCACAATTGCATAGCGGTTGCTTGTATTCTCATCAATGGATTTGGCTGTCACAATATGGTATCCAAGCGCCTGCTCAAATTCGGTACGTACACGGGCATTGTACTGCTTCACCCGGGCGTTCTCGTACACATCTCCCCATGACTTTTCTGGAATTGGCGACGGCAGATAGGTCCAGTTATTCTTCTCGGTTTGCACCAGATGGCGTCCGATGCCTTCTTTGTCCAAAATAGTTCGTTCATAACTTTCCTCATATACTTTGAGCGGTGTGTACACAAACAGTGGCACCCCGTTGCGAGTGTTCAGCCAAAAGATCCGGTTGCGCACTTCACTTTCCTTGACGGTAAAATGAGATTTGCCCACCGCATTGTTCTGATAGTTGCGAATCCCTCTCAGAATGCCCGGCGCCTGTGCAGGCACCGATACGAATCCCCAGGATGGGAAATGCAGACTGCCTGTGCTGTTGCTCAGATTGAACACCGGAACTGCCTCATCATCCAGTTTGCCTGCAATGAAGCGTTCCACGAATTTCTCGACCGACTCATCCTGTCCATATTTGATCACCAGGAAGTCCTCCATCGAGCGGGTAATCAGATCGCCGAATTTCTCGGTCAGGAAATCAGAGATGGAGCTGACAATATCGATCTCGTTTTCTTTCACCCACTGGCTCGAGTTCTCCAACAATTCACGCGAGAAGTCGCGGATCAGGTCATCCGTATCGCGTTTGTCCAGCAGTCCATCCACCACACTGACGATATCCGGCACACTTACAACGTTCCAGTAATACGTTTTGTTGCCTTTGTGATCCGACTGTTCTTCACCGCGTGTCAGGATATCCCCGTTTTTGGAGAAGATCGAGCTGAGTGCGTTCAGCGTTTCGGTAAATACGTTATAAATGCGGCTGTTCTCCTGGTTCAGCAATTCATACAGATCTTCGTAGAACTCGATCATCTGATCATTGCGTTCCACATCGGCATGCAGCCAGTATTCATGAATTTTTGCTTCAATATAAGCATTCTTCTTCTTCTCTTTGGAGACGAACGCACTCTTCGCATCGCCCAGTTTCTCTTCGGACTGCTCCTGAGCAGCCTCAATGTCACGCGGAATGCGGAAGGCATTCTCACGCAGGGTTTCAATGTAAGACTGAATCATCTTCAGTACACAGAAGCCTTTTTCCGTGTAGATCAGACGGGAGACATAGAACGGACCCTGTTCAGGATGCAAAAACATACGCCGGATCTGTTCGGTGAACTGACCCGCAATTTCTCCCGGCAGTTGCTTCTTCGCCTTGATATATTCCTCACGGGCACGAGCCAGGAAGTTCTGCTCCAGTTCGGTGTCCATGTTCACGACCTGCGATTTCACTACATTGCCATAGGATAAACGCTCACTGTTCTGGTAACCTGGCAGCGGCTCCGGCACACGGGCTTCGAAGGACTTAACCACACTTTCGAGATCAATGCCGAGCTTGCGGGCAAACTTCTCGGTGTCCTCCTGGTTCGGCGCTTTGGAGAACATGGTGCTCATTTTGTCGAACATGCGGTAAGCCAGATACGTCGTCATTTCTTCAATCGGCAGTACCGCTGATGATGCACCGATAATGTTGTAATCATAGTTGGCCGGATAGGCTTTGTTCATCTGTGCAATATTCGTGCGAATGTTGCTAATATAATCGTGGATGGCAAACTCCTCGCCGGATTGCTTTTCCTCACTCGCCATAAAGTTGGTGATGTTCTCGGCGGTGACGTTCATGCAGTAATCATAAGCATTCTCCAGCAGTTTGCCTTCCGTGTTGGTTGCAGAAATGAGATGACACAGGTTGAACGGCGGCAGCGGTGAATTAACGGTCAGAATATTGCCGTATTTCTGGGAGAAGCGCTCCCCCCGACTGTCCACGTTCATCCAGTAATCCAGTTCCTTGAGCGCAGCGTATCCATTCTTACGGATATATTCACGAGTGTGCTCACTCAAGCTTTTGTTGGACAGGTTCACGTCTGGAGTGAACAGATATCCCAGCGTGTTCACGCGGTCAATCCCGGCAGAGCCGTGATCACGTTCGATAATCCCGCGCACAATATAAGAAATATCGAGGAAGCAACCACTGCCCGTACCGCCGGAAAGACCGGTCAGCAGGAACACCATCAGTTTCTTGTTGGTGCCTACTGATAATGTTTTGATCTTTTTGTCGATCGCCTGCACGACCTGATTAATCTTGGTGAACAACAGCAGACGTCCAGCCTGACGCACCCCTGCGGCGCCATTCATGCCGTCGGTGATGCTCAGCTCCGGAGACAGCCAGTCCGTAATATACGGCTCCAATACGCTGCGGTTCTGAAGCAGTCCACCAATCTCGGCGTTGGACAGCAGTACGAATTCATTAATGGGATCAAGTCCGATGCCTTTATACTTTTTGGCGCGATCCTGTTCGTTCGTTTCAAAAGCAAGAAACTCCACGTTGGACGGTTTGTCCATTTTTTTCTTGGATACCGGGTCCTGTGGCAGCTTGAAACGTCGGTTAATCTGGTATTTAAGACGCAACAGTGCATCAATACCTGTTCCTCCAAGACCGATAATCAGAATCGGATTATCAATCGTATCGACTCTGATTTTCTCACTGACAATACCTCCGCCAAGTGATACATCCAGTTGCTGAATATGTTCTCTAACAATCGGTTTCATTCCATGTCCTCCCTTGGATTAACGCAGTCGGAACTACAACATAATTACACTTGCCACTCCGATGACAGAACAACCTTCCGATCGCTGTTATCCCCTTATTTTTTGATTTATTTTACAAAGGTGAAAATCCGGGGATAGCGTATGCTTCCGTAGCAGCTTTCTTTCAGAAAGCTTTCAGGCGCACGCTACGCTTCTTCAGGTTATTTCTGTCCTCTACGTTCTCGTGTAAACGGTTAGTACCAACTTCTATTGGCAATCATTTTTAGACCAAGTACTCGATCAAAATCGTTTTGTCCGCCTGTTGCAGCGGGATGCTCAGTCGGTCACCGTTCTTCAGTTCAACGCCTGAGCTTGCATCAACGGCACGGCCGGATTTCTCCAGCGTTCCGCCTGCAGTGTTGCGGATTATAATTCGATCCCCATTGCTGGGTGTAAATACATATCTCTCGGTTTCCTTCAATTCAGGGTCCAGCTGTAACAGCTGGTGCAGATGGAATCTACCCCGGAACGATGCCAGCTTTTTATATTGCGGGTACGACTTGTCGCCGGTATTCTCATCACGAATTTCGACAACCATCTGTCCGACAAACCCACGGTTTTTGCGTTTCAGCCAGCCTAACAGGAACCAACCACCCACGGCTACTATGATCAAGGCGATCACGCCCAAAATAACAGGCATCCATGGAAACGGCTTATCCTGCTCGCCCGCAGGAGTCGTTGGCTGAGTCCCGCTACCGGCTGCTCCGCCCGCATTGATCGTAATCGGAGCACTTTCCCGGTAGAAGCTGTCTTCTTCTGCACGGATTACAAGCTCGTAGTTATGTTTGTCCGGCACTTCAAACGTTCCGGCGAACCCGGAGCCCGTGTTTTCGAGCGGTTGCTCCGTGCTTTTACCTGTATCCTGATCGTTTACGACCAATGTCGCCTTCATATCGGCATACAGATCATTATCCTGCAGAGGCTGGCCTCCATTCTCCAGCTTGGCACTCAGATCCACTTTGTCGCCCTTCGTATAGGACTTGGTCTTAATTGGGTCCACGACGAGCTGGAGATCATAGTTGAATAACAGGTTGATATCGATGCTGTCTTTCGGAGCCCCTTTTACCCGAAGTTTCCAGTCGCCTTCCTGAGGTTTGAGCAGCTTCACCAAGGAATAACTCTTCGAAGTCGAAAGCTTGGCTGCGTCAGAGTTCAGATCTACGGCCTTGCCTGAAGGATCGGTTAATTCAATTTGAACTTGTTTTGAAGACATAATCGAGATGTTGGCTTCAAGTACACTGTCGTTCGGTACGTTCACGGTAACTTCCTGATAACTGCCGTTTCCAGTAATGGAGGGCAGCTTCACGACATTCAGTTTGGCATGATCGGCGAAAATCTCACTCAGAATCTGTGGCAGATCATCCGGTGTATCTGTGATAAAGGACTTGCCTCCGGTCTGCTGAGCCAGATCTGCAAGTGCGTCCTTGTTCAGTTTTCCGTCTGCGTTCAGTCCAATCGTATACACGGGAATCCCCTGATCCTGTGCTTCTTTGACGGCTTTTGCCAGATCCGCATCCGATTGAGACTGGGTGCGACCTTTCGTTTTGTTAAAATCGTTGTTGCCGTCAGCCAGCAGCACGATCATTGGTGAGTGAGACCTGTCAGCCCCATGGTTGAGCACATTCACCGCTTCGGCCACCCCAACAGAGATATCGGTATATGGCCCTCGGCCGAGCTGATCAATAAAATCTTTCAGGCTGCTCTTGTCCGCATCGGACTGAATCTCCAGCAATGCCTTCTCCCGCTCCACCTGATCGGTGTAAGCGACAATCCCTACCTTGTCCCCCTGGACCGGCAGCATATCAATAAACATTTTCATGGCTTCATTGCTGATCTTGTCACGGTCACTTGTATTCATTGAATTACTTACATCGGCTACAAGTACCGCATCGATTCCGCTTGTCTGTGCCTGAGCCGCTGCAGCATGTGGCAGCAACGCCTGAGGTAACAGCAGCGTTAGAAATGCCAGCAGAACCAGAGTTCCGCTGAGCCAGCGTATTTTGCTTGTCCGCAGCATTGGGTGTACTCCTTCACGTTTGAGATTAAAATGGGAATAGTTTATTATAGGCGTCAAGCCTTAAGGAAATCTTAACAGTCTACTAATAAATTCTGAAAAGCACCCCTATCTTGAGTTACAGTTTTGTAATGACTGACAAAAATCGACGAATTCACGTCATTAACTGGCATGAAAGTTCCAACTATGGAAATATGATATAGTTATTGCCAGCAAACTGCAATATAACGACGCTTGATCAGATTATCGTTTATAAGATGAATTTAAGAATCACACTCTAACGGAGAGGGCAGAAAGAACCTGAAGAAGCGAAGCGATCGCCTAAAAGCTTTCTGTAAGAAAGCTGCATCGGAAGCATACGCTTATCACCGGATTTCTCCCTTTAGCAAAAGGGAATCAAGGAAATCTGGGGTAACAGCGATCGGAAGGTTATTCTGCCATCGAAGTGACTCGGGTCTGCAAACAATAGTTCATCTTATAATAAAAGCAAAATGATCAAGCCATAGAAAGGAACGGATTATGGTTACATACGGATGCCTCGCCATATTGTTTCTTTTTGTCATTATAAAGGTGATTGCGTTCCTGCTTCATCGGCGCAAACCCGTTTCCCGGGAAGATGCCGATCGAACCCTCTACACTATTCTGAATGGCGAGCGTGATTGAGCATGAGCACTAAACAAGTTGTATCCATCAGACCTTTTATAAGAACAACGCATGCGTTTCAAAAGTTGCGTGTTTGCAAGCGGTGTGGCCAGTACACCTGCCTGTGGGAGGACCACTGTACTGCCTGTGGACGCGGCACTCTTGCCAAAGTGGATGAACGCGCCTCTTCTCGCGTCAAACGGCGAATCGCACGCGACCTATTTATCACGGTAATCCTTGGTGCAGCGGCCACCTATTTTGGTGAAACCATAGACCAAACGATGGCAGCAGCCAGTATCTCCCTCCTGTTTCTGGCTGGATTGATCTTCATGCAAAAGCGGTCCTTCCAAGTCGAACAACAGCGTGAACTCAAACGCATGCTGCGTCAGGATGAGGAAGCGATTCGCCAAGGCATTAACCGGAATTGGGCTCTTGTCGCAGAAGCACGCAAGCAGGATGAAGCGTTAGCCTATGAAATGCTCCGGGAGATCGGTTCGCTCGTCTATAATGACCGGATTCGTCTGCAGCAGGTTGCGCTGCTGCAATCCTTTGTGCTGCGCAGTGATATGGACCTGCAGCTCAAACCTTTGCTGCTGCATAGCTTCGAGCGGCTGCTCGCTGAATATATCGGTGAAATCGCACGGCTGAAGCCCGAACTGGTCCGTGAAGATGCGATTAGGTATATCGCAACGTACGAAGTAAATATTTTGCAGCTGCACAACGGGATTCAGATTCTGACGGCTGTAGCCGCCGCCGCTGTACGCAAAAGTAAATATATTGAGTTGTTCCCAAGTCTTATTACCCGCTACGCGCGCTTTATGCCCAAAGATCGGTTTATGCGGCTCTATCAAACTCTGGAGCTGTATCCTGGTAAGGCACGCGGTGGGCTGGCGGAGTCGGTTGGTCGGGTCTATAACGAGAAATATCGGGATTCGTACGCAGATGTTCGTGTGTAGAGCTGTTGTAAATGGACTCGAAATGTAAATTAGTGCAAACTCAATCCCTGTTATATAGACGAACCAAAATCTGTTTACCCCTGCATACGTACTGGAATTACGCGTGACATTGTATAGTTTTATCATATAAGTTTCCACGAAAAAACACCCCATCCTTAGGTCTAGGATGAGGTGTTTTGATATTTGGAAAATGTATAGCGTTCTTCCAGATTACTCGCCATAGGTTCTATCGTTTTTACCGCCCGCGACGAGAATCGCGGCGGTCGCTCTTGGCCGGCCCACGTCCTGCGGAGTCCGGTCGGCGTGAACCTTCACTGCTGCGCCCGGAGCTGCGCTTGTCGGCGCTACGGCCGCCCCAGCCGCTACTGCGCTCATCGCCGCTGCGACCTGCACCGCGACTGCTGTCGCTGCTGCGCGCGGAACCACGGCCTGAGCTGCGCTCGTCGCCACTGCGGCCGCCACTACGACCACCGCTGCGTCCACCGCTGCGTCCAACTTCACCGCCACGGGAACCACCACGACCGCCACGTCCGCCTTCACTGCGGCCGGTACGTCCTGCGCCGCGACGGGCACTGCCTGTCCCAGCGGAGCGTCCGCCAGAACGTTCTTCATCACCCTGACTGTTGATGGAACGTCTATTGGCTCCAGTTGATGCTACCGGACCTTCACTTGTCCACTGGATACGGGAAAGCTTCTGATTGGTGCCTTCCTCAATACGAGCGAGCTCAGGTCTGTCGTGCTGTGTCGCAAATGTCACGGCAAGGCCCGTGCCGCCAGCACGACCCGTACGGCCGATCCGGTGGATATAGCTTTCCGCATCATGCGGCATATCGTAGTTGAATACATGCGTTACGCCTTCAACATCCAGTCCGCGTGCAGCAACATCCGTAGCAACAAGGATTTGCAATTTCGCGTCGCGGAATGCTTTCATTACATTCTCACGCTTGGATTGGGACAGGTCTCCATGAAGTTCATCGCTCGCATAACCTGCTTCACGCAGATCTTCGTTCAGCTTGGATGCACGGCGCTTGGTCCGGCAAAAAACAATCGCCAGGTAAGGGCGATACGTATCAATCATGCCGCGAAGTGCCTCAAGCTTGCCACGATCCGTGCACTCCAGCACCTGCTGGCGAATCTGATTGATCGGAATCACAGACTTGGAGGATACCTTCACATCCTCCGGATCTTTCATGTAATTCTTCGCCAAGATGCGAATGCCTTTCGGCATCGTTGCCGAGAACAGCATCGTCTGACGTTTGTGTGGCAGTTCACGAAGGATGGTCTCCACATCATCCAGGAAGCCCATGTGCAGCATTTGATCGGCTTCATCCAGCACCAGTTTTTTCACATTATCCAGCTTCAACGTGCCACGACGCAGATGGTCCAGGAGACGCCCCGGCGTACCAATCACGATCTGTGTACCGTTTTGCAATTTGCGGAGCTGCTTGTCCACATCTTGTCCGCCGTATACCGCGAGAACATGCAGCTTATCGTCGTTTGCAGTCAGCTTCTTCGCTTCTTCCGTAATTTGCAGCGCCAACTCCCGCGTAGGAGCAATAATCAGTGCTTGCGGCGAGCGGTCGGATACGTTAATTTTCTGAATAATCGGCAGCAGAAAAGCCAGCGTTTTCCCTGTACCCGTCTGTGCCTCAGCAATAATATCGCGCCCACCCAGCAGTACCGGAATCGAACGCTCCTGTACCGGAGTCGGCACGGCGATACCCTGATGTTTCAGGATCTCGCACCATTCCGGGCGAATGCCCAGTTGTTCAAAGTTTGCCAATCGTTACACCTCTGTATATTCATTTAGATAAGTCCATTTCATAATTGCTTTCACTTGGCTTCAATCAAGACTAGTTTTCCGTATATCAATCATGATTATGAAATGAATTTTTTAAAAAGCAATCGGTCCGTTGCTCTTCTTCTCCATACCCTGTAGTTTACACGTTAGTCAAGCAAAACAAAAGGGGATCGGGCGTTACACCCTCAACTTGTAGCACAAAATCCCAAGATCAGTGTGACTTATAGCGACCAAGTGAGCTTAAGGATAGCTTTGAGAGCAACTATAGGAGCTTCCCTGAGAATGGTGACTACCACTTTATCACTAATTTCAACGAATCCAGTACACCCTATTCCGACAATTAGAACCGTTTGGAATTTCTAACGAACTCGAGCCACCTTATTACCCGGAAATACAAGCAGAACGGCTACAGTATTGGTGAGGTCGGCAAAATAAGATGTCTGAGATTCTTTAGAATAACGAAAACATCAAATAACCGCATATAAGACGTGCCAGGTTCGTTAGAACTTACGCAGAGTGAAAGACACAACCTTCAACACAATAACATCAACCACTAAAACTAGCATTACCACTCCAACGCAGTGCACACCATCCTCTAATAAAAACAGCGGCGCCCTCTTCCGACTTAAATCCGGAAAAATCGCGCTGCTGATAAAAAATAACTTTTTTGTTGTCTACTTCGTTGCAACCAAGTTACGAACTGTGCCCTTGCACCGTGGCAAAACCGCTCTTCTCAAGCAAACGAGAGCTTTCCTCATTCAGTCCGCGAAGATGCACCGTTTTGCCCAGTTTCGCATATTTGAACTTCACTTTACCAATGGCAACAACCGCCGTGTTATCCCAAATATGTGAGCCCCCAAAATCAATCGTGATTTCCTGAGGATCAGCCTCAGCATTGAACTCATCAACGAAGCGGGAAGATGAACCAAAGAAGAACGGTCCGTGAATACGGTACACCTTCTGTCCCTGCTCCTCATTTGCCTGAACACGAATCTTGGTCTGTTTCCAACCAAAATGAAGCACACTAAGCACAACGCCGACCATCACACCGATAGACAGATCGTGGGTATACACCACAATAGCAACCGTGACTACCATAACGAAGGCTTCCGCACGTGGCAAACGCGCAATATTCTTGATGGAACTCCAGTCAAACGTACCAATGCACACCATAAACATCACACCAACGAGTGCACCCATTGGCACCTCTTTCACCACACCACTAAGCAATAACAACAATATGGCCAGAAAAGCACCAGCCGTAAATGTGGATAATCGACCTCGTCCACCAGATTTCACATTAATAACCGACTGTCCAATCATCGCGCAACCACCCATGCCACCGAAAAGGCCATTAACGAAGTTGGCAATCCCCTGACCACGTACTTCACGGTTTTTGCTGCTCTTGGTCTCGGTCATTTCATCCACAATCGTTGCAGTCAGCAAAGATTCCAGCAAACCTACCAGAGCCATCGTGAACGAATAAGGCAAAAGGATCATTAGCGTATTGAGGGACCAGTCGATATTCGGCAGATGGAACATAGGCAGGGTACTCGTGAGATTCCCCATATCACCTACGGTTTTGACGTCCAGATGTAACAAAGCCGTAATGATCGTCATGATTACAATAGCAATCAGTGGAGCCGGAACGCTTTTGAAAAAACGTGGCAAAATATAAATAATCGCCAACGTACCCGCTACCATCGCATACATAATCCAATTAGCACCCGTGAAATGGGTAAGCTGAGCCATAAAGATGAGAATCGCCAGTGCATTCACAAACCCGGTCAGTACGGAATGAGGCACAAATGTAATAAACCGACCCACCTTGAAAATCCCCAGAATAAACTGAATTATACCTGTCAGAATTGTAGCGGCAAACAGATACTCCACGCCATAATCCTTGACGAGTCCCACCATCAGTACCGCCATAGCGCCCGTTGCTGCCGAGATCATGCCCGGTCTTCCGCCCGCAATTGAGATCACGATGGCAATCGTAATTGAAGCGTACAATCCGACCATCGGATCGACACCCGCAATGATCGAGAAGGCAATGGCTTCCGGAATAAGCGCCAGCGCTACCGTTATGCCTGCCAGCACGTCTCCGCGAATGTTACCAAACCATTGTTGTTTTAAAGTATTCATATCGTCCTTTGCCGGTCCTCCTACGTATTTAAACTCAAAATTGTCTTATCTACTGAACGGCAATGGAATGGTTCGTCACTGAGCAACTACAACAGACAACACAAAACAGCCGAATACCCTCCCGCAAAAATGTGTCTGTATAAGTTGAAAACACGTGGGTTGACCATGATCGGAATAAGATATCCGATATCATGTCCGTACATGTCTCGTCCGTTCCAGTGTGCACCTCTTATTTCCACTCCAACATTCAGGTGTCTTGCTTTCGAGACATCATGAACCAATCATGATGTCTCTAGGTTTTCCCCTCTCAGAAAAACCGGGTCCGTTAATGTACTGACCTATTATTATAGTCCCAGTGTCTCTTCTACACGAACAGAGTATGTATCCGCAATTGGTATATTATCTTGTATTATCTCTTATTTATGTAAAATATCTCAGTTATGCTCTGTTTATCTTATATATGCATCACCAAGCCATGACCAAACCCAAAAAAAGTCGTTACTGCTCCCCTGCTAGGAAGCGTTAACGACTCTCTTGATTACGCTTATACTTAAAATCTTCCCGATTTAAATATCGAATAAAGCAGAAAGGCCACCATCAGAATGGCTACCAGAAAACCGATCTCAATGACCGGAATATCCCATAACATGGTGGACTGGTGACTAATCGAAGAACCGATGATCAACCCAACCATAATGATACAAAATGCGAGCAGTACAATACTGAAGGACAGCCGATTACTGATCTGGTCCATTCTGCGCATGAGCGCGTCCAGTTCAGGGACACTGATCTCCAGCCGCAGTTTTCCTTTGCTAATAATGGAAGACAATTGCCTTAACTGCCCAGGCAGACCCATGACACTCTCAGCCATATCAGCCGCGCTGCGGAACACCCGATTCCTGATCCTTCCTGGATTAAAACGTTCCTTGATCAGCTTGCGGCCAAATGGTTCTGCCATATCCACGATACTCAAGGTAGGATCGAGATGTTCGATAACACCTTCCATGGTAAGCAGCGACTTCCCTAGCAGCAGAATATCAGCAGGCATGACGACCCGATGCCGCTGGGCTACACCGAACAGATCGTTCAATGCTTGTCCCACACTAATTTTGGAAAAGGGAATATCATAGTATTTGGTGCGCAGCTTATCCAGATCGCTATGAAGTCCTCGCAGATCCATATCATCCGGCATCATGCCCAGCTTCTCGATCGCCCGAATCATGCTGTCCGTATCTTTGCGCATCAATCCGATGATGAGGGAAGCCAGGTGCTGCTTCATCTCATCGCTCAGACTGCCCACCATGCCAAAATCAATAAAGGCAAGCCTGCCATCCTTCAGAACCATCAGATTACCCGGATGTGGATCGGCATGAAAGAATCCATGAATAAAGATCTGATTCAACAGTGAATCCACCAGCCGCTGCGCAATGTTATTCAGATCATGCCCACGTTTAATCAACTCGTCACGGTCATTCAGCTTGATACCTTCAATGTACTCCATGGTAAGCACACGAGAAGACGTTTGATCCCAGTAGATCACCGGTATTTTTACTTTGCCATCCTGCTGATATTGCTGTGCAATCTTCTCCGTATTACGACCCTCAACGGTATAATCCAGCTCGGCCATCAGTGCCTGAGCATACTCTTCTACCATTTGCGGAATCTGATATTGCTTTACCCAATCCCAGCGTTTCTCCGCCATGGACGTCAATTCTCTTAAAATATCCAGATCGCGCTGAACGATACGCGATATACCGGGCCGCTGAATCTTAATAGCTACGGCCTCACCGCTTCGGAGTTTACCCAGATGCACCTGTCCAATACTAGCCGCAGCCACAGGGGTATCCTCGAACCGGGAAAAGATCTCCTCCAGTGGTGTATCCAATTCCTGTTCCAAAATACCCCGTGCTGTCTCCGAGGAAAACGGCGGGACTTGATCCTGCAGCTTCACCAATTCCCGAATCACAGACTCGGGCAACAGATCCGCCCTTGTGCTTGCCAGTTGCCCCAGCTTAACGAAAGCTGGCCCCAGCTCCTGCAGCACGAGTCGTATGCGTTCACTTAATGTCTTGGTGGTGTGGGCTTCACGCGACATCCACCGCCGGGGTATGGCTAGCAACTGGAACAAACCCAGCTCCTCAACCATATAACCGAAGCCATGACGCACCAGCGCCATGGCAATTTCCCGGTATCTGCCGACATGTTTGATTCGCACAGCCATCTACTCGATCTCGTTTCCTTTGAGAGGAGGAACTTCAAGTGGAGCTGGGGATACATCAGGTTGAAGCTGTGGTGTGTGACCCAGTTCCGCAAGCTTTTTCTCAAGGACGGCAACACGCTGTTCCAAACTGGTTACATCACTCTCGGATGGAACGCCCACTTCCTGAAGAACGCGCTTGACCTGTTCGTGAATCATTCTTTTGAACTGGCCCTGCTCTTCATCGCCCCGTTCCATCAGGCGTTCAACCAACGCTTTGGATTCACCAGGTGCCAGTTCCCCGCGCTTGACCAGATCATCCACGGTTTTCTCAATTTTCTCCTTGCTTACAACAGTAAGACCGAGCCCTAACGAGATTGCCTTTTTGAACAAATCGCTCATTCTTGTCATCCTCCTCTTCGTTGATCTCTATAGTATACCCCTAATCAGCTGCTCACAAAAGAAACGGTCAGGCTATACGTAGCGCGCAGCCCATTTTCCTGCTTGCAGAATTAACTGACGATAGGTTTCATGGGCAAAAGATGGTACATGATGTCCTGGCATCAGGTAAACAATGCGTCCAACACCATATCTATGCGCCCAAGCTGCGGGCTTCGGCCCTTCTTCGGATTGATACTCCAGCAGAACTTTCGTTTCTGCAAATGAACCGAACTCGAACTGATAAGGCTCTTCCTCCATCGTAAATCCCGAAATGCCTTCCGTAACTGGATGGCTCTCTGCCGTTACTGTGAACTCTAGTGGGGCATAAGGTGGATGATGCAGGAATTTGGCACCAATCATCTGCTTCAGCTCATAACGATTTTGGAGCGAAATTCCGTTATGTATAATGAGCAGTCCACCTCCATTACTAACATAGGACAATAAGCCTGCTGTCTGCTGAGGAGAGACTTTTCCCTTCCAATCATCCATGTAGCAGATACACACATCAAAACCGGTTATATTTTCTTGCAGCAGCATGTTGCGATTCTCACTGCACTGCACAGTCATAGTATCGTGAAAAATCCGACTAATTTCCGCATCCACCCCTTGCAGCGGATGCCAGTCCGGATGAGTATAATCACCAAGTAACAACGCTTTTTTACGATGATCCATCAATAAAAACTCCTTTCAAATTACCTATAACAGAATTACCAAGGAAGGGTATCCCCCTTGTAATCTACATACGCGGGCGAATCGCCCATAAACTCCTTATGGCGATCGATGAGTGCTGTGATATGCTGAGCCGATTGATCTGGCGTAAGGTCCGCATCGGTATTTAATTCCCCGCTCATATAACTCTGTACCCAGCCGGGATGTATCAGCATCACTTGCCCACCCTCATTTTTCAGACCATTATGCACAAGGCGGGCCTGCATGTTTAACGCAGATTTGGACATACAATAGGCGAACCATCCATCCCGGCTACACTGCTCAATACTGCCTGCCTCCGAAGATATATCGACGATCAGCTTGTTTGTCCCTTGCAGAAGGAGGGGCAATAAGGCATGAGTCACACGTAATGTCCCCAGGGTATTTACATTGAATACTTCTGCCATCTCCGCCATATTTAACGGTCCGCGGATATGATCGGTAATACTTCCTAGTATAGCCGCATTATTGATAAGCATATCCAAATGCTCTGTATCCAGCTTAAGTGTCTCCGTGAACAAAGCTACGGACAGATCATCCGCAATGTCCAGTTCGATGATGCGTAAATGTTTTGGATAGGCATCCGTCAGAGTGCGAATTCCTTCGGACTCTTCCATGTCCAACCCTGCCGCATAAACGATATAACCTCTCTTCAGCATTTGTGCCGTCAGAGCCAACCCCAGTCCCCGGGCTGCCCCGGTTACACATACGGTTTTCATCATGCTGTCCCTCCCTCACAAGCTTAATCTGTCTTTAATTCATTCCACATTATTATCCAAAAACCTTTAATTATGAATGGGTACAACTAACTTCACGACCAAAGTCTCAGGTGAATTTCCTTGAATCAGAGTCGTTCAGTTTATAGAGAGTGAACCGATCATAGAGACAAAAACAAAAAAAGTTCTGACCCGTATAGCGGATCAGAACCGGGAACAACGTGACATCTTAAATGCGTTTTATTCAACGCATCCATATGAGTCCAGACTGGATCACATGTTACTGTAAAAGATGAGCCTTGCCCTCAGATCGGGCAGCGTAATAACGCCCCAGTTCAACGATTAGTGCTCCCATCTTCTCATCCTCTGGGACCACGAGCGCCTCAATACCTTCTTCTCGCATCGCGTTTGCCGTTACCCTGCCCACCGAAGCAGGCACCACGCCTTGGCGGAAGGCTTCCTGCATGGATTCGAGCTTGCCCTTAGACGCCGCGTATTCAACCAAAAATCGTACTTGCGGCCCACTTGTAAACGCGACAGCATCAACCTCATGCAGCAAAATATCATTCAACAACTGTTCCAGTTCACCCTCTTCGGGTGGGACGTGACGATAAGGGAGCACCTGACGTACTTGCGCCCCTTGTTCCTCCAGCCAACCGACCAACTTGGGTGCGGTTTCCCCATGCAGTTGCAACATGACCTTCTGTCCTTTAAGTTCATGAGGCGCAAATTCACGAATCAGCCCGTCTGTGCTGCCATCATCATCCCGCACTAGCGGGGTCAGTTTACGTTTTCGGAGTGCATTCACTGTTTTGTATCCTCTTGCTGCAATCAAGGATTCCGATAATACGTCCAGCAATTGATCAGCAATCTCCATATCCTCAGCCATTTCAAAAATAGCGTCCAATCCCATACCCGTGGTTAATACCGTCCAGTCTGGCGGGTCGGATATCCAGGATACCAGACCATCCCGAATATTACGATCGTCCAGAAAAACAGTTCCCTGTGCAGGTCGGACTATTGGAATCCCTCCCATTTTCTCAACCAGCAAGGACATCTCTTTGGATTTTCGTGGTCCTGTCAATGCTACGCGTATACCTGCCAAATGTTGAGCCATCCATGTTCCCCCCGTTAATTCAGCCGAATGTCATCAGTCTGACTACAGTATACAGGGTACTGCTATGGAGGGAAACAGAGTTCCCCCTCTTTTCAGTGGTTCATCTATAACGATTTTTGATGGGATATATCAGGAAGGCTGTAGTTCTCCACCCTGATGTCCTTCACGTTTGTCCCCGTCGGAATTCTCTCTGCCCTGTGATACTTTCCCTTGTTTGTCCTCTTTTGGTTTCTGCTTTTGTTTCTGGTTATCTGTTGTCCGTCGATCATTCGCACTTTTTTTGCGAGGACGAAGGAACACGAAGAGTATGATGGGAAATAGTATCTCGAACACAATCCCAACCCATGTCCATTCTCGTGTAAAGCGGAAGAGCTGAACAGCGTTTTTGAAAAACCAGAAGGCGCAGACAAATCCGATCAAAGCAACTGGCCCTGTCATGACTTTACCCGAGACGTTCGGAATCATTCGTTTCAGTCCCCAACAGACAAAATACAGATCAAATGCGATCTTTGTAATCAACGTAGGTAGCGTTACCGCTGCTAGTGCAAGGTCAAACCGATCAAGAAAATCACTAATTTGCAGTTGCCTTGCAAGCTCATAGGAGGGATATACCAGTCTGGATGCAATGGGTACACCCACAGCCAAGATGGTTTCGATGACAATCAGCATCATTAACAGGGCCGCAATCGTAATCCCCCACATAACCGACTTGAATCGAAAATCACTGCCTTTAATTACAAAAGGGATGGCAATCATCTCACCAAAAAAGGAAAATATGTACCAACTCCCCTTGCCAACTCCAGCAACATTGATGTCAAAATACGGCATGAGATTATCCATGTTTATTTGCTGAATGAGCATAAACGGCAAAATCAATGAATTCAGCACAAACAGAGTAACATACAGCTCGGACATCCCTATTAAGGACCCCAAACCACCCCTCACGATAAAAACAACCATGACCAACAGGGTCAATACAATTATGGAAATCGGAGTCGTCTCCAGCAAGGTAATGCTTACATAGTCACCGATTAACCGGATATCACGGGCGAAGATAAAGAGAAAAAACAGGGTATACAACACACCTGTCACACGTCCCAAAAAAGGGAAACGCTCCACTAAAGATTCAAACAAATCCCGATCGGGGAACCGTCGCTGAACACGGCTTAACATCCATAGTGATACCACCATGACAAGAAACACAGGGATATAAGATAAATAGGCGTGCTGTTCAGCATAAAAAATGGCTTGTGCATGGGGTTGCATCAACGTGCCTGTAATACTAAGAAGCATGATGAGCAGCACCAACTGACGACTGGTCACTTTCTGATTCATGGAATACCTCCTTTCTGTCTTTATGCTTCAAAATTCGTTGAAAAGCCTTACGGTAACGGTAGCCAACGTTGAATTAACTGGGTAAGCCATGCCGACACAAAGACGGTTTTGCTCAAGTTAGTCACATAGAACCAAATTCCGGCACTGATGGCGATCAGTCCGTAGGATAACCACCGATTAATGACCGCTGCCTGCTTCACATGTTTGAAATCCATGATGATTACAGCAATAACCATACCCAAATAAGTGAACAACAGCGGCTTAATCATGGACAATATCCTCCTCTTGTAATCCAATCGGTTTATTGATAACCCCTACATTTTCAATGATGATGTGTGGTTCAACAATCACCTTTACATCCGGATAGATATCATCCCACCGATCCCTTATTTTTTTCCATTCCCGAGGAAGCTGCTGATGAATGGAACGACCCAGGCCCAAAATATCCGCAGGATATTGTTTTTGAATCAGCCTAATCCCTTCCTTAATATCATCTTCAATTTTCTGGTGAAGGACCTGAGTAAGGCTCTGCATCTCCTGGTCTCGCAAATCACCATAATTGGATTCGTTATCTACCATGACTCCCTTCGCATACAACTCGATCGTCACCGTGACTTTCCCGTTTTCAACATGAGGATGCAAGGATGAGTTATTTTCGTTTAATTTGATGAACACATCACCTTTTCCACGCGGAGCTTTTACCATCACTTCCGGCTCATTGGCTTCGCCCATGGCTAAAATAAGCGCATCGGCGGGAGCCTTCTCTATCATGCCTACCAGTTTGTCCTTCTTGAAAATAGCGATCCCATCTAATTTAATGTTCGTCTTAACGTCCTTCCAGTTACTCGGCACATTGTCAGCAGTCGAAGCAACTGGTAGAAATGGATCTACTCCTTCGGAAAGAATTGCATCCGTAAATGTCTTGAGTGAACGCGGTCTGCGCATATTCAGGAAACACAGCTCACGTACCATTTCAGAAGGGAACTTTTCAATTGGCGCATCGGTATCCAGCACTTTGTAGGCAGATCCTTTGGTGACAATTGGTAGAGCAGAGAGTCGGTTAAGCGGATAACGCGTAAGTAAGTCCAGCATGGGAGCAACGCCTTCACGTGCAAGCTCTTCTCCGATCAGCATGGTACGTCGATGTGCATAATAAAGCTCACGGGAAAGTGCCTTTTGGCCTTCAATCGAAGTCCCTCGCAAGGTTTTAGCTGTATTGGATAACATGAACCACGATTTGTCGCCACTTGTGCCCCCACCACCACCTTCACTTCCAGAGGAACCGGACTGGCCGGGAAGGGCAATTTGCAGACTGGTTCTGTAGTTATCCTCTTCTTTGTCGATGGAGAGACCAATGACAAAAGCGATATCATTAATTTCCTTCCGATCCCAGCAACCTGATATGAAAATAGTACATAGGAGCAGTATGGCTACCGCCCGCCGTTTACGGATGAGAACCATGTGCTCACCACCCTTCTTCTGCTTCAGGGGAACCGTTGATCTTCTCATTCATCCGCTGCTGGTCACGATGAACAGTTGAAGGACGATGGATCATCTTCCACCATGGTGTACGAATAACAATATCCTTGGTATCAGTTTTGCTATAGGGGCTGAGACCTGATAGATAAGGTACTCCAAAAGAGGTCATTTGTGTTAGATGTACCGAGATCAGCACCAGTCCGATTACAATGCCATACAAGCCCAGTGCACCAGCAAGCAGCATGATCGGAAAACGCAGTAAACGTACCGTAATGGCAAAGTTAAAACGAGGAATCGTGAAAGACGCAATGCCTGTCATGGATACGATAATAACCATGGGAGCGGACACGATCCCCGCCTGAACGGCTGCCTGTCCAATCACAAGTGCCCCCAAAATACTGACGGCCTGACCTACCGTTTTGGGTAACCTGACCCCCGCTTCCCGCAGAGCCTCGAATGACAGTTCCATAATGAGGGCCTCTACCAGTGCAGGGAATGGAATGGCCTCCCTTGCCCCGGCAATACTCAGAATCAGCGTGGTTGGCAACATATCCTGATGGAAGGTTGTAATGGCGATATAGAGTGCAGGCAGAAATAGAGCGATAGCTACAAACAAAAACCGAATCCATCTTACCAGATTACTGATAAAGAACCGTTCGTAATAATCCTCACTGGCCTGAAGCATTTGCCACATGGTCACTGGAGCAATAAGGGCAAACGGGCTTCCATCCACAAAGATGGCAAATCGGCCTTCCAGCAGATTACCTGCCACCGTATCCGGACGTTCGGTATAATGCATCTGCGGAAAAGGGGAATATGGATGATCTTCAATAAGTTCTTCTATATATCCCGTTTCGAGAATGCCATCGATTTTAATTTTATTGAGACGCTTTTTGACATCTTTAATCAGCTTGGGGTCGGCAATATCGTCGATGTAGGTCAGCACCACATTGGTTTTGGTCTCGGTCCCAATGGTCATGCTTAACATCTTAAGTGCAGGTGTTTTCAGCTTGAAACGAAGCAGAGCTGTGTTCACCCGTAATGTCTCGGTGAAGCCTTCGCGTGGCCCACGGATAACCGACTCGGTCTGGGGTTCCTCAACACCACGTCGCACACCGCCCTTGACGTTAAATAGCCAAGCCTCTTTGCTGCCGTTGATCAACAGCAGTGCGGAAGATTCCAGCACACCCTCCGCTGCGTCTGCCCAGGTATCCACTCTCTTCACCTGCGTCAGGGCGATACGTGTATCATCCAGAGGAGCCGCAGGTTCATCCGTACGTTGCTCGATCAGACCACGAATGAGTGGCCGAAGCATATGATCCTGAATGTCCGTCGAATTCACGATGCCTTCGATGTATACAAGCAGTCCTTCCACTTCAGATGAAATCTTGACATTGCGGAAGACCACATCCGAGCAATCTGAGAAAATGTCTTCCAGTGCCAACATATGGCTTTCATGTGAAAGGCTTATCGGTTGCCTCAAAATAGGGGGAGACGGCAACCCCAAAGGGATGTGTTTCTTTTTTTCTGAATCCCCGGAACCATCTTTCCCTGATGTTTTGTCCGCCATATGCCGCCCTCCGTTCCTGTTTTTTTATACAAGGTAGCTTGTGCCAGAGCGCGCAGAATTATGTGATCTTTTTATAAAAATCCAGATACCTTCTTCAACTAGGGCAGCAAAAAAAGGCCTCTGTATGGATAACAGAGACCTCTGGGCTGCATAGGTCAAGCTTAAATTTTTATTAAAAGTGATCTGCTTCGATTAGTCGGCAAAATAGTCTTCAGGAACATAGCGGATCTCCGATTCCGCATATATCGTCAATGTATGGCGTTCTCTATCATACTGAACCCGGTCTCCCTGAACGTAATACCAGTGCTTCACCAAGGGCTGATCTTTACGCTGTACAAAGCGAAACACATTCAGCTCCTGTCTAAGCTCCATAATGCTATCCACCGCCTGTTGCTCCAGACCCGTAACGGTAAAAACAAATCCATTGCCTTCTTTTTGATAGCGATAGGACATCGAATCTGTTTTGCTGTTCACCAGCCCTCGCCCAGTCACTGCATGTTTAACCATGAACCATTCCTGCTGCGTCATAAAAGTACATCCTCCTTTAATCTTGGAGTTTCAATCCATTTCGGTAATCTAGGGCAGATCGATTAACATATAAAAAGCGTCCTGGCTTGCATCCAGCTTCATGGATGTCGTCTGTTCCACACGTGCCGTATCCCCTTCATTTAGCTGATACTCTCCGTTCAAGCCAATCTTGCCTTCTATAGCAAAAATGTACATACGGCGATCTTCCGCCTGTTCATATGTTAAAGTCTGACCTGCATCCAATCGGCCAAGATAGATGGTCATATCCTGATGAATGGACGCAATACGTCCCCCACCTTCAGGGGAAACCACGGGTACGAGTGCTCCCGCGAGTGCGTCCGGATCAAAAGAAGTCGTCTCATAAGACGGCTCAAGCCCTCTCGTATGTGGCATAAACCAGAGCTGAAGTATACGTACTTCTTCGGAATCCGAGGCATTGTGTTCGGTATGAATCATGCCACTGCCTGCTGACATGCGCTGAATTCCACCAAATGATGTAACTGCCACATTGCCCAGGTTATCTTCATGACGCAACTTCCCGTTCAATACGATGGACACAATCTCCATATCACTATGCGGGTGTGCCCCGAAACCACGACCAGGGGCAATTACATCGTCGTTAGCTACCCGCATGGGTCCAAACGCAGTATTCTCCGGGTCCTGATATTCACCAAAAGAAAAGCTGTGATTGCCGCGCAGCCAGCCCCGATCGAAGCTGGAGCGGGAATCGGATGGAATGACGTTAATCATAAAGCGCACCCTCCTATATGTTCTCTTATTTTTTCTTAGTAGCATACTTATTCTCATTGTACCAAATCGATGGGCTTTTCGTCCAAAACAAAAAGCCTTTTCCCGGTTCGAACGGTCCACACGTAAAAATTGTGCGTAAGCCGGACTAGCGAGAAAAGGCCTCTATGCAGGATATACCTGCTTGTATGAAATTATTATCCATCCCTATTGGATGGTGATAACCCCGTTATGCACTCACTTTCTGACGAGCGTTCCCTTGTCTGGAGAAGAAATGATCCACCGCCAGGAAACGGCTGCCTGTGAAGAGTAGTGTCAATGAACCGGCCAGCATCAGATATTCAAACTCAGTACCACTCATGAACGGCTGCCCCACTTTGGCAGTAAGCAGAACCCCGCCCATCACTACGATGAACAATGCAGCAAATACTCGTGTTCCCAAGCCCAGAATCATGGCTGCACCACCCACCAGCTCAATGATCGCTACAACCGATGCCAGAAAACCAGGAATGCCGATACTTTCAAAGAACCCGACTGTACCGCTAATTCCACCTTCGAATTTGCTCCAACCATGTAATACAAAAATAAGACCAATCATGATCCTTGAAAAAAACAAACCAATCTCCACGCTTCTATTCATATTCATTTTCCTCCTTGGAGTTTAAGTTCAACGTTACATTTCACCCAATTGACCAAACAAACAAGACAGACAACAGCAGGATCACTGTGGCAGAAATGAATACCGCATAGCGGGGAAGCGACAGTGAAACATCCTGTTCCGGGTCTAATAGACGGGATATACGTACATTCACCGAAGTATCGGCAAAAGACGATTGAATAGCTGTCTCTCTAATTCTCCAAGGTTCAGGGCAAGCCCGGATCAGTTTGAGCAGTGCACTACCAATGCCCGCAGCGTTCCCTGTACGTTCAATTGCTTCATTGTCAGCCAGTATTTCTCTAATGATATTGTAATGTTTTGAAGTATGCTTCAACACCGGAATATAAGGCATCATCACGGCAAATACCGACAATAATGTCGTCTTGAGTGGATCACGATGCCACAGATGGTGCACTTCATGATACACAACCGCTCTTTCTTCTTCAGCATCCAGCATCGTGAGTAGCCCTGTGGAAAGCACAATACAAGGTTTCCAGAGACCAATCGTAAATGCCACCGGTGACGGCTTGTCCACCACAATGAATCCAGGTTGTTTCAAATGTTGGTACCGCACCTGAAGGTCCTGAGACATGGCCCTATCTTCCATTGACCGAAGCTTCCTTACCGCTGCACGTGTCTTAATCATCCGATCGAACAGCAACCAGCCTGTACCTGCAAAAGTCAGGAGAACCAGTGCCATAAGAACATGCCCCATGGATAACCAACCCAGCCTGCTCATCCAATGATTACACAGCCAGAGCAGATTAAACGGAATGTCCCAACCGAAAATTTTGTACATCGCGTACATGAACATCTGCATGAACACGAATAACGGAATGCCAAACCCGACGGTAAACAACAGCTTCGAGCGGGCCTTCCACATGTCAATCGCTATCCTTTTTCCATTGCTTAATCTTCTGCTCCAGACGCTCAATCAACCCTGCATCTGCTTCATCCAGCGCATCCAGCATGTGATTCACAGCAAGTACCCCGAATTCATCCACCAACTCATGTGACAATTCCTTGGATTGGTCGTTCATAAACTCCTCCCTGCTCTGTACCGGATGGTACAGTGACGTTCGGCCCTTCTGCGACTTGTGGAGCAGCTCCTTGTCCACGAGACGATTCATCACCGTCATGACTGTATTGAAATTAACGTCTTTATCTTTTTCTAGTGCGGTTTGCACTTCGCGAATGCTGCTGCCTGGACGCGCCCATAGAATGTCCATAATCTTCGCCTCCAGCGGACCGAAAAACCGGTTCAGTCCACGCTCACCCACTTTAAAATTGTGTATTCTCATGTTCAGACACCCCTCACACTACCCATTGTAGTGCCAACAAACGAGAAGTCAACCTCTATGTCAGCTATTTATTGTAAATGATTTGTAAATATGTTTTCCATTTCAGAATATTATTTAGATGCACAAGATCAGCCAATCGTTAAAAAAAAGCCTAAAGACCGGGCAGGTCTGCTATTCCGCAGTCCTGCCCGGTCTAATTCATAAACCGATTATTCGTTTCTGAAATAATGATGGAATGATTGCTTTTTATTTACGATCCTGTGAGGGCATAAATGCGGAAATATCCACACCCAGTCCATGAGCCAAACGACCACCAAGCTGTCCATCTGCCTGGAAGAAATGGCACAAAGCACGCAGCTGGGTCTGTTCCGGTACTGCCTTCAAGTCATTGATCAGGTTATCGAGCAAATGTTGCTGCTCCACCGCCGTGAATGAACGGAACAACTCCCCTGACTGCGTATAGTTATCGGTTTTCTCTATTTTCTCCCGTGTAACATGGCCCTGTAACGGAGCTTGACTGTCACGATATTCAGGTGCTTCCTCCGGGCTGTTGCCCGAGCTGTTCGGTTCATAGTTTACCGGGGACGGGTCCTGATTCACATTCATCAATCCATCACGCTGATGATTGCGGACCGGAGCATAAGGGCAGTTCACCGGAATCTGCAAATAGTTTGGTCCAAGCCGGTGGCGCTGTGTATCCGGATAAGAGAACAGACGACCTTGCAGCAATTTATCTTCGGAAGGCTCGATCCCAGGCACCAAAGCGCTTGGTGAAAAGGCTGCTTGCTCTACTTCTGCGAAGAAGTTTTGTGGATTTCGGTTCAATGTCATGGTTCCGATCGTCTGGAACGGCAGTACATCTTCCGGCCAAGTCTTGGTTGGGTCGAGCGGATCGAAGGCGAAATCATCCATCTGCTCCGGTTTCAGCAACTGTACCTGCAGCTTCCACTGCGGGTATTGCCCGTTTTTGATATGATCGTGCAAATCCCGGGTGGCATGGTTAAAATCCTGTCCTTGCACCTCAGCTGCCTCTTGACGTGAGAAGCCTCGTACGCCTTGAGCCGATTCCCACTTGTATTTCACATAATGGACTTGCCCTTGAGCATTAATCCATTTGAAGGCGTGTACGCCGAATCCATCCATTTCACGGTAACTTGCTGGTGTACCCAGATCGGAGAACAACCAGGTCATCATATGAGTAGACTCGGGTGATAGTGTCATGAAGTCCCAGTAGCGTGCAGGGTCCTGGATATTCGTATCCGGCGCAGGCTTCAGGGAATGAACCATATCCGGGAACTTCATCGCATCACGGATGAAAAAGACGGGTAAGTGGTTACCCACAATATCATAGTTCCCTTCACGGGTGTAGAACTTCACGGCAAATCCACGTGGATCACGCGCTGTCTCCGGTGAACCCGTTCCGTGAATTACGGTCGAGAACCGCACCAGTACATCCGTCTCTGTGCCCGGGTCTTGTAAGAAATCGGCTGTCGTATAAGCCTTCATGCTCTTCTCCAGCGTAAACACACCATGTGCACCAGCACCTCTCGCATGAACGACCCGTTCCGGAATACGCTCACGGTCAAAGTGTGCGATCTTCTCAAGCAGATGATAATCCTCAAGTAATGTGGGGCCTCTTCTTCCTGCGGTACGGGAGTTTTGGTTGTCACCTACGGGTGCACCCTGATTGGTTGTCATGCGTTCTGTCATATCGTTATCCTCCTCATGTTGGTCTCATGCCTGCTGTATATACTCTATTAAAATCATATTCACCATCGGTTTAAATATACATTTAGACTTGATCTAACTGTTAAATTGATTCTAACATGTCCCACTCGCCCCTTGCATGAGGTTCGTATGAGATTAAGATGAGTTTCTTGCTCATTTCATGAATGAAATATGAACATCAACTTGGAGTAAGATGAGCATTGAGCCATTCCGATTGGCTTGATCTACTCTATCTAGTGGATATACCCGCATACGAGTGACATGAACAGCATTATATGTTCACACACAAAAAAAAGCGGACTAATCCGCCAGGCGGTAGCCCACTCCTCTTACCGTTACTATATATTGAGGCGAAGCCGCGTTATCGCCAAGTTTTTTGCGCAAACTTTTGATATGAACATCCACCACATTGCTTCCACCCGTAAAATCAGTCTCCCAAATATCGCTGAGCATCTCCTCACGGGAAATTACTGCACCTTTGGCATCAATCAGCTTCAGCAGCAGATCATACTCTGTCTTGGTCAAATGAATACGGTCTTTATTGCGATGCACGCTCATCCGCTCACGATCCAACCAAAGATCCTTGAAGCCGATACGTTGACCTTCCTGAGGCAGAAATCCGCGTTTCGGAGCTGCAGGACTATTGCCGATCATGCGTTGCACACGATACAACGCTTCCTGCGGACGGGCCGGCCAGACCAGTAATTCCTCCTGAAGCATCGGGCCACTGGCACTGCCAATCATCTTCTCTCCCACCAGATACAGGCAGGGTGTTGCATGTTCCGCTTCCCGATTCAATCGGCTGCTGATTCCCGCAAAAGCATCAATAGTTCCAGCAACAGACAGGTCATAGATCAACAGATCAAATACAAGCCGTTCATGCAAATCAGGCTCCCAGCGGTGGAACACCAGCACATCGAAGCAGCTGTCCGTCAAGGCCTTGACCAGTTCATGTACCTGCCCGGGCATCGGACTGATCAGAATGACCCGTCTCGTGACCGGGCAATTATCCACAAGGGGAGTTGAATCCGCAAGGGCAGGTTTGACCCGGAGCGGCAAACGACGACCGGACAGGTTGATTTTTACTTGACCCGTTTGTTTCTGCATTCCGCGCAGACACCTCCAAAGACCACATGAGCGTGATCAATCGCATACCCGGTTTCCTCCGCGACTTGCTTCATCCATTGCGGAGGAACCTCCGTCATGACTTCATCCACCTTGCCGCATACTTCACACATAATATGTTGGTGATCATCCATGCGGGCATCATAACGACTGGCTGTCTCACCTAACTTGAGCTCTCGAATCAATTCTTTATCTGTTAAATATCGGAGTGAATTATATACCGTACCATAAGCCAAATTATAACCTTGCTCCACCAGACGGTTCATCACTTCTGCTGCCGTTGGATGGTCTTCGGAATGACGGACTACATCGTAAACGGCTTGACGCTGTATCGTCAGATTTAGAGTTCTCACCAGCAATTCTCCTTTATTAACCCATTCAGTAGTATATAAGATGACACAGCAATCTACTGATTGCTATGATTCCCTGATACATCAAAATCAATTTTGACTTAGATTAAGTATAAATCTCATTGTATAATGAAGTCAATATCCGACTATTTTATTCATGATTAGTGATAGGCGAACCATCTTCTACGCGGACATAACCCCCACTTGGGATAATATGGTTCGCTACTATACTGCTTTTCAGCTAAAATATAGTAATGTGCGCTAAAGGAGGGATGCTTGTTGCTAAGCACGTTTTTCGTCAATCTCTGTGTCATGATCACGTTCATGTATGTGTCCGGAATCATAGCCAAATTCTATCGTATCCGCGTGCCCTTTCCCTCGATGCGTGTTCAGATGATCGGTGGTCTGCTGTTCGGAATCTATGGAACGGTACTGATGAACTATTCCTTTCCTTTAAATGAAACTACCATTGTAGATTTACGTCATTTGGCTATTGTCACAGCAGCCGTATATTTAGGAGGACTGGCTTCGGTCATCTCTGGACTTGTCATTTCCATCCTGCGTATTGTCATGTTTGGAATGTCATCCGCTGCCATCGATGCAGCATTTGTCATGACGATCATCGGACTGTCCGGTGTATATTTTGCCTATGCTCCCTGGTCCCGATTAACCAAGATTATTACCATGAACCTGCTGGGTATGACCCTGATCTTTGTGATCCTGATGCTGAATACAACCAGCATGAACTCATTATTGAAAGTGTATCCTTTACAGATGACCATTTCTTTTGTCGGTGGAATCTTTATTTATTTCATCGCAGAATTCATTAATAAATCGAATGAGATGTTGTTCCTGCTCGAACGAAAAGCGACCACCGACCACCTTACCAACCTCAGTAATCGCAGACAATTTGAGAAATCACTTGAGT
The DNA here is from genome assembly GCF_032399705.1 of Paenibacillus sp. BIC5C1. Taxonomy (NCBI): domain Bacteria; kingdom Bacillati; phylum Bacillota; class Bacilli; order Caryophanales; family Paenibacillaceae; genus Paenibacillus; species Paenibacillus sp. BIC5C1. Next base: position 6,559,818 of record NZ_CP135922.1, read on the forward strand.
TTGAACTGGAACGGGCACGTGAGCACAAGCAAAAACTATCGCTATTGGTCATCGACATCGATCGGTTCAAAAAAGTAAATGACACCTTCGGTCATACTTCAGGTGATGCGGTCCTGAAACAACTCGGACAATTGCTCATTGAGCATGCCCGCTCAACGGATATCGTCTCTCGGAACGGAGGAGAGGAATTTGCTATACTATTGCTCGATTGTGGTCACCACCAAGCCATGGCCATTGCCGAGTCCATCAGACAATCGGTCGAGAAGTACCATTTCGCCCTACCTGATGGCAATACGATCCGGCTGACTATCTCTATCGGGGTCGCTGTTTTTCCAGATCACTGCGACCACCGGGATGATAACGATTTCTTTGAACAGGCAGACCGTGCATTATATGAAGCCAAGAATACAGGCCGGAACCGGGTCTGTGCCATTCCACTGCGTTCAAGGTCGCTCTCTGGCGGCCAAAGCCCATTCTAATATAAAAACCAAAAAAAGGGATGTCCCCATAGCCTATCAGGCTAGCCAGGACATCCCTTTCTGATCTCACCATTTTGCATCATTCGAATCAACTCGCTTATGGGTACAAAAGCAACCTTTGAGGTTGATTATGCCTTAAGCTAAGATTTGTTCGATTTCTTCAACGATGGCAGCATCCAACTTCACACCGGAAGCGGCAGCGTTCTCTTTCACCTGCTCAGGGCGGCTTGCTCCTACAAGTGCACTGGACACGTTATTCTGGCGCAGAATCCACGCCAGAGCCAATTGGCCGACCTTCAGGTCCAGCTTGTCTGCCACTTCAATTAACTGGCGAACCTTGCCGATCCGATCAGCGTTAATCTTCCCTTCATCCCATCCCAGCTTCGCTGCCCGGCTGTTCTCGGGAATATCGGACACCGAGGTGTATTTCCCGGTTAACAATCCTTGGGCCAGTGGGGAGTAAACAACTTGTCCAATTCCTTTGCGCTCACCCAACGGGATGATTTCACTTTCGATATAGCGGTCAAACATGTTGTACACTGGCTGGTTCACCACAATATGATCCAGCAACAGGCGATCAGCGGTACCCAGTGCAGCTTCCATCTGTGCCGCGGTCCATTGACTAACACCTACGTAGAGCACCTTACCTTGACGCACCAGATCATCAAGTGCTCGCAGAGTCTCTTCAATCGGTGTTTCGGTATGATAGCGATGGCAATAATATATGTCTACATAATCAACGCCCAGCCGTTGCAAGCTGGCTTCGCATTGTTCCTTAATATGTTTACGGGATAACCCTTGGTCATTTGGACCGTCACCCATTTTGCCAAAAACCTTAGTTGCAAGGACATAGGAATCGCGGGAATACGCTTTCAATGTCTGCCCCAGCAGTTCTTCTGCTGCACCCCGTTCGTACACATTGGCTGTATCGAAAAAGTTGATGCCTTCATCGAATGCGGCTTCAATTGATTTCACCGCGTTTTCACGTTCCACATATCCTCCGTATGTCAGCCAGCTACCCAGGCTAATCTCGCTTACTTTCAGTCCGCTTCCACCTAATCTACGGTATTCCATTGAATGCACATCCTCCTCTAAACTGATTAATGATGAAGTTCCCTTTCTATTGTAACGTATTCGGCTCGGATTAAAAGGGCTTTGGATAAGAATTTGGCAAATAGATCGGAAAGCATATGAAAAGCTCCGCTAAATAAGCGGAGCCACGATACGCGTCAAATTATCTAGTCACCACATTCTAATAAAGGATCGCTAGTTGCTAGTTTGTCTTAGTTAGCTGTTACGATAAATTGTTCCCATGCTCCTCCCACAGCGTTACGATTGGCATACAGAACGCCTCCGTTATTCAGATCCGCACTGACATATTTACCGTTCGCCACGGATTTGAAGGCAACCAGTCCACCACCCAGATTTTCACGGGTAAACTTCTCCCATGTCGAAGGATATGTGGCCGAGGCAATCAAACGCCCGCCATTATTCAGATCAGCTTGCACATATTTGATGTTGCTCATCGATAGCAAGGATACCGTCCCATCCGAATTTTGGATGATTTTGAACCTTTCCCAATGTCCTGCAGTATCCCGATTGGCTACCAGCGGATCTGCACCACCATTCTCTGCGCTGACAAAAGTGCCATTAGCGTTGGCTTTCAGGCTGGACCATGTTTCTGTAAAAGGAGCCGTTCCCGTATGTTTCTTGATCACATTCTGGAACGAAGTATTAGAGGCAAAGTTCGCGGTTGTGAACTTGCTCCATTTGGAAGCAATTGTTGCCGCGCTGTCGGTATTCAGGTTCGGTGCCGGGTTGTTATTGTTGTTATAATAACCCCAAGTCCCTCCCCCTTTGACCTTATAACTCCAGTTCGTCCACGAAGCATTCAGTGCATTCAGACCGGATAGCCACTTCTCGGTCAGATCATCCTGACCAAACGAGAACTCGCCCGCTAACACCGGTACGTTCCAATTCTTCTGATAGGACGCCATATCCTTCAACCAGCGATCCATCTCCGAATTGGTCAGATCCCAGTTGTTGTAATCCGTGAATTGATAATGGTGCGTTTGATACATCACATTCGTCCAGCCATAAGTCGTTGGTGGAGAAGCTGCCCACCAGTCGAAGAATGCCGCGATAATGATCATGTGATCGGCATCCTTGGCACGGACGGCTTTGTACATCCGGTCATAGAAATCCATCTTTTGCTTGATTTGAGCAGCATTTTCACCCGTTCCCATGGTCACAAGAGGTTCATTGAGCAAATCGTACGCGGCAACGGTTGGATTTCCTTTGTAACGTGTTGCCATCCGTTCCCAGATCTGAATAGTCCAGTTCTGGTATGTAGAATTGGTCCACAGTTGGTTGGAATTCTCCTGACCGCAGGAATGCCATGGACAAGCTGCCCCAGGTGCACCGTGCAGATCGAGAATGACATACAGGTTCCGTTTGCCCGCTTCATCAATTAGCCAATCCAGTTTGCGGAACGTTACCGAATCAGGCTTCATGACACCGCTGGTGTTCATAAAATCCTCCCAATAGATCGGCACACGTACAACGTTCATACCCCAGTTCTTGATGTTATCCAGATCACCAGCCTGAATCCAGTTGTCCTGATATCCATTGATCAGGCTTTGTGCACCCGATTCACCAAAACGATTCGTCAATGTGCGACGCAGCGTGTATTCATCTACCGCCCCGGAGGGCGTCATCCATTCTTCCTGCAGCAGCCAGCCACCCAAATTTGTTCCACGCAGATTTACCACATTGCCTGCACCTGAATTATTGCGGACAACCGTCCCATTAGCCTTCAGAAAATCCCCTGATCCAAAAGCCGCACTTGCCTTCGGTGAACCTACTGCCGAAGCCAGCAGTCCCAGCAGCAGACAACTGCACAACAGCATGATAGTGCTCTTCTTCAACATGTTGACGCCTCCCTTAAATGGTCATATCTTGAGGTATGACTGAACCAGGATGCAGCACTCACGACAGGTAACGGTAATGCTATATAAACAGCGGGTATACGTGGGGTGAGATCCATGGGTGTCCGCTATTTATCACAATTGAAGGGGTGGTGAAATCGATTACATTTCATTAAATATTAAACCCTTTATCTCTCCACTATCCCCAATTATTGTTTCAATCGGTTATAACTTGTAATCGTTTTCAATTGGAATTATAATGAATTTGAATTAATTGTCAATCACTTATTTGGAGTTGTGAAGAATATGGATGTCAAAATCATTGATGTAGCTGCCATTGCAGGTGTGTCCCCGGCAACCGTTTCGCGGGTCATTAATCAGCACAGCAAAGTAAGCACCAAAACCAAAGATAAGGTGATGCGCGCCATTGAGCAATTGGGATATCACCCCAACGCAGCAGCCAAGAATCTTCGTTCACAGAGAACCATGACGATTGGTGTCATCGTTCCGGATATTAACAACTCCTATTATGCCGAAATTATTAAAGGCATTGAGAACATCGCCTACGCCCGCCATTACAAGGTCATTATATGTGATGCTCATAACCTGAAAGAGCGAGAAGTCGATTATCTCAATTTGCTGCTGGATCGGACCATTGACGGTGTCATCATTATCACGCCCATGCTGGCAGATGAGGAATTATTCCAACTTGCGGATAAGGGGTATCGCATTGGCATCGTCGGCAAATACATCGAACATGATCAGATCCCGTGTATATATACAGATAACGTGAAATTCTCCCAGGAAGTGGTTCAGCATCTCGTTGAGGCCGGACATCGAAATATTGTTTTCTTAAACGGTTATCCTGAAGCAATCGACAGCTATGAACGACTAGAAGGCTACTTGAAGGCCCTGCGCAATCATCAGATTCCATTCCGCCCCGAACTGATCGAGAATGGAAACTTCAATGAAGAAGGCGGCTACGAAGCCATCAAAAGACTGTTTAACAAAGGCCTGTCCTTCACCGCTGTATATGCAGCTAATGATGAAATGGCGCTAGGTGTATACAAGGCATGTACGGAATACGGAATACGCATCCCCGAGCAATTGGCAATCGTAGGTGTAGACAACAATCGAATCAGCAAATACATCCATCCTACACTAAGTTCGGTGAACCAGCCCAAGTACACGATGGGGGCCATTCTTATGGAGAAGATGATTGACACAATGAATACGAATGAGTTTCAGGATAAACGTGTATTTAAAGTAGACTCAGAACTGTTGGTTCGAGCTTCCTCTTCCTTCAAAATAACAACATAAAGCGCACCCGTTACAGGTGCGCCTAGTTTAATGTATTATCTCATATTCTTAATGCACAATGATGCTTAACGCATTCAACAAATCGGCCTGCTTCACCGGCTTAGTCAGGACCGCATCGAAGACTTCCGCTTCATGTGGATCGATATGCATGCCATACGGAATCAAAACGATGACCGGTGAATCTGTAACCAGGCGCTTCAGCTTGTGTACAAAATCCACAGCACCGCCCTCCAGCAGTCCCATATCCACAACGGCCACATCAGGCGTAAAGCCCTTCTGAATCCAGTCGTACGCTTCGGTCGTAACCGAGGTCATATGCACATCCATCTCCCATCTGCGCATCAGGGAAGAAGCCCCTTGCAGAATGTCAGGGTCCTTGGCAAGCAACACCTTTTTGCCCTTCAGTCGATGCTGAATATTGGCAAGCTGAGGCAGTTCCCAATGTCTGCGGAGCGGCAGGCAGATCTCAAATTCTGTCTCCTTGTCTCCTATGCCATGCACCTGAATACGGCCGTTCATAAGGATGGCAAGGTTTTGGCTGACCGCCAAACCGAGATTGGTTCCAACCAGCTTTTGTGTACTGATATTTCCGTCCAAATTGTCATATGATCTAAGCTTATTATCAGAAGACAACATGCGTCCAGTGTACTTAACGTAGAGTTGAAGTGTACCCGCTTCCTCTGCATCTCCACCAGCTACGGTTGCCGTAACCAATACGGAACCTGCCCGTGTTGAATCTAGGGCATATTGAATGACATGGGACAATAGCTGCCCAATCTTGATTTCGTCCCCAACGAAAACCTGGGACACATTCAGATCAAGGTTCAGTCCCAGTTCAATGTTCTTGCTTAGCGCAAGTCCCGCGTAGAGATAAACGGTATTCTCAATCGTGGCCACCAGATCAAATGGATCATCGTGTACGACCGTTTTGCCTGCGTCATTGACGTTAAAACTCATCATGTTATTCAACAGGGAGAGCAAAATGTTACCGCTGGTTTCAATCATATTCACATATTCTGTCTGCTCGTCCGACATATCCGGTGTACGCATCAGGTCAGTTAATCCCAGAATGCCGTTCAGGGGATTACGAATCTCGTGGCTCATCAGCGACAGCATCTGCGTCTTGGTCATCGCCTCAGACTCCGCACGTTCCTTCTCTGCCTGCAATTGCTCCTGTAATTGCTCCGAATCGCTCAGCTTCTGTTCCTGAACTTGAAGCGTATCTTCCAGATCCACCACATACCCGAGAAAAACGGCCATGGCTTGCAATGTTTTCATATCCGTTTCACTGATCACATAATCAGGATCATCCATCAGACAGATCGTACCGAACGTTTCCCCGGATCTCCGCATGATGGGAATCCCTACAAAGAAACGATTGCCCAGCCCGCTTGTTACGTCCATTGATCTCGTAAGAGGATGTTCACAAGTATCCGTGATAATCAGACTGCTGCCCTTATCTCTTAATACCAGGCTGCAATAAGAAGCTTCAAATGGAAGTTCACTACCTTTGGCGATCAACTCTTCTTCGCGGTTAAAAGCTTCCATAATAACATTGGTCACGCCATCATTCGTGGCAACGAAGATGGTGTTCACCTTTAATATTCCGCTTAATACGTCTACGATATGGGATGCGGCTTCCTGTATATTTTCATAGAAGCCCCTTGTAATACTTACCGTTCCCATGACTCACCCCTCTTGTCTTAGCTGCATTTCAAATCCGTATTCCACAGTATGATTCAAACGATTAACGAGGGTTCAAATGTTCCGAAACAGGCTGTCACAAACTATTCATATATGAAGTTTTTTATCCTTTTTTCAAGCATCGTCAACTGAACTTGCACGGTAAATAGAAATTATACGCTTACCCTCCAGCTTTGAAAACCTTTATCATTCAGGGCTATAAATCATGGCCGTTGATCAACCTCTCACATGTGATTCTTATCACACCCAAATAACAATATACAGTGTATAAATGGATAAAGAAACTCTACATGTAGTGTTCAATGAATGGACATTATCCCATACATTTTCAATTTCATTATTTAGGAGGAACTGATATGAACATGCTTGAGTATGCCTCTCCACCGGCATCCGATCTGCTATCTGACCTGGGAAGACGAATTATAGGTGCTGAAGACGCCGATACGCTGAGGGAGAATGCCAATCTGAACGGAGACTCATTCAGCGGCAAGATGAGCAGGCTCGGTTCGGAGACCGCCAAGTGGCATGCTCTGCGTCATGTGCTGCCTAAGGAGCTCGCGCTAGCTGTGGAGAACGGCGATCTGTATGTACACGATCTGGATCAGTATGCACTTGGAACGACAAACTGTATCTTTATTCCGTTTGATCGACTGCTGTCCTCCGGATTCAATACCGGCAATGGTTCGGTTCGTACACCACAGACGATCATGTCTGCCATGGCACTGGTGGCCATTATTTTTCAATCCCAGCAAAACAGTCAGTACGGTGGTGTATCCGCCAATAAAATCGACTGGGATCTCGCCCCTTATGTGAAGCGTTCGTTCCGTAAGCATTACCGGAAGGGACAACGGCTGTTTGGGGAAATCACCTCAATTGAGGATGAGCAACTGCATTTGGATAGCGATGAAGCAAAGGAGAAGTGTCCTCGAGCCTTTGCCTTTGCCTGTGAAGAAACGGAACTGGAGACCGGGCAGGCTGCGGAGTCCCTGATCCATAACCTGAACACCATGAGCAGCCGTGCCGGAGGGCAGATTCCGTTCACATCGCTGAACTACGGGCTGTGTACTTCAGCCGAAGGTCGACTCGTGTCCCGATCGTTGCTGGAAGCGACCATTCGTGGACTCGGTAACGGAGAAACGCCCGTGTTCCCACAACATATATTCCAGTGCAAGCAAGGAATTAACCAATCTGAGGGGAATCCGAATTACGATCTGTTCCGGCTTGCTGTGACCTGCTCCTCACGGCGCATGTATCCGAATTTTGTCAATGTGGATGCTTCCTTCAACCTGCCCTATTATCAACCGGAAGATCCCGACACGATCATTGCGACGATGGGATGCCGTACACGCACACTGGCTGATCGCTTCGGACGCAATCGTCAGAGCGGCAAAGGTAACCTTTCCTTTAATACCATCAATCTGGTCAAGCTCGGCATTCGATATGGGATCTGCCAGGGTACAAGAGCCATCGCTGACCGTGCTGGCTTCTATACGGCGTTGGAATCCGTCATGCACAATGCTACAGATGGACTGCTGCATCGGTATCGAATTCAGACGAATCAGCCTGCCAAAGCATCGGACTTCATGATGCGGGAAGGAGTATGGGAAGGCGGTGAACGATTGGCTCCAAATGAACCAGTGGCTTTCCTGTTAAAACATGGTACGTTATCCCTTGGTTTTATCGGACTTGCTGAATGTATGACTGCTCTATATGGCCGTCACCATGGACAAGACCTGCATGTACATCGAGAGGCCTTGAATATCATTCGTACGATGAGAGATTTCTGTGACCGGATGAGTGAGCAGCATAATCTGAATATCACCTTGTTCGCTACGCCCGCTGAGGGCCTATCCGGCAAATTCACCAAGATTGATCGTGAGCGATACGGCAGTATCGCGGGCGTCAATGACCGGGAATACTACACTAATTCATTTCACATTCCGGTCTATTATAATCTTCCTGCCTATCGCAAGATTGAATTGGAAGCTCCCTTCCACTCATTATGTAATGCCGGAGCGATCTCTTATGTCGAACTCGACGGGAATGTAAGGGCCAATACCGCCGCTTTCCAACGAATCGTTCAATACGCGCTGGCCCAGGACATCGGGTATTTCTCCATTAATCATCCGATTGACCGTTGTCCGTCCTGTGGTTATGAGGGCGTCATTGGAGATGTATGCCCCGGATGTGAGGCTCATGAAAACCATGTGCATTTCCAGCGGCTGCGCCGGGTTACGGGGTATCTGACCGGTGACTATAAAGTGCGGTTCAATGGCGCGAAGCAGGCCGAAGTGAGAGACCGGGTGAAACACCGGTGAATCTGTATGGTTACATCCCGGAATCAGTGAATGAGGGGCCAGGCCTGCGTGCTGTGTTGTTCATCAGTGGATGCCGTCACGCTTGTCCGGGCTGCTTTAGCCCCGGCTCATGGAGCTTCCGTGCAGGCGAACCATTTACGATAGAGCGGCGGCAGCAGATTCTGCATGAAGTGACCTCGCATCCCTTGCTGGAAGGGGTTACTTTATGCGGAGGTGATCCTTTTTTCTCTGCCGCAGAATGCGCATCCTGGGTTCGGCAGCTTCGGGCTGCTCGACCTGATCTGACCTTGTGGGCCTACACGGGGTTTGTGTATGAAGAATTGATTACAGACCCGTCACGGGCGGAGTTATCCCAGCTATGCGACGTCATTATTGATGGTCCTTATATCGCAGCTGAGCGTGACGTGTCACTTCCTTTTCGCGGCAGTCGTAATCAGCGCATCATCGATGTGGGTGCAACCATGGCTAGCCAGACAATCGTTACCATGCAGTTAGATGCATGGTAACGATTTTTTTATTAGAGGGGAATCAGGCACAGCATGGGCGATGATTTAGTTCATTTTAAGGAGTCAAACCTGTCAGTATACCAAGGTTTCATAGCAGTCAATTTTATTTCCGATCGGATTAATGATATATGTTGCAAGCCCGTAGGTTATCGTCTATGATTGGTAGCATACGAGCAAGTATACAAAGATTGCATCATTATACAATCTATCATTCTATGCTTGGTCACCAATTTCATAGCCGGAGATGTGTACGCACATTTCTGCACACGGAAACAGGTGCCGACCGCGCGACATGCGTGGTCAGGCTTAAAAGGGAAGCACGGTGTAAATCCGTCGCGGTCCCGCCACTGTAAACGGGGAGTCTGTACATAAACAATCCACTGGTATATCCACCGGGAAGGACATGTACAAGACCATGATCCGCAAGCCAGGAGACCTGCCTGTTTCGACAGCATCGCATGACCTACGGAAGATAGGGAGGTGTTAGAGCAGCCGCTACAACTACATATAGCAGGTGTTCTTTCCCATTCTATCTCTGTGCACAGTCGTCATTCATGATGCCTGTTTCTCGGGGTATGGAATCGGAAGGAATGCCTTTTTTTGACGCTTTCAAAAGAAACACACCACAATAGCTTCAACTTGATGAGTGCACTTATTATAAATGAGGAGGAATTTTACATGTCGCAATCACAGCAACAGCAACAAGTACTGACAGGCAACCTCGGTTACCCCCGCATCGGTGCGGGACGCGAATGGAAAAAAGCACTGGAGTCCTTCTGGGCTGGCCGAATCGATGAATCCACGCTTCATCAGGAGCTGACCACGCTTCGGTTGCAAGATCTGAAGAAACAACAGGCACAACAGCTCGATCTGATTCCTGTGGGCGACTTCTCCTACTATGATCATATTCTTGACGTATCCGCGATGTTTGGCGTCGTTCCTGAGCGTTTTAACCATTCAGGCGGACCAGTATCCATTTCTACCTACTTCGCCATGGCCCGGGGTAACGATCAGGCAACAGCCTGTGAGATGACCAAATGGCTTAACACCAACTATCACTACATCGTACCTGAGATTCATAATGATACTGCATTTGCATTGCTTGAAAATAAACCCCTTGCCGCCTATCGCGAAGCGAAGCAGGAGCTTGGGCTGGAAGGTAAACCGGTCGTCGTCGGTCCGTACTCGTATGTACGATTCGCCAAAGGCTATGACGAAGAGCGCTTCGCAGAAATCGTCACACGCCTCGTTCCAGTATATAGCCAGCTTCTGTCTGAGCTTCAAGCAGAAGGTGTACAGTGGGTACAGATCGACGAGCCTGCTCTGACGCTGGCTGTCTCTTCCGAAGATGAAGCCTTGCTGCAACAGGTGTATGCTGCCTTGGCACAAGCTGCACCGGAATTGAAGCTGCTGCTTCAAACGTACTTCGAATCGGTGGAAGCTTATCCGGTCGTGACATCACTGCCTGTTGCCGGAATCGGCCTGGACCTGATCCACGGCTATGAAGGCAACCTGGCCAGCCTGCGGGAGCATGGCTTCCCGCAGGATAAATGGTTGGGCGCCGGTGTCATCGACGGGCGCAACATCTGGCGCGCCGATCTCGCAGAGACGGCGAAGCTGCTGGAGCAGGTGGCTGAATTCGCAGCCGAAGGCAAGCTGATCATTCAGCCTTCCTGCAGCCTGTTGCATGTACCGGTGACTGCCGCTCAGGAGAGCGCGCTTGATCCAGTGCTGCGCAATGCCCTGGCCTTTGCCGACGAGAAGCTGGAGGAAATTGCGACGCTCGGCACGTTGTTGTCCGGCGGTGCGAAGCAGGCGGACCAGGAAGCGGCTTTGGCTGAAGCCAGCCGCCGCGCCCAGGCAAGCACCGAAGCGGTGCGCCTGCTGAGCGAGTCCGAATCACGGACACGCCTGAGTGGTGCGCCTGCAGGGGTACATGCTGATGAGCAGCTGCTTCGCAACGCATCATTCCAGGAGCGACGCGAATTGCAGCAGCAAAAATGGTCGCTCCCGCTGCTGCCAACAACTACCATTGGCAGCTTCCCGCAAACGGCGGACGTGCGCAAAGCACGTGCACTCTTCCGTAAAGGGGAATGGAATGCGGAGCAATATGACGCTTATGTGCGTGAACAGATCCAGGAGTGGATTACCATCCAGGAGGAAATTGGTCTGGATGTGCTGGTACACGGTGAGTTTGAACGTACCGATATGGTCGAGTTTTTCGGTGAAAAGCTGACCGGATTCGCCTTCACCAAAAACGGCTGGGTACAATCCTACGGCTCACGATGCGTGAAGCCACCTGTAATCTACGGAGATGTGCTGTTCAATGAACCGATGACGGTAAAAGAAACGGCATATGCCCAGACACTGACCAGCAAACCGGTGAAAGGCATGCTCACAGGTCCGGTAACAATCCTGAACTGGTCCTTTGTCCGCTCGGATATTCCACGCAGTGAAGTATCCTACCAGATTGCTCGCGCCATTCGCGACGAGGTTGAAGCCCTGGAGCAAGCAGGCATTGAGATGATTCAGGTCGATGAGCCAGCTCTGCGTGAAGGACTTCCACTCAAACGAAGCAAGTGGGATGAGTACCTGCAATGGGCCGTGGAATCCTTCCGTTTGGCTACTGCAACCGTAAAACCAACAACACAGGTGCATACCCACATGTGCTACTGCGAGTTCGATGATATTATTGAAGCCATCAGCGATCTGGATGCAGATGTGATCTCGATCGAGACATCCCGCAGCCATGGGGAACTGGTAGGCAGCTTCGAGCAGAATACGTATGACAAAGGCATCGGACTCGGTGTATACGATATCCACAGTCCTCGTGTTCCAGGCAAGGACGAGATGTTGAATATGATTGAGCGTGCACTTCAAGTGCTGCCAGCAGATCTGTTCTGGGTAAACCCTGACTGCGGGCTGAAAACACGTGGTAAAGCTGAAGTCGTAGATGCATTGAGCATCATGGTGGATGCTGCTCGTACGGCAAGAGAACGGGTAACCGCTGATTCCTCAATCTAAACGAAGCTTGTGAATGCAAACAAAAGCCTCCGAAATTCTTCGGAGGCTTTTGTCATTTACCATCATCCTATTTGTTTATCTCGCAAGGTCTTTTTATCCGGCTTAATGAATCTCGAAATGGCTAACACGTACTCCTGCGGACAACACGAGGTATACATCCTGTTGACCTGATACACCTTGCAGGTCTGCCTTAACCGTGGACCACTGCTGGGCCTCGCCCTGTGTCAGTTCCATGCGTCCTGCCAGTGTACCGTCAGGTGCGCCCAGTCGAACTTCCAATACCGCATCTGCCTGCTCTGATGATACACGAGCTTCAAACGCTGCTGCACCGCTGCCCAGATCTGCATCCTTGAAGGCAATCCAGCCTTGTTCACCAATCACACGGACAGAAGTTCCGCCTTCTTTGCTCTCATCCAGCTCCACACCGAAGTATGCATCATAATTCTCGGCCCGAGTAGCCACACCCAGATTACGTGCAGGAATAGTCTCCCCTTGTACTGTCAGGTCAGCAACAAGCTGAACATCGGCAGAAGATTTACCCACCATAATGGAGTAGGTGCCGCTTTCGACCACATAACGATCACGGGTTACATCCCAGATCGCCAGTTCCTGAACTGGCAATGTAAAGCTGACTTTTACTGTAGCTCCAGCTTCAATATGCAGACGACGGAACCCTTTTAACGTTTTGAGCGGACGTTTCACACGGGACTGTCCGGCACGCACATACAACTGCACAACCTCATCACTGGCGATCGTTCCTGTATTTGTCACGTCCACATGCACAGTAATGGTCTCTTCGACTCCAGCCTGAGCTGGACTGAGCTCCAAATTACTGTATTTAAACGATGCATACGTTAATCCATGTCCGAATGGATATAGTACGTCACCTTCAAAGTACTGATACGTACGTCCGGATTGAATGATATCGTAGTCTCTGATATCGGTCAGCTGATCTGCCGATTGTACCCACGTCATATTCAGGCGGCCTGCTGGCGCATAATCGCCATACAATACGTCAGCGACAGCATTCCCTAGCTCTTGTCCCGCATGGGATGTATACAATACAGCCGGAATGTTCTCCTGCACCCAGTTGGACGTGAACGGGTAACTTCCCACGATAACTACAACAGTATTTGGATTCGCTGCATAAACGGCTTCAACCAGACGCTGCTGGGATTCAGCCAGGTCCAGACTTGGGCGGTCGATCTCTTCTTTACCATTCACAAGTGGATTGTTGCCGACAAATACAACCGCCGTCTCCGCTTCCTTCGCGGCCGCTACAGCTTCCTCCAATCCATTCACCACAATATCCTTCTTGAATGTTTCCGTAACACCGAAAGATTTCAACTCTTCGGTTACCGCAAACGCATCGTTTCCGCCATTGGGTGCCGCTACGGTTTTTCCGTTCCAAGTCTTCAGCCCCACGCTTCCGTCCTGTTGTGGCAATAGATTGAATACTTCCTTCACAAACCAGCCATATACTTCATCCGCCGATGCCGTAACCGTTTCTTCATCCGTCGTCAGGTATTTCCCATTACTGTCTGCCTTCAGCGTGTAACTGCCAAAGCCCCAGTCACTCAGTGTAAATGTCTCTGCATTTCCCGAAGCAATGATGGATGATTTCTCATCTTCAGCCAATCCGACAGCCTTGCCGCTTGCCACTGAAGTCAATGTAATGCGGTCATTGCCATCCTTGAATGCAACCTTGTCGTCGCCTACTTTGCCGCTGATCGCTTCAAGCGGGGATACGCTATATGGCATGGTGCCTGCATACCAGTCACGATAGACTGTTCCGCCCAGTTGACCAATCACAGCCACTTTGCCGGATTTTGTTTTATCCAGTGGAAGCGTGCCTTGATCATTTTTGAGCAGTACAACTTGCTCTCTCGCTGCTCTCAATGACAGGGCCTTCGCCTTCTCCGTCATCATGGCTTCTTCACCAATCGAAGCATATGGATTGCCCTCAGCTGGATCGAATTCACCCAGACGGAAACGCACACGGAACGTATTGAACAACGCCAGATCAATGTCTTCCATTGTGAGTATGCCTTGCTCTAATCCTTCACGCAGCGCCTGCTTCGACAGATCCGCATCATCGGTAATACTGTCAATACCAGCTTTGACGGACTCTACTGTACCTGGTGTGTGCGAATCATAGTATTTATGATCGTTCTTGATCCCCATGACATCCCCTGCATCACTGACAATGAAGCCATCCATGCCCCATTCGCCCTTCACAATCTCGTTTACAAACGGATGCAGCAATGCCGGTGTACCATTAATAGAGTTGTACGCGGTCATCATTGACTGTGCACCGCCCTCTTTGAACGGTTTCTCGAACGCCTTCAGATAATATTCACGCATGTTGCGCGGATCAATGCTCGATGAACCACTGCCACGGTCCACTTCATTATTGTTTGCAAGGAAATGCTTCAGCGTGGCAACCGCCTTGTAATACTTCGGATGGTCGCCCTGAATTCCCTTAACCAAGGCCGTTGTCAGCTCAGCAGTCAGTTCCGGGTCTTCACCATAAGCCTCTTCGTTCCGACCCCAACGTGGATCACGCTCCATATCAACCGTAGGCGCCCACAGCGTCAGACCGTTTACTGCCGGATTGCGTTTGTAAAATACACGTGCCTCATCCCCGATCACGGAGCCGATCTCTTTCATCAGATCCGCATCCCATGTGCATGCTAGCCCTACCGGCTGCGGGAAGGAAGTCGCTTCGCCAAGCCAGGCTAGGCCATGGGCTGCTTCTGTGCCATGTTTGTATGCTGCGATACCTAGGCGTTCTACTGCGGGTTGGTATTGCAGCATCGATTCGATTTTCTCATCTTCCGACAGACGGGAGACGAGGTCCTTTACACGTGTATCTAGTTCGAGCGTTGTATCCTGGAAAGGATATTTCGTTTGGTTGGTCATGATATGGAATCTCCTTTGGTAATTCATTGATTTATTTAGAATGATAGCGGATACATAATCCCTAAATTAATACGATGCAATCTTGATGTATTTGACCACGCAATTCGAAGATTTAACCTTTTAGAACAAGCACTTCACGATCTATCGTTAACTCTTCTTTTCATTTACTAAAACGGTTTCGATAAATCTATCATATAGCATGTTTAGCAAAAAAAACAGGGGTGCCTCACAGGAAAATGTGAACTTTCCTCAGGAAAGTATGCGGACAATCGTTTTATTCTGGCACAGTATGGTAATCATGGATAGGAGTATAGATTTGACGTACTTATTGAGCTAGGCATAGTCCTTAAGAAGAATATTGAAGGAGGAAAATGGAGTGAGTGAACATGAGCAGCCCCCCACAGGTATGCCTTCCATTCCGGAGTCTCTGTGGAGAGCAACAAACACATTCAATGAATATCCGAAACTGATAGAAGATACAACCGCCGATGTAGCCATTATTGGTGCAGGAATTGCAGGCATTACAACAGCCTACTTGCTGGCCCAGAAGGGCATGCGTGTGGTTGTGCTTGAAGCAGGAAAAGTGCTGGATGGCACAACAGGCCACACAACAGCCAAGGTATCGGCACAGCATGGCGTGATATTTGATGAATTGCTTCATCATTTTGGAGAAGAACAGGCCCGCATGTATTATGAAGGCAATGCAACAGCTGCCAAGTGGATGCGCGATCTGGTAAAAGATAAACAGATTGATTGCCAGTGGGCTGAGGAAGATGCCTATGTCTACATTCAATCCGAGGAAAATCTCAAGAAGCTGGAGATTGAGCTGACAGCCTATGGCAAGCTGAATATTCCTGGTCAATGGGTTGATCCCCTTCCCATCCCTGTTCCGTCCAGGGCAGGGATTAAGATGCCGGGACAGGCTCGCTTTGACCCGCTCAGTTACTTACATTACTTACTGGAATCCGCAGTCAAGCAAGGTGTACGCATTTACGAACATACAACAGTTACCGATGTAGAGGAGGATGCCTCGCTACATGTGCGGACATATGAGAATGGTCCATCCGTTACAGCCGAACATGTCGTTGTTGCCTCCCATTTTCCGGTCTATGATCCCGGATTTTATTTTTCACGGCTGCACGCTGAACGTTCCTACGCTGTTGTTGTTGAACCTCAGAAACCTTTCACCGGTGGCATGTATATCTCAGACGATGAACCCTATCGATCCCTGCGTACTGTCATTCATAAAGGGAAGGAACACATCCTCTTTGGAGGGGAAAATCACAAAACCGGACAGGGCATCTGCACAGTCGGTCATTATGAAAATTTGGAGCGTTATGCAGCCGATACATTCGGCATTCGCAACATCCCTTTCCGCTGGTCAGCTCAGGATCTGATCTCCATCGATAAAGTCCCTTACATTGGTCCAATTACTGGACGACATGAACGAGTCTATGTGGCTACCGGCTTTGCCAAATGGGGTATGACCACAGGAACGATGGCTGGGCATATCCTTACGGACCGGATTACCGGACGCGACAACGCTTACGCTGCTGTATTCGATCCTGCAAGATTCAAGGTAGACCCAGGTGTGAAAAACTTCCTTGTAGAGAATGTCAATGTAGCCGCGGAACTGATCTCTGGCAAAGTTGGCATTATACACAAGAACACGGGAGAACTCGGCAACGATGAAGGGGCTGTCGTTCGCCATGACGGCAAACGTGCCGGCGCCTACAAGGACCCGACTGGCAAACTTTTTCTCGTGGATACGACCTGCACCCATTTGGGATGTGAAGTGGAATGGAATGCTGGGGAACGCTCCTGGGATTGCCCATGCCATGGCTCACGCTTCAATTACACTGGAAAAGTCATTGAAGGCCCTGCCGTTAAAGACCTTACAGTATTGGATGCACATAAATAACTTAAGCTGATACCCCATCGTTGTAGCCTTCATCCCATAGACCCGGATCGGAATCCGTCTTCAGACGGAAGTAACCGATTCGGGTTTTGCGTATGCTGATCTATAGATAAATTAGCGAGAAAACGAAGTTAGTCCAACTTAGCGGCACATCGTGATATGGAACTATTTTAAAATCACTACCTTGCATTAAACAGTACCGGATGCTATGATGAACTCACGACTACTGAACAATACACACTAGTGATTGGATAGAGCAACAAGGAGGAACCCAAGTGAATGTTAATATTCAATTTAAAAAAGGGGTGCTGGAACTATGCGTCCTCGTGCTGATCAACCGCCAGGATCGTTACGGCTACGAACTCGCTCAGGCTGTATCCCAGCATATTGAGGTGGCGGAAGGTGCGCTGTATCCCCTTTTGCGGAGATTGGTCAATGACGGCTATTGTACGACTTACCTGCAGGAATCCAGTGAAGGCCCTCCACGTAAGTACTACAAACTGTCTGATACCGGCCGTGATTATATGAAGACTCTCACGAATGAATGGAATAGTTTTGTGCGCAGTGTCGCAAATCTTATAGAGGAAGGTACCCCAAATGAATAGACAACAATTCATGCAGGCAATGGAGATTCATCTAAGACCGATGGACCCGCTGGAACGGGCCGAATTGCTCGCTGATTATGAACAGCATTTTGAGATGGGATTAAGAGAAGGAAGACCGGAAGAAGAGATTGCACGGGAATTGGGGCATCCGATCGAGATTGCCAAAGAAGCGTTAGGTGACAGGTATGATGCACATACGCCCGGATCTGATCCGTTTTATGCGCCAACATTCGAAGAAATGCGTTCACAGCAAAAGAAGGGAAATCGAGCTGCACGCAACTTCTTCACGGCAATCGGACTTTTTTTCCTAAACATCATATTGGCCATTCCGCTAGGATTGACTCTGTGGTCGGTATGGCTAACCATTGCCAGTTTGTCGCTGCTGGTATTAGCCCCGGTTGCTGCTGCTGTGGATTTCTTATATCTCGGCCATTTCGAGTATTCTGAATTGTTCGTGTCGATTGGAGTATTCGGTGTAGGCATTCTATTCGCCATTGCGACAAAATCGGTGTTTAAAGCCTTTAAGTCAATCACTCTTCAGTATATAAGATGGAATCAAAAGACGATGAAAGGGGATGTCTAATCATGAGCACCAAAAAATGGATCGCTTTAGCCATACTATGTATCGGCATCGGTTTGCTCGGAACCTCCATTTACGGAGTTCAGTTCGGAGACAAAAGAGAACCCTACTCCAAACGTTGGGAATTTAAAAATGATGAGCTGCACAATATCATGATGAATGCCAACTTAAGCGCAGATATTGAGTTTGTTGTCAGTCCGGATTCCAATGGCTACATTGAAGTCGACGGAAAGTGGGACCCAGCCGTAATTAAAGGTTTTGAACAGGCCTCGATCACGGAAGGAACCTTTACGCTAAACCAGGAAGAGCGTTTGCGTTTGCAATTTTTCACCCTTTATTGGAATAATCAGCAGCAAACGATTACGGTTGCGCTCCCTGAAGGACATCAGCTGGATGAAGTTAACATCGTCTCTTCTTCCAGTGATCTGGATCTGAAGGGTCTGCATGCCAATACCTTGGACCTTAACAACACGTCTGGAAGCATTCACCTTCAGGACATTACCGTACCAACCATTCAACTCGATCTGACTTCAGGAGACATCAAAGCCGCGGCAATTGCGGGAGATATGGAAGTCAAACAAACTTCCGGCAGTTTCACGCTAAATGGCATTAATGGCGATGTGACCCGAAATGTACAGTCGGGAGATACCAAAATTACACAATTGAACGGTGCAGCAAATGTTAAGTTCACTTCCGGCAGCGTAAAGATCGAGCAAGAAGTCTCCGGTTCAATTGATGTATCGGGACAGTCTGGAGATATTTCCATACAGGCGGCACCTGATTTTGACGGCATTTACGATGCACAGGCCACATCTGGTGATGTGAATATACCTGATTCACCCATGGTAAGCCGCGAAGTCATCAAAGCTCGCACTACTTCAGGCAGTATCAAAATCAAACAATCATGATGAAGCAAATATTCGAACTGTGGGTAATATAGTATAATTAAATGCTAGTCCAATTCTAAGGAGGAGTTACCCACATGGAACTTAAAAATAAAACGGCTGTCATCACTGGCGCCGGTAAAGGTATTGGCCGTGCCATTGCTGAAGCACTTGCCAAGGAAGGTGTACATCTCGGACTGATCGCTCGGACGGCCTCCGATCTGGAGGCTCTCCAGCAGTCGCTGAGCCAGGAATATGGTGTAAAAGTAACCAGTGCCATTGCGGATATTTCCGATCGCACTCAGGCTGAAGCAGCCGTAGCTGCGATTGAGATGGAACTTGGTGCAGTCGACATTCTGATCAACAATGCAGGCATTGCAAGCTTCGGCACACTGCTGGACATGGACCCGGAAGAGTGGGAACGTATCCTGCATGTTAATGTGATGGGTACATACTACGTAACTCGTGCTGTACTGCCAAGCATGATTAAGGAAAGCAGCGGCAGCATTATCAACATCGCCTCCACCGCAGGCGAGCGTGGATTTGCTACCGGCTCAGCTTACTGCGCTTCCAAATTCGCGCTGCTCGGCATGACCGAATCCCTGATGCAGGAAGTGCGCAAATCCAACATCCGGGTTACTGCGTTAACACCAAGTACAGTGAACACGGAGCTGGCAACCAATGCTGGACTCAAAATTGGAGACGAAGACCGCATGATGCAAGCGGAAGACGTAGCTGAACTGGCTTTGGCGACGCTCAAACTGTCGGACCGTGTATTTGTTAAAGCCGCAGGCATCTGGACAACTAATCCACAGTAAGCAGGAGTAGTCAGACCATTTATAAAGAACAATGCATGACGGAAGCAACCATTTCTAATGATGCACTCCGTCGCCATCCGGCCGCCAGAGAAACCTCTAGGCGGCCTTTTACATATTCAGCAGCCGCCGCCATCGTGTCCGAATACGATTCATCACGCGGATTCTCTACCCTTATAATTAATGAAGCGTTACTTTTCCTTCTCCATTCCACTATCCTCTGCTTATGCGTTCCACAAATGGTCCAAATCCAGCTCCTTGGACACGGCGATCAGTACTACCGCGGGTTCCTCCCCAATATTGGTTACTTCGTGGGGAACGATGGCATTCCAGCTGAATGAATCCCCTGCCTCCAGAATCTCTACATCCTCACACTGCTCTGCGCGAATTCGGCCTTGCAGAACCAGATGACTCTCTTCTCCGGCGTGTTTATTAACTCCAGTCGATGCACCTGCTGGCAGCTCCACAATGGACATGCGCATGGCACCCTTGGCCGTTAGATGCTGTACTTTGATCTGCCCACTTCCGGCAGTCGTCTCCTTGCGCTCATCCTTGCGCACCACATTCATCCGCTGCTCCGGTGACAGCAGCAAGTATGGCAGTGGCACTTCCAGATAATCGGCGATACTTTCGAGCGTGGCGATGGACGGTGATGTTTTATTATTTTCCACGTTGCTGATAAACCCCTTGGATAGCCCCGTACCCTCGCACATTTGCATGATGGTGATCTGTTTTTGTTTGCGAATCGTACGAATGGCTAGACCAATATCCATGCTGCAATCATCCTCCTTTGATCTTCTGTATATCCGATTTGAATATTCAATACACAATCTTATCCCACGTTAGGTTCATAAAGAACAATTCGGTTACCAAACGGATCAATCACTGTCAATTCCCTTAGATTCCACGGCGTGTCGGTAATGCCGGGTCTCGAATGCTTGTACTTTTTCCGATTAAGCACCTCGCATAAGGCATCGAGCGCATCCGTTTCTATTCGTAAAGCCGCTCCAGGCGTACAATCGCCATGATGTTCTGATAGGTGTAATTGAATGGAATCCAGAGATACCTGCATATATAGCGGCAGATCTGGCTCAAACCGATGTTCCCAATCCAATCGAAAACCCAGATATTCCAGGTAGAACTCTTTCGCCTTGTCTTCATCAAATATCCTCAAAATGGGCACGGTTCCTTTAAGCATAATGATCACGTTCTTGGGAGTAATATGTGGTTTACTTTGGCGATCCGCCTGCTACATCGTTATAGATCATTATAGATTTCTTATACGGAACATATTTTCATAATACAAAAAAAATATTGACCCTACAATGGAATCATGATAAATTTTGTTCATTAATAAGAAGATTAATTTCATATTAGTGAACTTTATTTTGATTACTCATTTCATATCAGGTGGTGGTTGCATTGAATTATTCATTGACTTACGAGGTTCGGCTTCCTTCCAATTACAATACAGAACAACAATACCCCGTCATTTTTGCCCTGCATGGCATGGGTTCAGATGAACAGGATATGCTTCGTTTACTGGAGCCTCTTCAGTCCGATTTTATTATCGTCGCCGTACGTGGGCCCATTGTTCAGGGTAGCGGCTACGCCTATTTTCAAATAAAAAGCATTGGAAATCCCGTCCGTGAGTTGTTCGACGCCTCTGTTCAGGGACTGCAACAGCTAATGGTTGACCTGTCCGCCCAATATGCCATTGATCCCGCACGGCGTTACATCGCCGGGTTCAGTCAGGGAGCTATTATGGCGATGACGCTCTCGCTAATCATGGGAGATGCAATCAAGGGAATTGTGGCCATGAGTGGTTACATTCCGCAATTTGTGAAGGACGAATACAACATACAGCCCAACTCGGAGTTATCTGTATTTATTTCGCATGGTGATCAGGATCATCTCTTCCCGCTGCAGCTTGGTGAAGATAACGCCAGCTTTTTCCGTGAACAGACCAATAACGTTACGTACATTAGATATCACGGTGGACACCAAGTCACCCCCGACTTATATCAACAATTTCAACAATGGCTTCGGACGGATGCCAAGCTGACTGCCGAAGAACCGAAAGGACTGAATTCATAATGATGCCATCCCTGTTTATCGCTCACGGTGCACCATCACTCGCACTGGAGGAAAATGCATACACTGAGTTTCTGCAAAAACTTGGACAGGAACTGCCGAAGCCCAAAGCGATCGTATTGTTCTCAGCTCACTGGGAATCCACAACTCAGTTGGTTTCTTCAGTAGCCAATTATGAGACCATCTATGATTTTGGCGGCTTCCAGCCCGAGCTGTATCAGATCAAATATCCTGCCCAAGGGCATGAAGAGACAACCGCGGAGATTCAGCGCCTGTTCGCGAATGCTGGTATTCCGGTAGAAAGTGAATCCGTTCGTGGCCTGGACCACGGTGCGTGGGTCGTCCTTCGTCTGCTATATCCAAATGCGGATATTCCGGTGGTTGCATTATCCGTGAATCGATATCTGTCCAATGAACAGCAATATCAGGTAGGCCAAGCGCTGGCTACATTGCGTGAGCAGGACGTTCTTGTGATTGGCAGTGGAGGAACGGTACACAACCTGCGTCAGTTAAACTGGGAAAGCGCAGGCGTTGATCCTTGGGCCATGGCGTTTGACAACTGGCTGCAAGACAAGCTGGTGAGCTGGGATACAGAGTCCCTCTTCGCCTATGACAAGCTGGCACCATCAGCTCAAGCAGCCGTGCCTACGCCAGAGCATTTTGTACCATTGCTGCTCGCCATGGGTGCGGGAGATCAGAACAAGCAGGCATCACTCCTGTTCAAAGCCTATCAGTATGGCAACCTGAGCCTGTCATGCTGGAAATTTGATTGATCCGTTGATATAACACCTTATATAAAAATAACCAGACACTCGTGCGAGCTCGCACGGGTGTTTGTAGTGATATGACCTTTTTTGCATAATGCTGGGAGTTGTAAAGCAAGCTATAATAACATTTAGTGGAAATGACCAAGCTGTAATTAAGGAATACTCTTTCTACACCTATCACATCTTTCTGGGAGGAACATTCGAAGTGGCTGAACAACAAAAGTCTGAGAGCTTAATGTCTCTCGTCAAAAAGGGGAACACATCCTCAGCCGTAGCTATGGCAGGAAATGCCGTACTTGCACTGTGCAAAGGAGGAGCCTTTCTATTCAGTGGCAGTGGCGCCATGTTCGCTTCGGCGATGCACTCTTTGGCCGATGCCATCAACCAAGGGTTTGTCTTTGTCGGGAGTGTGTTGTCTGAGAAAAAACCTACACGCCGCTTTCCGACCGGATTCGGACGGGTCATCAACATTTTCTGTATGATTGCCGTTATCGTTGTTACCATCATGGCGTATGAAACGATACATGAAGGGATTCATCTGTTACTGCATCCGGCTGCTCATTCCGGTGGTATCTGGATTAACATCGGCGTGCTGGTGCTTAACATTGTGATCGATGGAGCCATTTTGATTAAAGCGATGAAAGAAATTCTACACGAAGCACGCGCGCCCAAAGCATCAGGCCTCGCCCTGTTCCCTGCTGCGATCAAAAATGTAGGACGCGCCGCACCGCCAACACGCCTTGTATTTTACGAAGATATTGTAGCGGTACTCGGTGCGACACTCGCACTGATCTCTGTCGTCGTCATTGCACTGACCAATTTTGCATTGCTCGATGGAATCGTGACGACCATTATTGGATGCCTGATGATCGCTGTCGCTTTCCGTGTAGGTTATGACAATATGATCGGACTGATTGGTGTAGCGGCTCCACAGGATGTTGAGGATAAAGTATCCCAGACCATTCTGGCAGACTCTCATGTTGCAGATATCCAGATGATGCGCATTGTTCAGGAAGGTCGTTATTACCACGTAGAGGGTCTAATCGAACTGACCAAAGGCTTGAGCCTTGCCGATGCCGATGATATCAAGTTCCGTATCCAGGAAAAGTTAATGACAGATCCGGACATCGCCGATGCGGCAATATCGATTATCGAAGATGATGGCGTGAACAGCTGGAGCAAGAAGCATTCTGATGTGGTGAAATAAAGGTATGCCCCCTTTTATAAAAGTTAAAAGAAGCCTACTCTTCGCGGAGTGGGCTTCTTCACATAGCAAAGCAACGTGACATAGCTAATATAACTACATGGCTACTAAAGGCTGGGCTAAACTTGTTGGTTGGGATTCTCTGACTGACCAGCATGGGGTTTAGTTCTGGCACTTTGCTTCATGCCCATCTCCATCAATTTATCCAGCCATTTCAGGCGGAACGCCTCAGTGGAGCCTTTGATTGGACTAATCTCGGTTATACGTACCGGGGAGACCCCGCAGAATTTGAGAATATTGGATTTCATGACCCGATGCCCTGCATGTCTGTAAATGAATCGATTGTACCAGCGTGGTGTGTCCATAGTCACAATGATGTGGGCAGACCTTCCTTTCAGCAATTTGTCCCATAGGGGCGAGTCCTCCCGATCTTTCATCGCGAATCCGGGCAAAAATACCCGATCAATAAACCCTTTCAAAATTGCAGGCATCACGCCCCACCACGTCGGATATACAAACACCAGATGGTCCGCCCATCGGATCAATTCCTGAGCTCTCACCAAATCAGGTTCCAATTCCGTCCGCTGCCGGTACCCGTACTGAAGATTCGGATTAAACTGAATATGGCTCAGGTCGATCAGCTCCACAGAACTGCCCGATTGTCGGGCTCCTTTTACATAGGCTTCTGTTAATGCTTTGCAGTAACTTTGCGGATCAGGATGACCGTTAATCACCAGAATATTAGATTTCATACATCTGTTCCTCCTGTATAATAATGTTCATGAAGGCCGAAGAAGCTGGCATATCACAAGCATAGAATGAACGCATACATAAACAAATGATCAACGACGCCGAAACATTGCTGATTCGCGCAAAAGGGGGTAGCATGAACAACCATAATCACGGTGTGTCCATTTCCATGTTGTATCCAATTATGAAGACGCTGGTGAACAAAGGGTATGAATCTGAAGCGTTTTTCGAGTACGCAGGTTTAGATCCTGCTATCATGAAAAATCCGGAAGCACGTATTCCAGTTGAAGAGTTGGAACGGATTATGCAGGATGCTGCCAGATACTCGGATGATCTGTATTTTGGATTGAACCAGGGACAACTGCTGGACTTTGCGGACCTTGGCCTTCCCGGTTACGTCATGATGCATTCCAAGACGATTGGAGATGCACTCGCTGCATATCAACGATATAACATCATTTTATATAGTGGATTTAATCTGGATTGGGAGGTATCCGGAACCGATTTGATCCTTCAATTGTCCTTGCAGCATTCGGAGAAGCAGATGTCCCGTCATTGTGTGGAAGATATGGCTGTCTCCATGGTGTATTTAATCAACAAACTGGCGAATCGCCGGGTGGAGTTAAAGGAGGTGCGATTCGGTCACCAAGCCCCCGAGATTTCAAACGATCTATCTCCTTATGTTGACATGTTCGGAATAAAGCCGAGATTCGGGGATACCCGTACGTTCCTGCGAATGCACAAGGATATTCTGAATCAGCCCGTATTATATTCGGATGCAAGAATGCTGAAGGTCTTTGAAACCATGGCTCAGGAAAGCAAAGACGAGCTTCATTCGTCTCAACCGTTCTCCAGCAAAGTAAGCCGGTGGATGACTGATAGCCTTCCAACCTTCTTTCCCACATTACAACACACCGCAGAGCATCTGGGAGTGAGCATTCGCACACTTCAGAGCCGGTTGCGTGAAGAAGATACAACGTATCATGAGATATCCGTTCAGGTACGTAAGGAACTGGCCATGCGATATTTGCAGAAAGGTACCTATTCGGTAGGGGATATTGCCTATGCCTTACATTTTTCGGAGCAAAGCGCCTTTCAGAATGCTTTCAAAAAGTGGACCGGACAGACGCCCGGGCAATACCGTTCGAGTCTCAAACAACCCATGCATCCCGTGGTTGAATAATTCCGAACCCAATCCTTCTAACGGGAATATGGATTGCATGTTTTGAACCTAGACTTTAGTCTAGGTTCAGTTTAACTCCAAAGACCGAGGAACCCCTTTTGCGGTTCATGGTATGCTGTGAATAACGAGAAAACATACTCCATGACCGTTCGGGAATTGATCTTGTATTGAAAAGGAGAGATATCATGGCTAAACGTACCATTCTTGCGCCTGTGCTTATTTTGCTCGGCGTGTACCTGATTTTGAACCAGGGAGGTTCACTCGGTCCGGGTACAATCTTCGCCACGTTCTGGCCCACCCTCTTTGTGATTCCACTGGGGCTATTCTTCCACTGGCTCTACTTCTCCATGATTGGACGAGGGGTCGGATTGCTGGTTCCCGGGGGCATCTTGCTTACGGCAGGTATTGTCAGCCAGATCGCCATGCTCTTCGGTAACTGGAGCACCATGTGGCCTGGCTTTATTCTTGCGGTAGCCGTAGGTCTGTTTGAACTGTATTGGTTTGGTGGCCGTAACAAATGGTTGCTGATTCCGATCAACATTCTGACGGTGATCTCCTTGTTGTTCTTCTCCGTCATGTCGATTGGCACGATGCTTAACAGTCTGTCCTTTGTCCAACCGTTCGTGGCGATTGTGCTGATAATGGGCGGGGCATGGATCATTGTGGGTCGCAAAAAGCGCATGTAAATCTTATGTCGTTTACACTTGACCACTGCGGTGACAGAACAACTTCGGATCGCTGTTATCCCCAGATTTTTTTGAATCCCATCTAGAATGGGAAAATCCGGGGATAAAGGCGCACGCTTCGCTTCCTTCGTTTGTTCTGTCTCCTCCGTTAACGTGTAAACAAGGATAAGACAACCTACCTGAGCTATTTGCTCTGAAGCAGGGTAAAAATATAGGGGTGCAGCTCGTCATTCAATTGAAATGACGAGCTGCACCCCTATTTATTCTAACGAACTGTACATGCGCTTTTGGTGGTCATTAACTCCCATTGGAGTTTTAGAGAATTAGAAAGACGCTGTACATCTCACTCGAATACCTTTATTTACTATGCATTTTAAATTCGAGGAACAAATCATTATAATGCGAGAGCATTTTTTTGCCCAGATTATTGTACACTTCCAGCTTGCCCGTCAGCGTCTCATCTGGATAAAATCGCTCATCCTCCGAAATATCCTCTGGAAGCAACTTCAATGCCTCGGCATTCGGTGTAGAGTACCCGACATATTCAGCATTACGAGCCGCATGATCCGGGTCCAGCATGAAGTTGATAAACTGATGAGCGCCTTCAATATTACTCGCGGTCTTCGGAATAACCATGTTATCGAACCAAAGGTTCGAGCCTTCCTCAGGAACCACGTAATCCAGCTTGTCATTCTCATCCATAATTTCTGACGCATCCCCGGACCATACGAGTCCGACCGCCGCTTCCTCATTTGCCAGCAGCATTTTGATCTCGTCTCCGACAATCGCTCTGACGTTAGGCGTGAGGGTGGACAGTTTCTTCAAAGCTTCCTGCAGATGGTCTTCATTCGTATCGTTCAACGAATACCCGAGGCTGTTCAGCCCCATGCCGATGACTTCACGGGCACCGTCGAGCAGCAGGATTTGATTTTTCAAACGTGGGTCCCACAGGTCATTCCAGCTCTCGAACGTTAACCCATCAACCAGTTCAGGATTGTACACAATCCCCACTGTTCCCCAGAAGTAAGGGATGGAATACTTGTTGTCCTCATCGAAGGAAAGGTCCATAAACCGCGGATCGATGTTGCTCAGATTGGGCAGCTTGCTGTGATCCAGCGGAATGAGCAGATTTTCTTCTTTCATTTTGCTAATCGCATACTCGGAAGGAATCGCCACATCAAACGTCGTGCCGCCCTGTTCAATCTTGGTTAACATCGCTTCGTTCGAGTCAAACGTCTGGTAGATCACCTTGATGCCGGTCTCTTGCTCAAATTCCTTCAGCAAATCCGGGTCGATATAATCGCCCCAGTTGTAAATCGTCAGCGTGTTGCCGCCGGAATATCCCTGACTCTTGTTCAGGTACGAAGCGAGAATCATCAAGGCAAAGGCAGCCACAAATACAATTGCAAATGTCCGAACCAGTTGCTTCATGGACGCAGCCCCCTTCCCGCAGGCGTACGCGCGGCACGGCGGTTAATGAAGTAATATCCAACCACCAGCAGCACCGTCAGCAGGAACAGCAGTGTCGACAGCGCATTGATGGACAATGACACGCCCTGCCTTGCTCTTGAATAAATCTCCACCGAGAGTGTGGAGTATCCGTTACCCGTGACAAAGAAGGTTACCGCAAAGTCATCCAGCGAGTACGTCAATGCCATGAAGAATCCGGCAAAAATACCCGGTTTAACGTATGGAAGCACGACACGAGTCAGGATCTGCCATGATCCAGCACCCAGATCGCGCGCCGCATCCATCAAGGTCGGACTCATCTCCTGAAGCTTGGGCAGTACCATAATTACGACAATCGGCACGCTGAATGCGATATGAGACAACAGTACCGAAGTGAATCCAAGCTTGATGCCAATCATGGTGAAAAGAATCAGAAAGGACGCACCGATGATGACATCCGGACTAACGATCAGCACGTTATTGAGTGACAGCAACGTATTCTTGGTCCGTTTGCGCCGCACATGATAGATCGCCAGTGCCCCTGCCACACCGAGCATCGTCGAGATCGCCGAGGACAGAAGCGCGATAATAAACGTATTCAGTACAATGATCAGCAGCCGGGTATCGGCAAATACTTCCCTGTACCATTCCAATGTAAATCCTTCGAAGCCGCGCATATGCCCGCCACTGTTGAAGGAATAGAAGATCAGATACGCAATCGGTGCGTACAGTATGGCGAATACAACGGCCAGATAGACGTTAGACAGCTTTCCGTTTCTTCCCATTACGCACCTCCTTCTTGCCTGATCCAGTCAGGAACATAATGATCGCCATCGCAATAATCAAAAAGACGGCAATGGTCGAACCCATCCCCCAGTCCTGGGTGACGAGAAAATGCTGCTCAATCGCTGTTCCCAGCGTAATTACCCGGTTCCCCGCAATAAGGCGGGTAATCATGAACAAGGATAGCGCTGGAATAAATACGGCCTGACAGCCGGATTTCACTCCGCTGAGCGTCAGCGGGAAGATAACCCGGCGGAACGTCAGCCATGACGATGCCCCAAGATCCCGAGCTGCATAGATCAGCGACGGATTCATCTCTTCCAACGCGTTAAAGATCGGCAGGATCATAAACGGAATGAAGATGTACACCGAAACAAAGATAAAGCTAAAATCGGTGAACAGAATCTGTTGCGTGCCAATGCCCACCACTTCAAGCAGGGAATTGGTCAAGCCATACGTGCCGAACAGGCCGATAAAGGCGTACGCTTTTAACAACAGATTGATCCAGCTTGGCAAAATAATAAGCAGCAGCCACAGCTGCTTGTGCTTCGTACGAGTCAGTAGATACGCCGTCGGATACGACACTAATAGCGAGAACACCGTGATCAGAAATGCATACCAGAACGAGCTCAGGGTCATCTGCATGTACACAGGTGTAAAGAACCGTGCGTAGTTACCCAGCGTGAAATTGCCCTCCACATCGAAGAACGAGTAATACACCACCAGCAGAACCGGAGCAACTACAAACAACACCATCCATAATACATATGGAATCAGATACGCATTGCGTGTACTCGCCTTAGTCTGCATGAACGGCCTCTTGGTAGGCTTCCAGACGTTTATCGAACTCTTCTTCCGTCTCGTTAAAGCGCATGACGTGGATGGCTTCCGGGTCAAAATACAGTCCAATACGAGCGCCTACGACGGCTTTCTTCGTGGAATGCACCAGCCACTCATTGCCCGCATCATCGTAGGTCGATATCTCGTAATGCACCCCACGGAACAGCTGGGAGTCCACCTTGACCTGCATCTTGCCCTGTTCCTCGGTTGTAATCTCCATATCCTCTGGACGAATCACAATCTCCACAGGCTCGTCCCGCTGCAAACCCTGATCGACACACTCGTACTCTGCGCCAGCGAATTCCACCACAAAGTCCTGCTTCATTTTGCCGGATACAATGTTCGATTCACCAATAAAGTCCGCCACAAAACGGTTAATCGGCTCATCATAGATATCATTCGGCGTGCCGCTCTGTTGAATAACGCCGCCGTTCAGGACAAAGATCTCGTCCGACATCGCCAAGGCTTCTTCCTGATCATGCGTGACAAAAATAAACGTAATGCCTAGTCGCTGTTGCAGCTCGCGCAGTTCATACTGCATTTCGGTCCGAAGCTTCAGATCGAGCGCCGATAGCGGCTCGTCCAGCAGCAAAATTTCGGGTTCGTTCACAATCGCCCGCGCAATCGCGACGCGCTGCCGTTGTCCGCCAGACATCTCGCCAATTTCACGGTTTTCATAACCGGAGAGATTGACGAACTTGAGTGCTTCCAGCACTTTGCCGCGAATTTCAGCGGTTTTCATTTTTTTGATCCGCAAACCAAAAGCTACGTTCTCAAATACGTTCAAATGTGGAAATAACGCGTAATCCTGAAATACGGTATTCACCTGCCGCTGGTGAGCCGGCACTTGGTTAATCAGTGCACCGTTAAAATAAATACTGCCCTGTGTCGGCTCCGCAAAGCCGGCGATCAGGCGCAATATCGTTGTTTTCCCGCAGCCTGACGGGCCGAGTAGCGTATAAAATTTACCCCGCTCAATCTCGAAGCTGACTTCCTTCAATACGGCTTCATCCTGATCGTATTGCTGGGTCACCCGGTCGAACCGGATAATCGGTTGTTGTTCTGACATGCTTCATTTCGCCCCCTTTAAACTTGAGGTATACCTTGAGCCTGTACACTTCTTTTCATGCATGCTTCATTACAAATCCCATCTATTATATATGATTCAGCTATATCCGCAATGGTTTTGATGTAAACGCCATGTGTTATTTCTTCTTATTCTCACAAATACAGCATACATTACGGGTATATGTCGATATCTACGCATCCAAGTAGAGCGATTTCATGAGGATTTCGGAATCAAGTCATGTGAAAGGAGTCCTGTTCGTGGATATTCGCCGTAAC
The DNA here is from genome assembly GCF_032399705.1 of Paenibacillus sp. BIC5C1. Classification (NCBI taxonomy): domain Bacteria; kingdom Bacillati; phylum Bacillota; class Bacilli; order Caryophanales; family Paenibacillaceae; genus Paenibacillus; species Paenibacillus sp. BIC5C1. Next base: position 6,590,920 of record NZ_CP135922.1, read on the forward strand.
CTGCCTTTGCTGATGATCATTTGTTTTCTTAGTCAGATGGGCGGTTTCATGATCCTGCCCCTGTTCCCTTTGTTTATTGAGGAATTCGGCCTGTCCGGCTGGATGATGGGGGTTATTTTTGCACTCTTTTATGTCGGCAAAGTCATTGGCGGGGTGCCCGCCGCGGCACTCTATCGGAAAGTTGGGGGCAAGCGGGCACTTATTGCCATGCTGCTGCTGCTCGCTGTTTGTATGGGTGGTTTCGCTGTATCTTCTGCCGCGCTCGTATTCGGCCTGCTGCGGCTGCTGCAAGGGCTCGCTTCTACCGGACTTACGGTCGTCGTACGTTCCATAATTGGGGATGAAGGGAATGTCGACAATCGGGGGCTGTACAACGGTTATATCAGCAGCAGTGAAGGCGGAGGCATGGTGCTGGGTCCGGTCATCAGCGGCTGGCTCTCGTTGCATTGGCCGTTGTCGGTGCCTTTTTTACTCGTGACCGTGTGCTGCCTGATGGCTGTGGTTGCGGCAATGGGGATGAAGACAGCAGCAAAGCCCAATCCTGTATCTGAAAATGTGGTGGACGGTCACGCCTCAAACGAGTCTCTAACGGATGCCAAACCAACACCAACGCCTGCGGATTATACAGTTTCTCCAGTAAACGCTACTCCTAGCCCAACCACTCCTGAACCGTCCACCGGACTTACCCGGAGGCAGCAACTGATTGGCTACGGTACGGTTCATTTCCTGGAGATGAGCGCGTATGCCGTGTTTCTGACTTATTTTGCGTTGTACGCGGCTCATATCATGCACTGGGACCCGTTTGCGATCAGTCTTGCCTTTACCGTCGTTGGTATCTCTACACTCGCGGCTGCTCCGATAGCCGGTTACCTGTCTGATCGGATGGGTGATCGTCTGCTTCTCTGTATGTTCGGCATGCTGATGATTGGCATCGAAGTGGTGGTTTTTCTGAGCACATCTTCATATGTGCTGGTTTACGTGGGTATGCTGATCGGCGGTGTAGGCGGTGCATGTTACATGGATTCGTTCTTTGCTCATATCGGGGACCATATCCCGGACGAGGGCAGGAGCTCCGTCATAGGCAAAATTGTCTCGGCGGCAGAGATCGGCTCGATCGTGTCCCCTCTGGTGGCTGCGCTGCTTGTGGAGCATGGATCGCTGTATACTGTGTTTGTGTTCAATCTGCTTCTGATCGCCGCTGCCATTGCCGTTCAGGCAGTAATGCGCAGCCGTTACAGATCGAAACGAGTTTAAATGCACAAGACTGCCCACATCAGTGGGCAGCTTCCATTCATTTATTTACTCCTAATAAAGTTGCTATATGTAGTGCATTTTCTTCAATTTTACTTTTTAGATAAGGGTCTGTGTTCTCAGGCAATTCCGTCGGCTTGTAAAACTTCGCTTCAAGAACTTCCACCCCATCGGGCTTTAGCTCGCCTTCGAACTCCGTGCATAGCTAACCCTCCTATATTAAGTCATGATCCTCATTATAGAAGTTCAATTAATTTCCATATAGAGAAATAATATTAAGCTTTATTTCCTATTTTAGAGTCTTTGGTTTGATAAAAAAACAAAAAACAACCCGCTCGCACATTAGTGTGCAAACGGGCATTTCATTGGTGAGTTCTCAACCTGAGGCTGCTCATCCCCCTCGGGTTGTTGTTTCCCCCTGTCCAACCGTTCAGCTTCCGATTTCTCTATATCTAGTTTGTAGGAATGGTCTCCATAGAAAAAGTTGGGCCTCACAATCTCATTGCGATAGGAACTGTGGAAAATATGCGTCGTTGCCGGAGACACCGGCGGAATCAGCCAGACCCAATCGCCTGTCAGCTCGCGCCCGGCCTTCTCCTCCCGCTGCTCAAACAAGGCAAATTGCGCTGCCGCTGTGTGATGATCCACAATGCTGACGCCTGCTTTCTTGAACGAATGCAGAACAGCTACATTCAGCTCTACCAATGCTCGATCCTTCCAAAGTGTCGTTTCACTCGATGTATTCAGGCCAAGTGCTGCCGCTACCACTGGTAGTTTATTATACCGAAACGTATCTGCCAGATTGCGTGCGCCAATCTCAGTTCCCATATACCAACCGTTGAATGGGGCTGCAGGGTAGGATATGCCGCCAATCTCCAGCCGCATATCGGCAATCATCGGCACACCGTACCAACGCATGTCCAGTTCAGCAATCTCGGGACGTTCCGGGTGTTCGATCCTCACTTCCACGATGTCTTCCCCGGGCACAGGATACCACTCTGGAGCTTGTCCCTGAGCCTGGATAATCAATGGCAGCACATCATAAGGCGTACCTTCCCCCTGCCAGCCAAGCGACATTGCTGTCTTCGTAAGCTCAACAGATGCAGGATCGCCTACAACGCCTTCCGTCGTCTCATATCCGGCATAACGGATCAACTGGTGATTCCAGATCCGCACGGGGGCTCCCTTCGGACCGTCCGGTGGAAGGATCGTAATCATCGGTATGATCTTGCCTCCGTTAGAGGCCGCTCGGATGTGCTTCATCACAGCATCCGCTGCCGTTCCAACCGTATCTGCATGACGTGCATCAACGATGCGCAGTTTATCCCAGAACAGCCGCCCGATGCAGCGATTGCTGTTCCGCCATGCCATTTTACAGCCATGCTCCAATTCATCCGCAGTATGCACATATGTGCCTGTGTGCTCAATCTCGTTCAAAACGGCAACAAGCCGGGCCTGCGCGTCTTCACGCGAATGGCCCAGCTCTTTATAACATTTATATATAAACCGTTCAGCTTCATTCCGCAGTTCATCCAGGTCTGTCCGCATTATTCACTCCACCAATCTATACATCTTGAATGCCATCATTATACGGCAAGCACACCGGATTTGTAAGCGAACGGGCACTTTGTTCACGGACTCTACATATCGTTGTTCAGGATGCAGGGTATCTTAGCTTATTTGCCCAGAAATGCGTTTAACATCCAGACCTCTTTATCCAAGGCAGCAGTGAATCCAATCAGCATATCTTCAGTCGCATTATCCTCAGCTTCGCCAGCTGCTTGAATACCCTGGTTAATAACACCCACCATCGCTTGCAGATCAGCAACTACGGTTTCTACCATTTTTTCAGCTGACAACTGTCCCTGTGCTTCCTCAACAGGTGATAACTGCAGTTGCTCAGCCATCGTTGCGACCGGACGTCCACCAATTGCCAACAGACGTTCTGCGGCTTCGTCCATATTCGCTGTAGCCATGTTATACAACTCTTCGAATTTTGTATGCAGTGTGAAGAAATGAGGACCTTTCACATACCAGTGGAAGTGGTGCAATTTGGTGTACAGTACAGACCAACCTGCAATCTGGCGGTTCAGGACATCTTGAAGTTCAGTGGTATGGTTTGCAAAAGTATTGTTTCTAGTTTGGATTGTGCTCATGGAATTTATCCCCTCTCGAGTATCATATAGTTTTGAATTTGATAACGTCATTTAACTTGCTTCCGTTTGTTTAATTTAGACTTAATCTAAATCTTGTTTTAATTATAACACTGCCCTTATCCTTTGTGAAGACTTTAGCCTACTCTTTCGAATGAAGATTCCATGAAGCTACGCTTCATGTTTGGCCCGTGTAAAAAAACCTTTGACACTGTTATACAACGTATCTCGTATCTATACCTCGATTTTCACCGATAAACAATGACAATCCTCACCCCACCCCTTGTAAACTACATGCAACAACAACAAAAGCCCGGATCCCCATGAGGGAACCGGACTTGATCAAGTCTAAAAACATCACACACTGCATATGAACACTCTTTATTGATGAACCAACTCGGATGTAAGGACCCGGCTTATCTCTTCATAACTGCGCGCTACATGATGTGGCTGATGCTCTGATTCTGGCAAAGCATCACGATGGTTGAACCAGATCACTTTCCATCCGGCATCCACTGCACCAACAACATCATTACGCCATGAATCGCCGATGTAATAACTGGAACTGGAATCCGATTCCGTCTGCCTGCTTACATGCTCAAATAATCTGCGATCCGGCTTGGCGTAACCAAGGGTACCCGATATGAAAATCCGTTCCTCGGGAATAAGACTGAATACATCCAGAGCTTCGAGCTTCCGCTGCTGATGTTTTCCTTCTCCGTTGGTAATTAACCCTACCCTATGCCCTTCTGCAAGAAGTCTTCGGATAAGTTCATATGCTCCCTCAAAGGGCTGAATCTGAAACTGTCTACTCAAATACCGTGCTTGCAGTTCTTCAGCCTGCCCCTGTTGTAGAGGATATCCAAGTTCCGCCATGGTCAGCTCAAATCTGCGATGACGCATCCGTTCAACCGCTTCGGGTTCGGGTACAGCCGACAAATCCTCTTGAGCAGACAGCCAGTCGCTATAATAACGGAAGCGATGATATGCCTCCCCATACGGGAAATCATCCGGTAAACCAAGAACTTCCTGTAGTGCTCCTTTTAGCGGCTGTAAGTGGTCGTACAAGGTATCGTCTACATCGAAAAAGATGGCTCTTGTTTTATTTAATTTTTTCATAAATGCTACTTATCCTCCTGGCGTTGGCTCCGAACATTTTCTTCTTACTATATATGTATTCATTTGCTTCGTCCAAATAATGAACCACTTCCAAGTCCTCTCTGTTTGATCCTGCACATAAAAAAACACCCCAATTCAAAACATGATGGTTGTGAATTGGGGTGTCGCCATTTTTTATAATTAAACACTATTCCACGATCAACGATACAACCTTACCTGCATTCACATCAATCAGGCCATGATCCGTAATTTTCAGAGCCGGACTTACCGCAAGGGAATGGGTACTGATGGACATGATCGGGTTATAGTGCACATAACCAAGAGACAACATCGCTGCACGCAGCTCTTTCACTTGGTGTGACACCACCGCCAGCGGTTCCTCCGTCAAGATACCACCCACAGGAAGTTCGAGATGGGACAACACTTTGCCGTCTTCCACCACACAGAATCCACCCTGGCTCGAAATTACCGTGTTAGCTGCTAAGATCATATCTTCACGATTGCGTCCTACGACCAATAGGTTGTGGTTATCATGTGAATATGTTGTTGCAATGGCACCACGCTTGATCGTGTCTCCACCAATCAAACCGTGTGCTCGGTTACCGTTCACACCATAACGTTCAAAGGTCGCAATCTGTCCATATTCGCTTTCTTCCCAGAGCAGTTCACCATTCGCAGCCTGAACCTGTGCAATATGTTCTTCCACAAAGGTTGAACCATCCTTCACCATCATAACTCGGCAGTTGTTTACACCATTTTCAGATAACTGTGCATCTGAGTCGGACGCTTCACTTTGCCCATTCACCTTCGGATCAGACAAACGGATTGCAAAATCCTCGGCTCCCAACAAATCCAATTGCACGCTTTGGTAAAAGTGAGGTGGGAACTGTCCACTAATTCGGTCCTGCTTGTACGGTTCGTAGTCGTCATAAGCTTTACGGCCATTTTTGTATACCTGCTCTACTGCAAGTGTATCTAAGTTGGACAGCAGCACATAGTCCGCCACTTTGCCTGGGGCAATGCTACCGCGATCAGTCATTTTCATACGGGATGCAGGGGTTGAGGTTGCAGCGTAAATCGCATCTTCGGGGCGCATACCCATCCGAATGGCCTTACGTACGATATGATCCAGATGTCCCCGTTCCACCAGCGAATCCGGCATAACATCGTCTGTTACGAAGCAGAAATGCTGAGCAACATCATGCTGAATCAGGTATTCCATGACTTCTGGCGTCATCGATTTTTCCTGGATTTCAATGAACATGCCTGCCGCAATTCGAGCCTGCAAGCCTTCAATGCTCTGATGCGTATGATCCGAATCGATGCCCGCATAGATCAGTCGGTGCAGATCCAGCCCAAGCAATTTCGGTGTATGACCTTCGATTACGAGATCTGGATAGTTTTTGCGAATATGCTGAAGAATCTGATTGGTCTTGCACTCCGGATCACGGATGACGTCCACATAGTTCATGATCTCACCCAGACAGATGATCTCTCCAGTAGCCAGAAGAACATCCATGTCTTCGATTTCGATTGAACCACCTGTTGTTTCCATCGGCGTCGCCGGAACGGAGCTTGGGATAGCGTAGAACATGTCCACCGTTGTCTCACGACTTGCCGACATCATCTCCTGCACACCTTCCAGCCCAAACACATTCGCCATCTCATGCGGTTCCGCCACAATGGACGTTACCCCGCAGCGGATCAGGCCATGGGAAAAGGTTGCTGGTGTCACCATTGTACTCTCAATGTGCAGATGAATATCAATAAGGCCCGGGATCATGTAACGTCCGCGTGCATCAATCACTTCATCGGCTTCAATCATCTCCGGGCCGCCTGGACCAACATACATAAACCTACCGTCCAGTACAGCCACGTTGTTCATTTCGAATCGTTTATAATAACTGTTATACACATGTACATTCTTAATTAGTTGATCTGCACGCATGGGGCATAATCTCCTTCTCCATGAGCATCTTACAGCGATCCAGAGCAGCAGCTACAATTAGCTATATTGCTCTGAATTCAGCTGATAAATGCCTCTTTTGCTGCTGCTTCCTGCTGCTATTCCACAAGGACAAGTTTATCCTGCGGGAAAATCAGATTAACCCGCTGTCCGCTGAGATAAGGTGTCTCCATCTCCTGATTGGCTGTGAAGTCACCAAGTTCTGTCTCAATGACGTACTGATAACTGCGTCCAAGGTACGTGCTTACTTTGATAATCCCAGGCAATGCATTTGCCATGTCCCCGGAGGTATCTCCACTAACCATCAGATCATCCGGGCGAATCGCACCTTTGCGTGCACCGGGACGTGCTGTTCCAGGATGCGCTGTTGCTGTGAACAAACGACCACCCGCTTTCAGCGTGATCACCTCTCCTGCATCACTGCGCTCTGCGAATTCAATAAAATTGTGGAAGCCAATAAATTGAGCTACAAATTCCGTGGCCGGGTATTTAAAAATAGTCTCCGGGCGGTCGAGCTGCTCGACAACGCCTTTGTTCATAATCGCTACCTGATCCGAGATGGAGAAGCACTCCTCCTGATCATGAGAGACATAAAGTGTCGTAATGCCCAGTTCCTGCTGAATCCGGCGGATCTCCACCCGCATATTCAGCCGCAGGTTGGCATCCAGGTTACTGAGCGGTTCGTCGAACAACAGCAAATCCGGTTCAATGACGAGTGCGCGGGCAATCGCCACACGCTGACGCTGTCCACCGGACAGTTCCTGCGGGAAGCGTTTCTCGAAGCCGTTCAGGTTTACCACTTCAAGGATACGCATTACGCGTGAAGAAATGTCTTTGTCTTTTACCTTGCGCATCCGCAGGCCGAAGGCCACGTTGTCATAGACAGACAGATGCGGGAACAGCGCATAACTCTGAAATACAAATCCGAAATTCCGCTTGTTGACCGGAACCTTCGTATAATCCTTGCCGCCGAACATAAACTTGCCCTGTGTTGCTTCCAGGAATCCGGCGATGAGGCGCAGCGTAGTTGTTTTGCCGCAACCGCTCGGTCCGAGCAGGGAGAGCAGCTTACCTTTTTCCAGCTCCAATTGAAAATCCTTCAGGATCGTCTGGTTATCGTAAGCCACCGATACGCGATCCAATGTCAGCAATGCCATAGCGTTCTGCGCCTCCAATTAACGTTTAGTAAAGTATGAGAATCCGCCCATGATCCGTTCGATCACGAACATTAAAAGTCCAGTTAATACCATCAAAAGCACGGAAATGGCTGCAATGGTTGGGTCAAAATAATTTTCTACATAGGTCAGCATCTGAATTGGCAATGTGCTTACCCCTGGTCCGGTCATAAACACGGAAATGTCCACGTTGTTGAACGACTCCAGAAAGGCAATCAGCACCGCCGCGAGAATTCCTGAGCGAATGTTAGGCAGCACGATCTGGAAGAACGTTCTAACCCGTCCTGCGCCGAGACTCAGGGCTGCTTCTTCTACCGCAAAGTCAAAGCTCGACAGACTCGATGCGATAACGCGAATGATAAATGGAAGCATAATAATCGTGTGGCCGATCAGCAGACCGAGATACATCGGCAGATGATAGATCACGATCAGGTATTTCATCAATGTAAAACCAAGCACGATTCCCGGAATGAGTACCGGAGACAAAAACAATGCATTCAGCACGGACTTGCCTTTGAAATCATAACGACTAAGTGCGTACGCAGCCGGAACCCCGAGCAACAGCGCCAGCAAATTCCCCAGCAGGGAAATGATGATGGACGTCTGGAACGTGCGGAGGAAACCGCCTGTGTTGAAAATATTCTCGTACCAGCGGAGGGAGAAGCCCTCCGGCGGAAATTTGAGTACCGTCCCCGGTTCAAACGAAGTGACCGATATGATCAGAAGCGGGCCCAGCAGAAAGATAAAGACCAGCAGACTGAACAGGCCCAGCCCGATATGTTTCTCCCGCATATGTCTACCCCTTCGGATTTAAAGTTTTGGCCATTTTGTTCATGACACCGACCACGACAAACGTAATGACAATCATAATCGCAGCAACGACCGAGGCCAGATACCAGTCGTTCAGGGTCATGGCGTTCTGATAGAGGAACGTCGCAATGACGCGTTGTTTGCCTCCCAAAAGCGCAGGCGTTGTATAAGCCGTCAGGCTTCCGACAAAAACAAGTACGGCTCCGATCACAAGCCCTGGCACAGCCAGCGGGAACACCACCCGGCGGAATGCCGTGAAGCGGGATGCACCCAGGCTCTGTGCTGCCTTGAGCAGATCACCATCGATGTTCTCCAGCACACCGACCAGGGAAATGATCATGAGCGGCAGGAACAGATGGGTCAAACCAATCATCATGGCTGCCGGCGTATACAGAATATCGAGCGGCTTGTCCACGATACCAAGCCCAACAAGGGCGTTGTTGATCAGCCCTTTGCGTCCGAGAATAATCATCCAGCTAAACGAGCGCACAACCGGGCTCGTCAATAGTGGGAAGATTGCCAGCGCGAGCAGAATGCCTTTGCGGCGCGGCGCTTTCTGTGAAATATAATAAGCTGTCGGGAATCCGAGCACCACGCAGACGATAGT